>JAFGQN010000110.1 GCA_016935665.1 Deltaproteobacteria bacterium | reverse complement strand
TACGGTGGCCGTATCCGCTACGGTGGCCGTATCCGCTACGGTGGCCGTATCCGCTACGGTGGCCGTATCCGCTACGGTGGCTGAATCCGCTACAGTGGCTGAATCCGCTACGGTGGCTGAATCCGCTACAGTGGCTGAATCCGCTACGGTGGCTGAATCCGCTACAGTGGCTGAATCCGACGACGTATTAGAGTCTGTTGTCGATGCGGTATCCGTTGTTCCGCCACCTCCTTTCTTGTCATCGTCGCACGAAATCACAATGAGAAGCATTGCCAGCAATACAAGAATCTTCGTCAATGAAAAGTTCATTTTTTTACCCTTTCACTCAAGTTCACGCCTCGGTTGACCGTAAACTGTTTCCAACACTGTTTTTTTTTTGGCGATAAACGCCCCCGAAAGCTGGCCATCAAGCCGATGGCAATTGTGCTGCAACACACCCCTGACGGAATTTTCAATAGAAGACGCCATCAGACCTGTTGCAACCGGTCATAAATTTAGCACAATACCCGGGAAGTCAACACAACACGGAATAAATAGGGAAAAAAGATATTCAGGGTTTCCGATTTCAGCCAGTATATCCAGAGGTTACAAACGATGTTCCATTTTTTTTTCAGGATGAAGCAGCGTGTTGCATTCTTTTTATCAGGTCCATATATTGAGGATACGTTTTTGCCAGATGTTCTGGATCCGCCAGCTCAAAATCGTCAAACGCAAAACCTGGCGCGACTGTGCAACTGCAAAGAGAATACGATTCCGGATTAAGCACTTCTGCTGCAAACCAGCACCCTTTGGGCACCACCACCTGAAATGCGTCCCCTGATTCGATATGCGGCCCAAGTCGCTGCGATTGAAGTGTTCCATTGTCGAGGATTATGTGAATCAACAGGGAATCCCCCATATGAAAGTGCCACAACTCATCGGAGCGAATGCGATGAAAGGCGGAACATTGCTTTTTTTCGAGCAAAAAATAAATAGCTGTCGATACATTGCGCGGTCCCTTAAACGTTCCACCAAGTGCGGACGCTGGAATAATTAAATCACTGCGATAGGTTTCGCGATAATAGCCGCCTTCCGGATGCGCTGTTAGCTGCAACCGCCTTACCCAATACTGTGCATCTCTTATTTTCATGGCACACGTTGTATCATAATCTTTACGCGCCCAGGTCGACTATTGCACTTTGAATAACACAAAGCGTCTGCTAAATACATATAGCCATGAAGAGAAAACCCAAAACCATCATCCTTGCGCTGATTGCGACCGCGGTACTGGCCACACTATGGCTGCTTTGCATGAAGCACCTGGATTTTAAAACCGTACAGCAATTGACGCAGCAAATGCACGCCACCGCTTCGGCGCATATCATCGGCACATTTCTGATACTGATCATTCTCCACGCACTGGGGATGCTCTTTACACTGCCGACCAAAGCCATTTTCAATCTTGTCAGTGGCGCACTGCTCGGTTTTGTTCCCGGCGCGATTGTCACCCTGTTGGGAACGCTTGTGGGGACGAGTGGATTGTTTTTTTTGACCCGGAATATGATTCACACAAAAAATTCGAACAAATTCCCGGAGCGATTAAAGAAATTTAAGCAACGGCTGCAAAACCGCCCCACTCTAACCGTGGCCAGTTTGCGTATGATTCTGGCGCTGCCATACGGCGCCATCACCATCTTTTGCGCCGTTGCGAAAATTCCGTATCGTGCGTTTGTGACCGGTTCGTTTCTGGGAGACACGCCAGTGGTGCTGTTGTATACTGCGGCGGGCGTCAAACTGATGCATCTGGCCAATCAAAGCGAAGCCGTGTCTCTTGAAACGATTGCCCTTTTATCCATGGCAGGTATGGGATTATTTGCCGGGGCGCTGTGGCCGTCAAAGAAACCGTCTGGTGCAGCGACTTCTGCCAGCGCCAAATCCAATTCCGGTGCCCAGTAACCCTGCTATTCAGCGGCCAGGTACTCCCGCAATACAGTTGCCGTACCGTCCGGCGTGTCCTGGCAAACCCAGAGCCCCAATTGCTCCATGCCGCCCGTTTCCTGAGTGTACGGCAAAAACTCCACATAAATGCCCGCGCCGGGACCTGTATGAAACAGTACATTGTACGCCACATCCCTGCAAAGGGCGGGCATCAGCCGATGATACAACCGCACCATTTTGCGAATGCCGGTCACCGTGGCCACCCGTTCACTGTCGGTCAACTCCGAAAGCAGCGTTTTGGAATCATCTTTAACAAACAACATGGCGCCCATTGGACGGCGCATAAAGTATGGCACCGCCAGCATTGCCTCTCCCAAATCCATCAGTTTCAATGATTCTGGAGTGACCTGCTGCATGTATTTCGAAAAAGAGATGCCCTGCTGTTTTCGAAAAAGCCAGTTCTCATACGCGGATTTGCTAATCACATTAGAATGAGTCACCTGCTGATGTCCATGCGCCAGAGAACCGCCCACTGCAGCGCCAAAGTTCTTCATCATCAGCACAAATCCGTGAGTGTTGGCAACACCGTACCACTCCGACGTGGCGGGCATTTGTTCTTTGGATGCCGTCAGCAAGTGGGTTTCAAAAGCCCCCAGCCGCTCCAGAACAATCGTCAAATCCGCTACATCCATATTAAACCAGTCGTGGTCGTGAACCGTTGATGTCCACTGCAGGTAGTGATTGCCCACCGGAACGCCCGCATCCATCTGCAACTCATTTTGTGGCGTGACAGCCCGCGTGGCCTCTTCGCCGGCATTAAAAAAACAGGGAAACAGATTCTTGTTAATAAACGTAAATCCGCGACCGAGCGACGCCACATCTATGGGACGTGTGGTTTTGCCTTCACAAATGGGACAGGGTTTCGACGATGCCACCGGCTCTGGGGGTTTTGCACTGCGATTGTCCTGGGGGCGTTTGCTCCGCGCCGCATTATAAATCGTCATGCGCCGATTGCGGGGATCTATGCGACAGATGCCGTCCGGTGCGAACTGCGAGATGCCAGGCTCAGCTTTCACCCAGTCCACAATTTGCGCATAATCTGCCGTGGTCACATCTTTGCATTGAATCAGTGCGTCCAATCGCTCCTTTGACAATTCCTGCATAGTCAACTCCAATCAATCCATTTGCCAGGGCAATCGAGTTCTCGAAATGTGGGGTCCGGGCTTTATGCCCGGCCGCTGCCAGGGCAAGGCGGCAGATAAACTACCGCCCTACGTTTTTTCTTTCCTTTGGCAGAACTCTATTGCCCTGATCCATTTTTCAGATAAATAAAAAAACAAGGGGGCGTTATTTCAAAAACGTCCCCCATTCAATTATTGGAATTTTTTTTTAAATGTCTCTGCAGACGCGACGAATTTATTTTAAATAATCCAGAACGATTCGCAGGATGCGCCGAACGGGCTCTGCAGCGCCCCAAAGCAATTGGTCGCCCACAGTGAAGACGTTCAGATATTCGGAGCCCAGATTCATTTTGCGGACACGCCCCACAGGAATCGTCAGTGTCCCGGTCACCGCCGCCGGCGTTAATTCAGCGATGGTCGCTTCTTTGGTATTGGGAACCAGTTTCACCCAGTCGTTATCATTGGCGATAATTGACTCGATTTCCGAAATGGGCAAATCCTTCTTCAGCTTGATTGTCAGCCCCTGGCTATGGCAACGCATGGCGCCAATACGCACACAGGTGCCATCCACTGGAATGGTTGTGGCCGTTTCCAGAATCTTGTTGGTTTCCGCCACACCTTTCCACTCTTCACGGCTCTGCCCGTTTTCGAGGGCGGAATCAATCCACGGCAACACACTGCCCGCCAGCGGCGCCCCAAAATGCGCAATGGGAAAATCAGCGCTGTTCATGCATTCCAGCACGGTTTTATCCAGTTCGAGCGCCGATGCGGACGGGCTTGTCAATTCACCCGCACTGTCTGCAATCGCGCCCATCTGCTTTACCAGTTCGCGCATATTCTGAGCACCGGCCCCGGACGCCGCCTGATATGTCATTGACGTGACCCACTCCACCAAATCAGCCTTAAACAGGCCACCAATGGCCATCAGCATCAGGCTCACGGTGCAGTTGCCGCCAATATAATTTTTCACGCCACTTTTAAGGCCTTTGTCAATCACCGGACGATTCACGGGATCCAGAACAATTATCGCGTCATCGTCCATTCGCATGGCGCTGGCGGCGTCAATCCAGTATCCGTCCCATCCGGTGGCCTTCAGTTTGGGCGCCACGTCTTTGGTATATCCACCGCCCTGGCAGGTCACAATAATGTCCAGCTGTTTCAGTTCTTCAATATCGAACGCATCTTTCAGAGTGGTCGATTTGCCTTTAACTTCCGGGCCGGCCTGCCCGGCCTGAGAGGTGGAAAAAAAGAACGGCTCGAAATGGTCAAAATCGTTCTCGCTGATCATTCTGTCCATCAAAACGGAACCGACCATCCCGCGCCAACCAACGATACCCACTTTTTTCATGATGAAGTCTCCTTATGCAGTAAAGTAATGCAGTGTCGCACTGTCCTCAATATAAATACATTTGTATCCGCCTCGCAACCTTCTTATGCAATTTTTCGGTGAGGACGCAAGTGTTTTCGACACTGATTTGCAATTAATTGCAATTCAATTGGTAGAAGACTGTTAAAACCGCAATCAAAACTTGGGTTTTCTTGAGCGTCGATGTACAAACACGCGGAAATTGGCGAACCAAAAAAGAACGCTAACTTTTGGGAGAATATTTATGGGTGATAAAAAGAAAAATTCAGCTGAATCGGATTTAATGCAAAAGATTGTTGGGCTCTGCAAGCGTAGAGGATTTGTCTTTCAGTCTTCCGAAATATACGGCGGCTTGAAATCCGCCTACGACTACGGCCCGCTGGGCGTGGAACTCAAACGAAACGTCATGGCTGAGTGGTGGCGCTCCATGGTGCACGAGCGCGAAGATGTGGTGGGGTTGGATGCGTCCATCATCATGTCCCCCAAAGTCTGGCAGGCATCGGGACACGTGGGCGGATTTTCCGATCCGCTGGTGGATTGCAAGGACTGCAAAACGAGATTCCGCGCAGACAAAGCCCCGGTGGTGGAAAAAGGGGCGGAAGTCAAATACCGCGCACAGGGCAAAACGGTGACCGGTGTTGCCAATCAGCCATATGTATGCCCCGAGTGTGGTTCGCCCAATCTCTCCGAGGAGAGGGAGTTCAATCTGTTGTTTAAAACCAACCTTGGCCCGGTGGATACCGGCGATTCAACGGTCTATCTGCGACCGGAAACCGCGCAGGCCATGTTTGTGAATTTCCTGAACGTGCAATCCACCTATCGGTTGAAGCCGCCATTTGGTATTGCTCAGCAGGGAAAATCATTCCGCAACGAAATTACGGTGGAACACTTCATCTTCCGTTCCTGCGAGTTCGAGCAAATGGAAATGGAATATTTCTGTCCACCGGAAGAAGCCCCAAACTGGCTGGATTACTGGAAGCAGGAGCGATTCGACTGGTATGTCCGCCTGGGCTGCAAAAAAGAGAACCTCAGACTGCGCGCCCACGAGGACGATGAACTGGCGCACTACGCCGATGGCTGTTATGACGTGGAATACAAATACCCCTGGGGATGGGACGAACTGGAAGGCATCGCCAACCGCACGAATTACGACCTGAAAAAACATCAGGAGGCCTCCGGTAAAAAACTGACATATTTTGATCCGGTTAAAATCAATCCCGAAACCGGTAAACAGGGTGTACATTATTTGCCCTACGTCATTGAACCGGCCGCCGGCGCCACCCGAACAGTGCTCATGTTTCTTCTGGACGCATACGATGAGGAGCCCCCCAGTGAAGGGCGTAAAGACGGGCGCGTTGTACTCAGACTGCATCCAAGACTGGCTCCCATCAAGGTGGCGTTATTGCCCCTGGTGAAAAAAGACGAATGGCTCACCGGTAAAGCGCGCGAAATTGTTAAAGATTTTCTCAGAAATGGCATCAATGCCTTCTACGATGAAAAAGATGCCATTGGTCGTCGCTATGCCAGACAGGACGAAGCGGGAACCCCATTCTGCATCACTGTGGATGGCCAGACAAAAGAAGACGGCACTGTAACCATTCGTTACAGAGATGACATGCGACAGGATCGCATCAAACTCGAAGAGGCCGTCCACATCGTTACCAGCAAAATTCGCGAATAGGCCAACAGCTGACTCGTCGGCCACTCCTTTGCCAGGGAAATTTTCAAATCACTGTAGCCAAGGTTTCATCCGTGAAATCCCTCGTTTTAACCGTGAAACCCTATATCCCAAAATACACATTACTTTTGGGTAGTTATCCCATATTTTACGTTGCAATCCCGGATTCGGTGTCATAAAATCGCCAAAGCCGGGGGGCGAAGGATGACTTCATTTTGGGTAATAAAACAGATCGAAGAGCGAGCGCCCGTTGCATTGCCAATTGCCAGTGCTGGGTTGAACAGGAGAGTATTACTCTATTTGGCACTGTCACAAATCTGAGTACGGACGGATTGTTTCTTCAGACACTTCCCATCCTCGACACGGGAACAGTAATAGATATCCGGATTAGTTTGCAGGATATTGGCGATTTGCAGGCACGGGGCAAAGTGGCCTGGAAAAGCAATTCGCACATTGAATCATCCGATGGCATCACCGAATCCGCGGTGCCTGGATTGGGTATTCAGTTTCAGGATATAAAAGAAGGCAAGGAACTGCTGCCCGAATACATCTCAAGACGATCCGTCGTCCCGCCGCCGGTCAAATGCCAATGATTCGCGCTCCCGAATACGAAGCAAAAATTAACATTATTCAACATCGTTCGGCGGCCATACCGATAGTGTTTAAAGCAAGAGCACTATGAAATTATTTTATAGTCTTTAAATAACGGAAAAATCCCTGGAAAAAGCGCCTTCTTTGTGTATAGTCTCGTTCCTCTCAGCCGGGCTGACGGTTGTCTGGGAGTTAAGTACTGAAAAATGTTTACCGGACTTATACAATGTATTGGCAAAGTTAAGGCATTCACTCAGCGTGGCGCCGAAGCCAGCTTGACCATCGATTCCGATTTTCAGACGTTTACCTATGGGGAAAGTATTGCCATCAATGGCGCATGTCTCTCTGTAACCGAATTCTCCGGCAGTACATTCTCAGTGTTTGCCTCCAGAGAAACGCTGCAAATATCGGGAATTGGAAACCTTTTAGCCGGGACAGCAGTCAATCTCGAAAAGGCGCTGACACTGAGCACCCCCCTGGGAGGGCATCTGGTTGCCGGACACGTCGATGCGTGGGTCCGGGTGCTTGGCCGTATCAGGGAAAATGCCGCTTCCCGCTTTCAGTTCGCTTTGCCGGATTCAGAGGAGTTAAAATATCAGATTGCCCCCAAAGGATCGGTCACCATCGATGGCGTCAGTCTGACGGTGAATGCGGTCACCGACACAATGTTTGAAGTGATGATTATCCCGGTCACTCTCCAGCACACCACTCTTGGCAACCTGAATACGGGTGATATGGTCAATATTGAAACCGACATTCTCGCCAAATATATTACGAGACGATTTGATAACCCGCAATACAAAGCCGAAAATAATGGCGTCTCCATGGCGTTGCTTATGCAGAACGGCTTTATGAGGTAATTTAAACTTATGGAGCAGCAAAAGGCCATTGCCCGCGTGCAAAAAGCCATCGACGAAATTAAAGCCGGTCGCATGGTCATCCTGGTGGATGATGAGGATCGCGAAAATGAAGGTGACCTGGTGATGGCCGCGGAGCTGGTCACCCCCGAAGATATTACGTTCATGGCAACAAAAGGGTGCGGTCTGATTTGCGTCACACTGACCCCCAAACAGGTGGAACGCCTTCAACTGCCAATGATGGTGGCCACCAACCAGACATCTCTGGGAACTGCGTTCACCGTATCCGTTGAAGCCGCCAAAGGCGTGAGCACTGGCATCAGCGCTGCAGATCGCGCACACACCACCCGCGTGTGTGCGAATCCGGATTCGAGACCCACCGATTTGATCAGTCCAGGGCATGTGTTTCCACTAAGGGCCATGCCAGGCGGGGTACTTCAGCGCACGGGGCAAACCGAAGGGTCCGTGGATCTCGCGCGACTTGCCGGGCTGGAGCCAGCCGGGGTCATCTGCGAAATCATGAAGCCCGATGGGACCATGGCCAGAATGGACGACCTGCGAAAATTTGGAGAAGAACACAATCTGGTCATCATCAGTGTGGCCGATCTCATTGAGTTTCGGCTTCAGCACGATCGACTTGTGGAGCCTTACGGCAAATACGAAATTGAACTGGGAACCACGAAAAAAGCAATATTCACGGCACATGTCTACGAAGCGCTCCCCGGTATTATGCGCACCGAATATGTGGCATTGACCCTGGGACCAATCGATGACGGGGAACCGGTTCCCATCCGAGCCCACGTGGCCAACGTTGCCGATGATGTCTTTGGCGCTGTCACGCGTCCCAACAGCCCATCCATTCAGGAACTGATTGACGCCATTATTCAAAGGGGCCGAGGAGTGATTCTTTTTCTCCCATCCAGGGACACCGTCAAAACACAACTGCATCAGGCGCTGGGCACGGGAGCGGACGTGCGCAACGACGTGATTATCCGGGAATACGGTATTGGTGCGCAGATTCTGCTCGACTTGGGCGTCCGCAAACTGCAGGTCATTTCAAACAATCCCCACAGACTGATTGGCGTTCGTGCGTGGGGATTCGAATCCGCAACGCAAATATCCCTTGAGGAGGTTAAAAATAATGAGTGAATTCACATCTCTCTCCCCCCAGATTGTAGAAGGAAATCTTGATGCCAGCGGCAGGAAATTCGCTATCATCGTATCGAGATTCAATCACTTTATCGTCGACAGACTGGTTGAAGGGTGCCTCGATACCCTCAGCCGTCATGGTTGTGATGTAAGTAAATGTACCATCTATCGGGCGCCTGGCGCATTCGAAATTCCCCATGTGGCCAAACGACTCGCCAAATCCAGCGATGCCGATGGCATTATTGCCCTGGGGGCTGTGATTCGCGGCGCAACGCCTCATTTTGAGTACATCAGCGCCGAGGTCACCAAAGGTCTCGCCCAGGTGGCTATGGAATCCACTAAACCCGTCACCTACGGCGTCATTACCACCGATACCATTGAGCAGGCAATCGAACGCGCTGGAACCAAAGCAGGTAACAAAGGCGCAGAAGCAGCTATGGCCGCCATCGAAATGGCCAATTTGTCGGAGAAGCTGTAACATGGCCACTCGCCGTCGGGCACGGGAAGCCGTGTTACAGATGTTATTCCAGTTTGAATCCACAGGGGATTCCCCTTCGCAGGTTATTCGCCTGTATCGCAACAGTTTTGCAGAGGGGCCCATCCCGGACGAATTCAGTATCCAGCTGTTCAGTCGCATTGCTCAGAGCGTTGAAGCGATTGACAACACCATTACTTCCGCCAGCGACAACTGGCGGCTGGAGCGCATGAGCCGGGTAGATAGAAATATCCTGCGAATCGGTGTGTTCGAGCTGCGCAATGGAAGCGATGAAACACCGGTCAAAGTTGTTATCAACGAAGCCGTGGAACTCGCCAAGCGCTTTGGCGCCGAAGAGTCCGCCGCCTTTGTCAACGGTGTTCTGGACAGAATCGCCAGGGAAAGCGGTGCGGTCAATTGACCGCAGTTCGACATATCCCGGCCAGACTGGAATCCATTCGATACCAGCCGGACAGTATTTTCTTCGGCTTCCTCTTCGAAGATAACAGCCCCCTGCAGGGGACGACAGGACTGCTGGACTGGCGTCTGCTGGGACAATTGTCGAAATTAAAGATTGCCAATCAGTTTTCGGGCAAATGGGGTGAATCACTTTTAGTGCTGCCAGGAAACCGCGTCGCAGCAGATTATGTGGTGCTCATTGGCGCCGGAAAAAAAGCCGATTTCAACAAAGAGATAAACACCGGGTTGTTAAAACAAATGCTTCAGATAGCCCGCAGACTGTTTGCGCACCACATGGTGTTGTCTCTGCCAGGACGCAACGAAAACCTGATTTCCGGGGAAGAAGCCGTGAGCCTTTTTTTTGAAACAGTGCCTCCCCTCCTCCCGCTCCCCGAAGAAATATCCTTTCGCATCATAGATGTATTTGAAGTGCAATCGGTGGTATCCGCCCATCTGGAACAGTACCATATGCAAAACGCTGCCCCACTTGTCGCACCGCTGTGATCGTTCGATGTGTTCCGCCCTCTATTCGGCGACCAATTCAGTTCGAAACGAGTGTGCTCATTCACTTCGCAGTGGACAACAGCGTTGTCTGAGATTTGGCTTTTTTCAGCGAAGCATCCCGAATTTCCCTCAATATATTGGGAAGACTGGTACGATTGGCCAGGTTGATAATCCAATCGGGAATTTTGCCACCAGGATCCGCGACCATCGTGTAGCGGAAAATGCTGCCCTTGCCATTTTTAGTCGGCTTTACAGAAAGTCGCCCTTTTACGAGGGTAACCCGAACCACATCCTTCTGAGGTGGCGGTCCGAATCGGTTTGAAACCTGCCATCTGAGTTCGTAGATGCTCTTTTCCGGTATCACTGTTTTCTCATATCTTAAACAGTAGTCCCGCTTTGCCACCACGGGAAAGTCCAATAGCTGATAATTGTACCATACGTTGGGATCCCCTACTTTGTAGTAGGCATTTTTTTTAACGTATTTGTCGATAGTGTCCTTGAATGTTTTCGGGTCGCACGCTGCTTCGAGCACCACTGCCGGAGGTGCATCCACTGTCATTTTCGCACGAACTTCCCGAATGGTGGTTCCCGCTGTATTTCTGGAATAGACAAAGATGCCATCACGGGTAATCTTTTCCTCTTCCCAGTCCGTCCCGGCCAGCGCCCCAGCGGTAAAAATAACTGTCAACGCAGCAAGCGCCCAAATGCAGCTGCCAATCTTATAAGCATGCTCAGGTGGCTTCATATTATCCTCCTGAATGACCGGAACACACACTCCGGCTCATTAAGTATTCTAATATCGTTATAATCTCTGCCAACTATCATATCGAAGATAAATAACGAAGTCATGATGCAACTGATGAAAAATGCAATTCCCCCCCTGGTAAACATTCTTTGGTTGCAGCCTTCGATTTTTACCGAAAAGTGATTAAATGTAATAAATTATCCTCCCGTCGGGGAGAAAAATACCGTACCCAAAAAAAATCCACAGGAGTTCTGATATGAGTCAAAAAATAAAATGGGGTGTTTTAAGCACCGCTAAAATTGGTCTCGATTTAGTTGTTCCCGCAATGCAACAATGCAAATTTGCAGAAATCACCGCCATCGCTTCAAGAACATTGGATTCGGCCAATGCTGCGGCACAAACGCTGAACATTCCCATGACGTTTGGCAGTTACGATGCCCTTTTGTCGTCGCCGGAAGTGGACGCCATCTACATCCCGGTGCCCAATCACATGCATTCTGAATGGGCCATCAAAGCGATGCAGGCCGGCAAACACGTGTTGTGTGAAAAACCGCTGGCGCTCTCAATTACCGACATCAAAAAAATGATTGTGGCCAGAGATGCAGCAAACGTAAAAGCCGGTGAAGCATTTATGGTGAACAGTCATCCTCAGTGGTCGAAAGTACGACAGATGCTGCAGGATGGTGCAGTGGGTAAAATCCAGGCAATCCAGGGGTTCTTCAGTTACATCAACAAGGATCCGGATAACATTCGGAACATTGCCGCCTATGGCGGAGGGGCGTTATGGGATATTGGCTGCTACCAGATTCACTGTACCCGTTATCTGCTGGGAAAGGAACCCGGCAGCATTATGGCTCAGGTGCGGTTCGATCCCAACTTTAAAACCGACTATCTGGCAGGGGCGATTATGAACTTTGATGATGTGATGGCCTCGTTCATGGTGAGTACGCAGACGATGCATTCGCAGCGGTTGAGTGTTTACGGGGAAAAGGCGAAGCTGGAAATCGAAATTCCGTTTAATGCACCAACCGATGCGGAAACCACTGTGGTGCTCGGCCGGGAGTCCGTGCTTAAGCAGGATGGCGAAACGATACGATTACCGATAATCAATCAATACACGGCACAGGGCGACGAGTTCTCAAAGGCAATTCTGGACGACACCGAAGTGCCCGTCCCCTTTGAGGACTCTCTGCACAACACCGCGGCTATTCTCGCGACATTTGAATCCGCCCGCACGGGCAAATCCATCAAACCTTCTGATTTAATCTGAGGGTTGTCACGTATTTATACTATCCCGCCAATGTTCTTTACACAGTCATGCAATTTCACAGAATCAAAGATTGCGACAACGATGGGATTGGTTACACTTATAGCCACAAATCAACTGGTGAGAAAACGGGCAAATGCCAAAACTGAACATCGCGGATAAAAATGAATGCAACCACGTGATTGAGTTCCCTGGCTTGCACGAAGAGAATCCCAGTGCCAGATACAATTGTATTTTAGCGGTCAGGGAAAACGGCAGAGCCATTCGGCCCGACATTACCCGAAAGATATGAAAGCAATTCAACGATCATTGCAAGGAACCCAAAAATGGAAGAAAAAATCGGAAAAGTCGAACTGCGCAACCTGACCATTGACGACTATCAGGGACTGAAGGAATCCATGATTGCCGCTTACGAAAACTGGACCGGAGCACTCTGGGAAAAAAAAGACATCGACCGATTGCTGAAGGTGTTTCCCGAAGGACAGTTTGCCGTACTCATGGACAACAAAATTGCCGGATGCGCCCTGTCGCTGATAATTGACTACGATAGGTTTGGTAACTCCCACACATTCAGAGACATTACCGGCAAAATGACGTTCTCTACGCACAGCCCCAAAGGCGATGTGCTGTATGGCATCGAAGTGTTTGTGTCTCCAAAGTTTCGCGGCCTTAGGCTGGGACGGCGTCTGTACGACGCGCGCAAAGAGCTCTGTGAACGATTGAATCTTCGCGCAATCGTTTTTGGCGGTCGAATTCCCAGCTTTCACGAGCACGCCGATACGATGACTCCAAAACAATACATTGAAAAAGTTCGCAGCAAACAGCTCTTTGACCCCACCCTGTCCTTCCAGTTGGCCAACGACTTCCACGTAAAAAAAATACTGCGCAATTATCTGCCCGGCGATACGGAATCCCAGGAATACGCCGTGCTGCTGGAGTGGGACAACATCTACTATGAGAAGGAATCATCGGACCTCGCATATAAAAAATCGGTGGTTCGTCTGGGGTTGATTCAATGGCAGATGCGACACTACAAAGGGCTGGACGATCTTTTTGAACAGGCGGAATTTTTTGTGGACGCGGTATCCAGTTATAAAAGCGACTTTGCGTTGTTTCCGGAGTTTTTCAACGCGCCGCTCATGGCCCGCTTTAACGAGCTGCGGGAAGCGGCGGCCATTCGCCGACTGGCGGAGTTCACCGAATCCATTCGGGACAAATTTCTCCATTTTGCAGTCAGCTACAACGTGAACATCATTACTGGCAGCATGCCGTGGATTACCGACAATGGCACTCTGCAAAACATTGGGTATGTATGTCGTCGCAACGGCACCTTTGAGCAATATGTGAAAATTCACGTGACACCGGATGAACGAAAGTTCTGGGGGCTGGAAGGTGGATGCAAAGTCCAGGTAATAGAAACCGACTGCGGTCCCATTGGCGTGCTCATCTGCTACGATGTGGAGTTTCCGGAATTATCCCGTATCCTGGCGTCACAGGGGATGCAGATTCTGTTTGTGCCGTTTTTAACCGACACTCAAAACGGATACTCCCGCGTGCGTCACTGCGCCAGGGCCCGCGCCATCGAAAACGAATGCTATGTGGCCATCGCCGGCAGTGTGGGAAATCTTCCGCGGGTGGAAAACATGGACATCCAATTTGCCCAGGCCGTGGTGTTTACACCATGTGATTTTTCCTTCCCCACCAACGGCATCAAAGCGGAGGCCACCCCAAACACCGAAATGATTCTGGTGGCCGATGTGGATATTGAACTGCTCCATGAACTGCACACCTATGGCGCCGTCCGCAACCTTTTGGACCGACGCACCGACGTTTACGACATCTCATATAAAAAGAAAGACACGCCCTGCACCTGAAACGGATGGGAACAAACTATGGCGCGGTGACTTCGAAGGATTCGACTTTCACGCTGCCGCCCAGACTGGTGGTGGCATAGTTGAAGATAGCATAGCGGTAACCAAGGAAAAACTGCCAGTCTGTATTAAACGAGATGTCGTTCCCAAAGGGTTTAAAGCTGGTACCATCGGTGCTGTATGAAAAACCGCCCTTGCGGCCCTGTCCCGGCGAAATGTCCGCGGTGGCGCGCAACCAGATTTTGCCACCATCTATTGATGCAATGTCCACTTCGCTTCCAGTGCTGCTTGTAGACCATCCACTGGTGCTCAGGTTGGCGCCATTCAACATATAAACGGAGACGGCGTTGCCTGATTTTTTAACGCCTATCCATGCGGACTTATCCCGTAAAAGCGCCAATCCCGCCCGGTCGCCATCTTTCATATTGCTGTAGTCCAGCACGATGGTGGCAGTGGATTTGGGACCGAGTATTCGATGTGTCAGTGTATTGCGCGCGGCATACAGGTCGTTGGTCACAGTCGCCGTCTGCAATTCCAGTCCGTTGTCCACAGACCATTTCGAATTGTCGGGGTTGTGATTCCATTCCCACTCGGGACCCAGTTTTGTCCCCTCAAACTTGTCAATGCCTGTTCTTGATTTCACCATGGGATGCGGTGGTACGTCCGGATGCGGGTATGATGCGCCCCAACGGTCACCCACCAGTTCCACTTCGGGCCAGCCGTCTGCACCCCACTTCAATGGCGCCAGAACCGGAATGCGCCCTCCTGGATATGCGTCAACAAACGACATGTAATACCAGTCGCCGTTTTGAATCTGCACAATGCCACCCTGGTGCGGATAGCCTGCGCCAGATACCGGCGTGGGTGTTCTGAATGCCAACGGCTTCCATTCGTAAGGGCCAAAGGCGTCGCCCGACGATTTCAGCACAAATTCTCCATTGGCGTACTGGGTCACAAAAATGTAGTACGTGCCATCGATTTTGTACATACGAGAGCCTTCCACTGGCCCGCCATCAAAATACGGAGACACGTCGGGGGTCTGAAACACCACTTCATTGCGAACTTCTGAAAATCCATCGGCGCTCAGCTGTGCCACACGGATGGTGCCATTTCCATATGCCACATACATCGTATCCTTGTCGTCGATGAGCAGCCCCATGTCGTAATAGCAAGTGGTACTCCGATGTTTTTCCCAGGGCCCCGCCACATCTTTGGCTGTGTATACATAGGACCCACCCACATTGTGCATGCATCCCATCCAGTAAAACGTTTTGTTACTCTCGCGATACTGCAGTGTGGACGCCCAGATACCATTCACGTAGGCACGACCGCCGTTCAGATCGTACGATTTGTCGAAATCGAGAACCGGAACCGAGTGTCCCACATACTCCCAATTCACTAAATCATATGATCGCAGCACTGGCGCGCCCGGCGAATAATGCATGGTCGAAGCGGTGTAGTAAAAAACATCACCCACTCGAATCACCTCATCATCCGCCAAATCTTCCCAAATGACGGGATTGGTAAAATCGCCATAATCGGTGTCCATGGGCATTTCGGTGTCGGAATCCGTATCTGTATCGCCATCTGTATCGCCATCTGTGTCGCTATCCGAATCCGAGTCCGTATCTCCGTCACTGTCCGAATCCGTATCCGTGTCGGTATCGCCGTCCGAATCGCCATCCGTATCCCCATCGGTATCGGAATCCGCGTCCGTGTCCCCATCACCGTCTGTATCCGAATCGCCGTCTGTATCGCCGTCCGCATCGGAATCCGCATCAGAGGAGTTCTCACTGTCGCCCTCAGTGTCCCCATTTCCGCCGCTTTCGCTGGAGCAGCTTCCAGGTCCACAGCTGACAAGAAACAGAATCAGTAAAATGAAATATGCGGTATTTATTCTCATACTTTAGTCCCTTCGGTTTACAACCCCATAAAATGCACCCCGGCGCATATCACCGGCACGCACCATTACTGTGGGCAGCCCAATCAAAAATCGAGTACCGAACTATTGATTTTCTTTAAAAATAGTAACCAACTCGTCACACGGAGTCCCCCCGGTGGCATATGAATGCTGATCCCGCGCCCCAGGGGAGCCCTTTTTTCCGATGGACAGGCGAATTCCGCTGCGTAGTGGGGGCGATAGTGCGCCTTCTCCCTTAAGTCTTTACACCCCTGAAAAAATACAACCGGCGTGCATATTCCATGAAAAACCCAATGATTATTGGGGCATTTTCGAATATCATTGCATGCTCGAAAAGTTTTACAAAAGGCCCATGCGATGTCCCCAATACCACCTGCAGACAAAAGTAAAACACTCTCATGGTTGCTGAGACACGGCGCAGCACAGGAGGGACTCGATGTGAATCCCGCCGGTTGGGTTCCCGTTGAACAGGTTCTCGACTATTTGCAAATGTCAAAAACGGACCTGCTCCAGTTTGTTGTTCATAACAGCAAAAAACGACTGCAGATAACGGATTCCCATATCCGCGCCTGCCAGGGCCATTCCACTGAAGCCATGCCCATTGACATTAATGCGCTTGAACAGTCATGGGAAATTTTCTCTGGAGACGCGTCCATTTGGCACGGAACAAATCTCGAGGCAGTTGAAAATATTGCAACAGATGGAATCCTCCCTGTGAAACGCACTCATGTTCATCTCGCTCCATCAAAAGACAGTCTGGTGGGAAAACGCCACAATACACCAGTGCTGCTTGAAGTCTCCTCCAGCCGGGTTCGCAAAATGGGGATTCAAATCTTTCAGGCGCAAAACGGGGTTGTTCTGGCAAGAACAGTTCCGGCCGAATGCATCGTTCACGCGCATCCCATTTCGAGAGCAGCGCTAAAAAAAGCCGAGGAACTTAAACGACTCTTTCGAAGGTATCGTTAGTCAGTCCGCGTTCCACCTTCTGGAATGGTCTCTGAACGCGATGCCCCGTGTGTGTTACGGAGGGCGCAACTCTCTCGCATTTTGGCGATCGCACGCCACAGATTGGCCTGTGCCCATTGCAGAGGCATATGATCATTGGGAACATAATGACCATTTTCAACGAAATATGCCTCCGGAATCTGCAGATCGCCGGAAGGTGTTTCCACCAACTGCGAAAGCGCCCGATTGAAATAAACCGTTTGATTCATCAGATATTCTGATTCGCGTTGCTGTTTAAAACGAATGCCCCAGTAAATAGACATAATACTGTCAAAAATACACCATTGCGCTTCTTTTCCCGCCACAGCAAACCTGTCTCGCTGATGGATACCTTCACTTAGATCGATTGTACGTTTATCTGCCGGAACAATCCGATAATCGGGCCCCCAGTAGGAATCCAGCAGATATCGTCGGATTCCATATTTGCCTTGAAGATGTCGCTCTACGTTCGCAATTATTTGGGCCGACTGGGATGCCGATACAATATCAAACGGATCAATGAGAAAAAGCAGTGCGGCGTCATCTCTTCTTTTTTTTTGGGGTTCCCGCTGATTACACTCCAATGGCAGAATATGATTCATGGCCGCTTGACCACGCTGGCGCAGCGCATCTATTTTCTGCAACGAAACCACACAGGAATCATCTGGGGCCTGTTGTCGCCGCAACTGTTCGTACTCGCGAAGTCCGGCATTCACAACTCCAATGCTGGACGCGCTGATTTTTCGTTCTTCCTCCCAGTGCCCACTGTCTTCGTCCTGCCAGAACTGAATGGCTTCAAGATATAGAACCATCATGGAAAGAAGGTCAAAAAGGGGACGAGTCAACTTCATGGCGCCATTTACCAGGAGTCGACATAACAACCATATAAACGCACCAATTGCATCATTCTGAGCATGCGGCCACTTCTTCGAAAAGGGCACAAGTCTCTCACCGTCAAACCGAATATGAGGTCGATTCATTGGGTGGTGCGCAGACTTCCGCCCTTCCACTATATCTGAGAACCAACGCACGTGTTCCAGATAAAACCGTGCAATCGCTTCCGTACACCGGACCGCAGCCTCGTTGCGTTCCCCCGCGAAATGGGCATACGCCACATGCACATTATCCCTCACCCAGGCAGCCCTGTATCCACTCGTTTGTGCCACCCTGCTCCCTCGTCCAATCGCAGGAAAAAGTCCCGTTGAATATACGTCAAACGTGAACACCTCTTTCTCATCCAGACATTTCCAGAGCATATCCAGGCCAACACAGGAATAGTCGTTTTTAACAACGCGGCGCAATGCGATTGGAAAATCGGGATTCTCTTGTATATAATGCGCAGAAGTCACGTCACCTCCAAAGCGCCATCTTTAATAGCCGCGCGGTTCAATTCGCAAAAACGGTTCCGATATGCATCGTTTGTTATTTTTAATTTCAATTCTGACACTTTCCCGCCAATCCTGTCATTTCGGGCAAAAGCAATTCGAACCGGTTGAAAATAACTGCTTTGATTACCTCGCGGCCGTTGGCTAATGATAAACCTTCCCATCAAAACAAACGTGATCCCCAAAGAAACCCACATCACATTTTCGACCAATTGTCGTACATCCCAAACAACACCAATGCCCAAAAATGTAGTGGCTGTCATTGCAAAAACAAGCAGCGTTTGCAGCGTACGATGAAAAAACGTCTTGGGACGCCGCGTTGCGGTCTCTGCACATGTCTCACAAAAGGGTAAATAAAACAGCAATATCAGCTCACTTCCAACACTTCCGTAAAAACGGGTAAAACGCGTATCCTGCTCTATCACTCTCAACATGCCTCGCTTACCGCAATTACAACACAGTTCTTCAGGGAACAGGAGTTCAAAGCGAACGTCATCTTCATTGTATAAGGGTATAAATTCACTCATTCAAATTCACCATCACCTCTAAAGGTGCGCACGCAAATGAATTTTGTAATACCGTGGCAAAAATCGCTCACTCCCCTTGTCCCATTGACAATCACCCTGCCACAAGCGAATAGAAGAACTTCGATGTGCCATAAAAAAAACATCAGCAACGTTTCAGTCGTTGCGGAAACAGAACGAGCAGGCTGCGCATCCAATTGAACAAGTTTAGTATTCATCATTTGGTCTCCCGGAGTAAAAACCAATATGGATGGACCCAATGCGGTTAATGGCACTATGCCATTATCACAAAAATCAAGTGAAATCCAGGTTGTGACTGGCATGCGACAAAACACCGCGAAAACAATCGAGGTACAATATTGAACAAATGTCACACAACCAAAGTTGCGATGAAAAAATGAAACAAATTCATATGTGGTCAGTGAGCCTTTTAACTAAGGAAAGGTACTTAACAAACGCTATGACAAAAAAAATACACAAAAATAACATCACAAAATATTCAATTGCTCTAACGTATATTCTGTTTATCTCCCTTCTGGTCGTAATCGGATGTAGCGCAGAAGGTTCATCCAATGATGACTCATCTGGAGAGCAGATCCATTCCGATAGTGACGGGGATTCAGATTCTGATTCTGATTCTGACTCGGACGGAGATTCAGATGGAGATACAGATGCGGATGGGGACTCTGATGCGGACGGTGACTCCGATGCAGACGGCGATTCCGATGCAGATGGCGACTCCGATGCAGACGGCGACTCCGACTCGGATTCTGATGGCGACGACCCCTGTCAATATGAATGCCTGCCGCACTGTCAATCCTGGGGCGGAACGGTTATGGATGGCGAGTGTCCCGGAAACGACCAATGTTGTGACGGTGTCGAAGATACTGAAGATAGCGACAACGATTCCGATAGTGGAACAGGGGAACCGGATTCGGAGCCAGATACTGGAAATGCACCTGAAGAACGCCAGCCGTGCAGCAAGTCGGTAAATAACATTAAAGATGCCGGCGCATGCCTCGACCCGCCACTTTTAATGGGGACGGCGGTATCAAGCGGCAATACCAATGGCGTTGCCAAAGAGCACTTCAATTACTGGACTGCTGAAAATGAAATGAAATGGCAAAATGTTGAGGGCAGCGAAAATTCATTTTCGTTCGGTGGCGGCGATAGTATCGTCAACGCTGCGGGTTCTGGAATCAAGGTGAAAGGGCACTGTCTGATTTGGCACAGCCAGTTGGCGGGATGGGTGGAACAGTCTCGCGGGAGAGACCGACTTGTCGGCATCATGCAAAATCACATTAAAAAGGTGATGGAGCATTGGGGGAACAGAATTCACTCCTGGGATGTGGTGAACGAAGCCATCAAAACAGACAGTGATACCGGCGTTGGCAATGCGCGCATGCGAGATTCGGTATTCTATACACAGGTCGGCGACGATTATATTGATATTGCGTTCAATTACGCACGTGAAATCGCGGACCAAAACGGATGGAACGACATGAAGCTATATTATAATGATTATAGTATAGACGCTGACAATGACAAATCACGATTCGCCAGACAGATGATCAAAGGGCTGGTTGACCGCAATGTTCCGATTGACGGTGTAGGGTTCCAGATGCATATTGGTCCGCCCAATAACATTCCCACGGCTCAGGACGTGGCCGACAATATGGATTACTACATTGGACTGGGTCTGGAAGTCCTCATCTCCGAAATGGATATTAATCTGTGCGGCAACCAGGTTTCCGCGCAGCAACAGCTGCAGCTCTATCACGACATCACTGCTGAATGCGTGAAAAGACCCAAATGTACCGCCCTGACGGTTTGGGGCGTCAACGACCAGAATTCATGGTTAAACAGCTGGAGTGGCGCGCTTTGCAACGGTGGCAGTTCCAATTCTCTTCTTTTCAGCAACAACCAGCCTAAAGAAACCTACACTCAGGTGTTGAACGCTTTAACTGGAAAATAATCGCAATAATATCAGCAAATACTTTATGGCTTCAGAATAACCAGGGAATGCAGCAGAGATAAGCATTCCCCGAAATTGAGATACTCAACCGTGCTTTTGGGAAAAACCGTGAATTGGGCAGCAGTATTACTCAGGACCGTCCTAAGTACCACAGAGATCATATGCAGTCAAACGGTAATATTAAAAAACAAATATCATCATATAACCGCATTTTTGCAGTTCCTTTGTCACCCAAATAGCAATTTTCTTGAAAATTTTTCAACGAGGATACATTCTATGCACTGTCGGCAGAATGTTTACCTGAACAATTGTTTTTTTTTAAAAAAACCCTGGATTTTCAGAAACGTTTGTTTCATTATGGTCACCAATAATAATATTTCTTTACGTAATATTTCTTCTCGTTTTAATTTTTCGCACTTAAAGACTGCCAGACTATGTATTTTACACTTTCACTTTTCGCACATTTGTGGAATGAGTCTGTAGTGTAAACAAAGTGCGTTAAAAAAAATTCCAGGGTTTTATCAAAAAACATTTTTGATTGCCCTGAGTGGAGACATTTTTAATCAGTTCACCCTTTTTTCGGAGCAATTGGGCTCGAAAAATAAAGTGTGCACTATGGTTCAATTAATCAGGAGGAAAGAAATGAGAAAGAATTCTGTTTTATTCGTTACGCTCTTACTTGGAGCCATGTTTGCCTTTGGATGCGGCGGCGACAAGTCAAGCACAGGCACAGACGCTAGTCCTAATGATGCAGTAGGAGGAGACGCGGGAGAGAACAAAGCACCTGGCAAGAAAAAAATCGGTCTTTCCTTTTCTGATTTTGCGACTGCCAGATGGGCTCGTGAACGTGACCTGATGACGAAAATGTTCGAGGAAAAAGGTTACGAAGTTATCGCACAGGGCGCAAACAACGATTCCAAAACCCAGAACGACCAAATCGAAAACATGGTTACCCAGGGTGTTGCCGCAATCATCGTTATTGCTGAAGATGGCGCTGCCGCAGCCACTGCTGTGGATAATGCAGCCAAAGCAGGCGTTCCGGTTATCGCGTATGATCGCCTTATCAAATCTCCCAAAGTAGCTTGCTACATTTCCTTTGACAACGTTGAAGTAGGTCGTCAACAGGCCAATGGTATTCTGAAAGAGAAAAAGAGCGGAAACTTCGTTCTTTTGGGTGGCAGCCCCACCGACAACAATGCGATTCTTTTCAGAAACGGCCAGATGGAAGTGTTGAAACCGCTCATCGACAAAGGCGACATCAAAATCGTTGCTGATCAGTGGGTAGAAAACTGGGACCCGGCAACTGCTGTTAAGAAAATGGAGAACATTCTGACTTCTCAGAAAAACAAAATCGATGCGGTTGTAGCATCCAACGACGGTACTGCTCTGGGTGCTCTCCAGGCAATGAAAGCTCAAAAGCTGGCTGGTAAAGTTCCAATATCCGGACAGGATGCAACTGGACCTGGTTGCCGTTCTATCGTTGAAGGCGAATTGACCATGACGGTTTTCAAAGACGTTCGTGAACTGACTCCTCTCGCAGTTGACATCGCTGACAAACTCGCCAAAAAAGAGTCCGTTGATGGTCTGCAGAATTTCTCACTGGCCGAGCTGACACTGGATAACAAACTTCAGGGCGAAGTTCCCTGTAAATTTCTCAAAGTTGTTCAGGTCGACAAGGGCAATGTTTACGACGTAGTAGTTAAGAGCGGATTCCAGAAATGGGAAGAAGTGTACGCTGGTGTTCCAGAAGATCAGCGTCCTCCGAAACCGTGATGAACGAGTAGACTTCCACAGCAGCTGAATAACTGTTAACACCGCTTCATTATTAACTTTGTATACAAGCGCAACGCACCTGGTGTTTTGTGAACACAATATTGAAGCATTAAAATTCGGCCAGCTGAGACACAACCGAGGATGCGAATTTGGAAAGCGACAACATGACTGATGACAACATTTTAGAAATACGGAATGTGACGAAGAAGTTTCCCGGTGTCACCGCATTGTCAAATATTTCCTTCAACGTAAAGCGAGGAGAGATACATGGTCTTTGCGGAGAAAACGGTGCCGGTAAATCAACTCTGATGAAGATATTGTCGGGGGTCCACCCTTCAGATTCCTATGAGGGAGAGGTCATTTTCGACAATGAGCAACTCAACTTTCAATCCACTGCGATTAAAGAAGCGATTGAAAGGGGAATTGCCATTGTTTACCAGGAACTGGTTCTGGTACCCGAGATGACCGTCGGCGAGAATATCTTTTTGGGAAGAGAGCCGATCAATAGCAAGGGCGCGATAAATTGGCACAAACTGTATTCCGAAACCGACAAAATATTAAAGCGATACAACCTGAAGATTCCATTTGCCGCGAAAATTTCTTCTCTCGGTGTGGGCAAACAGCAACTGGTTGTTATTGCCAAAGCCTTGTCCGAAAATGCGAAGATATTGATTCTCGACGAACCTACTTCCGCATTGACGGAGTCAGAAGTGGACGTTCTGATGGAAATTCTGGAGCGACTGCGCAATGAAGGTATGACATGTATCTACATTACACACAAGCTGGATGAGTTCTTCAGAATCACTGACACCATGACGATAATGCGGGATGGCACTTTGGTGGATACCGTAAGAACCAAAGACCTTAACCATGAAAAAATCATTGCGATGATGGTGGGTCGGGAGATGACAGAAAGATATCCCGCAAGGGAAGCAACTCCCGGAGATGTCGTATTGGAAGCACGGGGAATCACCGTGCCTGATCCCGTATTGCCTCATAAAAATTGCGTGGATAATGTCTCTTTTTCAGTTCGACGAGGCGAAATTCTTGGTGTTGCGGGTCTCATGGGCGCCGGACGAACAGAGCTTGTTACGACGCTGTTTGGAGAATACGGAAAAAATTTCGAAGGAACTATTTCGATAGATGGCGAGACTGTCGGCATTCATTCCGCAAGTAGTGCAATGAATGCCGGCATCAGCCTTGTGCCCGAGGACAGAAAACTACATGGTCTTGTTCTTATGCAATCCATCTTGAAAAATATTTCCCTCCCCAATATGAATAAATTTGCGGAGCGTTTCAGCATAAATCAAAACAAGGAATTTTATGAATGTAACGAAACTGCAAAGAAACTGTCGGTGAAATGTCATAGCATTCATGTACCGGTTAATACACTCAGCGGGGGTAACCAGCAGAAAGTTGTTATTGCCAAATGTATTATGACGGCGCCGAAAGTGCTCATTCTGGATGAACCTACTCGCGGAATCGATGTGGGAGCCAAGTACGAAATCTACAAGTTAATGAACACTCTAACTGCCCAGGGCGTAGCGATAATAATGGTCTCCAGTGAGCTTCCCGAGGTTTTGGGTATGAGTGATCGAATTCTGGTTATGCACGAGGGAAAATGCACAGGCATCATTCCGAATGACGAAAATGCAACCCAGGAGCGAATTATGACCCTGGCAACCGGCGTAGAAGTTTTACACAGCTGAGGAAACAAAATGACTGCGAACATTACAGAACTAATCCAAAATTTTGTGCAGGAAAACAAGGGAAAGATAGCGGACTCCATACGCGCAAATTTTCGAACGTATACGATGATCATTGCGCTGGTGTTGATTTGGATATTATTTGGTATCCTGACAGATGGCGTATTTTTTACTCCCCGAAATCTTTCCAACCTTGTTAGACAAATGATACTCATTGCCATCCTAGCGATTGGCATGGTACCCGTTATTGTTACGGGAAACATCGACCTGTCTGTGGGATCGGTGGTGGGCTTTATCAGTGTTATTGTGGCATATTGCCAATTCTTCATATTCCCGGATATACTTGCAGGCGCATTTCCCGCCTGGCAGGCACAAACCACATTCATGGGCGTGGAAACCAGCATGAACGGAGTGTTATCGACGTTCCTGTCGATTATAGTCGCGCTCATTGTCGGTTTGGTTGTCGGGCTCTGGCAAGGGTCGCTTATTGCGTATCTGCGAATACCTGCTTTTATTGTGACTCTGGGTGGTTATCTTGGGTTCAAGGGCGGCATTCTCCTGGTGAGCGGCGGCAGAACCATCGGTCCGGTTGAAAACACTCTAAAGTCTCTGGGACAGGGATATGTACCCAAAACACTGGGACTGATTCTCGCCATTCTTGTTGTGGCATGTATTTTTGCCATTACTCTTTATAGCCGTAAACAGAAATTCAAATATGGTTTCGAGAAATACCCACTTTCCAAAGACATTTTCAAAGCTGGTGTGATTTCATCAGTAGTGTTGTTTTACGTACTCTATGTGGCCAACGGATACGAAGGAATTCAAATTCCTGTGCTGTTGATGGTCATTATTTTGTTGATTTTCCACTATATTACCAACAATACGAAATTCGGTCGGTACATCTACGCGCTTGGTGGCAATCAGGAAGCAACAAGACTCTCAGGTATTAACACCCAAAAAGTTGTTTTCAAAGTGTTTGTACTGATGGGCATTCTTTGTGCGCTCTGTGGCGTGGTGCTTACCGGATATGTGGGAATGGGAACAACAACTGGTGGCGCTTACTACGAACTCTTTACTATCGCCGCGTGTGTTATTGGTGGAACAAGTCTCATGGGTGGAGAAGGCGCTGTTGCCGGTGCTGTTGTTGGTGCGCTGGTCATCGGCAGCTTGAACAACGGTATGGACATTTTAGGTTGGACAACATCCAAACAATGGGTGGTTCAGGGACTGGTTCTGATTCTTGCAGTATTTGTTGACGTTCAATCAAAACGTAAAGGAAAAAGTTAATTGTAAATTTTAACTGAAATTGCGAATAGAAAATCTCGCGATTTTAAAATTAATGTGTAGAATTGGAAACAATCCGTAACTAACTGAGATTTTGAAAATCTCATTAACAACACAAAGGTCACATATGGAACAACGAATCCTGAGTGGTCTGGAAAGGTATCACATGAGCCGATTAATCCAATTGTCATGTTTGTTGTCGGGTCTAATTCTCTCTGCCAATCTCGCAGCGGCAGAAACAGAAATCGTGCAGCCTGCTGCCGGTCTTCTTCTGGCTCAGGTCGAAGACGGTGAAGGCGACGCAGCTGGTGACGCAACAGCAAGTGGCGAAGCTTCCTTATCTCTGGGCGGAGACGCTGCTGCAGATGCAGATGCCGAAGCAGAAGCAGCTCCTCCTCCTCCAGAGCCAGAGGCCGCTCCTGCTCCGGTTGCGACAGAAGCAGACAATGCACCAGCAGAAGAAGCCGCTCCCGCAGCTGACGAAACGCCCTGGTATAAGAACTGGACAACGGAATGGCACGGCTATGTCCGCGCTCCCGCTGGATTCAGCATCGCCAGAAGACCGGATCCAAATGATCCCGACGGTGATGACAAAATTCAGAGCACTTATTTAGCCAGACACTTAGTCGATAGTGGTTATGACACGTTCGCATTTACCCGTTTGCAGGAAACAGAATGGGCAGAAATACTTCTCACCGCCAAGCACGATCACATCGCCGCCACTGTCGCCCTGATGGGTTCGTATTATCAATTTGTTGGCGCAGGCAATCCCAACGGCAGCGTTTCACCTGGACTTGGTTTCCTGACCCTGGATACAGATTTTAACCTCGGTTCCATCAGGCCAAACATTGCGTTGACCATGGGTGCTTTTTTGAAAGTATTTGGCGGTTTCGGCATTTACGACACGTACATGTTTCAGCGTTCACACCTCATGGGTGAACAGGTCGAACTCACCCTGCCCATCAGCGATGGTTTCAAACTGACTCTGACCCAGGGTTTTGGTCTCAACAAAAACGGTTTGTTCGCTACACCTGCCTATGGCAACGACGATGGTAACAATGATAACGACACTATATCCGCTAATTTGTCCCACTACGTGGCCGCTGTTATGAACGTTGGCGGAAAAGCAGACATTGGTGTGTATTACAACTCTTCGTGGACCAATGATCCCTCTCACATCGAAGTGGGCGCAACCCCAGCCGCTTTTGAAGATGTACAGGATGCCCGCATGAGAGTAATCGGCGCCGATGTTCACCTGAGACTACCCAGATTCGGTCATCTGTGGGCCGCATTCTCCCACATTGCAGTTACCAATGGCGGATTCCTTTCCGGTGGAATCGAAGTACTGCACTCTCCTAATGGCGGCGCCAATCTCGCAACCAACTACCTGCCAACGTCCGCTACGCAAAGTGGTGCGGTGAACGCCGTTGCATGGTTGTATGAAAACTCCTTACAGGGCCTCATGGGCGGAGACAAAGGGAATGCGTTCCCCGATTTAACATTTGAAATTTTCGGTATGATGGCTTCTTCAAAAGGCGACGATGTACCTGATGGTGCCGAAGATTCAATGATGCAAATCAAAGGTGGCGCCGATGTCGCTTTCTGGCCAACCTCCTGGATGGCTATGATGCTCCGTTATGACGGCGTAAATCTGGACGAAGCTGGGAAGATCAAGGTTATTACACCTCGCTTGATTTTCACGTCCCACTTCCTCTCCTCTGAGCAACTGTGGTTCCAGGTTTCCAAGTATATCTATGACGACGATATCAAAGATGGCTCTGGTATGGCAGATGGCCCCGATGCACTTGTTTTCAAGATGCAGGCGGTTATGAGTTTCTAAAAACAGCCCCCTTCCCAAATTGGATTTGGGATAAACATCCCACTCCAATCCGTCTGACCGACATTTCCTGATTCTTTCAAATAATTTGATGAAGCCACAGCAACGTACAAAACCGTCGAATGTGTGTGATGTGTGCCCTAAGAATTCAATGTTTTGTACGATGTGACCATTTGCGCCTCCCCTTTCGCAAAACTGACTTATTGTCACATATATCCATCCTGTAGCACTCTTGTCTAATTGCCGCGACCACGAGAGTCTTTAAGCAGCGCTGGAACGAAATTACTTGTTAAATTGCCCGAAACTGTAGCGGTAGTTTATCTGACGCCTGGCCCAGTTGGTCGCCGGGCAAAAAATCCAGCGCTGCAGTGGGGGCAGGAATACGTCTGATGCGCAAAAATCTTACTTCTGACAAAGAAGGATTATGCATATTTTGTGGATAAATTAATTTTGAACAAAGTATTTTCGCTCTTATATTCATTTATTGAAAATAGTACGACTGTTGAATTTTAACCAAATCAACGGTATTTAAAAAAGGGGGAGTGTGCTGTGACACGTGCAATATTCGCGGAGCTCGTGGACGTAGCTCAACTTCATGGGCTCTGTGAAAGCTTCACCAGGTTAACCGGTGCGGTGACAGCAATACTCGATTTGGATGGCAATATTCTCATCGCCACCGGCTGGCAGGATATTTGCACTGAATTTCATCGCAAACACCCGGAGACCGCCTGCCGATGTCGTGAGAGCGATACGCATCTTGCCCAACAACTCGCCAACGGACATGAGTATAACGTTTACAAATGCAAAAACGGGCTTGTCGATGTTGCGATTCCCATCGTCATCGGCGATCAGCATGTCGCCAACTTTTTTACCGGCCAATTTTTTTTTGAACCGCCGAGTCGCGAACGCTTCGAACAACAGGCGCTTCATTTCGGGTACGATAGGGACAAATATATGGCAGCCCTGGACCGCGTCCCCATCCTCAGTGAATTTTACGTTCGAACACTAATGGATTTTTTCAACAGGCTCACTCGCCTCATCGGTGAAATGGGACAGGCACGCAAAGAGACGGAACAGGCGCTTGGCGAGCTGAGAAAAAGCAAAAATATGCTTAATACTGTTCTTGATACAGTCCCCCAGTCGATCTTCTGGAAAGACCGAGATGGCGTTTATCTCGGCTGCAATCGTGTTTTCGCCAACCATGCAGGTTTCGAGAGTCCCGAGGAAATTATCGGGAAAACCGATTATGATCTCCCGTGGCCAATTCACGAGACGGAAGCGTATCGCAGAGACGATATGGAAGTTCTGGAGACCGGTCAGCAGAAGCTTCATATTGTGGAACCGCTTCAAAAGAAGGACGGTACCCGAATCTGGATTGACACTTCCAAAGCGCCATTGTTGGATGAGAACCGACGTCCGCTGGGCGTGCTTGGCATTTACGATGATATAACCGATCAGAAGGTAGCTGAGGAGAAACTGCGACAGATGGAAAAAATGAACGCCATTGGTCAACTTGCCGGAGGTATTGCACACGATTTCAACAACCAGCTCGCCGGCATCATGGGATATGCAGACCTGTTGCATGACAATCTTGCCGATCCGGAACTGCTGCGTTACACACAACACATTGTCGCCGCAAGCCAGCGAGCCAGCGATCTCACTTCCAAACTTCTCGCCTTCGCACGAAAAGGCCAATACCAGTCTGTCGTAGTTGACATCAACGAAATGATTCGGGAGGTTTGCGACTTTCTCAGCCACAGTATTCACAAGAAGATAGCCATCGGGCTGCACCTGTTGGCTTCACCGTCCACCACGCTCGGCGATCCTACCCTGCTGGAGAACGCCCTTCTCAACATCGCAATCAATGCTGCGGATGCCACAGATGAACAGGGTACCCTGACGTTCACCACCAATGTGACCAACCTTGATGAATCCTGCTGCCACCAACTTTCTGCGGAACTGCGTCCGGGGACGTACGTGAGTATCGCAATTGCGGATACGGGATGCGGGATTCCCAAAGAAAATCTGCCACATATTTTTGAGCCGTTTTTCAGTACCAAAAAACAGAACAAAGGGACAGGGCTTGGGCTGGCTGCGGTTTATGGAACCATCAAACAACATCATGGCGCGATCGATGTTAAGAGCACGCCTGGAAGCGGCACGACATTTACCCTCTATCTTCCGATTGAGCACCAGAAAGCAATCCAGCCGTCTTTACCAGAGTATATGACCGTGGCATCTCGACCCGCAGTAATATTGATTGTTGACGACGAAGAAGCCATTCGGAATTTGGGTGTGGACATGTTGTCGACGCAGGGATACAGCGTGGTGACTGCTTCAGACGGACAGGTGGCACTCGACTACTATAGAGCCAATTGGCGGACCATTGACGCGGTTATTCTTGATATGGTTATGCCCGTCATGGACGGCCCAGAAACCTACCGAGCCATGAAGGAGATAAATCCGTCCGTTCGTGTGCTGCTCGCATCCGGATATAGCCTCAACAATGAAACCAGGAATCTGCTTGCCGATGGTGTCAACGCGTTCATCCAGAAACCCTATCGACGATTGCAGATTTTGGACCGATTGGCTGCGGTTCTCGCGGAGAACATCGGCTCCGCCAAGTCCCACGATTTTGCAAAAACATCATTGACTGAACAGGACAATGACCAATAGCTGTTGCGATAAAAAACTGTAATCACAGGCATCCTGAATGACGCTGAATCCGGACAGACGAATCAATCCAGGGGCGTAACATGTTTCAACTTATTTACATCCGCAGCGGCATCTGCATGTTCTGTCAGTATGAGACGGCGCCCCCAATGCAAACTCTTACGGCCCCTGATCTCCGAATATCCGGGCGAAACTGCAATTTGCAGGTTTGATTCAAAGTCATTTGTCCAGAAGCAGTTATCCCTGGAAACAGTCGGGATTTCCCGCGCGCTCCGTTGAGTTCATCAACCGGACATAAATTTGCAAAACGAAAAAAGGCCTGGAGATGAGTCGGAAAGCACCGTTACATCGTGGCAGCTGGTATATGTGATTGGAAACTAAACGCCCTGCCCCATGTTGCCGCCACTCCCGAAGGAACTGGCCGACCGACAGGGCGGTATATAATGGTCTCGGCCACAAGAGAAATAGAGAGGCTAATGTCAAAAATAACTATAAAGACACGACGGATGGCAGGCGCGATGAGCGCTGGGTATACAACACACTCATTGCCGCGCGAGAAGATGACATAGCAGGTCTGCGGGAACGGAAGATAATTACCTCCAAAATATAATTCGGGGCCGGGCGTCATTTTTTCAACCTTCCAGTCAATCAAACCCGCGGCGCGGATAAATACACCGAGCAGCTGACGCCAGTCCGCTGAATCGCCGTATTTTGTTTCGAACTGGAGAAAATCGACTACAGGAAAAGACCTGCAGTGGAACAGAACTCGACTTGATTACTTTGGATCATTCCTGTGCCATACACAAAAGAACCGTACTGTTCGACAAAATTGAGAATAGTTTGAAAACGCATCCTGAACCGTGAGTTTGAGGTTTGTCTTAATGAATACACCTTTGCAAACCAGCGTGCAGGATGCATCTTTTAATTCGCTAACAATTGACCGTTCAGCTCAAGATTTATCTGTTTTTACCCACAGATTCTTCTGAAGACCCCTTTTTGATTGAAAGAAATTAATAACAAAAACAGCGCGCTAAAACAATCCGTCAACAGGAGCGGGGGTATCAACGTAGTAATTCTCTTCGGTCTCTCGCCCCAGTTGTCCAGAGCCATTTTCGCCCCAGCATTGATCAGTCGGTCGAAAAGCAGTGCACAGGCAGGGATATAACAGATTGACACGCAATTGTCAGACACGCGTCGTATGCCATGACGAAAATTTAAAATTCGTGTTTTCTAATATTTGTTCAAAACACATCATTTCCCTTTACAACAGCAGAACAGTGTTTATTGTAGGCGAGTTGACCTGAGCGTAAAGATAAACCAGATATTCATCATTTTACGGGATTGACGAAACTAAATTCCGTTTGATGACAATCAAAACATGCGAATTTGTTTAACCCCGCTTAAATGTCAAAAAAAATGGGTCGTTTTTCCGGAACTGGGGGAATATTATGGCAGCAGGTATTCGACTGTAAGTGTGTAAGTGTCACAGAAAAATTTCGCGTAAGTATTTGTTTCGCTGTCAAGGTTATACAATCTAAACAAAAAGTCTACTTCTCCTGCAGCAATATCTGTGGCAAACGCTTCTGTTATGTCAATGGTGGAAACAGGTTCCAAGAGCGTAGAGAGAATACCTAATTCTCTTTTTGTGACCGCTGTGAGAATAGTAGAATCAATATTCTGATATAATAGTTGCTCTATTGCAACTTTACCTGAAGCATAGAAATCGTCTTCCGGTGTAGCTTGATTGATACTTAAATACGCATTGTTGATATTCGCAATAGACTTGGGAAGAGCAGTGTTAAATATAACTGCACTTCGCCAATCACCTCCGCCTCCCATGTAAGCAGATTCCCCTATCTTGATGATATCGTCCTTGCCGTCACAATAATTGATGGTTTCATACGTAGACACCGCATAACTAAAATAGTTCGAATTTACGACTGGAGCAAAGGTTTGAGTTATTCTACGGAGAGTGGAGAATTCTGCTTGTAATCGCACTCCCATGGGGTTGCCCACGACATCTGCAACGTTGGATTCAACGAATATTGTGTATATTCGTGCTTGGGTGCTTTCAGGCGTAACACCGCTGGCATATTCCCATCCATTTGAGGATGCGATAGTTAATATCGTACCAGTTATATTCCATGAAAACGACAAATTTTGGATGGAAATTCCAGAAACAGAAATCATGCCTTCGATACTTGACGTGTCCATTGGTTCACTAAAGGTAATGACAATTTCTGAATTTGCATCAACGCCAGGCGCACCGTCTGGTGGAGAGATACTTACAACAGAAGGGGATAACGCATCAACGCAAATCCCGCTCTCGCTGCATGTCTCACCATTCGAGCAATCGGTATTGGAACAGCAATCAGATTCAAGGGCACAAGTATCGCTGTCGGTGTGAGATTGTTCACTCGTGGCTGTTTCAGTGGATGTGTCGACCGTTTGGCTGTTTTGACTGGTGTCAGTGGGTAATACGTCTGTTTCACTGCCGGTATAACCATTGGAATCACCATTTAAACCGGTATCGACAACCGAATCCGAATCACTTCCCACCACCTGGTTATCGTCAGTGGATGACGCAATATTGGAGTCACTGTCAGGCGGTCCAAATGTATATTTGTCAAAATCGGTATTCAGGGCGCATCCGGTTAAAAGCCATAGCAGCGCCAACAGCAAAAATGGATGTGCCAACGTGCGGATATTGCCCCCAAAACCTGTCTTCAACCCGACATCATGCCCCATGGCCGTCCGCGCGTTCCATTTGGGGCGGGCTGCACAAATCTCGTTTATCGTGGCTTTCATAATTAAAACCTCCCCTCAACAACCCATCCCGCTGTGTTTGCACCAACAACCGGCGACGTTTTAAGGGTTATCTTTTCGCCGGAACGGCTTCGTTTTATTCCAACAACGGCCAGTACCACACCGGTCACTGTTGCCGCAGTACCGGCAATAAACAGCGCTATATTGGCTTTTTTAAGGGACTCCCCTTTGGTATTTATATCTTCGTATTTAGTATCACACGGCTGATTTACCAAGCTGCATTTATCATCGAGCCTGTCGGCTTTGGAATTGGCCATTTTACCCGTGATAGCGCTGGCCACCAACAACGCGCCCCCTAATCCGACGGTTGCAAATCCTGCGATTTTCAGCGGAGACAATTTCTTTGGCTTTGGAGCTAAAATGCCTTCGTCAACGGGCGTTTGTGTATTCAAATCGTTTTCGTCTTTTTGGGGTTGCTCCAAAGGCGTAGCTTCGCTCTGCGGCTCTGGCTGTGGTTCCGGGCGTACAATATCAATGGTGGCGCCACTTAACAATGTCACTTTTGTGTCAGACACCGGCTGCCCATTTTGCTTAAATACAATATCGTGTTTCCCCGACATCACAATAATCGGCTTTGACAATGGCGTATTTCCACGATGTTCCCCGTCTATCCACACCTCGAAAGATTCTGTTTCAGTAAAGTTCAAATACCCAACCTTTAACGCCCCCTCTTTAAACACCTTGTCAACCAACGCGCGCGCGTCATCAGCCATGTTTTTCCCCGCGCCCTCGCGAAAAATTTCAAACTCCTCCATGGCAAGGTCAAAACGCCCGCGCAGGTATTCACACTCCCCCACATCCAAATGATACTCATGTCTGGGGCTCAACTCTATCACGCGTCGAAAGGCTTCGGCCGCTTCGGCGTATTCCTTTAAGTGAAAATGCGACCTTCCTTTCAGGTATAAATCAGCCAGCGTTTCCGACCCCTGTTCGCTACTGTCAACGTCCTTCGCCTCCAACATCGCGGACTGCAAAGCAACCAGCAACGGAAAACACCCAATAACAATCAACCTCACATTACTTTTCATATTTTTTCCTTATCAATGGCGCCCAATGGTGCCCAACGTCACTTTAACTACTGCGATAACAGTCAATTCGAACCAGCCGGTGAAAACAAATGCCCATGCTTCCATGGTCAACTGACGGTATGCCAACTCATCAACCCCAAAAAGAAATCGACGGGGGCTATTCAATACGTTCAGTTCAACTGCCCTACGATAAACACTGTGTTACTGTTGTAAAGGGAAATGATGCGTTTAAAACAAATTTTAGAAAACACGGATTTTAAATTGAGACTCAATCATTGCATTCGCGGTACAACTGGCAAACATGCATTTGACTCTTCTACAATTTTTGCAGTGATGCTACAGCTGTGCAGCACACCAGAACGCATATTTACTACAGCATGATTTTAAAAGGAAAAATAGCGAAGAAAGAAGACGGAAGCCACTCGGAAATCCTAAAGAGGCTTCCTTAAAGATAGCCGATTACTTTTCCACCTTTATTGTGAATTCGTTAATCTTGGAACCAGTAGGATTGCCGCTCCAAATTTCAAATCCGGCAAAAACATCTGACAGATACCAGCTCGATTGAAGCCCGCGCTGGGTTGCATCATTCATCATTTCTTTAAGATCGCAACTGAAATCCTTCACATCCCCACCTTGAACAACGTATGAAATAACCGGACGATTCGAATTAAGCTCAGGGTAATCAGGAGAGCTCCCACGAGGACCAACCCAGACATCCCAACTATGACCGCAGAAATTAGCTGTTGCGTTAGAACTACCAATAGGTACTTCATTGTTTGGCATATGCAGCCACAACATGGCAAACCCAGATACTGCATCACCATATTCTTTTCCACCGAAAGGAGGGCTGTCTTCAGAGAACCAAATATCATATGCCATATTTGCACCACCAAGGTCAGTGCCACTCCATTTCACTGTTGTCTGAGCACTGGAAATATCACTGATGCGCGCAGGCAAATTATCTGTTGCGGTAGTCTTCAATGCTTTGCTGCCATTTTGCCCAACGTAAATGGAGGGGAATGATACTGGCGCTCCGCCCGGGGATGAGCCTTCAAAGTGGGTGATCTCCCAGCTGTTGCCTTCGAAGGATAATTCCTGCCAACCGGACGTATTGCCCCAATAGTTGTTCTGGATGATGTAAGAAGAGCCCTCTGCCGACACCATTTTACGGTCGTAATTGTCATCCTCTCCACCATTACCGCCACATGTCCCTTTTTGAACGCCCACTACCACGTCGCCAAATTTCTCTGGCGTTGGGGTATCTTCGTTGCCTTCAACAAAGCCAAGCACACAGAAGTCGTACTCTGTTTCCTTTGTGTCCCCAGGAACCAGGAAAACAACTGCTGAAATGGGCTGATTATCGTAGTACTCGCCGGGGTCGCCCCACTGGCCTTCAATATCCCAACATGTACTATGAAATTCTTTATAAGGAGCAAACACCCTGACGCCGTCCGAAGACTCAGCACCCGTTACACCCAGGTCATAGCACCAGCGTTCATCTGCGTTGTCGGCGCCATCTTTGGTTTGAATCTGAATACGGATGGTTGCACTGCTCATATTACTGGCGATATTCACAACAATACCGTCATCCTTGATTTCGACTTCGGGGGGGCCTTCGCCACTGTTTGCATCGGGATCATAGGAACAATCAGCGTCAGCGGCATCTTCGTTAAGGTTGAATCCCAGCAAAGCAACCGATTCGTATGTGTCCCCAACGGACCCGGAGATACAAAAGTTTTCATCTGATTTTCTTTTAATGAAATCGAGAGGGTCAGTAGAAGTAACGACACTGAGAACATTACCGTCTTTATCCTCTTCGCCTTTTTTCATGCCATCGGTACCTGTCCACGCACATCCGTGCCAATCACCAGTAGCGATATAACCTGGAACCGTCCCATCTCCATCGCTGTCGCTGTCGCCGTCGCTGTCACTGTCGCCGTCGCTGTCACTGTCGCTGTCACCATCGCTGTCACTGTCACCATCGCTGTCGCTGTCGCCATCGCTGTCGCTGTCGCCATCGCTATCACTGTCGCCATCGCTGTCGCTGTCGCCATCGCTATCACTGTCGCCATCGCTGTCGCTGTCGCCATCGCTGCTATCGCTATTGCTGTCATCAACGTAAATTGTGCCTCCACCATCCGACCCGCAAGCGGCAAGCCAAAGAACCAAAAATAATAAAAGTAGTCGTTTCATTTCTGCTGTCCTCCCAAATTTAAGAACATATGGTTTAAGCCACTCCATTTTCTGGTGTGACGCGATTGATGCATACCATTTTTTTCATGTTTGCACGCATATGTGGGTGTTCATCTACCACATATGTGTGCCACAATAACACAATATTATCACCTGTGGGATGCCATTTTTAGTGTTGTCATAACTGAACAATTATTATTCTGCACTAATATTTTAATTATCCACATATGCTAAAATTTCTCTGCTTTCATCAAGCTCTTATCACTGTAATAGTGGCATTCGACATGTCATTTTGGGTAATTTTTTGTTCACATTGATAATCTGGTCCACATGGGACTCTGTCCGATTAACGCGCATCATGCAATACGGGCGTCATGTGAATTGAGTGGCACTGCACTGCTCATTTCCAGTATGGTTATTGGCGCCGCTGCGGGCATGTCTTTGGGCGACATCATCAAAGCCATCACTGTGGGCATGGGGGACACCCTCGCAGAGGTTGCACTCATCGTGGCCCTTGGAACGGTGTTTGGCAGGAAGTTGGAAGCATCGCGGGGGGGGGCAACCATTTGGGCAGAAACACTTCTCGGCAGGTTTGGCGCATCCAAATCACGAAGCGCAATGGCTGTTGCGGGATATATTACAAAAATTCCTGTTTTCTTTAACGCCGGACGGGTTCTTCTCGCACCTGCCATCTATGGACTGAAAAACAAACCCAACAAGTCCATCATGTTTTTTGCATTGCCGCTCCTCGCCGGTCTGGTGGCCACGCATACATTCGTCCCTCCTACCCCAGGCCCCATCGCCGCAGCGGAAATACTCGGGGCGGATTTGAGATGGGTCATTCTGTTTGGTGCCATTGCGGCCATTCCCGCTACATATATTGGCGGGTCGCTCTTTGGTCGTTTCATCCATGGGAGAGCCCCTGGGCAAATCCCCAAAGGGTTTGATACTGAATCGCCTCACCTCTCCGTTGGTATTGAGTCACGCACTCGCCGCTCTGGGGCAGGCGCTGTAATCGGGCTAATTGGCCTCCCCATTGGATTAATGCTCATGGGATGCCTCGATTCAATGGCCCCACAGGGGAGCGAAACCACACGCCTGCTGTCCTTTGCTGGGCATCCCATATGCGCATTGTTGATTTGCACCTTGTCTTCTCTGTATTTTCCGGAAAACCGACCGGGGATGTCGGGTGGGCGAATTCGTGACGTCTGTAATGGTGCGTTGGAGTCGGCGGGCATGATAATACTTATTCTGCTCTAACAGGCGCAACACCTTTACCCGTTTACCCCCAACCCCGACGCCGCCATCTCAGAAATCAATTCTATGTAGTCCGTAAAAAATGAAGCATCCTGATGGACACCATCCCGTTCATAAAAGACATCGGCAATGGGGGCCATTAAAAAAATGTTCCAGCACATCCCCATGAGGCAACTGAAAATTTTCATGGGATGCGCCGGTTTGATTTTTCCAGCCGTTATTCCCTTCTGGATAAATTTCTGCACTGCGTTCGGTTGCTCACCCAGCGCCTCCACAAAAAGAGCGGACAACTTCTTTAAATACGGCCCTCCCACAGCAAGCTCTGTAATCAATATTTTTGAATACGGCGCTTTTTGTGTTTCCGTCACTACGAACGTCGCCAGCACTTTGGCAAGACCGCGAATATCACCAACTGCCAAACGATGTATCTGAGAATCAACCGCTTCTCGAAACGCGACTGAAATCAGTGTCAGTGCTGTAAGGTACAATTGCTCTTTGGAGCGATAATAATAATGAACCAATGCTTTATTGGCGCCGGCACGATTGGCGATGGTCTGCATCCTGGCGCCATGAAAGCCTTTTTCGGCGAATTCTGCAAGTGCCGCGTCCAAAATGGCTTTTTCAGTTTTCAAATCAGTCATGATTTCCTTTTTTAAATTCGAACGATACGTTTCAACAGCGAAAGCCCCCATATGACACCCATGATTGAAGAATGTCCAAGGGCTATATGCATGGGATGAACGATTGGACAATGAAGATGCAGACTGAAAAGCGCGAACATGCCCGCCGCCCAAAACAGTGGGACATTCACAATGTCGGCTTTTTTTCCACCGCGAATGAGCAATCGTCCAAATACAACAATATGTAAGCTATGGGCCGCTGGCAACAGCAGAGGCAACATCACTATCAGAACCGTTGTCAACACCAGTCTCAACCGTTTCCATTGGGCCAGAGGGGACCGATGGAGGGGGCGCACCATCAACCACATGTGCAGCGTCAGCACTGCACTCAAATCGGATAATGCGCCATCTGCGAACACGGCGCACCAGAGAATATCCAGCTGCCAACCAACGCGGACCCATGCATCGGCTATCACGGCAGCAAACCATCGCAACAGCTGCACTAAATGGGTATTTGAAAAAGGTGTGGCGATTGATGCGGCCATTTCGAAAATTACTCTACACCGACAGTTACTTTGAGGAAACGATTTACCGCTGGATAATGAAATCCATCGTCGACCATCATCACATGCCCCATTTCGTCGACCGGAATCGTCAATTCCGTTTGATTGATGGGCTGATTGGGGCCAAACCCGGGTACTTCATTCACTTCTGTGCCCGCGTCCCACAAGTAGACCATCTCTGTCACATCGCCTGTTATGGGCATTCCATCCCGGTACAACGCCAGTCCCATATCGGCGGAGGCGAAAAACAAATCATTGGATTTTACCAGCATGGTGGCAAAGCTCAGTCGATCATCCATGTCGCCGTAAGCGGACTCACTGCGGATGCTACAGAATAGAATTCAGTTCATGTTCCACCGGTGCAACCTGGAAAGTTATCCCAGGCTACCGCTGGACGCATCATCTGTCAGCGGCTGCGAATGATGGACAGGTCGAGATTCCGATGGTGCATCGGAATCAGATTCAGGGGTATTCTGGCTGCGAATAAACTCAGCCAGTTTCTGACGTTGCCATTTGTTGCCATGCAGAAATTGCAGCCCCAGGCCACTGTACTCGTCCAGAACATCCTGCCCTGGCATGAAAGAGCGCGCCACTCGAGAGATGAATAATCCAGGTTTGTCCATGTTGGGCAGCCACGTTTTGGCCATTAATATTTCGCCCACATGAAATCCAATGGAAGTACGAATAAACATGCCGCCCGTGCTGATATTCTCAATCCGCATTCGAAACGGCGGTAAAAAAGGAACCGTGTAAAGTTCCACCGGTAGTGAAGCGGCAACACGTGCCGGTCGATATTGATGCATTTCGACCTCCTTGCCTTCATCAAATTTAATGCGGACAAAAATACCCTGCAACTGGGTGACAATTGACGCAAAGTGGTCCATATGACCCGGAAAGTCAGTACCTGGAACGCGCAACCTCGCGAAATCCCGAAGATTGTCGCATCAGCGCAAAAATACAACTGTACTGATTTACAGATACAATCATACCAATAAAATGCATATTTACAGGAATTCCATAAAAGAATCGGAAATCTACTGGTGGGAATCCCGCAATCGTTCAATTAAAACGAATGCCAGGGCGGCGCGCTCGTTACGTGTTAATGCATCTTCCAGGCGTTCGATTTCACCCTGTATCCTGGGCGAAGAATGGGGATCTTCATTGGCAAGGTGATATGCGCTCTTCAGTTGTCCGGTTGATATGCAATATGCGGATGGTCCGCCCATCAGACTTTTTGCAGTTGCTTCCATACCCCCCTCCTAGCAGCCGAAACTGGATCCGCATCCGCACGACTTTTGAGCGTTTGGATTATGCAGCCGAAATCCTGATTCAACCAGGTCATCCGAGTAATCGATGTTGAGTCCATCCAGATACTGTGCCGATTCCGGATCCGTCACCACGCGCAGCTCGCCCTGGTGATAAACCATCTGATCCCCCTCACGCATGGCGTCATCCAGCAGCATGCTGTACGACATACCTGCACATCCCCCGGGAGTAACAGCAAGACGCAGGTACGCGTCCTTACCCACTCCGCCGGCAAATAGTTCCTGTTTGGCCTTATCAGTAATATTCAATTTCATTGCATCTCCTTAAAATAAAATGAATAACAGTTTCTGGCTGGAAAAATAAGACTGTCTGCGGGCGAGTCAAGCCAGTGACCCCAAATAATTGGTATTTTTATACCAGTTTGTATTCATGAATAACCTGGGGGACTTATAAAATCTGTTGCAGAATTGCCTGGCCGCAAATGTGCTTTGACACCAGGGATACGGTCAGCGCCAGAGAATCGGTCAGAAAGCGCGCGTCGCCCTCAATGGATTGATAAAATAGTACCAGCGCATCGGTCACATGGCCATTGATGGACGTTCTTAGAGAGTCCGATGTGGGTGACCCAAAGGGGCCCAATGCGTCCGTAACGCACAGCCGTCCAGACACATTCACCCGGGCTTTGCGAATGCCATCGAATCCCCAGTCCGCCCCACCTATCACGATGCGAACCTGCTCTCCTTCAATTTTTGAAATGTCGTACAACCCCACAGGCATCAGCTGTTTAAGACTCACATAATTGAGCAAATCCACCACCGGGTGAACGCGATACACGCCTTTTCCTTTTAGACTCCGACGCAACAGAGCTTCCGATGAGGGTCTGGTTTTGGTGGGGTCCAATCCCACTGCGCGATAAAATTTTCTGGCATCCTGGACGCCATCCACCTGAGCCGCTGTTTTGCCCTTGTGCTGCCTGCATAACGTGTCACTTAAATCACTGAACAGTGCCCATATGGCATCGCCGCCATCGGGTGGATTCACAATGCCGGTAAACAACGCGACTCCGACTCGAACCACATTTTTCAACGGTTCATCGAGGATAATCTCCATTAATCAATCTCCTTATCCGATTCAGAATAAAAGCAATACCACACCGAGTAAAACACCGGCCAGCGGAATCATCTTTTTGCGCTTATTCAGCTCTTTTAACAGAATCCCGCCCACCACGAATGAAACCACCACACTACTGCGCCTCACAATGGACAGCGCTGCTATCATGGCATCTTCGTGACTGAGAGCCTTAAAGTATAAATAATCGGCTACTATCAGGAAAACCCCAATGAGCAAAATAGTGTGCCGCCACTGGAGTTTCGTCGACCACCGGGAAGCCAATCCGGATATGAGAAAAATACTTCCATTTACCAGTACCAGGTAAAACGAAAACCATACCTGCATGGTTACTGGGTTTATTCCGATGGAATGCAAAAGATATTTGTCATACAGCGCACTTAGTGCCCCGGTTAAAGTGGCGACACCCACCAACAGCATCCACTTGTTTCCAGCAAAGGAAATACCTTCCAACTTTCCAATAATGGAAAAGGCATAATACGACACAAACGTCACACCAATCGCCACCCAGTGCAACACTTTAAAATTCTCGCCAAACAGCAGCGTGGCGCCCAACAGTGTCCACAACGGCGCCGAGGCGCGAATGGGCGAAACAATGGATATGGGCAGATGCTTCAGAGCAAAAAACGCTGAAATCCAGGACGACGACACCAGCAGCGTTTTGAATATAATGTAAAAATGCTGTGAAAAAGTGGGGATTCCGGCGTAAAGCGACATCCGCGCCATGATCGCCGGAGAAATGAACGAAGCAATAAATACGGGTACCGTTAGCAGAAGTGCGGCGCAATTTGAAAGAAACAGCACGCCGAGTACGTTATTGTCGCGCAGGGACCACTTTTTACACACATCGTATATTCCAAGAAACAGGGCGGAAAAAATACCAGGGATTATCCACATGAGAATTCAGCTTAATAAAAGATAGGTGATTTCAGGGGTTCAGATGTTCAACTTCCGGAGTTGGGCATTCACAGGCTCAGGATGTACATTTGGCGCGAGACGCATCAATGGTGGACTTCAATTTCTGCGCTTTTAACGCAAAGGGACTCGTTTTATACCGCTTGGTGATGGTATCCACCAGAATTCGCGCATCCGTGCAATCCCCAAGCATGAAAAAGGAATTTGCCATTTCATAGAGCACTTCCGGAGCGTACTCACTTTTGGGGTACAAATCCATAAACCGCCTCAGTGCGCCCAGCGCTTTGGCATATCGTTTTTGCTCGGAGTAGGATTGACCGATAATCAGTTGGAGTTCGTCCAGATTTGAGGCGCGCGGATACCTGTCCTGATACACCTTGGCGAGGGATCGGGCCTCTCCGTATCGCCCATTGGCCAACGAATCCTTGATCATACTGAAATGCTCACTGGCGGCTTTAGGGACCTGAGATTCTTCTATCGGCATATCCAGCCCAGCGGCCAAAGCCACCTCAACCACTTTTTTGTCAGTGTTGTCGACGTTTTTTTTAATATTATCCAATTCATGGGAGAGCTCCGCAACGGCGCCTTTGGACTCGTTGATATCATTGCGGAGCACTTCCATTTCCGCTCCAAAATCCGCTGAATTGCGTGCCAATACGCGTGTTGCCTTGCTCAGTGTCTCGTCCAGACTCTCCACCTGCTCCTGCGCCCGCTCTATCATGTCTTCAAGTTCTGTCCGATTGGCACCGGCGTCTGCCTCCAGCTTTACCAGCCGATCCTGCAGATGCTGCACCTCCTGCTTCAGTCGCTCTCCGTCATCCCGTGTGGTAAACAGAAAACAACCGTTCAGCAGAAGCCCGACAAACACCAGAAATCCCGGCAGTGCAACCGAACGAATTGTCACTTGAAATCCACCCTTCTGTCTTTAGCGACATTTCCACCCTCGGACTCTTCTTCGCCTTTGGATACCACACGCATATCTTTGCCTTCAACCCCCATGGCTTTCATCAATTTGTGAACCATTCTCGCCCGACGCTCACCCAATGCCATGTTGTACTCGGTTGTGCCCGCAGCATCGCAATGACCTTCCAGGGTAATCTGGCCACCACCACGCGTTTGCAGACAGGCAAAGTTGTTGTCCAGTACGGAACGACCGGCAGAATCAACTTCCGAAGAATCAAATTCGAAGTAAACCGATTCAAGTGTGCACTCAGGCGCCATTGTGGGTGTTGGTTCCGGTTTTGCTTCACACTTGTAGTTCACGCACTGGGTGCCGGCGGGACAATCGCCGTCCGCCTGACATTCCGCGCTAATGCAGGCGCCGTCTGCGCAAATCTGTCCGTCGCTACATTCGCTGTTCTGTGTGCAGGGACCGCAGGTGTTGTCACGACATACCTGACCGGCTGCACAATCAGCGCTGGTTGAACAATAATTTGGAATATCACGACAGCCGCCCCCCGAACATTCCTGCCCTTCCGGACAGTCCTGATTGTCGCGGCACTGCTGACAAATGTTATTCACACAAAATTCGCCCTCGTGACAATGCTCATCCGTTTTACAGTTGGGATAATCGGGTTTACACCCAACCACCAGCAACGCACCAAACACAACAGATACAATAATTCCCGTTTTTTTTGCCATTATTCTTACCTCCATAACTAGCTCCATGGGTACGCATGGTTTCTCTTTCATGTCAATAATTGCCCGAAATAACAATAAAATAAAATGTGTTATTCCATGTTGAGAAAAAAAAAACAACACCAGTGACACCAACTAGTCACTTAGCTGCTCATGTTAGTGAATATGGGGACAGTACGAAACAAAAATTGCAATCTCATGAAACGATATTATGTTTAACTTCAAATAATTGAGGTCAGCGGAGTATTTTGAAAGGAAGTGAGGGTAAAAATGGCAACACAACAATTAACAGCAAAAAATCTTGAATCACTGATTACCGATAGCAACATTCTTTTTATCGACTTCTGGGCGGATTGGTGCGGTCCCTGTAAAATGTTCGGCCCCACATTTGAGGCTGCGTCGGAAAAAAATGGTGATATTGTTTTTGCCAAATGCGACACCGAAGCTCATCAGGATGTGGCAGCACAGTTTGGAATTCGTTCCATTCCCACCCTTGCGGTGTTCAAGGAAGGCATCATGATTTTCCAGCAACCGGGTGCGTTGCCGCCGGCGGCGCTGGACGAACTGGTAGAAAAGGTAAAAGAACTGGATATGGACGACGTGCGCAAGGAAATGGACGCGAAAAAGCAGGCGAAATAGTTTTGGAACCTACGATTCTCTTACCAGCAACAGCGCTTTTTCCCGCCAGTTTCCTTTGTAATATCGAACAGTGTACACAGACGCCATGAGGCAAAACAGAACAATTACAGCTATCCACGTGGACAGCGGCCCCAGGTCCATGATGTGAAATCCCACGTATGCCGCTCCGGTCAGCACCCAGTGAATTCCAACGGACAGAATCATGGTCCAGAAGGTATCCCCGGCGCCACGCAGCGCGCCGCTGAAAACAATGGTTAACGCGTCTGCCAGCAAATAAATACTGATCAATCGCACCATTTGCACCGCCAGAGGCTGAATCTGTGACCAGTAATCACCCGTTTCGGCAGGGCGGAACAACACCACCAGAGGTTCGGGGACCAATGCAAAAAGCACCATCAATCCCAAAACATATGTACAGGCCAGCACCAGACCAGACTTCATTGAGCGATGCGCGATAGACAAATCCTGTTTGCCCACGTATCTGCCAACCAGCGTTGTAACCCCCACATTGATACCCAACAGAGGAATGAACGCCACCATATCCCAATTGAACGTAATCGTAATGGCCGAGGCCACAACAATTCCCTGACCGTGAAAAATGGTAATCATCAGCGTAAAGGCCAGCAGATTTAAAAAGAGTTCAATTCCCGAAGGAGTGCCCAGCCGCCAGAGTTCTCCCATGAATCGCCGATGAAGACGAAGCCCCTTAACCACATGAAATTCTTCACGATTGGTTCGGTTAAAATAGGACAGCGCCAATACCAGCACGCCAATAGCACTTGCAATAATGGTTCCGTATGCGGCCCCGGAAATTCCAAGTTTGGGCATGCCCAGTTTTCCAAAAATAAGCACGTAGTTCAGCCCCACATTCACCAGCATACTCACCAGAGCAGCCAGCATAACGAGGCGCGTTCGGCCAATACCGCTAAAAAAATTGGCCAGCGTGCTGCGAAGAAGAGGCAGTGCGGAGCCCAACATCAGCAATCCAAAATAGCGCGATTGCAGTGCCAACTGTTCGTCGTCAATGCCAAAAGTTGTAAACAGTTTTTTGCCCACCGGTATCAGCAGCAGAAGCAGCGGAAACGCCGCCAGAGCCACAATCCCCCCTTGAGTGGTGATGACGCCACACAGTTCCTTTTTTCCAGCACCGAGACGTTGCGCCACCATTGCGGTGGTATATCCGATAAGTCCCACAAAGAAAGTGGTGAACATGAACGCGGACAACCCGCCGGTCATTGCTGCGCTCATGTGGGCGCCACCAAGGCGGGACAGGAACAGTCTGTCAGTAAAGAGCATAATCGTGTCGCATGCGTATGATACAATCAGTGGCGCTGCGATACGCAACAAGTCCAGAGCGCCCCCTTCTCCATCGAATTTTAAACCAAATCGCTTCATCATATATACCGTCGCCCAATACCGTATTGCAGGTGAAACCATTCGCCTGGCGTCTGGACCTATGCAAGCTTCAATTTTCACGCACGGGTTGCGGTGCACCTATGGCACAAAACAGATAAAATAGGCATTGTTTTTTTAGGATTCTTAAAATGCCACCCGGCCGGAGATGAACGCCGAAATAGGTTAGCAGACAGTTATCTGATTGAAATGAATCTTTTCAATAGTGCCGACCTGTGATATCTAGCCTCGTCTATGCAAAGGATTAAAGCATTAGTCATACTTGCCCGCCCTGCTCAATGGGTCAAAAACATTTTTGTGTTCACGTCACTCATTTTCTCCGGGCTGGTGTTTGAAATCATTCCTCTAATCGATGCGATTATCGCATTCGCCACGTTCTCCATGGTATCCAGTGCAGTGTATTATTTGAATGATTTCATCGATATGTCGGAAGACAGACTTCACGAAAGAAAACGAAATCGTCCACTGGCGGCCGGAATACTTCCTGGGTGGGCCGGAAGCGTCGGATTTGTGGTTCTCGCGCTGGGCGGTTTAACCATCACCTGGTTTACACTGGGTTTCGTTTCCACATTAATTGTTCTTTTTTATCTGCTCCTCAATCTGGGATATTCCCTCGGGCTGAAAAATGTGGTGATCATTGATGTCCTCCTCATATCTGCAGGATTTGTACTTCGCATCCTGGCCGGCGCCGCCGCCATATCCCGACTGCCATCCACCTGGCTCATTCTGTGCGGTGTTACCATCTCGCTATTTTTGGGTTTCACAAAACGAAAAGCGGAAATCGTCTACCTCGGTGAAATGGCCATTCAGCATCGGAAGGTGTTGGCGTCCTATAACGAGTCGTTTCTGGACCAGATTATTTCCATTGTAACTGCAGCAACGGTCATCTGTTATATTCTGTATACTGTGGATCCGCAGACCGTCATCATGGTGGGCAGTAGATTGCTTTTATTCAGTGTCCCCCTGGTGTTGTATGGCATTTTTCGATACCTCTACCTGGTGTATCACGACAAATCCGGTGGTGATCCAACCAAAACCGTGTTCACAGATGTTCCGCTGCTGCTTACAGGCGGCGCGTGGGCGATACTGTGTACCGTCATCATACTGTTCGGCAATCCAATTGTTGAACTGTTTACGGAGAGATAAGAGTTACAGGATGGTAAAAGGGTTTATTTTATTGGGCATCGCGGTGATTTTTAACGGTGTTGCCAATGTTTTAATGAAAAAGGGGATGCTGGGCACCGAGTCCCACAGTGGAATTGGCGATGCCGTTAAACACTATCTGACATCCTGGCCCATTCTGTTGGGTCTGACACTATTTGCACTCAATATCATTGCATACACACAGTCCCTGAGTCGGATTCCATTGTCTGTGGCATACCCGATTATGGTTTCTCTCACTGGACTGATTGTAATTGGTGGCTCACTTGTGTTATTTAAAGAAACAATCAGCAACTTTCAATGGATTGGCTTCGCCCTGATTATCGGCGGTGTCATTCTGGTGGCCAAATGAACAGAACGTTATCAATGAATTTTATTAATTATTTAATCGCGATAATTATTATTGCTGCTGCCGGAGTCAGCGGCTGTTATCCCATGGAGGAGTTCGCCGACCAGCCCGAAAATCTTGAAACGAAGCAGCAGGCTTTCGAAAAGGTTGCCGAAATCCTGAAAAGCATGGAAAACACTGACGAAGCCACTGCGGTAGGGTATGCGACCTCCAATGACAAACGAGTTCGCAGGGCGGCAGCCCTTCGCCTGAAGAACATGTCTGCATCCTCTCCCGCTGCAGTCAAGGCACTCACCGCACTGGTTGAGAACGATGCGGAACCGCGTGTTCGCAGCGCCGCGGTGCGCGCGTTGGGAGAAGTGACCGGCAATCCGTCCGGAGTGGCAGCTGTTATTAACGCCATTTGCGACGACCATCCCAACGTCCGCCTTTATGCGCTGAAATCACTGTTTCGAATGGATGCCAGCGCCAATCCAACCATTCTCAGTTTTCTGGCCTCCAGCAAAGCCGCCCAAAAACACTGTCCCACGAATTCCGATGCCAATTACACACTGGAAAAGGAATTGTCGACTCAGTTGCAAAGTCAGGGCTCGCGGTTTTTATCTCTTTACATAACCGGATTATCTCATCCGTCGACCAAAGTCGTCCTTGCGAGTTTACAACAGATTCGCAAAACAGGTCGCAGCGCTTCCGCGGCGCTGCCACCGATGCTTGAACTGATGAAAAACGCACCTGAAGCTGTTCAATACTCGGTGATACAAACATTTATGACTGTTGGGGACCAGCATCCCCTCGTTATGCCGGCCCTGTATGAGGCGATGTCCTCTTCCTCCCCTAAAATCAGTTCCGCAGCGAAAAATGCGATACAGCAGATTCAGAATCAGCATGCGGCCGCCAATCAGCAAAATCCCAAAAAAGGCGGACCCAAAGGCCACCCTCGCCCGACTCGCAAATAATTCCAGATAATCACACTCACATTGATACATATACGATTTTAATTTTCATGGCAGCCCCTGGGTTTGGTGCTACATTTTTCACACCGTTTAACAAGACGATGCCGCAGGGAAGCAATGCTCCCTGATTTTTTGGCAGTAACAGTGGAGGACAAAACATGGAAAGAAGATTCGAATTTACAGGTACGGGTGGCGCACTTTTGGGCAAATTTATTGTGGGGATGATTCTGACAGGAATTACGTTTGGGATTTATGCTCCGTGGTTTATTGTCGGTCTGCAGAAATACATCTGCGAAAATCTCACACTAAAAACAGAAAGCGGCGACGTAAAATTCTCCTTCAGTGGAACGGGCGGGAGTCTATTTGGCACGTACCTCGTCGGTGCCATTCTCACGGGGCTTACAGTGGGAATATACGCGGCATGGTTTATGGTTAATCTTGCCAAATTCTTTACCGAAAATACTAAAGGTCAAACGGCGGATGGCAAAGAATACGTCATTAAATTCAATGGGTCCGGCGGCTCGTTGTTTGGCACCTATTTTGTAGGCGCACTGCTCACAGGTATCACCTTTGGTATCTACGGGCCATGGTTCATGGTTAAACTGACTAAATTTTTCACCGAAAACATGGATATCATGGAAGGCGGAAACAAAGTGGGGTCTTTCGCATTCACCGGTCAGGGAGGAGAACTTTTTGGTGTTTATATTCTTGGGGGCATACTCACCGGTATTACCTTCGGAATTTACTCCTTCTGGTTCGCTGTCAACCTGATGAAGTATTTTAACAACCACACTGACGTTACACTGAATAACAAAACCTACTCAGGTGATTTCACCGGCACGGGCGGCAAGTATTTTGCTGTCAATTTCGTCGGTGGTCTTTTAACATCCATTACGTTGGGAATTTATGGCGCATGGTACATGTGCAATCTGCTGAAGTTCCAGTACGAGAGCCTGCGCATCGTCGATAAATCCGCTTCGTAACCCCACTACTATTACAACAACGGTAGCATCACTTCCAACCAGGCATTTCCCACTTTATCGTATGCAGTTCTTGACGGGTGAACACCATCGGTCAAATCGTTCACTGTTACAGAAGAAAACACATCCGCCAACCATAGCCGATTTCCGAACTCGGCATGCATGGAAACCAATCGCTTCAGCATTTCATTATACTCAACAAACAATATGCCTCTTTCGATTTCAGGTTCCGATATTTTGGCATCGGAGATAGGGGGAATGGTTGAAACAATCAGAATCGATCGGGAATTCAACGCGAGTGTTTTTTCCACCAGTTGCAGCATTCTGCGCGCCGCAGCCAAAGAGGCCGTTCGATTGGGAACGATCCATGCAAGATCATTGGTCCCTGCCATCAACAAAATCACATCTGGTTCGGCTATCGAGGAATACCAATCAGTTATGTGCTCGTCGATAAAGCCGATTTTTTTTTGAGGATGTCCGTCGTGATCTGCATCCGGGCACACTTCCGTGTCCGCAGTGCTGTGCACCGCAGATCCCACAAAATCAACCAGATAGCCGTTGCCTTTCAATGTTGTCCATATCTGATTCCGATAACCATTATCAACACCTCGGGTCAGGGAGTCGCCCACAGTCCAAATCTGTAGCACGCCATCCGCTCCGGCGCTGATCGTTCCAGCGTTCAGTTGTTGTGCACTAATTAATACCGCCGATGTATCCCCCTGACAGATTGCGGTGCCGGCACAATCCGTATCGCTGCAATCCACAGCGTAATCGAGATCGTTATCCAGATGATCCACGCACTCTTTGGAATCGGATTGTCCTTCGGGGGAAATGGTTTCTGCATCACACCCGTTTAAACCAGCGACACAGGTTGTTAATGCAAACATCAACCAAATGATATTGCGGTACCCCAAAATTCGTTTTTTAATCGTTAACAATGTGTCCATATCCCGTGGCATAGCACAGGATACAGACAAAAGGGAGACTAAATTCCGGAACCATCGGTAAAATTAATACCACAGTAGGCGGGGCCCCTGCGTCCCTCTTCGCGCAGATGTCGCCAGCGCCCGGCGCGTTCTTCTTCGCCCTCCATGACAGGGGTGGTGCAGCATTGGCAACCGATGCTCGGATAACACAGGCTGTGCAGCGAATGAACCGGCACCTTGTGCTCCTGTAAATATTCAGTCACCCTATCGCTGGACCAATCCACAATGGGGTTTAGATTGTACCCATCAAAACGCGGATCCGTTGAAACAATATCGATATTGGCCCGAGCACTGCCCTCCTGGCGACGCCGACCGCCAAAAACCAGCTTATGACCCTCTTTTTTCATATGACGCAAAAACGGCTTTCCCTTGCGCAAATCACAACAGGCCGGTTGCCCTTCCACTGTTTGATACAGTTTACAGCGATACTGTTCTTCCTGTTGTTCCGGCGTGAGCGTGGGATACAATGTCCGAATATTGAGCCTGTATCTATGCAGGAACTCATCTCTCAACTGCAGGGTTTCATGAAAATGAAAACCGGTGTCCACGAACAGTATTTCGTTGTCGGCCTTTAAACGATGAAACATATGCATCAATACAGACGCGGTTTTCTGCATACTGGAAAGGAGCACAGCGCCTTTTCCAAATGTGGATATGCCAAACTCGACACGCTCCAAAGCGGTCTTGTCTTTCAACGCTTCATTAGTCATCTGAAGATCAAGCATCAGCTATTACTCTCTTTGATTATTTCTGTTGCAAGGTTGTGTATTCGCAGTTCAGTCGTCGCATTTGACGCAGTCGCCGGCCTCCAGTTTACGCATACGAATCGCCTCTGTGGGACATACCCGCAAACATTTGCCACAACGGATACACTCATCGTTATCAATGTAAATGTATGTGGCGTCCTGGTTCCGTTCCGCTTCAAATACCTTTGTGGGAAAGCCGTCCGCATCATAAAAGATTCTCGCCGCTTTTTTAATGCAATCTCTGGGCGATGCTTCGATGCACCAGTTGCAGTGAATGCACTTGTCCTGATCGATTTCGAATTTGTAGTGGCACAAATAACAGCGCGCGGCGGCGTTCTGAGCAATCAACTGTGTGAAACCGGTTTCCACCTCGGCATTATTTTCAAATCGTTGCGCCACTGGCGCCATAGGCATGGGAAGCGGAAACTGAATGTCGTGATCCCTGTAACGCCCGGTCTCGCCATCGCAATCGGTGACTTCGTATTTTACTCCCCGCATCAAACGCCGTTTTCCCATCAGATACTCATCCATAAGCCGCGCCACATTTTTTCCGGACGCCACAGCAGAAATTACGTCCGCACTGCCGCCCTTGAAATCTCCGGAGACAAACAATCCGGGTTTGCTCGTTTTGCCGTCCTCCTCGGAATCCACACCAAACGGAAGGAGCGATTCATCTCTTTTTTGTCCAATGGCCACAATCAGCGTGTCGCAGGGTATGCGAACCTCACTGCCTTCGAGGGGGACAATTTTTGCCTTGACGCCCAGCGTTCCGTCCGCCACGAGATTGCGCTGGAGCACCAGTGTTCCGGCCCCTCTGTCGTTGAGTTCAAATCGCAACGGTGACAGCAGCGTCCGAATGGCAATTTCCTCTTCCGCCATGGCCTGAAACTCATTTTTATCCGCAGCCATCGATGCTTCGGTCCGTCGATAGGCGATGCTGACCAGCGCGTCCTTTTCCCCCACGCGTCTTGCCGCCCTGGCGCAGTCCACCGCTGTAAATCCACCGCCAACCACAACAACGTTCCCTCTGACCGCGGTCACTTCGCCGCGATTATATCCGCGCATAAAATCCAGTCCGCTTATCTGCCGGTCTTCTGCGCCGGGAATGGCAATGCTGTTGGTGACGGTTGTGCCCGCCGCCAGCAGTACCGCGTCGTAAGCGTTGCAATAATCATCCACCATCGTCTGGGTAACGTGGACGTCGGTTCGAATTTCCACTCCCCCCTGCTCTATCAACGCAATTTCAGCGGATACGATGTCGCGCGGCAGGCGAAACGCTGGAATGCCATCCACCAGCATTCCCCCGGGGGCAGGCGCCTTTTCCACTACCGTCACCTGATGCCCCATGCGCGAAAGGTCCCTGGCGGCGCTCAATCCGGCGGGGCCGGCGCCAATGACCATGATTTTCTTTCCGGTGGGACCAAACCATGGCGGCATTGCAGACTGTTTCTCTTTGATATTGTCCGCCGCATAGCGTTTCAGGTGGCAAATCTGAACCGGCCCCTCCACATTGGTCCATTTATGCCGACACGCATCTTCACACACCCGCGTGCAGATTCGCCCCAGCACACCGGGAAAAATGTTATCTTCCTGATTGATACGGTAGGCTTTGTCATCCTCCCCGCGGGCAATGGCCTCGATATATGCGGGCACGTTTGTTTTGGCCGGACACGCTTCCTGACAGGGAATGGCTTTGGCAATCGTTTTCAAATCCAGCGCAGATGTGCCAATTCCGGTTTCCACTGTTGATTCCAGTGGCTTCGCCGCTTTGTTGTATTTAAACCTCGCCATATACCGCTCTCCTGAAATATTCAATGCCAACGCGCTGTACACACCGCGTCAAAAATTCGTCATCCCTGCGAACCATCATAAACGCATCCAGCACAAGGGTGACCACCTCTTCGCAGTCGCAAAGTTTAAACTCACCCAGTTTTTCACCAAACGATGTCTGCGAGCCCCCAAGCAGCACTTCGTATCCTTCGACAGATCCCTCTTCTTCCCGAATACGCATCCCTCTAAATCCAATATCGGCAATGCGATACGGTGAACAGGAGTTTGGGCATCCGGTAATGTTGATAATACCGCTGGACAGAATTCCCCGATATGTGTCCCTGGACACCAGTCGGTGTATTCTGTCGAACAACACCCGCGTTTCCGTAACCGCTTTGGGGCAGTACGTTGTCCCGACACAGGTGACGATATCCCGTAACGAAAAACTGCCATCTGTCTCAAAGCCCAGATTGTGAATGGCGAATTTTAAATTCGATACATCTCTGGATTCCACGCCATGCATTTCGAGATTCTGCCTGTTGGACGTATAGAGCCGCTGGTCCCCATATTGTTCGGACAACTTCGCCAGCTCGTAAAACTTACGAAACGGCAGTTCGCCTTTGGGAATGATAACACGAACGGTAAACAGACCATCTGTCCCCTTTGGGGTATCCTGCAGCAGGGGACGCTCTTCATATGAAGTGCCTTCATCGTCAATGTCTTCAACAACAAAGCCTTCCTGGGACTTTCCTTCGGACAACAGATTCTGCAATACCACGTCACGGCAAAAATCAATACCATTGCGATGAACCACAAATTTCAATCTGGATTTCGCCCGATTAAAGCGATCGCCGTGCTCCCTGAAAAGAAGCGCCACTGCACGGCAGACATCAACAGCACTGGCCTCGGGAATAAAACCAAACAGCGGCTGCGCCACAAACGGCTTCCAACCCATACCGCCACCAATCACCACTTTGAACCCCGGTTGCCCTTTATACACAACACCACTGAGCCCCACACAGTTAATATGTGGCTGCGCACAATCCGCGCGGCACCCGGAGTAGTTAATTTTAAATTTTCGGGGCAAATCGTCCAGGTCTCGCTGGGCGCCCAATACATCTGCGGTTTTCCGGGCCCACTTGCGCGCATTGATTCGAGCGGCGGGACACGTTTCCGCAAGCGGACACGCCGTGACATTTCGCGTCACATCGCCGCAACCATGCCTGGTTGAATTCCCGTACTCAAAAAGCTCTCGCATCACATCCGCCAGATTGGGCACTTTAAGCCAGTGAAACTGCAACGCCTGACGCGTGGTGACATTGATGATCCCCTGACCGTACTTTTCAGACACCGCTGCGATGTTTTTCGCCTGCTCGCTGGTCACCACACCACCGGGAATGACAATTCGCGCCATATGCTGACCCGGCTGGCGACTCTTGTAAATGCCGTACCATTTGGCGATGCTCGAATCTGCCGAGGACATCACTCCTTTTTTTCCCATCTCGTCGAAATCGAGATACATCCCCGACGCTTTAATATCCTCGTCTTCACTGCGCCGTTTAAATATTAAGTTTTTGGGCATTCGAAGCTCCCTTTCAGTCTTCGTAAAACAGCAGTGTGGACGCATACCGTTCGCTGGTATCCGGAAATATCACTGCAATCGTTTTTCCTTTAAACTCGAGTCTTTTCGCCACTTCAATCGCCGCATGAGCTGCCGCGCCGGAAGAAATCCCCACCAGCAGACATTCCTCTCTCGAAATCCGTTTTGCCATGGCGATGGCGTCGGCACTGCTCACCTGAACAGCCTCATCAACCACATTCATATCCAGATTTTTAGGCAAAAATCCCGCGCCAATCCCCTGAATCATGTGCGGCCCGGCCGGCTCTCCCGAAATCACTGCCGATTCGGCCGGTTCCACAGCCACCACACGCATCGAGGGATTCCTCTCTTTCAAAAATTTTCCCGCCCCGGAAATGGTTCCACCGGTTCCCACTCCGGCCACCAGAACATCCACCTGACCACCGGTGGCTTTCCATATTTCAGGACCAGTTGTCTTATAGTGAATCCGGGGATTCGCCGGGTTTTCAAACTGCTTTGGCATGTATCCCCCCAATTCATCCACCAGTTTAGCCGCCTCGGCGATGGCCCCCAGCATTCCCTCCCCAGCTTCAGTCAGCACAATTTCCGCGCCCAGAGAACGAAGCATTTTTCGTCGCTCCACGCTCATGGATTCCGGCATCGTCAACACAACCCTGTAGCCTTTCAAACGACCAACCATAGCGAGGCCAATGCCCGTGTTTCCGGACGTGGGCTCGACAATCGTCATACCCGGTTTCAAACCGCCATATTTCTCCGCTTCCTCTATCATCGAAAGCGCAATACGGTCCTTTACCGATGACCCCGGATTAAACATTTCCAGTTTGGCAAAAACAATTGCGTCCTCCGGAACAACCTTTTTGAGTGCGACCATTGGCGTATTGCCAATAAGACTTGTTACATTTGTTAATTTTGCTCTCATTTGGATTCCTCATTTTTTAGGCCCATTTATAGCATACAAGTATCCATATACCTCTTTGCCATCGACGTAAAGAGGCAACAAAAAAAAACCGATACATCAAATCAAGAACCAAATGGGACTGAACGCCGCGTCGTCCCCAAAGGGACAACGCTCCATTGCGATGATTTCGCAATCAACCGTTTTGAATGCCCGATTTAAAGATAATAATGAATGAATTCGGTGCTTTTTCGATAAGCACCACATGATCTGCGGAGACGTGTTTTTCAAATAGACCATACCAGGTCTGGGTTTGGATGAGCGAATTGTTTTTGATAAATTCGGGAACAAATAAATCTACCGCAATATATTTCGGCACCAATTGTTGCAAACGGGGTCCAAAGGTGCACTCTTTCCAAATATCGTCGAACTGCAAATCGTTGTGGATGGCGCCCCCATATAAAAGCACTCTGTTTCTGCCATTTCCAGCGGGATTAGACTTTCTGTATCCCAACGCTTTTTCCGCCGTATCTCCCATCAACGTCCCCACAAGGGTCAGCATGGCGAGATAATCCATCTCTCCATCCGTATCGAACAGTGCTTCATACTGCTCGCATTTCACATCCAGAATGTGGGGTGAAACGCCCTGTTGCTGCGACGCTCGAATCAGCCGAACGGTTTCGTCTTCGGTTTCTTTGGGACGTTCGGTCACTTTCTCTACATCGCGGATCACTTTTTGCTCCACTTTACCGCATCCTTTGGGAACCCACGTCTCAATAATCAAATCGCTGCTCGCTGCGGCGACCAATGGCAACAGCTCCTGGCGAAATCGTTCCAGCGCGGAACGGATTTTCCGCGTGCCGGTGTTTTGATGAAATTCTCCAAATCCAATAACCGTTGGATTTGTTTTCAGCATCACATCCGCCAGCGCGGACCGCGCATCCGGATAGAGTCTGGCATTCACACGGAACACAGCCTCGTCGGTCTCCGACTCAGACTGCAGCGCGGGCGCGACCGCTTTGTCTGGCTTTTTCGAGTCTGTGGATTGTTCCGAATTGTAACCTTTTCCGCACGCACAGAGCCCAAAGGCCAGGGCTAGTGCGAAGATGTGCATCCCGATAACCAGATCCGCAACGAAACCTGCCCAATATCTGCCTGATGAACATCTCATTGCGCCAACTATATTTGCGCGAGAAGCCAATCCAGGGCCTCCTCCGGCTGTGTAAAAAATGCGCTGCTCACACCCAACGCCATATACTCCTCAACCATTTTCTGAATGTTCATCTTCCCCGTGACTTTACTGGGAGGCACCATGGCCCAGAATTTCCACCCGGCTTCAAGCATTCGAGGGCGCCACACATCATCTCCCCAGGCTTTATCATCCGGCAAAATGGCGCCAAAATTCCGGTCGTCAGACAGCCACTTGGTGCAATTGTACGTTTCAAATGCATCGAGACTCGCCGTCAGTATCGAACGAAACGCGAGTCCATAAAAAAAATGATGCAGTTGATGATGCATTATGCAGTGCTTCGGATATACCCAGATGGTTGCATTTTTGTCTTCCCATATAGTCATACGCTGTTCGGTCATCCGGAATCTCCTTCTATTTTCTGTGACCGGCGCAGCTGTTCACCTGGTCCAGCCGCAGTTGCAAATTCCCAATTCGTAATCTTATAGCATACTTGACGGGCAGTCGCATTAGAGGAGTGTCGTTTCCGATTCCATCCCTTTTTTGCAAAATGTGGCACTAAACTATTAAATGCATTATGAAATATTGTATTTCTAGCATATACATAATCGGGGAACCCAGTAACAATTAAGATTTCCTGGCAGGTTTGAACACGTGATATTTGGAAAATACCAACTACTTGAACTCCTTGGCACAGGCGGCATGGCGGAGGTTTTCAAAGCCAAGTCATATGGCGTGGAAGGTTTCGAAAAGCTACTTGTTATCAAGCGAATCCTGTCCATGTATTCCGATAACGAGGAATTTGTCGAAATGTTTGTCAACGAAGCGAAAATTGCCGTTTCGCTCAATCATGCAAACATTGTTCAGATTTATGATCTGGGAAAAGCCGGCGACTCCTATTTTATGGCGATGGAATACGTTCAGGGAATGGATCTCGCGGATGTTATTGATTGGGGCAATGAAACAGGAAAGCCATTTCCGCTGGAAGCGGCCATTCACATCATATGCGAAGTGGCCAAAGGTCTGGACTACGCTCACCGTAAAAAGGACCAGGATCTCAACCCCCTCAACATCATTCACAGGGATGTCAGCCCGCAAAATATTCTCATATCCACCGAGGGAGAAGTTAAAATCACCGATTTTGGTGTTGCCCGGGCATTAAATGTTCTTGAAGACGACACCCATTCGCCAGTTCGGGGAAAATACGCCTACATGGCTCCGGAACAGGCTATTGCTGCCCCCCATGACAAGCGAGTGGACATCTTTTCTGCCGGAGTGGTGTTTTACGAATTGCTAACGGGCGCCAATCCCCTTAAAGATCGTTCACCTGTTGAAAACCTCAAACTGATCAATGACAAAAGTTTTCCGGACTATCAGGTGCCGTGTTGTGGAACACTGGAATCCATTCCCGTTGATTTGGAGCCCATTTTGCGCAAGGCGCTGGCGCCCGACCCGAACGACAGATACGAATCCGCGGCGGAGCTGTACGAAGCGCTACTCACATTCGCCTACGTGGAAGGCCTGCGAGCGGGCGCCTCGTCCCTTGCCGAGTACATCGCGCCGCTGGTATCGGAGCGCGAGCGCAACAGCGATAGCTCTCAATTGACTTCCATAGCTCCCCGCGCCTCACGCATCAGTTCGATTCACGAATCATCTGGCCGAAGCACATCCGTCCAGCGTCCCTCAGATGCGGACATGGCCCAATTCGAAGATAAAAATGCCATACAGCTATCGGTGGGTATCCGGGAAGTGGCGCTGCTTGCATATTCATGGGAATCCAAAAGCTTCGATTCAAGAAAACTCGAAAAAATCGCAGAGTCGTTTGGCGCCATTTTACTTGAAAAAGAAGAGACAAGCATGGTGTTCGGATTTGGAGTACAGGTGCCCTCGGCTGCGTTGGTCACCGCTGCCAAAGCTGCTCTGAGCGTTACAGCAGCCATGAGCGACGACAATGCATTCAAGGCAGCGGGCGTTTTCGGCGCCGGTATTCACCAGGCGGAACTCGCAGTGGAGTTTAACGCCCAGATCAAACTGAACAGCGCATACAAGGTGGCCATCGAAGACAGTCTCGCACTCTCGCGCATTCCGTCCGACGCTATACTTTATCGGTCCCTTATCCATCCACTGCTCAACCGATGGTACGATTGCGAAATCTATCCCAACGACGAGTACACCGACCTCTTTCAACTGGTGAAACCCCGTGCTGATTCTCCTGCCCTGACGAAACTGATCGGGCGCCGGGAGGAATTCAGGAAAATTGGCGACCTTTTGGCAGGGGTGAGCGAGGGCAAAGGTCACATTCTTGCGCTCACTGGACCAGTGGGCGTTGGGAAAACCCGGATTCTGCAGGAGGTAAAACAGCGCCTCACAGCTGCGGGGCATAAAGTGTCGTGGTTTGACACCAGGTGTTTGCCATGGCAGCGGAAGAAAAGCTTTTCAACGCTGCAATCACTTCTGAGAAACATTGCTGATATTAATGATGATGAAACACCGGAGGGTATTCAGGCCCAGATTGATTTGATGGAAATTTACGGTCTGCCCAGCCACGAGCTGACTCTGGTTCGAAAATTCATCACCACGGGTCTGGTGGAAAACACTCACGTTCTGAAATCGGCGTTCATTCGCATTATTCGCCGCAGCGCCCGCACGTCAATGACGATTGTCGCCATTGACAACCTGACAGCCGTGGACGATGAATCCCTTGACATCATTCACGCCCTTTCCCACAGTATCTCAGATGTCCCGGTACTGTTAATTGTATCCATCCGACTGGGATATATTCACGGGTTCGAAGGCAGCCCGATATTCACTCAGTGCGATGTGGAACCGCTCTGCGAAAACGAAATGGAGCAGCTTATCCAGTCCTGCATTCCCATGCCTTCGGAACGGCTCATTCGCGACATACTGGCAGTCAGTGCGAGTATTCCCAGATTTGCAGAGGAAACCATTATGGAGTTGCAGCGGCGGGGGGCACTGAAAACCGCTCAAAACGAAAGCATCTACCTGCCTCAGGAACTCTCATGTCCGCCGACCGTCCGAGATCTGGTGGCATCAGAGCTGTTTGCCCTGCCCTGGGATCGCAGAAAAATCGTACAGCTGGCCGGCTGTCTACGCGAAAAAATCGAAGTGGAAATTCTGGCGCTTCTGATGAACAGAGAACCGGCTGACCTCATTCCGATTCTGCAAATGCTGGTGAAAGTGAAATTGCTCTCACAACTCGATGAGTCCACATTCGCATTTCCATCGCCGTATATTCAGCAGACCGCCTACCAGAGCATTGCGCGCACCGACCGTCAACTTATTCACAAGACGCTGGCGCAACGCCTTGAACAGGAGTACCCGAAGGATCTTGAAAAATACGCCGAACCCCTGGCGATACACTATCTGAAATGCGGCGAAAAGAGAGCCGCGTTTGAATATTTGGTCATCGCGGCACAAAACGCAGCGGTTACACTCGATAACGAAACCTCTGTGAGGTACTATCTGTTGGCCTTCGAGCTTGCCATGGCTGGCATTGGGAATATATCCAGCTTTGATATTTTTGAACAGTTAGTCGTGATGGCGCCACAGACCAGTCAGGCCAACCAGGTTTTAAAACAGGCCATTCTGCTCAGATCTGAGCTCCAGGCCACATCGACAGATGAAAAACCGGCAACGGGCAATCAAAACACGCTGGCAGCGCAGGAGGCGACGCTTCTGGCTCATGTGGGCGAATACAATGAAGCGGTGGAGCAATTGCAGGAGGTGATTTCACGGCAGGATGGCGCCGAATCCCTGTTATCGAAGCGCACGCTGGCCGAAATACTGCTCAACCTTGGCAATATTGCAGAGGCTACCAGACTGCTCGAAGAGATTGTCGATGAGTCCTCCCGGGAACTGCATCCGTTCGCCAACGCGTTCCTGACAGTCTGCCTCGCTTTAAAGGGGGAGACAGACAAAGCACTGGAGCGAATCGAGGTGCATAGTCCCTCCACCACTATCGCTCCCATCTCAATCCACTACCTGACAGCGGAAGGGCATTGCCATTTCATGATGCGAAAATACGAATTGGCGCTGGAAGCCTTTGGCACAGCACTGACGTTCGCCCATCAACAGAATATGAAGCGGGAACTCGCTATACTGCACCACCTCATGGCCACCTGCTGCCTGGAGCAGAAAAACTACCGGCAGGCTTTTGACCACTTGCGGGAATCCATAGAAATATCAACCATAATTCAGTTTAAAAGTCTCAAAGACCGCACTCAGATTGGGCTCTGGTTCATCGATGCGGTCAAATTCGGCAATCAAACGGCACTCGCACAGCTGGAAGCACGGGATACCGATTCGCTGGATGTGGAATCGCGTATTGTCACAGGATACGTGTTGGGTAATATATACCTGTCTCTAAACAGGCCCGATGATGCCCGGACCAGCCTGCAAAGTGCAAAGGCGCTTATCCGGGAATATCACAATGAATTTTACAAAAACCAGATTAATACGCTGCTGAGTACAATCTGAGTACAACTTTTCCCAAACTGTCCCCAATATAAAGACACTTTTCGCCACAATATGGATAAGCACTTCTTTATACTTGAAAAATCTTTTTAAAAAAACTAGAGCTGACCTGGCCGAAGTCGAAAACTGCGCGGATTTTACATGCTTTTTTTGATTTTCCATTTCAAACCAGAGGATTGAGTAATGAATATTTTAGTAATTGTGTTGCTGGCAATGCTCACCGAGAACTATGTTCTTTCCAAGTTTCTGGGTATCTGTCCTTTTCTTGGTGTTTCAAGGCGTATGGGAACGGCGGCCGGGATGGCCATGGCGGTGCTTTTCGTCATGCTGGTGGCCTCACTCCTGACATATACGTTGAGCACCTGGGTGCTGGACCCTTTTGAGGCGACCTATCTTCAAACCATTGTGTTTATTATAGTAATCGCGTCAACAGTCCAGCTTACCGAAATGGCGATTCAGAAGCTGTCACCATCTCTATATGAGGCACTGGGAATCTTTTTGCCGCTGATTACCACCAACTGTGCGGTACTGGGGCTGGCGGTTCTGAATATCGACAAAGGATTCAATCTGTTGGAAGTGCTGTTTAACGCCATCGGCGCGGCAGCGGGCTTTGCAATTGCCCTGCTCCTGTTTGCCGGTCTGCGGGAAAAAATGGATACCGCCAACGTTCCTGAATCTTTTAAGGGTGCTGCCATCGCCTTTGTGACGGCGGGAATTCTATCCCTTGCGTTCATGGGCTTTTCCGGTCTGGCACCGGCGAATTAAGTGAGGAACCAATGATAACAGCACTATTGGTATTATGTGGCGTCGGTCTGGTTATGGCGATTCTGCTGGCCATCGGACGCAAGGCGTTCGCGGTGGAGGTGGATAGGAAACTGGAATTGCTCATGGATATCATGCCCGGCGCCAATTGTGGCGGTTGCGGGTTCCCGGGTTGCAGCGGCTATGCCAATGCACTGGTGCAAGGCTCGGCATCGCCCACCGCCTGCCCCCCGGGGGGCGATGATTTGGCCGCCGAAATCGGAAAAATTCTGGGCGTTGATGTGGAGACATCCGAGCCCATGGTGGCACTGGTGGCATGTGCAGGTGGGGACGATGCGTCTCCCAAACGCAGCGTGTACAGCGGCATTTCGGACTGCAAAGCCGCCCACGTGGTCGCCGGAGGTTTCAAGTCCTGCACCCATGGATGTCTGGGACTCGGGTCCTGTATCGATGTCTGCGCGTTCGATGCCATGTACAAAACCGAAAACGGTCTGGTTCGAGTGGACCCCGACAAATGCACCGGCTGTAAAAAATGCGTGGCCACCTGCCCGCGCGGCATTATTAAAATGGTCCCCAAAAAGGCAACGGTTCATGTCCTTTGCACGAACCCTGATAAAGCCAAAGCGGTTAAGGCGGTTTGTTCGGTGGGATGCACCGGCTGTAAACTGTGCGTGAAACAGTCAAAGCTCATCAAAGTGCAGGAGGCTCTGGCAGTGGTGGATTACGACAGCGGGACGGAGATTCCCGACACCGCAGCGCTCGCCTGCCCGCAGGCGGCCATCTTTGATTCCAGGGAATATGCGCTCACCGACTGGCTGAGTAACAAGTCTACTCGCGATACATTTGAAAAACGCGCTGACGAGTGGAAAACCGCCGAGAAAAAGCGCAAGGCAGAGGCCAAAGCCAAAGCAACGGCCAAAGCGGATGCTCAAAAAGCAAATAAGGGAGTGGAGTCATGAGAGTCCAAACGTTCAAAGGTGGCATTCATCCCAACTACAATAAAAGTCGAAGCGAAAAGGCGGCAATTGAGTGCGTTGCAGCCCCTAAGGAAATCATTATTCCGTTGTCGCAACACATTGGCGCACCCGCCAAAGCCTGTGTCGAAAAAGGAGACATGGTGCAAAAGGGTCAGGTTATTGGAGAGGCGGGCGGCTTTGTCTCGGCGCCGGTACACTCGAGTGTATCCGGACAGGTAACGGCGGTGGAGCCACGTCCCGGCGCCCTTGGTGTCGATGTGCTTTGCGTTGTGATTGCAAACAATGAGCAAAACGAAATGGCACCGCTCAAAGGCCTGGAGAACTGGAAAACGGCGGATAAGGAAACGTTGAAGAATATGATTTCAGAGGCAGGCATTGTGGGGATGGGCGGCGCAACCTTTCCAACCCATGTAAAACTGTCTCCTCCGGCAGCGAAACCCATTGACACCGTGATTCTGAATGGCGCGGAATGCGAACCCTATCTCACAGCGGACCATCGCGTGATGGTTGAATACGCGGAAGACGTGGTGGAGGGCCTGCAGATTATTCGCAAAATACTCGGCGCTCAAAACGGATACATTGGTATCGAAGTAAACAAACCCGATGCCATCGCCGCCATGGAAACCGCCTGTAAAGGCACAGATATAAAAGTGGCCCGGCTCGAAATTAAATATCCACAGGGCGGCGAAAAGCAGCTTATCGAAGCGTTGCTGAAAAAAGAGGTCCCCTCTGGCGGCCTCCCCATGGACGTGGGTGTTGTGGTGCAGAATGTGGGCACCGCCAAAGCGGTATATGACGCGGTCACCAAAGGCATTCCGTTATTTGAACGCGTGGTCACCGTGACGGGCAGTGCGGTTCCCAAACCAGGGAATTTCATGATTTCCATTGGCACCCCGGTATCTGTGGTTCTGGCACATTGCGGTGTCGACCTGGATACGGCGGGAAAATTGATTCTGGGCGGTCCCATGATGGGATTTGCGCAATATTCCGCAGCACCGCCGGTGACCAAAGGCACCAGTGGTATTCTGGTGTTTGACGCCAAAGATGTGACCCTTGTGCCCCCTGTCGCCTGTATTCGATGCGGTCGCTGTCTTCACGCCTGTCCCATGCGACTGGTTCCGGCAGAAATCGCGGCGTTCAGTGAATGTCGAATGTACGACAAAGCAGAGGAATTTGACGCCATGGACTGCATGGAATGCGGTTCGTGTGCCCACGAATGTCCGTCACAGATTCCATTGGTTCAAAAAATCAGACTGGCCAAACAGGAAATTATGGCGGCCAGAAGAAAGAAAGGATAAGGAGGCTTTCACACCATGAGCAAGCAATTAATTGTCTCCTCATCTCCCCATGCACATAGCGGTACCACCACCTCTAAAATCATGTGGACGGTGTTCTTTTCCCTGGTGCCGGCAGCGGCGTACGCCATTTATCTGTTTGGCCTGCCCGCCGCAACAGTGCTGCTTTCCACAATCGTATTTTGCATTGTGTTTGAAGGCCTGACCAACTATGCCATGAAAAAGCCCGTGAGCCTGAAAGACGGTTCCGCCGCACTGACCGGACTCATTCTTGCACTGACGCTGCCACCGGGGTTACCTGTCTGGATTTGTGGCATTGGCGCGTTCGTGGCCATTGTGGTGGCCAAATCGGTGTTTGGCGGGCTGGGACAAAATCCATTCAATCCCGCCATGACGGGCCGTGTATTTCTGCTCATCGCCTTTCCCGCGCCTCTCACCCGCTGGCTGGTTCCCTCCGGGACCGGAGATACTCTCTTTGGTAAAAATGTGAGTGCCTTCGACGCTGCGGGCAATCTGGTGGATGCAGGCTCCGGCAACGTGGACGCCATCACGGCCGCAACCCCGCTGGGACTTCTGGGTGAAGAAGGTGCCAAAGCGGTGTCTGGACTGGATACCTCGTCGGCATTTCTCATTGGAAATATTAACGGTTCTCTGGGGGAAACCGCCGCGTTTATCCTGCTGGCCGGGGGGATTTTCCTTTTAATTCGCAAAATCATCAGCTGGCACATCCCGGTTTCATTCATGGCTGCCGTGGCGGTTATTGCCGGCCTCACAAACCTGGCCAATCCGGAACAGTACGCAGGTGCCCTGTTTCATCTGTTGTCCGGCGGTGTCATCATTGGTGCATGGTTTATGGCCACCGACTACGTGACCAGCCCCATGTACAATAAAGGTAAGCTGATTTTCGGCTCCGGTTGCGGCATTCTCACCATGGTCATTCGTCTGTGGGCCGGGTATCCCGAAGGGGTGTCCTTCGCAGTGCTGCTTATGAACGCCTGCGTGCCCATCATCAACACGTACACCAAACCGAAAAAATTTGGATTGCAACAGCTGGGAGAATCGAAGGAGGCCGCCAATGCCTGAATCAGTTAAAATGATCCTGGTGCTGACCTTGATTGCCGGCGCAGCGGGGCTTGGGCTATCGGCTGTAAATGACTACACCAAACCTCTGGCCGAAGCCAATAATCGCAACTACACCCTCACGTCCATCAATACGGTGATTCCCGAAGCGGACATTCCGGACGCCTGTAAGAAATACGCTGCAGCCTTTGACAACGCCCCCGATCGGGACGCCATTTGCGTGGGTGCATCAACAGTATATCGCGGCCGCAAGGGAAATAATATCGTTGGCATTGCGGTGGAAGCCATTGGCGAGGAAGCCTACTCGGGCACCATCACGGTGTTGGTGGGCATACGCATGAGCGATGGGCAGCTCTCGGGATTAAAAGTACTTAAGCACGCCGAAACACCGGGACTGGGCTCCGTTATGACCAAATGCGAATTTCAGCAGCAGATGGTTGGAAAAGGGCCCACCGATATCAACTGGACCGTTGTCAAAGACGGTGGCGATGTAAACCAAATCAGTGGCGCCACCATTACATCGCGCAGCCTTCTGAACGCCATTCACAAGGCGCAGGAGATTTGGAAAAACAATCGGGACGACATCCTCAACCAGAAGCCTCTGGCACAAGGGGAGGTTTGCAATGGCAAGTAAAGAAACAACAGTGGGTGAAATATTAAAAGGAATGTGGCGGGACAATCCGGTTCTGTCCCTGTTACTGGGACTCTGCCCGACACTGGCCGTCACCAACTCGGCATACAACGGCATTGGCATGGGCGTCGCCACTGGATTTGTTCTGATTTGTTCCAATATTCTCATTTCCATCCTCAAACCCATCATTCCCAAAAGCGTCCGCATCCCTGTGTACATCGTGGTCATTGCCACATTCGTGACCATTGTTGATATGAGTTTAAAGGCGTTCATGTTTGAACTCTCACAAAGTCTGGGACTGTTTGTGCCGCTGATTGTTGTAAACTGCGTCATCATGGGCCGCGCCGAGGCGTTTGCATCCAGAAACACTGTATTTCGCTCTTTTCTGGATGCCATCGGAATGACCCTTGGGTTCACCCTGGCTCTTTTTGTGCTGGGAGCCATCCGGGAAATCATTGGTTCGGGTACGCTCACACTTTTCCAAATGGGAGAAACCGAAATTAAATTCTTCGTTCTCGGCAAAAATTATCCGGGAATTCTGGTCATGATTCTCCCACCCGGCGCATTCCTCGCACTGGGCTTCATGCTGGCCGCCAAAAACGCCATCCAACGCAGACTGGAACGATAGTAGCTCCTATCTTCCGAATATCTTTCCCCTTTTATAAAGATATCGTTGTGTAAACCGATATCTCTGCCCCTCTCGTGATTGGCATTGTAAAACCCTGCAACAATCTATAAAGTATTTCGAATGAACGTTGCGTTTTTCACGTCGCCTGCTGCTATATTGGTTCATATTGCGGTATACGTCGCACTTGGTTCCATCTATTGCCCAGACAGAGCGGAGGCCTCTGATCTGCTTTTGTTGACGCCCCGGGAATCTCAAAAAAAACACCGGGCGCTTCAGGATTCTCTCAATGCGCAACTGATGGACTACAACACCACATCAAAAATGTATATCCCCGAATCTCCCCTGGAATACGATGCGTCCACCGTGGCAGACGCCAGACGCCTGCAGCAGCAGACGGGAACGAAGGCCGTGCTTTGGCTGAATGCGGTGCAGTTTTATCTTTTCGTTAGTGTAGACGACGAAAATCATTTGTTCACAAGACAACTCCCTGAGAACACAGGCAGCTGGGAGGTTCAATGCGATGCCATTGCCGCAGTGATCCAGGCAATGTTGTCCCCCTGGCTTACCCCCGCCCCCGCCGAAGACGCCAACGAGATACAACCTTCAACGCCAACCGAAACCACTGTCAATGGAACGCCCGCCAAACCAGCTCTGTCCGACAGCAATAAGCGCATAACAGAGGTAAAAAAACGGAAACGCCGCTTCCGAAATACATCCCCATTGACTTTGAGACCGGGAATTGGCGCCGGATTCAGTCCATGGGTGATGTCCAGGAAAAATGTGTGGAGCAATGGCGCCACTGCAATGCTGTGCCTTAAAGTGGGTCGTCTGCTGCTTTTTGGAATTGAGCCTGGAATTGCTTTCACTTCCAATCTATCATTTAACCTGCTCCGTATTCCGCTGCGGTTCAGGGGAGAATTGTTCTGGGCAGCGCCATCATTCTCACTGGGTATTGGAATGTCGTTCATTCTGGATGTGACACGTGTGTCGTCGTCATCGTCATCCCAATCGTTCGGTAATGCAGATGGCGAAATATATTTCGGTATGGGCGCGTCACTATCGTTCACTTACAATGTAAACCCGATATTTTCAATTGTCGCCCGAGTGGGTGGAGACCTTTTTCAGTCAGCAAATCGTTACTTGTACGGCGAAAATCTGATATTCTACTATGGCGAACTACAGGGCCGAGCTCTGCTGGGGGTTATTTTCTGGCTGCGCTAGATAATTTTCCCTTTTTGTGCGCAAAGTGCGCTCTATGATGTGAAGGTGTGGCAATTTTATATGCATACGGTACAAGCAAAAACTCAAGGCAACAAAACCGAAATTCTGAAAAACGCGGAATTGGTGGAGCGTGCAGTATCCGGCGACCCCATGGCGCGCGAAGCGTTGGCTGTCGCAGCATTTCCGAGAGTACGAAAATTGGTGTATTTGTCATATGGAAATCGATATGACATTGACGACGTGACACAAATCGCTATGGTTACCGTATTCAGAGATCTTCCTGGGTTGAGAAATTACGATCGGTTTACCGCGTGGTTGGATACCGTTGTATACAATGTGGTGCGAACTCAGGGAAGGAAACGGATTCGTTTCACAAGCCTGTTTGCCGATGCGGATCCGTCGCAGGATAGTCGGCACTGGGATATCACACCGGAAGACGAACAGGTCGGACATCAACTGATTAATTTGTTGCAGCACCACTTAAACCGGATTGCACCGCGGAAACGGAACGCCGCGGTAATGTCAATATTTTTTGGGTACGTCGATTCTGAAGTGGCCCAAATCATGGATTGCAGTGTGGAAACCGCTAAGAAACGCATTCAACATGGTCGTAAAGAACTGATGGAACGAGTTCTAAAAGACCCTGGGTGCAGTGGTTTGCTGAAGGAGGCATTCCAATGAGTAATACCATGTGTCGCTGGGTTTCAATGAAACTGGCGAAACCACCAACCGAATATTTGCTCGAGCACGAAAAGCGAATTATCGAAGAGCATCTCCAGGATTGCCTGCACTGCAGCGATTTGAAAGAGTTATCCGATGAAATGCGTCAGTGGGCAAAATTGAGTGCACCAGCGGTTTCACCGTTTAAAGAGCGCAAAATCATCACCGATGCTCTGGAAGGCCGAATGCCCGGTTCATCAAGGGAGCCGTTGTTTGCAGGTCGCCTGGCACCGTGGATGGCTGTCGCCGGCATTGCTGCAGCGGTCGTTATCGCTTTCGTATTATTCTGGCCCGGTGCACAGGACAATGGCGAACAGTCTAATGAACTGCGGCAACAGGTTGCGAAAAAAATCGAAACCGAAACTATTGCGCCAAAGGCATACAACCTCATTCAATTTGAGAAATCAACGCCAGTCAAACTGATGCGAGAGGACAAAGTATGGGGAACGGAACACGCACTGGTCAATTTAAACATACTTTCCAACGAGTTGACCCGCATCGAACTGATTCAGGGACGAATCGTTGTGGAAGTGACCAAACGAAAAGCCGGCGAAAAATTTGAAGTGGTGGGTCCGGGCGGTGTGGTTGAAGTGGTGGGAACCATCTTCTCGGTGGAAGTGGATGACCTTGGGGTCCAGCATGTGCGTGTGCTTAGAGGCAAAGTTAAGGTTAATAACAAACGTTCTGGAAAAACCAGCGTAGTTTCGAAAAACCATCAACTCACAATCGGAGACGATAAGGGATCGGTGATTGCATCAAAACAAGAGCTGGACAGTGATCGGGAATTAATGGGGACACTTAAGGCGAATATCCGTTCCGCGCAGGCTGGAAACAACGGCTCCCGGGGTGCGGCGAAAGACAAATCATCCAGAACCGAACAAAACGCAACTAAACTGGCTCAAAAAGCCATCAAAGAGAAACGTCTTGGAGAAGCCAGACGCCACATTGAAGAGGCTCAGCAGTCAGATACGCAATCGCAGGATGTCCCCGACCTGCTGGCACGATTGGCGCGCGCGTATCGCCAACAACAGAATTACGCGGCTGCCGAAGCCATTTACAAGCAGCTGATCGGCGATTACAGCCGCACTACCGCAGCCCAGAACGCCATGGTGGCCCTGGCGCAACTGGAATTGAACGCACTTGGCAAGCCGAATGTGGCGCTGGCGTACTTCGATACATACCTGGCATCGGTGCCCAGTGGTTATTTGTCTGAAACAGCTCTGATTGGCAAAGCGCGCGCGTTGCGTCAAATTGGCAATGACAGCGCCCTGTTCCAGACATCGAACAACTATTTGGCTAAATTTGGAAAAGGTTCGTTTGCATCTGAAATGCTCCTTTATCGCGGCCAAATCCATCAACAGACCGGTAAATGCGGTCTGGCTCAAAAAGACTTTAAAGCCATCATCACCCGATGGCCCGATTCCAGAAAAGCCACACAGGCACGTGAGGGACTGGCGGCATGCGGTACAAACTGATTGACTTTCCGGCCCTGTTCATTGCTGTGGCACTGGTGCTTCTGGCGACTTCCGGTTGTGACTGGGATGGTGATATCTCACTGGGGAGTCCCAGCGAAGATAACGATTCCGGTGGAAGCGAGGAGGAGGAACAAGCCACTTCCGAAACAGAATCAGATAGCCTCAACGGAGATTCGGATAGCGCCCCCGAGACAGAGCCAGAGACACACACAGAGACTAAAACCGAAACCGAAACTGACACTGGAACTGGAACCGAAACCGAAACTGGAACAGGAACTGGAACTGAAACTGAAACTGAAATTGAAAAACCAACAGATGACCCGTGTTGTACGGATTCATTCTCGGATAGTGACACTTCAGATAAGGTTGATTGGCACGATCTGCCGCTCAAAGTCGATGTTTTTTGGCCCGATTACAGAGATAAGTTTCACGTTCCTCATTCGCTCTGCGTATATATTATTCCCCAAAATCGTGATTTCACGGTTTATACTCTCCAGACAGATGGTGCTATTGAAGGCAAGTGCAATGAAGTGAATCCCGATTTCTGGTGGAACGAGCCCAGCTCTCAAGCATTTTTTGATGCGGGCGTTCTGTGCGATGTCGGGGAAAATCCACCTGTTCTTGCCGCAATTCTAAATCACAGAGATGACGACGAATTCCCCAACCCAGAGGTTGATTATTGGGGCGACCAGCAAATGTTCGTCCCTTTCGATGTAGAAAAAAAAGAGGCGCTGTGGGCACCCATCAAGCTGGATACACTCTTCCCTCCTCCATCGTTCGATCCAGATGATGACAATGATTAGCAGCTGAATCAGCGGCGGATGGGTCAAAACGATTCTTTTTTCACTGAACCTTCCACAGAAACTTACGCACCCAGTATACCGATAGAAACAGCGACCCTGTTCCCCCCGCAATAAACGACATCCACACAAAATGAATTCCTGCCGAAAAAACATACACCGCCACATAGGCCCCCACACCGCCAAATAACAGTACCCGCACCGACGTGATTACCAGACTGGGCCAGCCGAATCCCAGCCCCTGCAGGACGCGTCCCGTGGTCATTCCCACGGCCATGAGTGGATAGGCAAACACTGCGTATCCCAGATACTGCCGCCCAATGCGCAATGCCTCGGCATCGTCCACAAACATGCCCACCACACTGTCGGAAATCAGATAAATGCCCCCTCCCAGAACAATTGCCAATATCACGGACCAGCGATAGGCATACAATGTGGTTGACCGCACCAGGTCGGGCCTGCCTGCTCCCGAAAAGATACCCACCATGGTCATGGTACCTGATGCGATGCCCAGAATGGGCAATGCCACCACCATATCCACACGGTTTCCCGCCACATATCCCGCCACCGCCAGCTGTCCAAAGGTGGACAACACCTTGTTTACAAAAACCATTCCCCCGGCCATCATGAGTTGTCCCATGGTGGCGGGAAGTCCGATGGCCACAATAGCCCCGAGCAATTCGCGCCGGGGAACCATATTGGCAAACGAATAGCGACTGGATACTCTTTTTCTGACAAACACCACGTACATCAATGCCAGTACAGCGAAACTGTGCGCCACAATCGTGGCGATTGACGCCCCCTCAATTCCCATATCCAAAACAAACATAAACAGGGGATCGAGCAGCATATTCATCATGGTGGACATCCCCAATACGATCATGGGCGTTTTGGCATCGCCTTCGCCATTAATCACCGAGCGCAGGGCCGTCGTCAGGAAAAAAAGAGGCATACCCAGCCAGAGGGGAAGCATGTATTGCCAGGCCAACTCGGCGGTGTGTCCCGATGCACCGAGTAACGTGATGAGTCTGGGTCCAATGAGGAGACCCACCGCTGAAAACAGGGTTCCCACAGATACCGACAGCATCAGTCCGTTGGATGCCAGATGATCCATCCGCCCCTGGTCGCGTGCACCGAACGCTCTGGAGACACAAGCGGTGATTCCAGTGGAGAGACCATTGGTTAAGGAAATGGCGGCAAAAAAGATGGCGCCGATGTATCCGGTGGCCGCCAGAGCTTCGGCGCCCAACTTGCCCACGAAAATGGAATCCACAATGGAATACAGCGAATGAATCGTAAAACCCATCATCATGGGCGCGGCTATCACCCACAGGGCGCGATTGGGATGCGCTAAAAATCGGGACAGTCTATCCTGGTTGTGGGGGAGTTTCATATGTTTGCTGCAATCATTATTGATTATCGGCGCTTTCGTCGTTTTCGGCGAGCCACATCGTCCATCGCTGTTGCGTCATCTATCGACACCGGTGACTCCGAGGTCATTTTTGAAGCGACATGGCTACCCTTTTTGGAAAGCATTTCAAATCGCTCACGGGCGATTTCCGTAAACCAGCAGCGCTCCTCTTTACCCTCTTTTACCGCTTTTGCATACGAAGTGAGCGCATCATCGATTTTGCCGCGATGCTCACGCAGCTTTCCGCGAACCAGATGCAACCATGCGCGCAAAAAAGGTTGACTGCTGTCAGCATCGCTTTTCAGTTCTTCGGGCTTTTTGCCATATGCCAGCTGCGTTTCGATTTTTGTCAGCCGCAGCATCAACGCCACATCGCCGCCGGAAGAATGTGCCGCAGCCTCCTCCAGCAGTGCCAGCGTGTCGGGACCGCCTTTTCCAAGCCCCAGCCGCGCTCTGGCCACCAGCACCATCACCTCCGGAAGCCGCACACCTTCCTTCAACATCTGTCGCCCCTCCGCTTCGGCACGGGCAGTATCGCCTGTCACCAGCAGGGCTTTCACATGCGCGGTCTGCAGCGCGGGGAGCTCGCTCTGGGGGGCGTAGGGAATCGCGTTCCCAAGACAATCAATCGCTTCTTCAAATCGCCCCAGCTGCGACAGCGCCAGACCCAGTTTCGCGTCGATGGGCGCGCTGGCGCCAAACAAAGACAGAAGCACCTGTCTGGATGCCAGCGAGGTTACGTCTGCCGCTTTGCCGGTCGCCAGCAATAACAGGGCCTTTTTGTGAAATCTCTCCTCCAGTTTTCCAATTACCTTTGGCAGGAAAACCAGTAGAAACACGAGAAGTGCCGCTGCGGGAACGATGACCCATTTTTGCCCCAATCTCCAAAACACAAACAACAGTCCAATGGTCACCAGTTGCGCCACCACTCCAGTGAGCGACATTTTCTTTTTATATCTGTTTTCAGTCATATCTCAAATAAATCGGAAACCGTTTCTACATGCTTTTTCACTGGGGTGCACACTCAGAGCCCCCGTTCTCTCAGCTTTCCAAGCATTTTATCGAGTTCCGCACCTGGATCCGCAGACGCGTTGATGCATCTAACCGCGCAAATATTTTGCGCTCCACCGGATAACACATCATCCACATTTTCGTGGTCGATTCCTCCCAGGCAGACAGCGGGAACGGTTGCCAGCGCCAGCATCTCCTGCATCCCCGAAATGCCCAGCACCGGGTCTGGAATCTGCTTGGTGGGAGTTGCATACACGGGTCCCACGCCAATGTAGTTTGGCGCGAGCAGACATGCCGCACGGATCTGTTCCGGGTTATGGGTGGATAATCCGATTATCGCATCCTTGCCCATCAACGTGCGCGCTTCAGTGTATGCCATATCCGATTGCCCCAGATGCACTCCATCCGCGCCGGATTCCAGCGCAACAAGGGGATTATCGTTCACTATAAACTTCACCGACAAGGGAATCAGTACACGTAACGTGCGAGCCATTTCGAGCACCGTGTTTTCCGGCGCATCTTTCATGCGCAATTGAATGATTTTAACCCCGCGCTCAACCATCACCTCCGTCAGCTTCTCGTAGCCCACCACAGGATTGGTCAAAATTCCATAAAATCCAATTTCCAACAAGTCTGTCATAATCCAATTACCTTTCGCGCCCCTTTTATCACGAGCAACCCAAAAACTGGAGGAAAAAGACCGTGTCCAAACCGAATCGGGACACCCGCTTTAAATGCAGAGACAGTGTTCAAGACGAAAAGTTTCGGCAGGTTCCAGGCGGCAGAATCGCTATGCCACTGATTCCGGCGGGATAATTTGAGCCTGTTCCAGATAGGAAACCACTTTTTGCACGGATACTTCGATTGGATCCGCACCGGTATCCACCACGACCTCCGCGCTCTCCGGTTCCTCATACGGGGCATCAATGCCGGTGAATCCCGTTATTTCGCCAGCGCGCGCCTTTTTATAAAGCCCTTTGGGATCTCGTGACTCACAAACCGATACATCGGCCTTGCAGTAAACTTCCACAAATGAATCAGGCTGCAAATCTCTTGCGATTTGACGGTCCGAGCGGAACGGGCTGATGAATGCTGTCAGATTGACCACAGCAGAATCGGTAAACAGCTTGGCCACCTCACCGATCCGACGAATATTTTCAACCCGGTCATCGGTGGAAAACCCCAGATTGCGACTCAATCCGTAACGTATATTGTCTCCATCCAACACATAAGTGCTGACGTTGCGCCTGTGCAGCGCCAGCGCTACAGCATTGGCGAGGGTTGACTTGCCGGACCCGGATAATCCCGTAAACCAAAGCGTCGCGCCTCGATGCCCATGCAGCGCCGCTTTCATTTCTGATGTTACATGTTGCTGATGCCACTTAATATTGGTTGCTTTCGGCTCATTCATAATAATTGATTCCTGTATCGCTGCGAAATTTCCAGAAGACTTCCCCCTTGTATACTCATGGAAGGTTTGTGTTTCAAAGATTTAATAATTTTAATTGCGGCACATAACCATATTTATGTATATTTACAATTTTACACGCATCCAACATCCTCAAACAGCCTTGAATCACTGAAATAAATTCGTATTGCAGCTCAAATATTGCACAGATATAAAGTTGCATTACATTACCTTGCACGCTAAAAGAGGCACAGTCGATTAATGCAAACCAGGGTATAAAGATGAGTGAACGGTTTTTCCGCACACTCCCCAAACTCTAAGGATGAATGTATGGAACGAAAAAACAAGATGAAAATGTTTTTAACCGGGATAACAATCATTTTACTGGCGTTGCCTGCGTCCGCTCAGCTATCGCTGTCCGCAAAGGCAAAAGCAAAAGGTGATGCAGAAAAAGGTGCGGATGCATCAGCGGATGCCGATGGCGATGCAAAAAAGGCTGAAACACCAAAAGCGGAAAAGAAAAAAAATGCCGGCGCCAAGGCAAAAAGTGCCACCGTCGCCAAAGAAGAGCCCGCTAAAACGGACGATGCGGCCGCCAAAGCCGACGATGTTAAAGAAACCGAAGCGACGACCACTGCCACTGAAGAAGTGGCCACCGAACCGACGCCTCCGCCAGCCCCCGCCCCGATGCCGGAGCCCATTGCGGAAGTGGCGCCCATGGACGAACCGGATACATCCGGGACCACTGGGTACGACGGCGGATTCTTCATTAAAACCAACGATGGCAACTTTAAACTGAAAATAAACGGCCGGATGAAAGCCCGCTGGAACTTTGTCAATGATGAGCTCCGCGTGGCAGATCCGGTCACCAATGAATCCGGCACCAATCACACCATGCACTCCAACTTTGAACTGCCGTACGCCAGAGTTATCCTCGCAGGACACGCTTTTGACCCCAGACTGGGATACGTCCTATATTGGGATTTCTCATCCAACAAGCCCATTTATGCATTGGCCACGTGGACGTTCATCCCCAAAAAACTTCAGATAAAAGTGGGTCTGTTCAAACGCCCCATATCCAGATGGTATCTGACATCCTCGGCAAAACGCGGATTCATTCGAGAACCAATTGGTGACATCGGAGGTTCTCTGGATATTGGTGTTCAACTGAGCAACGATTTTGAAAAAGCCAAAGGTCTGGAATGGGCAGTTGGCGTCTTTAACGGCGGTGCATACGGCGGACCAATGAACAACACCGGCAGTCACGTCTCTCACAAATATACTCCGGAAATGGCGGAGCTGGGAGGGGATTTTGCCCCGGTGGTTGTCGGTCGAATTGGATTTAACAATGGCATCAAAGGTTACGATGACACCGATTTCGCAGGCGGACCGTTCCGGTACGGTGTTGGATTCAGTGCGTCCACCGAGTTCAACCACGATGGCAACGAACGCGAAGAAACCCATAAAACCGTCCACTATCTGTCGCTGGACGGCATGATTAAAATGAGCGGTCTGACCCTGAGTGCGGCTGTAACCTTGCAGAATCAGGCATTGGAATATTTCTGGGATACAGACGAAGACTCCAGCCAGAACGGCCTTGCTCTGATCGGCTCCTATCTCCAGGGCGGTATTCTGTTGAAAGAGCATTTTGAACCTACATGGCGCTATTCGTTTATCCACAAATACGATGTGAAAGACGACCTGCAGCAGGAGATCACCGGTGGTCTTACTATCCATTTCTTTGGAAACCACGGGTTCAAACTGGAAAACAACTTTACGGTTTTCCTGGACAGGGGCCTCGAGGCGGTTGGCACAGACATCATCACCACCAAAGACCTCCTTTTCTCGTCTCAGCTGGAATTCAATTTTTAGAGCATAGATTCCCTCCCCTCGTCTGATTTCCTCACGTTTTGCTGATTTTTTTTCGGTGTTATCCGCGCCGTTTATCGACCGAAATCCGCCATTCACCGAACCATGCGCAGGTATTAGCCGATAGCGCGATGCACCCCATAAAAAAAGTCCCTATATATGACTCAGGATGCGGAACAAAATCAGATCGTTGTTCATGTTTCGCTTGACAGCGACGGCTCCGTCACTATTTTAGCCCTTTAAGGTTGAATCCGAATTCAGAATCTGAATACGGATTCTGAGACAGAAAAATGCGGTGGTAAAAAAAAAGTGAAATAGGTCGGTCACACGTAGCGTAAGCAGGTTGACAAAATGACGAGAAAAGAAAAAGAAACAGCTCAGCGAAAAGAACATATTCTGCAGGTGGCGGAAACGTTATTTGCTGAAAAGGGGCTGCAGAACACATCTGTCGCGGATATTGCTCAAGCTGCGGAATTTGGAGTTGGAACGATATACAAATATTTCGCAGACAAGAGCACATTGATTGATTCGCTGATGGTTGTTCGCACGGAAAGCCATTTCGACAATATGGAGGCGGCGCTGGACGATACTCTTTCGCCCCCCGAGGCGGTGGAGCGGCTCATCGAAGCGTTTCTGATGTCCATCAATCGGCACAGGCGCTTTTTTAAGATATTTTTTACATATTATCTTCCAGCGCTGGAGAGTAACGCGTTATCGCCAGGGCTAAAAACGCTGGAAAAAAGAAAATTGGAACTTTTCTCCCGCGTTAATGACATATTCCGAAAAGGGATGGATAGCGGTCAGTTTGTCAATGTGGGAGATGAAGCGTATCTGACGGCAACCACCTGGGGTGTTCTGATGTCCTTCTATTTCCTGTTGCAGCGGAAGAGCCGGGGTGTCATAGACGTTCAGCAGATGAAACAGACGATACAACAGCTTCTTTTCGACAAAGTGAGACTGACGGTATGAAAAAGGCACTTTTTTCAGTTGCAGGTAACCAAAACCACCTTTACCGGTGTTCCGGTAGTGGAGAAAATATTATGAAAAATTACATCATCCGAAAAACAAACATAGTCGTGTTTATGAGTATACTGTTCATGCTGATCACCGGGTGCTCCGGCTCCAAGGAAGGACGCGCGGAAGTGTCATCCCCGCCCGAAGATCATCGGAATGGGGACGTCGCAGCCAAAGACGGTTCTGAAAGCGGTAAGCGAAATCTGAAAACCGTGAATGTTCAGACAGAGGACATTAAAACCGGAAACCTGACCCAGAGCGCCCTGGCCAACGGTGTGACCATGGCCGACCATCATGTGATCTATTCCGCCGAAATCACCGGAAAAATTGAGTACATGGGGTTTGAACTGGGTGATGTGGTGAAAAAGGGACGCACTCTGGCGCGCATTGATTTTAAAACACTGAAAGCTCAGGCGGAACAGGCGAAAAGTGCGGCCGATCTGGCGGAAGCCACGTATCAGCGCCTCGCTCGACTGAAAAAGGACGGTCTGATCAGTCAGCAGCAATATGATGAAGCGTATGCACAAACGATTAATACCCGTGCCCAGGTGGCCATCACGGAAGCAAACGTATCCAAGGCAGTCATCAAGGCCAATCACTACGGCGTTGTGTCCCGGAAGTTTGTTGAAAAGTCCGAATTCGTGGGCCCAGGCACACAGTTATATGAAGTTATTGATTATCGCACCATCATTGTTGAAGCGCAGCTGGCAGAATCTCAAGTGGCGTCGGTTTCTCCAAAATCACGAGTGATGGTTCAGATTGACGCATTAAACGAGAGTTTCGAAGGCACAGTGGATACCATTTTGCCCACCGCAGATGCAATGAGCAAAACGTTTACGGCACGCGTGAAAATCCCAAACAAGGATTTACGGATTCTGGTGGGAATGAGCGCCCGACTGAACATTGACGCCAACAGTTATAACGATGTGATCATCGCCCCCCAAAACGCTATTATCGAAGAGCAGTCGGGAACCCGCAGTGCGTTTATTGTCAATAACGGCAAAGCGGAACGCAGAGAAGTACTGCTGGGGGCATACCAGGGGGGAAGCGTGGTTGTCACTTCCGGATTGACTCCGGGAGAAAAACTCGTGGTGATGGGCCATCGCGACCTCGTTGATGGTCAACCCGTCAACGTAATCAGATAACCGGGCACAATCACAACCAAAAAAAATTCAAACAAATACAAGCGTAGTGGAGCATCGATATGAAAATCACCGAGGCAGCTCTAAAGTTTAATGTGACGGTTTACGTCCTCATCATCTTCCTGATAATCGCCGGTTCAATGGCAGTGAAATCTCTGCCTCTTGAGGCGGCGCCGGAAGTGAAAATTCCCATCATGATTGTATCCACCCTTTATCCTGGGGTGGCGCCGGAAGATATGGAGCGTCTGGTGACCAACGTGATGGAACGGGAACTGGCGGACCTTAAGGATGTTAAAAAAATGAGTTCGTCCAGTGCGGAATCCTACTCTGCGGTCACCATTGAGTTCGAAGCGGATGTGGATTTGGATTTGGCGTATCAGAAGGTCCGCGACAAGGTGGACAAAGCCAAAATTGATCTCCCCGCCGATGCGGAGGATCCCACCATCATCGAAATCAACGTGGCGGAATTCCCCATGATGCTGGTGAACATTTCCGGCGAATACAAACTGGATAAGCTCAAACAGGTGGCCGAGACCGTTCAGGATGATATTGAAACCATCCCCGGTGTTTTGTCTGTGGGGCTTTCCGGTGGACTGGACCGGGAAATTCAAATCTATCTGGATCCCGGAAAAATGGAGTACTACAAGCTGGGCGTGGGTCAGGTCATAAACAGAATCCAACAGGAGCACCGCACTACCCCGGCGGGTTCTTTGAACCTTGGCGGAAGCAAATACTCTGTGCGCATCCCAGGTGAATATAAAAATGTTCAACTGATGGAAGACATTGTGCTCAAATCGCCAGGGGGAAACCCGATTCGCCTCAAAGATGTGGGCGCAGTGGTGGATGGATACAAGGAGCGGGAGACCATTTCCAGAATGGATACCACCGAATGTATTACCCTGCGCGTCGTCAAGCGTGCGGGCGCCAACATTGTTGAAATCTCCGAGCAGATAAAAACCCTGTTAAAAGACAAGCAGGACAACTGGCCCGCCAGCACCCGATACTCTATCCGTCAGGATCAAAGCGAACTGATCGACGACATTGTAACCGATTTGGTAAATAATATAATTACCGGGTTTCTGCTGGTGCTGGCGGTGCTGCTGTTTGCCATGGGTGCGCGAAACGCATTCTTTGTGGCCATTGCCATTCCCATGTCCATGCTCATCAGTTTTGTAATTATTCAGTCCATGGATATTACACTTAATATGGTGGTGTTGTTCTCCCTCATTCTGGCCCTGGGAATGCTGGTGGACAACTCGATTGTGGTGGTGGAAAACATTTATCGGCACGTCTCCGAAGGCGCGTCCCGAAAAGAAGCGGCACTGGCTGCCACAAAAGAAGTGGCATGGCCCATTATTGCCTCCACGGCCACCACAGTAATGATGTTTGCACCTCTGCTATTCTGGTCAGGTATCATGGGCGAATTCATGAAATATCTGCCCATCACCGTTATCGCAGTACTCACCTCATCACTGTTTGTGGCGCTGGTTATCAATCCCGTTGTGGCATCCAATTTCCTCAAGCCATCCGGCCAGAAGATGTTCGACGACTCCGGGCAGGCACAGGGTTTTATAACCTCTCGCTACCAAAAACTGCTCGAATGGGGGCTTAGGCACCCATGGCTGACGCAACTGTTTGCCGGTGTTGTTTTTGTAGGCGTCATGATGCTGTTTACCAAAGTGGGTAAGGGAACGGAATTCTTTCCGATTACCACACCGGAGAGGGCACAGATTACCATCAGCGCCCCGCAGGGAACCGATCTTGAACACACCAATGATCTGGTTAAAGCGGTAGAAGCCATCGCCGGAAAAGAAGAAAACATTAAAAACGTGGTGGCGAACGTGGGGATGTCCCGTGGTATGGTTCAATTGGGTTCACCAACGAACGAGGGCGTAATCGACCTTGAGTTCAAGGACAAGGCCGATTGCATTGGGTCTCCCTGGGATACCATTGAGCATCTGCGCGAAGAACTCAAAAACCTGGGCGGCGCAGAGTATCGGGTGGAAGTCGAAGAAATGGGACCACCCGCAGGGGCGCCCGTAAGCGTGGAAGTATCCGGCGAAGATTATGCGCAGTTGAACGAATATGCACAGCAGGTAAAAGAATACCTCAATGGCGTTACAGGTGTCGTGGATGTGAAGGACGACTACGAAGCCGGCAAACCGGAGATTCGCGTCACCGTGGACCGGGAAAAAGCCATGCTGCGCAAAGTGAATACCCAAACCATCTCTACAGCCATTCGCGCCGCCATCAATGGCATCGAAGCCAGCGTGCTTCGTGAAGGTGAAGACGAGTTCGACATCATCGTTCGCTACGACGAAAGCGCGCGGCGGTCAATAAACGACATTCTCGATATTCGCGTCACCGGCGAAGACGACGTACAGATTCCGGTTCGGGACGTGGCGTCCGTATCCACCACCGGTGGGTATGGCAGCATCAATCATATCGACCAGAAACGCACCATCGCGGTTACTGGCGACGTGTCCAAGGCATCGGGGCGGAGCAGCAGCGAAGTGATGGCGGAAGTTTCCAGCGAATTGGTCAAAAAAATTAAACTGCCAACAGGGTACTTCTTCAACTTCGCCGGCGCCAACGAAGAAGAACAGAAATCGGCGGATTTCCTCGCTCGCGCGTTCATGATTGGCTTCATGCTGATGGCGCTCATTCTCATTACTCAGTTTAACTCAGTACTGCGTCCGGGCATCATTCTGGGCTCCGTGGTGATGTCCATGGTGGGCGTTGTTGTGGGGCTGATTATTACCCAAAGCAAATTCTCGGTGATGATGACGGGATTGGGCATCATATCGCTGGCCGGGGTGGTGGTGAACAACGCCATTGTGCTTATCGACTACACCGATCAGCTCAAGGCAACGGGCATCCCCCTCAAAGACGCGCTGCTGCGCGCTGGTGTAGTGCGCTTTAGACCAGTAATGCTCACTGCCATTACCACCATTTTGGGACTCCTCCCCATGGCGCTGGGAATCGGCATCGATTTCACTACCCTGCTGGATACGGGTAGAGTGCACGTGGAGATGGATGCCTCGTCTTCGGAGTTTTGGGGTCCCATGGCGCAGGCGGTGTGCTTTGGATTGCTGTTTGCCACCCTGCTGACCCTGATACTGGTACCCGCAATGTATCGTTCTCAGGAGCTCACCAGCAACTTCTTTAAACGTCTCTTTGGCTTGGAAAAAGGGGATACAACCGGTAAAAGGAACAAAACCAGTAAAAAACATGGCCGAACCGATACCGCCGCTCCAACGGGGGAAACGCAAAAAGAGGATACGGCTTCCGCGAAAGATGGCGCCTCCCCCAAAGTCGACGATGAGGCTGACACTCCGAAATCAAGTCCGGATACGCCGGATACCAGGGAGAAGAATACGACGGGTGACGGCACGCAGGATGGCAAAAAAAACCGGAAGAAAAAAAAATCCAGGTGAGAGGCTAAAGATATGAAAATCAAAATTATCATTCTGTCAATGGTGCTGTTGGCAACCCGGATGGGGGCAGCACAAACCAAAGAATCAGCCGCAGTGCCAACGGATAAAAAAACGGAAGCGGCAGAAACTGAAACAGCCGACGCATCAGATGGCGCAGGCGCCGAGGCAGCAGAGACGGCCTCCGCTGGTGACGCGGAAGCGGAAGCGGACATGCCCCCTGCACCATATGCGGCCCCAGGCGCCCCGGCGATGCCCGTGGTGCACACAGACAGCTACCAGTTCAATGAAACCGGGCCCCTCATCTCGCTTGAGCGGGCCCACCAGATGGCCCGGAAAAATCATCCCACGTTTAAAAACATGGATGAGCAGATTTATTTGGCAGACACTCAGATTCAGGCCGCCTGGGCCATGCTGCTGCCCAATCTGAGCGCAGAAGCAAAGCTGATACGGAATCGTGACAAGGTAGCGATGGCGGTACCGAATTTTGAGAATATTGACTTCCCCGCGCTCATGGCAGGGGCGCCTTTGCCACCAGGGGATGAGGTGGTCATTCAGGAAAAGTGGCAGCCGTCACTGAATTTTACAGCAAATATCACACTGTTCAACGCCCGTTCCATTCCTCTCATTAAGTATGCGTACGATGCTGTGGAACTGACCAGACTGCAGTCGCAAATCGCTCGCAACGATTTGCTGTTTGCAGTGACCAGCAGCTACTACCAAATCGCCAATCTCAAAGAGCTGGTGTACGTGTACGCCGACAACGTGAATGTGGCCAAAGAGTCGCTGCGCATGGCCGAAGCGCGCACCCTGGTGGGTCAGGGAACCAAAATTGATGTGATGCGCGCCAAAATTCAGGTGAAAGACAAAGAGCGCACCCTGGCCGACGCAGTAGATGCCTACTACACGGCCAAACGGAGTCTGGCTCTGTTTATTGGCGCCAAAGGCGACTTTCAGATTGTGATGCCCAGGCAAATCGCCGACCACCAGAAAACCGAAGCCACGCTGACCGACGAAGCGCTGGAAAGCCGCATCGAATTAAAGAGCGCTGAACTGGATGTGACCATGGCCCGCCGTCTGGCCAAAGATACCCGCAACAAGTGGATTCCCAAATTCGATGCCACGTGGAAACTGGACATCACCAACGCGGGCGGGTTCAGCGGCGAAAAAGTCAACTGGATGCTCATTTTTGCCATGAACTGGTCCATCCTCGAAGGGGGCGCCCGGCTGGCCGAAAAGAAACAGCGGGCTGCGGAAATTCGCATGGCGCAAAACAAAATTGATGAACTCAAACTGGACATTAAAACCGATGTGTCCAGCAAAGTGCAGGAAAAAATATCCAAACAGCGCAATCTGGAAGTCACCGCCGAGCTGGTGGCCCTGGCCGAAGAGAACCACAACATGATATCCAGACAGTACGAAGTGGGTATGGCCAACAGCCTGGAACTGACCGACGCCGCCAATGAACTGGCCAATCAGAAAGTGATGCAGGTCCTGGCCAAACTGCAATACGAACTCGCTTTGCTCACTCTGGGCAAAACCATTGGCGAATACTCATCGCTGGCCCTGGAATAGTTATCCACCGCACTTCCCGCCTCCTCTGTCGCCCATCCAGATTCAAAAATGTAAATACAATTTAATCTTCTTTAGATTGAAAAAAGAAAAATTAATACAGGCTAGACGGTCCACACCATTCGACGCAAGATCACCTTGCGGAACCCGTCCATGCGTCCCAGCGCTGTTTTTCTTATTCTGTTTTGACTATTCGAGGATGATCGGGTTGATGAGCCGAATGCCCACGCCCCCCATGTAGCCATACGAAGTGGACCTGTCGTATCCCACCACGGAGAGCCCCACCGGTTTGCTTGCTGTC
>JAFGQN010000109.1 GCA_016935665.1 Deltaproteobacteria bacterium | reverse complement strand
CAAGGCGGCAGATAAACTACCGCCCTACAATATTTTTCTAAAAATCTAGTATCTTGCGATAACCCTGTTGCGGGAGTGTGTGGCCGTTGATTTTGTGAGCGAATACATAATCTGAATTTCGACAATCTGAAAAACGGTTTCAATTCCTTAACATCGGCTGGACCTTTAGCCTAATCCCTGTAATTATGCGCCCGTGCATTGTCCTTGTGCCACTGTAACAGTTTATGTGCAGTATGGTGCAGAGGATTTGCCACCGCGCGATTGAATTTGCGGACAATGGTTCAAAACTATAGCGCTTTTGATCAGCGGGACGCGCGCGGCGAGTTGGCACCCTCGCCGGGATGAGCCGGGGAAAGTTGGGATATTTCTCCTTTGTTGTGACAAACGCGTTATGTTTGTGAAGTTCCTTATTTTTCGTTAGATATCGCTCAATGGAAATAGTATTGAAATCCAGTTGTTCCAGGTACCTGTAAACTCGGTTGTGCGGGTAGTCCCATGAAACTGATTGTACTGTCATGACCATACTGAATGAAAACCGAGAGCTCCTTGATGCCTTCAGACGGGGCGAACACGATGCGCTGACAACAGTGTATCGTACGTATGCAAATGCTGTACTTCGGTGTCTGCAAACCGGATTTACTGATAAGCATAAGGGGAATTTCATCAAGGGCGTTGCAAATATCAGTGAGCGTTTGGACCTTCTTCAGGATGTTTTTTTAAGGGCATTTTCGAAAAGTGCCAGAGAATCCTACGATGGTATTCGTCCCTATCACGCCTTTCTGCTGACCATTGCGCGCAATCGCCTGATAGATTATTGGCGTGCGCATGCCAGAGACCCTGTGGCTGCGGGGCAAAATCATTCCGAAGGATATGGAGTTCATGTGCCCGAAAATATCATCCAGAGGACTGAGGTAGCTGTCCCCGATGAAGAAGACCGAATTTTCTTTCAACATTGCCTTGAGGCATCGGAAGAATTTGTTTCTAATCAGAGTGCGCGTCATCAACAATTTATCGCATTTCGTTTTAAGGAGGAGTTGCCTCTGCTTGAAGTCGCCAGACAACTGAATATGACTCGTTGGAAGGCACGTGCGCTTGAGAAGCAACTGCAACTGAATCTTGAGAAGTATTTACGACAAAGAGGATTGCTACGGCAATGATTCGGCTTCTGAATGTCTGGGATTTTGGGAGTATGACCGACTTTAAGAAAACAATTTCCAGCGGTGATTATTTTTTTCCGCCAAAATGGAACGTGCAGTCGTAATAGTGGCTGACCCGGAAAGTTTTATGAAACGAATCAAAGAAATATACAGAAAACGGAGTCTGTTTTCGAAATTAAACAACCGCTACGGAAGGACGGATAATAATTTTGTCGCGCGTCTTCTCTCTCAGAGGAATGATGTGACAATACAGGAAAAAGAGCAGGTGCTTGAGAATGTTCTTCAACGTTTGTCTGAAGCGGATCGTGCACATACCGGAATTCTGCATGTTTCACGTTTCACCGGAATTCGCCGACTCTCCGCGATTGGGGCATTGGTGATGTTGTGCGCGCTGGGATGCTTTTTATGGCTGCGATTCAGCGGAAGCGGTGAGATACCCGCGTTCACATCTAAAAGTGGAGGACCGCTGGTATCCTTTTTTGAAGTGCGCTGTCTGAATGAAGACAGTGAAACCGGCTGTGTCCAGGGCAGCAGACTGACTTTTTCATTCAGAGACATTGCAGTGGATTCTTATTTCTCGGCTTTTGCCATTCGCAAATCCGACGCGCTTGTGATCTGGATGTTTCCGGGACAGATGGGTGAGAAGAGTATCGCCGTATCGCAACATGACAAAATATTATCCGAAGCCATTGTACTGGATGACCTGTATTCCCCGGGAATTTACGAGATTGTCGGTATCCTCGGCGACTACGCCATGAATCGTGATGAAATTAAGACATTGGTATTGGCGAGTGCGCAACAGGAGACCACAGTACGCACAACCCTAAAGGGTCCCGGGACTCGCACCAGAATTTCCCGGGTTAAAATTGATGTGGAAGACCAATAATCATAAACGTAAATTTAAAGTCGCAGCGACTCAAACGCACATTTTTGTTTGTGTATGCGTCCTTTTTTTTGTGCTTTTTCATTCCGCGACGGGACGTGCTGCAAAGGCAGAACATCGATATGCGATCATTGTAGGCAATAATTCTCCCGGCGAGTACCAGCGGGATACTCTTCAATTGCTGCGTTATGCCGATGACGATGCGATTCGCATGTTTATGTTTCTATCCCGAATCGCGTCAAAAGTGTGGCTGCTAACCGTGGCCGATGAAACGACGCAGCGCCGATATCCCGAAATCGTTGATAAAACCGAAATGCCTACGCTGAATCACCTCGCACGGACAGTTGAAAAATTGAAAAAAATAATTGCCAGCGACACTGCTTCTGGAATCAAATCAACGGTATATCTGTATTTCAGTGGTCACGGCGCTCAGGACAGCAGAGGTGTTCCTGGTTTGTTGCTGGTGGATGGGCACCTGACCAGGGACGCACTATACTCGCAGATAATTGGTCCACTCAACGCCGACTTCGTTCATCTGTTGATAGACGCCTGCTACGCCGAAGGCGTCGTTGGTAGCCGTGGTCTGTTTGATAACGAAGCCGATGCCACACGGGAGATTCTTTCTCAGGAGGAACAACTGAAAGTTACACCAGTAGATCCATCCCGATATCCGGGATTGGGAATATTCCTGTCGTCGTCGACTTCCCAGCAGTCTCACGAATGGTCCAGGTTGGAATCCGGTGTGTTTACGCATGTGGTTCTCTCGGGGCTGTCTGGTTTGGCGGACATTAATGGCGATGGCGAAATCGCGTATAGTGAACTGTATGCGTTCACCGTTGCGGCAAATCGCTCTGTCGAAAAGGAATTTGCCAGAGTGGACGTAGTGGCAACCCCCCCGGACAGAAATCAGAATGAGCCGATTGTTGACATTTCCGACATTTCAAATGCGGCATTTTTAACCGGGGATATGTCTCGACTCAGCCATTTTTATGTGGAATTGGAAAATGGTCAACGGTTTGCTGACGGTCACCTGCGGGGCATTTCAAACACCCGTTTTTGGGTACCTGCGAATCAACCAATATTTGTCTACTCAGAAGATAGGGAGTCTGTTTTGACGCTTGATGAAAACCATGAGTACAACATTGGAAACATGGTTTTTGCTACAAAAGAAACAGCAACCAGGGGGAGTATTGAGACCTCACTTACCAAAGGACTGTTTTCCTCGGCCTATAGCCCCGAATATTATAAAGGCATCATTGACAGCAGTGCACTCATTCCTGTAGCATTTCATTCCTCCCAATTGCAGACAGATCTGGTAAAAACAGAAAATGCCAATTTTGCTGAGAGAGATTCTGTTCGCAAATTTGCTGAGCGGGATTCCATTCGCCAAAAAAAGATTTGGTCAACTTCATTGTTTGCTTTTGCAGCGGTGAGCGGTGGGCTGGCCGCCGCATTTGCCATCCTCAGCCTGCACGCCAAAGACCAATTCTATAGTACTTCGGTCGAAAAAACCGAGAAAATACGTAATTCAGAGTATCAGAAATACGGAACATCCGCCTGGATTGCCGGTGCCCTGGTACCAATTGCGATTACCGCAGCGATTGTTGTTTGGCCCAAAAACAGACCGAACGTGTCACCGCCCCCCATTGCGCTGGGCACCAATTTCAACACTGCGGTCCAGTTGAATTACACCTTGAAATTCTGAACCTGGTTCCTTTTTTGGATTGTCGTCCCTCCCCCCTCAAAAAAAAACGCCAATTGCATTCTCCTCAACGTAATTCAGACCATACCCAGCCATAAACGCTGCGAAAGGTCTTAAGAATGACAACTGCTATTTCCCTTACGCATTCCCGTGCGAATGGCCAGAAGAGACCATGCCGGCAACGCGTGGATTTAGAACGGATGGAAAACAAATCCTGTACACGACAGATCGTTTTCTGCGATAGTGACAATTACAAGGTTCAAAAGTATGCATACAGACTGAAAAAAGAGGAAGACTACCAGGTAAAAACCTTTAACAATCCGGACATTCTCGTTGCTGGGGTGCTCCTTGAGAAAACGGAGCTTGTCATCGTCTCACCGGATGTGTTCGACAATTTCAAATCCTGCCACGCATTTATCGATTTCGCAAGATACAGAGGTTATGGCGGCGAGGTTGTTTTTTGGGCAGAGGAAGCATCCATCGAAATGATTTATAACGCTGCTCGATGCGGTATTCGGGATTTCTGGATAAAAAGTCACAGTCTGAAAATCAGCGAGGCGGTGGACGCAGTGCTGTCCTTACCTTCATCAATGCCATTTCAGCCTGAGAGTCTGACTAAACTGACGTTGTTCAAAAGCGCAGGTCTATCCAAAAGAGAGATCGAAATACTGGATGAGTGGTCCAGAGGGTTTCCGCGCCAAACTGAAGTGGCAAAGCGAATAGGCGTCTCAAACCAAAGCGTTAATAAAGCATTTTCTCGTATCTACGAAAAACTGAATGTCCATCTGGATGTTGACAATCCAACAAAACTCGCCCATCTGATTACCATTTGCAAATTCTTCTGATACACTGCTTTAATTCCTATAGTAACATCTCCATGGTGATGTGGCCACTCCGTGCGTTTTAAGATGGAAATAAGAAATGTTTCAGCAGCAGGAGATAGACGTTTCCTGGACAAACAATGTGGAACAGGCTGCAACCAGGTTGTTCAACGAACAACAGTTCGAAGGAACTGAAATCAATTTTGTCGAATGTCGAACCTCTCTTTGCAAAGTTGAGTTCAGGCACGATGCCATGAATAGTCATGAAACATTTGTGCGGGGGAATATGGATCCTGGGCCATGGGTGCGTGATTCTGGTGACGCGATGGGGAGCGTTCGAGAAGATCCGGACGGAACTATTCGTTCCTTTGTTTACTTCAGCAATGTCGGGGATGTTGACACCTTTCATGAAATGCAGGTTAAAATGGCCGATATGATTACATCAAATGCATCTTGACCTTTGCACATCACTCCAAAATCAGGTGAAATAGCGCAACTTTCTGAACTGTCTGTTGTCCCCCAAATGTTTTTTCTGAAAGGTATTAATCATTGTCTGGAATACGACCGATGCAGAGAAACCGGGACTGTGCTTTTATATCATCCGGCGGCCACGGCGCAGCGACGATATCGAGTTCGGCTTTGTGCAGCAGGACAGGAGTGCCATCAACAAAAACAAGTTCCCGATTTTCGGCTTGTGAACCAACCACCATTCCAGTATGGCCCCGCCAACCGTGTTCGTCCTTCCACAGCTGCAGAAATGCATCCCCCGATGTTGGTTGAATCGCGGGTATTGCATTGGAAATGGTTTTTTCTTTAAAGGATGCATCTTCCGGATGCATTGACGATGGCCATGTGAACAGACGCCATTTGTTCTCGGATGGTTCGTAGCAGAATAGTCGATGGGCCTGACTGAACAGGTGGAACAGTTCTCCCCAATGTTCTGCTTCGGCAATTTCATTCAAATAAAAGTCTTTGGCAACCTGAGTTTCTGCGAACTTTGCATAGGTGGCATAGTACCATGCTGTTGTCGCGGCACTTAATGTATAAGTATCTCCGTATTTGGGAACAATGCCGTAGATTGCGCTATTGGGGGCATAAGCATCTGTGCCGGATTTTCCAATGTCATATATAAATTCGCGGATCCACCGTTTATGAGTTTGGCTCATAAAGGTGCTGCACACGTCAAGTCGTTTAGTCGCGGTAAGCGCTTCGTTTGAAACGATGTTCCACGCGGTACGCATGCTGCACTCCGGATACGGTTTCCCATCTGCACCTGTCAGATTCCATTGAACCAATTGGTGACATAGCGAGCAAGCTCTGGTTTTCCACGAATACAAATCCAGATCAACAGATACGTTTTCACAGTTATCCTTTTCACATTCAACACTTAAAGGCACAGGTTCTCTTCCTGGACGACCAGCAAAAATAATGGAACGCTCCGTTTCAATACCCTCTTGCTCAAACTCGGGATATTCAACTGCGACGTCCATCCAGAGTATTGACACGCTCAAGGCACGCCCCGAAATCCGGAATGCAATCTCGCGGGCGTTACCATTCCAATATGATTGATGATTCACTTTGCCGAGGGATGCGAGCGCTTCGTGATCTTCCAAAGAGATGTCTCCCACAGTTTCGTATACGCAGGTTGATTCTGAACAGTTGCTTTTGTGCAATTCATTTGAGATACTGATTTGCTTCGGTAACATCAGATCAAAATCCAATTCATTGCCAAAGTCATCTCGCGTGAAAACTATTTGACTGGTAAATTTTTCGGGGCATTGCCCTGTTTCGCAATCCAGCTCGAGAACCACTGAAAGATTGAGAGGCAGTCTGACTTCCTCGGCGATACTGTCATGATACACAACAGGGTCATATTGGGTCACCACGTCCAAAGCTGTATCGCTGTCGGTATTTGAGTCAATTTCAACCTCAACTGTTGGGTCTGATTCGGTATCGACGTCTTCGAGAAAATCACTCTTGCTGTCCGCTTCAGAATCGTTACCGGAACCGAAATCAGTACAATCTTTTAAACTGTCTATACAATTGTGTGTATCGCTGTCATTTGTAGGCGCAATCTTATCGGTGCTGATGCCATCCCATTTGTTCGTATCACTGACAGTGGCTGAATCAGAGAGACTGTCCATGTCGGCAATGGCAGTGTCGTCAGGTATCGAATTATTTCGTTTGCCCGAATCGGTTTCACTGTCATCACCTTTATTTTTCGTCAAAGGTGCACAACCGTACAGAGTACATAGCAATTGCATCGCAATAAATAAAAATTTGAGAGGTGTTTCAGCGGGTCTATTCTGTTTCATTTGCATAACAAGCGCTTCTGGCGACTGTGCGAATCAATGCTTTGGCCAATTCCTTTAAATTATGTACTAAATCCTATTACAGGTGACTGATGTCGGCAACAGATTTAGCTTCTCTTCACCGCATCTACAAACAGAATTCACAAGGAGGGAAGAGAGCGTGGAGAAGATTGGGAAGAGACGTCTCTGGATTGTCTAAAGAGTGCGAAAATCAGCACTAAAAAAAGCAAATTTGTAAAAAGCGAAAAACGGGAACATTCCTGGTATACAGGGTTTACTCACGGCGGACTCATGCAGTCCCTGGAAAAATTAATATGTTGTTTGGTTTCAAAATGGTGTAGTTGTGCTCATGGGACGAATTTCTTCTTTGATACAACGATGTTGTCGCTGCAGAATGCACCTGGAATTATGCGTCTGTGCACACATTCCCACCATTGAGGTTGCCACTAAAGTGGTGCTGGTAATGCACAAACGTGAATTTGTGAAAATTTCCGCCACTGGCCCATTGGCTCTTGAGTGTCTCCCCAATAGCGAACTGCTCATTCACGGTCATCGGGAGCAACCGTTGCATTTGCGAGAACAGCTGACCGAAAACCGCCGCGTTCTATGCCTCTTTCCCAGACCTGGCGCACAAATTTTAAATGACGCATTCGTAAACTCCGACAATCGTCCTGTGACGCTGATTGTACCCGATGGAAACTGGGGACAGGCGTCGAGAATGAGCCGACGAATTCCAGGAATGAAGGATGCCATTAACGTTGTCCTGCCCAAAGGACAACCGACCGGTTGGGGGTTGCGCCATGAGCCTCATGAAGAAGGTCTCGCCACTTTTGAAGCAATCTCTCGTGCTCTGGGCATTATTGAATCACCGGATATGCAAAAATCAATGGATGCCCTGTTTAACCGGATGGTTCGAAGAACGCATAAACTCCGGGGCACCAAACCGATAGGTGACGTCGCAGATTAGCTGGGTACGCATACCCGCACTCCCATTATCTCGGGACCGGAGTTTTGTCTGCGCAAAACAGTCTTTGTTTCTTCAAAATTTGCTTGAGAGTTAAGGAGCACACAACTGGAATTTTCGCGCTTGACACGCTCTGTTGCCAGGCGAGTGCGTAAGGATGCGGACATTTTGAAATCCGTGCATTACTCCCTGCTGCAAACCACCCGGAATCGTTTTTTCAGCATTGGCCCGGTTGTGGCCAGCGAACAGAATTACTTCAGCACCGTATCCATATCCCAGTCAATCCACATGCTTTTCCATTCGCTGACCGGTTGTTGAACACCATTGTCCATGATCTTCACGCCGCCTGTTTTTCCACTGGTATCGCCATCGAATGCGCGTTTGAACATGGCGGCTGCAATGCCGGTATCGCCGACGCCGCAGTGACCGCCGCTGTACATTTCAAACGCCATGTTGTCTTCTACGCCAAGTGCTTTCCATACCGGTGCTGCGGCCCATGCGGAGAGCGCTTCACAGGTTCCGCCGAGGTGGCACCATGAATTTGTACCGTTGGCATTTGTAAAATGCACCAAATATCGCGGCGCAATAGTTGCCAGAAGCAAATGTTGATCGAAGGGGAGGTTATATACCTTGGCGGGATTTGAACGCAGTGGGGCCGCCACGCTGGTCACCCATGGTCCGCATATACCGTCGTTTTCGAGGTTATCAATGCTTTGAGGCAGGGCATCTGAGCACTGCCAGGTGGATTTACCATCACCGTGCCGGAACCACTCCGCCTGTCTCAGACTGGCGGCGCCACCCCCGCCCGACTCAACGATAACAGTCATTGGTATACGACTGAAGACACCCACCAGGAAAGCCCCTTTTCCACATCCGGAACATCCCGATACCGCCAGTTTTTCAGGATCATATCCGCTATCCGGGTTTTGTTCCAGCACATCAATCACCCTGTCAACCATCCAGCCGGTGGCGACGTTTGTGTTCATATCCCCGGATAAACCAAACAGGCTTTTTATTTTGCCTTCGAAACCGTTTCCAAATGATAGCGCTTTACCATTGGGCAAAATTGACCCCATCCCCAGATTAACGTTTAGAATATCGCCTGAACCACTGCCGATTGTCGCTGTGAAAGTCTCTGTTTTTGAGCCTTCCTTGCAAGTGATGTTAATTGTATTGCCAGACACGGTTCCGGTGGTTTCATCTGGTTCGAATGGATACGGGCCGTAAATGTAGTGGGCCGCCATCGCCTGTATTTCTCTGCGGCGGCATTCCCACTGTGCTTTGGTGGTCACCTTTGTGCCGTCAAAAAATGTAAACGGATCGGGAAGTTTATCGTTTTTGGGCAGACTGTCCAGAGCGGGGAAATCGGGCAGGGTGCACTCAACGTCTCCGTCGCTGTCTGTGTCTCCGTCGCTGTCTGTGTCGCCATCACTATCTGTATCACCGTCACTATCCGTATCTCCATCCGAACCACTGGGGTTCATATCGCAGCACATGTCGCCTTCATCGGCACCTTCGCAAATTCCATCCACTTGAACCGCGTCGGGATACCGCGAACAGTCGCCGTGGCATTCGTTGGGCGCTTTGCACAACCCGCCATCGCTGTCGGAATCACCATCGCTGTCGGAATCGCCATCGCTGTCGGAATCGCCATCGGTATCGGAATCGCCATCGGTATCGGAATCGCCATCGGTATCGGAATCGCCGTCGGTATCGGAATCGCCATCGCCATCGCCATCCGAATCCGCGTCGCTTTCTCCACCCTCGTTTGGATCGCTGCCGCATCCCATGGCAAGTATCGCCACCAATAGCATATAGAGCAACAAACCAAAGTTAATTGAATCTTTCATCATGTTTCCTTTCTTTCTTCCTTATTTCAATGTGTTGACAGAAAAATACACAAAATCATGAAATAGCTTCTGGCCAGTACCATCTCTTTGAAAATAAGCTCAAAAACCCGAAGACGTCGTTCGTTTGCGCATTGAGAAAACAAATTTCACTGGGCAGGGCCGTTTGGCAGGCCGGGGGAAACATCATCTGATGTATTTGCGAATTGACATTTATTCTGTGAACGCGTAATTTTGTTGTTATATCAAAATTGTTGTTCCAGTTTTGCGAAAGCCACGGTTCTGCTCTGATATCTGTGCACAATGCCAGAAAATTTTGCCAGACGAATGTTTTGTTTTTTTGTCTCTTAATTGTTTTACGGATGCGTCATTTGTGGCACCCTGAATCCAAATGAGTACCTGGAACCGCAATCTTACTGCGTTGTTGCGCCTGTTGCCATTCAGGTTGGGGCGAAGCGCCGGGAATGCGTTTTTAATTATCGGTTTTTACCGGAAGAAATAACAGACAAAGGGTCCAAAATATGTCCGAACAAAAAAATGGAAAGTTTTTGCAGGGATTGTTGTTCACTGGAATGCTTGGCGCACTGTTGCTGATGGGATCAGATGCATGGTGCCAAAATACGGTCAAGCCAAGAATACTCATATTGTTCGATACATCCGGCAGTATGACGTTTGATATTGATAAAAACAATCTGGCAACTGGCGGGACGCCCACCTTTGGCGATGGCAGTGGCGACCCCTTTGGCGACAGATATTGTTGTTCCGGTCTTGGAGAATCGCGACTGCGCATTGCCAAGGATGCCATGACACAAATGCTGGACTCCACGGGCGATATTGATTTTGCGTTGATGAAATTTCCTCAGGATTATGAAATCAGTGGAACAGATGGTTTCAGTGTTCAGTGGTATCGGAATAATCAGCATTTAGAAGAAAATGATATGCTGAGGTACCAGGGATTGGGCGCCACAGATGCGGATCTTGTCAACGGCATGTGGTATGACTACAGTAGTTATTTCCTTGATGGCGTCTATCCCAATTTTGCAACTGACACATTCCTTTGTGAAGAATTTCCCACTGACACAGATGACTATGGCGACAAAGTGACCGAATTGAAGGCCTGGTTCGACAACCATGAATATGGCACAGATACCGGTTATAATGCGAACTCTGAAGTGGTTCAGTTGCCTGCGGCATCTCCGTTTGAAAGTCCCGTGGTAGGCGATTTTACTGAGCAGGAGCTGCGCGGAGATGGGGGAACACCCCTTGGGGAAGCGGTGCACGCCGCGTATGTGTATCTCAATTCGGTGATGGCGCAGGATCCGGTGTCCGCATGTCGCCCATACTATCTGATAATTCTGGCGGATGGTGATTTTGACGGGTTGATCAATCCCATAACGGGACTCGATGAGAGTACTGGGATGCCCAGTTCGAAGTTTTACAACAATGCGTTTGGCGTGGATGCGTTGTACGATGATTTGGGTGTGGAAACCTGGGTGGTGGGGTTGGCTGCTGCTTCAGAGACGCTGGACTACATGGCGGACGTGGGTGGTTGTCACTGGGACAACAGCGCGAATCGGGACCCTCGTGTGATCGGTATTCATCCCGGTGCATCGAACGTTTCCGACTGCGACAGGAGCAACCCTGGACACGCGTATCTGGCCAACAGCAAAGAGTCGCTGTCCAGCATTCTGGCCAATATTATTTCGTCAGCGATTTTGATTGAGGAATGCAACTACCTTGATGACGACTGCGATGGCTTCGTGGATGAGGGTGTGGCTGGTGAGTGGTGCGACGTCCACAACGTTCTGGGAACAAAAACACCCTGGTCGCAAGGCGGCGTGACGTATAGCAATCCCAACTACGACAGCGTTTGTTCCGATCCCGGCGAAAGGGTGTGCGATGGTGAGGATGATAACTGTAATGGCCAGACGGATGAAATGCCCGCTGGAGGCTGGTCGACCACATACAATCCTGATTTGAATGCGGCCTGTGTGCCCCTTGAAGGCGGCGGATACAGCAAGACAATTCCACCTGTCTACAATACATCAGGGTCCCAATGCAAGAGCGGCAAGGTGGAGTGCATCCCGGGCAGTGGTCTGGAGTGTATTGGCGCCGTTGGTCCTGCGGGTGAAGAGCGTTGCGATGGGATTGATAACGATTGCGACGGTCTGGTGGATGAAGGCTCTAACGGAGAGCCCCTTGAAAAATCGGGGATTACGTGTGGCAAGGACGAAGGCGCCTGTGAACCGGGCAAAGTGATTTGCGACAACGGTGAGTGGGTTTGCACTGCGGTTTGGGGGACGGATGAAAAATGCGATGGCGTTGACAATGATTGCGACGGTCAGACCGATGAAACGTTTCCGAACAAAGGAACGGTATGCTACAGCGATAACGATGGCATTGCAACCAACGGCTGCCTTGATCCGGACGGTGACGGTGTATTCAGTTGCAAGGGGATTTGCCAGACAGGTCAGCTGGGGTGTGATGACAGCACTGAAAAATGTATCGGCATGATAACGCCGAAGAGCGAAGACAATACCTGTAACGGACTGGATGACGACTGTGACGGCAGTGTGGACGAAGATGTTTTGGAGACGCGCACGTGTCCGGTGGGATCGGGAATCTGGACGACCATACAGGATAATCCGTTGTCTATCTGCAATGCTGGTACGCTGCAGTGCAATTCGTCGGTGCCGGAAATGCAGTGTGTGGGAAATCTCTATAATGGCGCGGCGAAACCGGTGGTTTATCCCGAAACAGAAGTGTGTGATGGATTGGATAACGATTGCGATAACCAGGTGGATGAGGGGATGACGCAAGCCTGCGGCGGCTGTGAGATCGGAGTTGACACGGACTTTGACTGTAATCCCAATGATCCGGCGCTGGGCCGTTGTGCTGTGGGCAAACGCTCGTGCAATGCGGTGGCTGGCAGCGGTGTGGCTTCCTATGGCGCATGTGTTGGAGACGTCGGCCCCAGGAAGGAAGAATGTAACAAGCTCGATGATGATTGTGATGGCCAGATCGACGAAGACCTCTCGCTTGGGACCTGTTATCCCGCGGGACTGCAGGGATGCAAAAATGATGTCTGTGTGGGGGAATGCGCGCTGGGAACCTATAAATGCACCGACGGCACTGTTTCCTGCGATGGCTATGTGAAACCGGTGAGCGAAGGCACCGTGTGCAATAACCTGGACGACAACTGTAACGGCATGGTGGATGAAGGAATTACGAACCCGTGCGGGAATCCGATTGATGCGTCGAAGTGGCCCAATGCGCAATACGGCGTCGGACTTTGTCGCCTGGGCATTCAGTATTGCAGTCCGGCCACCAGCGGTGAAGATCCCGCGGCATGGGGAACCTGCGCGGGGGTTCAGGGGCCGAGCGAGGAGCTGTGCAATGGCCTCGATGACGATTGCGATGGCAAATACGAAGATGAGGAAGCGGCAGACCTGCTGGCCAATGCCAAAGATTCTCTGGTGGGGACCAGTTGCGGCAGTTGCAACGGCATTTATAAGTGCGTGCGAAACCTCGCCAAAGACCTTGGACAGATGGGAGCATATGAACTGGTATGTGAAGGGGACCAGCCCAAACCTGAAGTTTGCAACGGCCTTGATGAAAACTGCAATGATATTCCCGATGACGGCATCGATCCGGTGGCCTGCGGTGGTTGTCTGACACCACTTGATGCGAATTCGCCGTGTGTGGCAGGTAATCCGGCTGCGGGAGAGTGCGCGTTGGGGTTGAATTACTGTATCGACGGTGCAATGACTACCGAATGCTATGGTTCGGTAGGACCTGTTCAGGAAGTCTGCGATGGTAAAGATAACGATTGCGATGGTAAGGTTGATGAGGATTTCGATGATATGGCCGACACCATTTGTCAGGTGGCTGTTGGTGAATGCCCCGAAGCCATTCAACAGTGTGTGAATGTGGTCGATGGGCAATCGGTGGAGACGGCCCTGCATTGCTGCGATGCGAATATATGGCGGACAAGCGGCGAGTGCATTTCACCTGTTGTGTCGCAGCTGGAAGTGTGTGACGGTCGCGACAACGACTGCGATGGTTTGGTGGATGAGGAATTGTCGGGAGTGGGAGACGCATGCGGATTGTCTCTTGGCGTTTGTGAGCCGGGTGTTTGGCAGTGTGTCTTTGATCAGACGACTGGCGATTACGGCATCGCCTGTATTGGGGGAACCGCCGGTACAGCTGAAAAGTGCAATTGCCTTGATGATGATTGCGATGGAGATGTGGACGAAGATATCGCTCCCAATGGCGTCTGTAGCAAGGCGGATAACTGGATGAGTGATATTGAAGTGCAGCGGGCGAATCCCAATGGCATCGGCGAATGCACTGTTGGTGCTTTTGTATGTAAAGATTGTGGGTGGGAATGTGATGCACCTGGCCCAACGCCGGAAGTTTGTGATGGCCTTGACAATGACTGCGATGGTTTGGTGGATGAGGATGATGAGGTGGAATGTCCTTTGGAAGGCGCTATTTGCATCGAAGGCGAATGTGCCGAGCCGTGCAATGACGGCGAATTTGTTTGCCCGGTGGGCAAGAGCTGTGTGGAGTTGGATGTCACTACAAAAGTCTGCATGGCAACTGTCTGTGACCCATCCAGTGGAAATGCGCTGCCCTGCGTATTTAATGAATTCTACTGTTCTCCTGAACACGATTTTGAACCACCGTGTACGTGTGATCCTGTGGCGCAGATGTGCGTGGATAGTTGCTACGGGAAGGATTGTGGTGAAGGTCGCGTGTGTGTCGCCGCAGATAACGGGCGGTGTCACGATATTGAAGAAGGTTGCATGGTGACCGGGTGCGAGCCCGGCGAAAAATGTGTCGACATTGAACCCTGTACACAGGCGCCATGTCAGGAATGTGTACAGGATCCCTGTGCGGGAGTTGTCTGTGGTGACAATGAGTACTGCAACGGCAACGGGGTTTGCGTTGGAACGTGCGCGGATGTCCATTGTCCCGCAGGCCAGGGATGCGAAGAAGGCGTGTGTGGTCCTAATGTTTGCGCCGGCGTGATATGCAAAATCGGAGTGTTGTGTAATCCGGAAACGGGTCAATGCGATCCGGGTGTGACCAATCCATGCGCCGGAGTGAGTTGTCAGTTCCATGAACGCTGTGAGATTGGCCTTTGCGTGCCAGATGAATGCAGGAATGTGGAGTGTCCCAATGGCAACATTTGTATCGAAGGTTCCTGTTACCTGCCAGAGGGCAGCCGTCCATTGACTGGAACGGATTCGGATGGTGGCACCTTTGACAGTGATTCATCATCGACAGTGATTGACAGTGACAGCAATTCGAATGGAACGCCGAACGATTCGGATGAAAATCCAGACAATTACCAGGGCCTTGATAATGTGCTGGCGACGGGGATGGGTGGATGCCTCTGCAGTACTGCACCGGGCGCAACCATATCGCAACCTTTGGGATGGCAGGCCCTGGCGATTGCGTTCATGCTGCTGATGATGCGTCTGTTCCGTCGTTCGATGACGCGGCGGCGGGTCATCTGGTTGGTCAAAGCGGGTGGATTGGCGCTGTTGCTGGCACTGATGGGATGTCAGGTGGAACCGTACAATTTAAACGAAGGATTGCTTGGCCAGGACAGCAGCAATCTCAAGGTGGAAACCGACGGCACAGATGGGAAAAACAGCACAGACAGCAGTTCGATTTCGTCTTCGGACAGCGACGGTACCGATTCTTTGGGAACAGATGGGACAGGTTCCGATGGCAATTTCGATACAGGGGTGGATTGCAGCACATGTCTGGCGGGGGAAACCTGTTGCAGAACGGAGGGTGGTTTTCAGTATTGCGTGAATCTGCTCAACAGTCCAACCAACTGTGGCGCGTGCGGTACGGAATGCGTCTATGATAACGCAACCGCACAGTGCCAGAACGGCGGCTGTGTGTTGGCTGCATGCAATACGTATTTTCATGATCACAATGGTAATGTGGCCGATGGGTGCGAGTACCACTGCCAACCCACGGTGGATCCCGATGACAACGGCGATAAATGTGATGGTCTGGCGACTTCGGCGGATACCGACAGCGATAACTACGTGCCCCTCGACAATGATTGTGATTTTCAGTTTGATGAAGACGTGGATTTTCGAAATGATCCCCGAAACTGTGGATATTGCGGTCATTTGTGTATGTTCAACCATGGGAGCGGCACCTGTGCGCTGGGCGAATGTGTGTTGACGGGATGTGACGATAAATGGTGGAATATGAACAACACCATGGCGGACGGCTGTGAGTATTATTGCGATGGCGATACCGATGCCCTGGAAGTATGCGACAATGTGGATAATAATTGTAACGGACAAAAGGATGAAGGAAATCCGGGTGGCGGTGCGGTATGTTATCCCAACAGTTCCACTGGGTGCATTCTCGATACCGATGATGGCAGTTACAATTGTATCGGAGTTTGTGCCACCGGTCAAATAAGCTGTGTCGAAGGCAATCTGGAATGTGCCAACTACGTGCTGGCGAAGAGCGAGGTGTGTGATGGCCTGGATAATAACTGCAATGGTCAGGTGGATGAAACGCTGCGAATTCCCTGTGGCGGTGCACCAGGTCCCAATCCCAATGAAGGTATCTGTCAACAGGGACTGGCACCGTGTGTGGCGGAATCCCCGGCGCCGGGCGTCCCCGGGACGGCTGTTTATGACACGGACCACAGTTGTGTGGGCGCCGTGGGGCCTGGTTTGGAGAGATGTGACGGCCTCGATAATGATTGTGACGGGTTGGTGGACGAATTGGCAACGGTGGATGGCAATAACAACAATATCAATGTGAATGACGCGGCACGCCTCGGCGTGGCATGTGGCCTCGGCGCCTGCGCGGTTCACGTGACAGAGTGCATCGGCGGAGTGATCACGTGTGAAGATTTTACTGTTCCCAACATGGAAATCGCCTGTAACAACATTGATGACGATTGCGATGGTGCGGTGGATGAAGTTACCACCTATCAATGCGGTGGTTCCAGTGCAGTGACGTGCAATGACACCGTAAACGGCTGCGATCCGTACAATGAGGGGATTTGTCAGGTGGGTATTTCTTCCTGTGCAGAGGCGGATGGGTGCGTGGGGGATGTGCCGCCTGCGTGTGCGGATGGAGACCATTGCGATGTGTGTGATGGAGAAGACAATGACTGCGACGGTTTGGTGGATGAGGACGCATTCTACGGCTACACGGCTACGCAGAAGATTTGCGGCACTCCCTGCAATGACGGAATGCTGGAGTGTATAAACGGCGCCATGACCTGTGTGGGAGCGAACCAGAACTATGGTCAGGATGTGTGCGATGGCCAGGACAACGATTGTGATGCCACCACTCCGGATGGGTCTGCGGAAGCCAATTTCGACACTCCCTGCGATGGTGGCGATGCGGACCAGTGCGCCTCCGGGGTTATGCGGTGTGATGGTGCAGCTATGGTTTGCGAGGAAACCGTATCTCATGTGGAGGTGTGTGATGGCGTGGACAACGACTGCAACGGAGTGGTGGATGATGGCCTGACGCCCCCCGCCAGTCCCACAGCCTTTGGTTGTGCCACGTGCCCAGTGGGCGAAACTCGGGTAGTGTGCGATGGCAAAAATGGTTGGCGGTGTCAGTACGATGTGAACAATCAGTTTGCCAAAGTTCTTGATTGCGATCGCATTAATTCGAGCGAACCCTGTTTTGAACTGTATTCAGAGGAGAGCCGATGTGACCAGGTAGACAATGATTGTGATGGCATCGCAGATGATGATTTCAACTTGAGTGCGGACGAAAACAACTGCGGCGCCTGTGGCAACGCGTGCGCGGATATTATTCCTGCCTCCAATCTGGGCGATTTCAAATGCAGTGGGGGAACCTGTGAGATCACACGGTGCGAAGGGAAATACAGGGATGCCAATAACGACGAAAGTGATGGGTGTGAATGCCTATTCAACACGGCGGCCTGCGGTAGTGATCCTGATAACCCCACCGCGGGATGCGATGTGTGCTGGGGCGCTGCTGGCTATGGCGATGACAACTGTGACAACGTTCCCAATGATGCCGCGCCTGCTGTTGAGCAGCGGTGCGATGGGATTGATAATGATTGCGATAATGCCATCGATTTGGCCGATGACGATTTGAGCGTCAACGATGCGCCCAACGTGTGTGCGTCAACGTGCGTGGAGTACGGTGTGGCAGAGGTGTCGTGCAACGGCGATCCGTCTGACACTGATGAGGATTGGGAATGTACTTACGATACGAGTGTGGAATTGGCCGGTGGTATTCCCGTGGGCAACGAAACACTTTGCGACGGACTGGACAATGATTGCGACGGGTTTGTGGATGAGAATCTACCTGTGGCCAACGCCGGCTATCTGGGAACCGTTTGCGACAATTCCGATGTGAATGATCCCTTCTCCAAGGGCGCCTGCATATTAACGGGAACATGGCGTTGCGACTCGAATCCCAAAGCGCCCGTTGTGTGTTGTGCCGACAGTGATAGCGATGCGGTGTGTGTCAACGAAGTACCCACACCGTCCGAAGAGGTGGAAGGCAAAACCGAGATTCTTAATGGTGTCGACGACGATTGCGACGGCTTAATTGACGAAGGAACCAGCTGTGCCAATGAAACGGTGATGGTGGATTACAACAACGATAGCACCAACGATTACGAGATTTTTGCCTTTGAAGCCAGCCGCTTCAACGCCAATGCGGGAAATGCCGGTGGTGGCAATGCCGGAGTGGCCTGTTCTGTTGGCAACACTATTCCGTGGACTGGTGTTACTCAACTGGAGGCAGAAGCGGCCTGCAAGGCTCTGGAAGATGGGAATTGGTCGGTTTGCTCTGCCAGCCAATGGCAGTTCGCCTGCGCGCAGGGTGTGAAGAAGTATGCCTATCCCTACGGCAACGTTTACGACGAGGATCGATGCAACGGGATAGATAGATATTCGGGTGCCTTGATTCCAGGCGGCAGCGCCAACAGCGCCAATGAGTACTGCATTGCAGATTGGGGGCAAACCACGTACCTGTATGATATGTCCGGTAATGCCGAAGAATGGACGTCCACCGAAACGTCGCCGGGGAGCGGGGTATACCAGATTCGCGGTGGTTCGTGGAATGATCAGCCGGAGAGTCTGACCTGCGATTTCGATCTCTGGGCAGCCAACGGTGCGAAGTTTAAAATGGATAATCTTGGCTTCCGCTGCTGCCGTGGTGAGGATCCGGATGATGCCTGTATTGGCACGACATGTTCAGGTCGCACGGATTCGCAATGCGATCCCGGCGGAAATACCCATATTCTGCGCAAATACGACGGCGGCGCCAAATGTTATGATGGTACGTGTGTCGATTCTTACGTGGAGATTTTCTGCGCTATTGGATGCAGCAGTGTGGCAATGGGCACTGGCAAACCCGGATGTATCGATATGGATGGGGATGGATGGGTGCACAGGGATTACCCGGGAGTGATGCCTTCTGGATTGCAAAAAGGGGACTGTGACGATATGAACCCGGATTCTTTTCCCTCTATGTGCGAATCCAACAGCGAGGACGGCATCGACAACGATTGCGACGGTACCACTGACGAAGTGGAACTGCTGGCCACCATCCGTGACTTCAGAGAAAGTCATCCCGATTTTGAAATTGGATTTGAGCAGAATTTCGATTATCCAGTGTGTGCAGGGTTAGTGCAGAGCAATATTGATACAAATGATTACAAACCCAATTTTAATTATGGAAATTGCTGGTCTCAGGCGTTGAATAGAAACGTCCAGGTACTCACCAGTGAGTATCAGTTCAACCAATGGTATAACACCGATACATCGGTGAACCGGGAAACCCAAATTTGTATGCCACTGGTGAAAGAACCGAACACGAATCCCGTCATTTACACAGCCGGTAAATATGCGGATGGGCAGATTTTCAAAAATTATGGGTGTAGCCAAATGCAGTATTTCCCCATTGATGGAAAATTATTCGCCGACTCAAAAACTCCGAACTACGATGGCTATAATCCTGGTGATCCACCAACCTGCACCGGGGCAAGACAACCCCACAACTTCTTTTTTACTACCGAGATGCACTTTATGTTTCGGTATGAAAGAGGCCAGACCTTCACATTTTCCGGAGACGATGATTTGTGGGTATTTATCAATGGACAACGTGTGATGGATTTGGGCGGTGTTCATGGCGCCGCTACTGCGACAGTAAACCTGAATGATCTGAGACTGACGCCAAATCAAAGTTATCGCATGGATATCTTCGGAGCTGAGCGCCACACGCAGCACTCCAACTTCCTCATTACCACCTCCATCGCCGGTATCGAAGCCATTCCCAAATAGTCGCCATTTCAGAAGCACTGGCAACCCAATGCCTTACCTGGGCTATGGGTAATCGCATTGTCCCCTCAATTCAATTTCCTGATTTCCGGATGCAAAAGACTGTTTTTTTGCGGCCCGTGGAAAACCGGTTGACATTGGCTGCAGGATATGTCGATTAATTGTGAATACTATTTAATATAACTATCTGGAGGGACGCGATGAGAATGGTTTCATACGACAATGTGACGATTGCTGGACATCTTTACCTGGTTCGAGAAGACCGTGAGGAATATGACCGCTGGCCGGATTATGAGGCGCTGCTGGATTTGATGTCGAAGGAGTTTTTTAAGGAAAAATATGCACTTTGTCTTCAGATAACAAAAGGCGACGAGGTGGTTCATGAATTCCCCAAAGTCCCGTGTCCCGCATTGTTTCTGGAGCAGCTGAAGATTCGGAAGATTTAAATATTACGGGGATCGGTATTCGTTTCCCGGCCGAATATTGTTCGCCCCAATATCTACCAGGACACATCATAGCGACACTCGGCATCTCCATTCGTGCGACAGCTTCCTGGCGAATGTTTGATTGCCGGCCATTCGTTGCCTTTTTTCAGTCTGTTCATAAATCCCATAATGATGCCCTGATCGTAGGCACACGGATACGGTGAGCTGCAAATCATGACGCCCTTCTGGGCGCCAGTCGATTGGAAGGAGTAGTGACCAATTTCTCCACCTTTGTAGTTCATATGATAGGCCTGATCCATTAGCGTCAGCGCTTTCTCAATGGTGTCCAGTCCCGGCGGCAAGACAGCCGTCTCGGGGATCTTCTTTCCAATGACGCGCAAAGTGGCCGGGCCAAGTTCTTCGGAAATTGTTTTGAAGGCATCCAGATAACGCTGAAGATCATACCAATTGCCAGGTTGGGGATTGTCGATATGATTCTCTGACAAAATGTTGAATGCTCTGTTTTCAAAAGCGCCCATTCCTTCGATTACCGCCATGATAGACTCACCGTTTACCTGGACACCAGGTGCATACGTTTCAAATACGGACATGGTAAGTGCCTCCTCACATTTTTTGCAGCATTCACGCTGCGTTCCGTTGATTTCCAAACAAAGAGGTCATTTGTGACGTCATCTTTGTGGCTGCCCCAAAAAAAGATGTACAGGCTCCAGGGACATCAGGATGTTTTCATCATTGCATTCCTTCCGGTTGTGAGGAAATGCAGCGATGATGCAATGCCGTTGAGTGAAATGAGTGCGGTTTCCAGCTCTTTCACGCTGTCGGCGGTATTCTTGCCTCCCTGGGCAACAAATGTCATTGACTCATTCAGTTGCTGGATTTCAGACACCTGTTCGCTGGCGGCGGTATAGATTTCACGCGCAGAATCGGAGCTCTTTTTTAACACCGCCACCAACCGTTGCATGGTTTCACTGCTGCTGTCGATGGCCTCCTGTCCTTCTTTGACCCGTTGGATGGCTTCTCTGATTTGCTTCGTGGCCGCTTTACTGAGTTTGGATAGGTTTCGAACTTCGTCGGCGACGACAGAGAACCCTCTTCCATATTCGCCTGCCTTCGCCGCTTCAATACTGGCGTTGAGGGCCAGGAGATTCGACTGCTCTGCAAGTCCTTCGACAGTCTGCACTATTTCAACCACGCCCCCCACCAACGTCATGATACTGACCGCTTTTTCGATGGATTTCTGGCCGCCGAGCCCTTGTTCTGTTGCTGACGATGTTATCGCCAGAACCTTTTGTGCCGCCATCATTGTGGAGCTGCTCATTTGGTGGATTTCTTCCACTGTGCTGCTTACCTGATTAACAATAGACGCCTGTTGCGCCGCGATGACAGCCGATTGCTTCGTGGTCGCGGAGATTTGCGAAGTGCCGGACACCAACTGGTTGATTTGTGTGCGAATCTCTGAAACCACGAGTTTATAGAGGTAATAGGCCGGCATAACAATAACTGGTACAAATATTGAATACATGGCGATTCGATACCACCACGAATACTCTGTTCCCATGGCGCCGGTGATGTGTCCGGCGGAACCAGTTGTAATGGCGATGACGCTGACCATCGAAAAGAGGCGGGTGGGAATTGACCACCTGAACCTGTAAAAAGAGATGGCCACGATGGCGATAGCGCTCGGCACCGTGAATGCGACGTAAGCTAAAAGACCATCGAAAGCATTCATAGCGAACTCCTTGATTGTGGAGCAGTGGCAAACCACCTCGTATTGGAAACAGGGAAATGATTTCCACTCTGCATCTTCGGCACTTGGCGAATGTGGTCCACGAGGTGATATCTCCATATCTGGTATAATGAAGAAATTTAGCGCACTTTTTACCGTGCGCACATTTTTCTTAATAATTGGAAGAAAATTTGCCTGTATCGTATCGGAAAGTGAATCGCAATTACCCGAAATGTTGCGATGACCCAACAGTCTTAGTGTTTCAGTTTAGAAAATGCAACACCCCGGGGGTGAATGAAACGCGATTATTTCGGGTTTTTCTCAAATAGGTGTTTGACTATTTTTCCGTTTAAGTGGAAAATTTCAAAACAACCACCACATTAGGAGGATACCGATGAAAAAAGCCATGGAGGAAATTTGGTCGACACATCCCAGTGATGTTGTACCGAGGTTTGATTGTACGCCGATTGATTGGAAGCCCTTTGCCGACAGGTTGGTACTTGATAAACAGTATCTTTTAAGGACAATACGGGATACGCAAAGTGATCTGTCGGAAGCAGCGGAAATAATGCGTGTTTCTTTTTCAGTAATTCGTGACACGGAGTTTGACATTTTACTTCAACCCCGGGGGTTTTCTCTGATTTTGGGTGAGGGCGAAACGTTCCTGAAGGGGGACAGATTTGTCCTTGTCGCCGAAGAGATTGCAACCCGGAAGGTCGTTGGACTTATGTTGCTTACCCTGGCAAAAAAACAGCGGAATTGCGAAGTGGTGGTGATTGTGACGCACAAAGACTATCAGGAGGTCGGCATTGGTCAGGCGCTTGCCCATGCATTTGATAGTTATATAGAGGAATGCGGTGTTGAAATGGCATTTGTCTGGGCGGCGGCTGAACATCCAGCAACACAAAAAATTATGAAAACATTGGGGTTTGTGGCCAGAGCCGTTGTTCCAGGATACTATCGAATCTGCGGTGCAAACGATGCGTACAGGCGAACGATTGAGGTGTTCATGCAGAAATTCTATGGCGAAGCAGAGAAAATGGCGACCAAACAACTGGATTTGCTTTCAGGCGTTCAAAAGCTGATTGTACCGTGGTGAATTCGTTTGAAAGCCACGATGCTTATCGCTGTCTCACCGTGTGAATCGTAAGGAAATATAGTTGGGGTTCATGGCAGGCGCCGCAGGCACCTCAACAACGACGGCACCAATGACTTTAGTGCCAAATAGCCTTGCAGGACAGGTTGGCACAATGGCTTTTCAAGTTACGTTATGAAGGATAAGAGCATCGCATTCATTTCTTCTGGTCAATATCGATGCGTTCCTTTTTTAATAACAGTGCAATTGATCGTTTTTTTACGTGCATGCTTCTGTTTTGGGCGCAATTTCAATGAATTGGATTGATTAGGAAATCTAGACGAACGACACTGTCTACATAATCAATAGATCATACGTTTACGACAGAAGAGATGGCATGCCACCACACCAATGCTGCAAAAGTTAGCAGTACTGCCCCGCTTAGCCGATTCACCCAAATGGATTTGGCGCGCAGCGCTGCAAGCACCTTTGGGCGCACCAGCACAAAGGTTACGAAGCTGAACCACAGTCCGTCGGTAAAAAATGGGGTGATAACCATGACACACTGCCAGGCGGTTTCCGCATGCGGCTTCACAAAAGGGCTGAACAGCGCTAAAAAGAACAGGCCGGTTTTGGGGTTTAAAAACGCAATCATTCCCCCTTCCCATGCACCGCGCCAGGGGGACTCATTTTGAATTCCCTTCATTTCATCGAGTATTATTGACGAGTGCATCAGCGTTTTAACACCAAGCCATCCCAGATAAGCCCCGCCCACAATCGAGATGGTCACAAGCAACGCTGGAACAGTTCGAATGAGCATCGAAAGTCCCGTCACTGTCAGCAGCGCCCAAAAGCAAATTCCTGTTGCGTGAGCCCAGGCCGCCAGCAATCCGGCGCGTTTTCCCCTGTAAAGCGCATTTCGCGCAACCACCACAAAACTGGGCCCAGGCGACATCGCGCCCAAAAGACACACCAGGACCAAAGATAACCAAATTAACAGCAACGCAATGCTCCTTTATGGCAAGGCCATATATAGGTGGCAAAAAAACATTAAAATCAAAAAAATTTGCCCCTGGACGCAAAATCCATTTGTAACTGTTTAGCATCTGTAGCAGGCTAAGAGTCAAAATCCAGGCGTTATTCCTGGAAAAGCAAAAGAAACCAATATTGAACTGTCGGTGTTCAATGGCATCATTGAAAATCATCACGGCCCCATCTCGATGCAATGCGTCAGCATATCCATAACGATCACATCCCTGATGAGTGTTTCGGCGTTGCCGTTAAACGGATGATTTGAACCGGCGATTCCCACAACCGCACCTGTGTTGAACAGATTAAAAATGACTTCAATTCTGGAGAGGAGACTCGCGCTATAGAATCGTTTACGCATTTTTCAGTTTGTCAGAAATAGAGCCAGCGACAAATCCCCGGCAATTTTGCACACTGGGCAATCGAGTTCTGCCAATCTGGAAACACGGAGCTCCTGCCCCGCCTATTCGTATTCACACAATTTGCGGAGCAGGAGCTCCGCGTTTGTACGCCTGAAAGCGTATAGTTTCAAAGAGGTGAAAGACCTCTTACAGGAGGTGTTCTATCTTGTTAGCTGAAGACAACTGCGTCGCAATGATGCGGGGTGGGGAGCAGTCGGAGGCGAAAGCGCAGTCCGCAGGAGACAAACGCGATTCTGCCGGATGAAAGTGGCGAGCCTGTGATCGAATGGCGAAGTCCAGGCATGAATCTGACAGGGTACGCGGAAGCGGCCCCCGGGGCTCATGAAGCCCGATACGCTGGGTGAACAGGTAAAACGCGATATTGGGACACATCAGGTGGTTGGCGGTGGAATGCGATGACGGAATTGTAACGTGAATCAGGGAGGCCTGATGGGGGGAGAGACTCGAACAGGAATCAGAGAATCCGTAGTGTGCGCCGAGCAGTGCATTGTTCAAAAGGGTTGAAGTCCCTTCGGCGCCTTGAACCCACCGGCCAGAAATGGCGACTTCATTGCCGTCGGGACAAATGCCGCCGCACACACCGCCGCAGTCAATGCCATCTTCGTCCTGATTTCGGTAGCCATCGTCGCATGTGGGTGTCGCTCCCGAATCGCCATAGAAGGCCTGCAGCCCGGCAATGTCGGTTGCGCTCAGCTCACCGCCGTTGTTCCAGGTGGGATTGCAGTAGTTCATTACAGAGTCCAAATCCTACGCACCTATCATGACCGTGCCATCGTCGCCCTGTGGATTTGCGGTGCAGCTGCTCGGCGTACCGGGGCGATTTTGCTCATGGGAGAATCCCAGTGTGTGACCAAATTCATGCACCGCTATCATCTCAACGAAGTCCTGCCGAGTCCATTGCTGCGTGCCATTGGGAAATGTACAGGGAATCACGTTTCCAGTGCCGTCACTGCATCCCCAGTTTCGAAAAGTAAAATTTAGCTTCATGCTGGTTTGCAGCGAAATCACCGAGTCGCCAATGGCTGCGTTGGGCTGTACATCGGCGATAGTGATTCGAACACCGGTGTCGCTGTCACTGCAAGGGCCCCTGTCCACAAAATCAATCGCTGAATACGCTTCCCATGTGCGGGCAACGGCATTTTCAACCCAGAGCAACACCTCTGCCGGGACGGCGTTGGGGTTGTTCCAACACACGTAGATGGTTCCTTTGGTTCGGCCAAAGGACATAGTGATTAATCTACAGATCCTGCGGCACATTTTTTTTGCCCAATGTTTGCAGCATTTCTGTTTGCGCGTCGCAACCAGACCTTGCCAGCGCGAATAACATTGACAACATGCCAGACCATATTCGGTTTGCTTTTCTTTTTTGTTTCATAGTTGCATAGCGGTCCATTGAACTCTCCTTGTAAAAATGGATTAAAACCACATCGCTGACAAAATCAGTGGAGTGATGAGCATGACCCATGGCGTATGCAAGTTATTCAAGAATATGACGCGGCTCCTTAAAGCGATTGTGGCATTTGTCTGGAATAGATGGCGTAAAATTTGGAAAGTAAGAAAATGCGTCGTGTAACGTCCTGGTCTGTGTTGCCGGATTGTGAGCTGGAAACTGTTAAAAACGACGGTGCAATTGAAATGGCAAACCCTGCTATCGAGACAAATTCAGGTCGTCGTCGATGGCGTCGCTTTTGAAGCCGGTGAGGCCGAGTAGGGTGTGAAACACGATGTCGTGGCGCATCTTTTTATGTTGGTGTTTTGAAAATGCATCGAATTCTTTTTGGTACCGCGAACGAAATGCTTTAGACCCCCATAGGACCATTGGTACATTTTTTTGTTCGCTGCGATCATTGTTGGAATGACTAAAAAAACCATCCTCCCCAAGGGATTCGCCATGATCCCCAACGTATAACACCACAGCGTTGCTGTCTTCCAACTTTTCGATAATGCTGTCGATGATATAGTCAGTGAATAAAATGGAGTTGTCATATGCGTTGATAAGCTCATTGTGTTTCCATCTTTTGGCGTTATTCGATGTTTGCGTCACTGGAGAAAACTTTTCAAATTTCTTTGGATAGCGCTGGTCGTATCGCCAGTGGCTCCCCCGGGTGTGCAGCACCAGAAACAGTCTGTCTTCAGTGTGGTCCTTAATGACTCTGTTAAAAATGGGCAATAGTCGTTTATCGTTGGAATCCTTGTAACTCACCTCGGCGTTGGCGCGAAAATTCAGGTATTGAGCCTCCTTTGCAAAGCGCGTGGTAGAGGAATCGTGTTTTCCAAAGGGTTCATTGGATGAGACCCATCCGGTGAAGAAGTCGTGTTTGTTGAAAATGCTTATAATCGAGGTTTCGTTTTTGACGCCTTTTAGCCTCGATGTCGCGGACCGTGTAATAATATTGGGCACAGCAATTCCGGTGCTGGCGGAGCGTGTATGTACTTTGGTAAATGAAACCAAACCCTCGCGTTTGGATAGAAGTGGATTTGTGCCGCGCTGGTACCCATTGAGTGAGAAATGGTCGGCGCGAGCCGATTCCCCAATTATCAGCACCACTTTAAGGTCCTTGCCCCGATTATCGTCAAAACTGGATTTTAACTGCGCCAAATCTGTTTTTTTTTCGCTTTCTTTTTCCAAAGAGAGATATTCCAGGTAGTACGCCACAATTTCTTTGTTTAAATCAAACGGGCGGGCGGAAGAGATTTGCATTGAATATGAAATTCCCACAAATGACAACATTGTGTAAAATACGAATTTGCAGACATCGTGGGTTATGGCCGTTTTGGTGGGCCACGACGCGCCTTTGAAATGCGCAACACTGAACCCGGCGAACAGAACTGTCATCCAGCTGAGCTTGTGAAAAAAATCCTGTTTGTTTGCCACAAAAAAAAGCAGGGCGACACCGGTCCCAAGATAAAACAGGTCCAGGAAGGGATTGGATACTGGCCTGTACCGTCGGTGGAGATAAAATAGCAATGTGGTCGCAGCCCCACAATAGAGCAAAGCCAATACCAGCGTCCAAACCAGCTCTGCCGAGACCAGCTCCATCGTCTCGCTGTAATTTGTATTCATCAGCGCGGCAGCGATATTCTCGTTAATTGAAATGTTGTTCGCATCAACAAAGTATTTAAGCAGCGCGCTTGGTACGACCAGTACAGGGAATGCGAACGCGAAAATCCATCGATTTCGTGAAAACGCCAGCACGAGAAAAAACGTGAAAAGAAATGCGGGTATTGAAGCCGATGCAGGAGTCATCTGCCGGTTGTAGAGCAGCATGCTGGTAAGGCTGATTATCAGAGAAAAAACGAGATGGACGATGTGTCTGAACGAGGTTTGGTCGTAATTTTTGATTACCTGATAAAATTTTGAAAGTTGTATTTTTTTTTGCATTCACAATTCCTAATTTGATTTTCCGGTCCATGGTCACCATGTGTAAGGTCAACACGTTCAACTTGTTTAGCGGCACGCGCGCGGCATTGAAACTGACTGGGGCTATTGTCACCACTTTTTTCAATGTGTGAATCCCTAAAAAACGATCCATGACGATAAATGTGCGAAACCGGTAATAATTACGAAGTTCGTCGCAACTTTATCGCACATGCTGTGCAAATATCGCTTTTAGTGGACGGGTGTACAAAAAGAAGAATCTGGAGCTGGCATGGGAAAAGATACGCCGAAACAAAGGAGCAGGAGGTGTTGATGGCGAAAGCATCACGGAGTTTGAAGAAAATTTCGAAGTAAATCTTCAATAACTTCATCAAGAACTGCGCACAGAAGCATACTCTCCATCCCCCGTCTTACAATGTCTGATTCCTCAAGACACGCACAGAGAAACAGACGACGGGAGATATCGAAAGATGGGGGTCGAAAAGTCCGCTTAATTCGATTTTGCGCGGCTGGGTGAATTACTTTGCGGCAGGTCATTCGTTATGGACCTTCGGATAAATCAGGGATTGGGTCGAAAAGAAGGTGAAAAGACGCCTTATGAAGTCGCGCAAAGTTCGAGGGTTTGGCTGGAAGAGGTGGAGTAGGCGATGGCTGTATGATGAGCTTGGACTTTTCAATGAATACCGAGTTAGAAAAAAAGGGTTGTCGACCAAAGCGCTCCCTGCACGACAGGTCACATAAACCTTGATGCGAAGCAGGGAGGAAAGCCGTAGTGCGGGAAATCCGCATGCTGCGTTTGACGTGGCGGGGTCTGGAAACGATATCAATAGACCACCGCGCCAGTTCTCGACCCAACCCTGGGGAGGGGAGGTCGAGTCCAACCGGCCTTTCCTGCCTCTATCCAGATTGACAGAGCTCGACCCCCCTGATTCCGAACAGTTCCGGTGCATTTTGCCAACGCATCCGACATTCCGGCCGGTATGATGTGCTTCTGACTACCTTTAATTGTTTTGGCCCTGTCTTCCTGATTTCAGAAGATAATTCACAATGTCTTTTTAAAAAAAACTTGCGCGACTGCTCAAAAGAATTCATACATACGTATGAATTATATGGCGACGGCGCCTCTCGTGCCAAATGCGTCAGGATTGGAGGTATTTACCTAATGACCGACACCAAAAAACAAATTATGGATGCAGCTGAAAAATGCTTTGCCCGCGATGGAATAGCCAAAGCATCAATTCGAACCATCATTGCTGAAGCGGGCGTCAATCTTGGCGCAGTGACATATCATTTCGGCTCCAAGGATAATCTGGTGATAGCGGTGTATAAACGTCGGATTGTCCCCATCAGCGAAGCGCAACTGAAACGAATCTCCGAGTTGGAAAGCAACAACGGCGAAAACACATTGACACTGCATCGTCTGATTGAAGCGTTGGTAACGCCTTTTCGCAAAGAGGTAGAGCGGCATCCGGAGTTTTTGCCGTTTATGAAGCAGTTGAGCAATTATCCCAGCGCCAAATTCCACGAGGCGATAAAAAATGAATCGCAGAATTTTATGGCGCGGATAGACGATGCATTGAGGCGCGTATTGCCGGACATGTCCAAAGAGGAGCGGGAGATAAAAAAGCATTTGCTTTTCATAAATATTTTTATCGCGATGGAGAATCAGTCCAGGCTCGCCAGACACTTTGAAAAATGGCCGGGAACAGACAGGTTTGTCACTGTTCTTATCGCGTTTTTAGAGGGGGGCATAGCGAGCGCTGTGACCTCACCGGACGAATCAGATTCAGGCCGACAGGAACAGGCGCCATCATTCTAACGCAAAAACAATTTACAGGAGACCAGACAATGCTTAAGAAAAAATATTTGAATCGAACGCCGGTAATCGCAGTGCTATGTGGGCTGACCGGATTTTTTACACTATTCGCCACAGCTTCGTGTTCCTCCGGTGAAAAAAAAAACGCAGCGCAGTCCACCGGCGATAATGACACTGCCAAAAACGTAATTCTGTACACTGTCACAACAATGGATATTATGGACAAGCGCGCATATGCCGCTGATTTGGAGGCGTCAACGGAAGTCACTCTGTATCCATTGGTGGCGGAACGAATTGTCAGCTTTCCGGTGGAAGAAGGCGACCGGGTGCGCAAAGGCGACATGATTGCCAAAATTCGTGCGGCCAGCATAAAAAAAAGCATCGCGCAAATGCAGGCCGAAATAGAGGCGTTGGATCAGGACCTCATGTCACAGAAACGGGAGTTGGAACGTTCTTCCGAACTTTACAACAAATCGGTGATTACCGAGCAGACCCTTGAGCAGATGGAATCCGGATACATGGCAGGTCTTGCCAGACGCAAATCCCTGGAAGCCAGTCTTGGGCAGGTGGAAATTACTGCGGGAAACGCTGTGATGAAGTCCCCGGTGGAGGGCTTTATCGTGGATAAACGTCTTGAAGAAGGTGACGTTGCACAGATGGCGGTTCCATTGTGCAGCATCGTCCAGGTGGATCCCATCCGCGTGGAATTGGGCATTATTGAAAAGGATTTAATGGCGGTACGCAAGGGAACGGAAGTGGAACTGTCTGTAAGTGCCGTCCCTGGCAGGATTTTTCACGGCAGGATCGTTCGAATATTGCCAGTGCTGGATAGGGAAACACGCACAAACGAGGCCCAGATTGAGATAGACAATCCCGTCGACGAGGAATTGGGCGCGCCCCTGCTAAAACCCGGCATGTACGGTGAGGTGAATCTGGTAATTGGCCGCAGGGAAAATCAGGTGGTGGTTCCGTCCCGGGTTTTAATGATTGCAGAGAATGCCTCTGTGGATCAGCGCCGTGTTTTTGTTGTGGATAAAAATCAAATTGCCCATAGCCGCATGGTCCGCGTTGGCATACGCAATGGCGACTGGTTCGAAATAATCGAGGGCCTGAAGACCGGAGAGCGCGTCGTAATCAAAGGGCAATACAATCTTCGGGATGGGGACAGCGTATCCGACGAACAAAAGACGCCTGCAGCTGCGGCAAAGAAGGAGGACGCACGATGAGTCTTTCCTCTCTGTCTGTCCGAAGGGGTGTGACCTTCGGAATGATTTTTCTTATTGTTTTTTTGTTTGGGGGCTTTTCCCTTTCCAGGTTGCAATTGGATTTGTACCCGGAAATGACCTTTCCCGCTGTGCTCATTATGACCACCTATACGGGCGCCAGTCCCGAAGATGTGGAAACGCTCGTGACCAAACCCATTGAAGAAGGAGTGGCCACGGTAAAAGGTATCGAAGAGATTTCCTCGACATCCAAGCAGGGCGCATCCATTGTGACTGTGGAATTTGGCTGGGACAAGGATATGGATTTGGCGGAGACGGAAGTCCGGCGAAATATGGAAATGGTGACCACATTGCCGGAAGATGCCACCAAACCAATGATTTTCGCCATGGACCCGTCGATGCAGCCCATTGTGATGATGAGCGTTAATGGCCCTTTTTCTCTCGATAGACTTCGAGAAATCGCAGAAGAAGACGTGTGCGAACGAATCGAAAGACTTGACGGTATCGCTGCCTGTGATGCCGTTGGCGGTCTCGAACGAGAAATACGGGTATCACTGAATCCCAATAGCCTCGCTGGTTATGGCATTGATGTCCAAACCATCATGGGGGCCATTGGAAAGGGAAACATACAGGAACCGGGAGGCACTATTGAACAGGGCGCCATGGCATTCAATATCCAAACGAAAGGGAAATTTAAAACAGTTGAGGAAATCGCCGATGTGGTGGTGGCGCAGCGGATAACATCCCGGGGAAAACTGGAATCCGTATATCTCCATCAGGTGGCGGAAGTAACCGACACATTTGCGGAACAGACGCAAACCATAGAGGTTGATGGCAATCCTTCGGTATGGATAATTGTCCGCAAGCAGTCAGGATATAATACAGTAAATGCGGCAGATGCGACCATTGCCGAAATTGAGATGCTCCAGAAGGATGAAAGCATGCCCTTAAATTTTGGCGTGCTGTTTAACCAGGCGGATTTCATTAATAAATCCATTGGCAATTTGTCCTCCACGGCGCTGATGGCTGTTGGCATCACGTTTCTGGTGCTGATTGTTTTTCTTCGAAATTTCAGAAGTTCTCTCATTGTCGCCACAGCGATTCCGTTGTCGGTAATGGCCACATTCTCTGTAATGGATACAATGGGAATGACGCTCAATGTGATCTCCATGGCCGGTCTGGCGTTGTCGGTGGGAATGCTGGTGGATAACGCGATTGTGGTTCTCGATAATATCTATCGGCGCCGACAGGAGGGAATGGGTTCATGGGATGCCGCCATGAATGGCGCGAAGGAGGTATCCACAGCGGTGATGGCATCTACATTAACCACAGTGGCAGTGTTTGTGCCGGTATTGTTCGTGCCAGGAATAGCCGGTGTCTTGTTTCGAGACATGGCCATTACGATTTGCGTTGCCCTTGCAGTGTCTCTGATTGTGGCCATCAGCTTCATTCCTCTGGCCTCGTCCCGCTTACTTAAAAAAGGAAAATTCACTCAGGATGCGTCAAACTCAAAAAAATTCGGCATGGAAGCATTGTATGCCAATTTCCTCTCAAAAGCACTGACGAAACGCTGGATGATTATGGTGGGATTGACATTGCTGATTGGGATTGCCGCCGCAGCTGCCACCCGGCTCCCAACCGATTTCATGGCGCAAAACGACCGTGCCGCAATATCGCTTACGCTAAAAGCGCCAGTGGGCAGTAATCTCGATGAAGCGACTGCTTACGCCCATGACGCCATTACTGTAATAACACAGACAGTTCCCAAAGCTGACCGCAAGCTGATCTCTGCTCAGATTGGCATTGGCACGGGTTGGTCCGCTCTGATGTCAGAAGGCACACATTCGACGAGTGTTCGCATTCCTTTGGTTTCTGTTTCTGACAGAAAAACATCTCAGGCTCAGTACGAGCAGATGCTGCTGGAACGATTGTCTCTCCTTCCGGATTTGGATGTCGCCGTTAGCCGCCAGGGCCCCACCGGTTCCAGCGGGGATATGGATGTTAAAATTTACGGAGACAATCTGGAACAGTTGCGTGCAGTGGGACGGGAGTTAACAGACAGGATAGCCGCAATGCCGGATATGGCGCAGGTGGAATTCTCGTTCTCTGACCCGACTCCGCAAATTAACGTGGACTATGATCGAAAAAAAATGTCGACTATGGGCATGTCCACCGCGGCGGTGAGTTCCACGGTAGCCACTTTCTTCCTGGGAAAAACCGCTGCTTACTTCTCCGAAGACGAAGATGAGTACGATATTTACGTTAGATACGGAAAGAAACATCGCCAGGATGTGGATGAATTGATGCGAATGCCAGTCGCTACCGCGTCGGGGAAAATGATTCCTCTTGCCAATGTTGCCGATATCACCTTTGGCCCCGGTCCGGTTTCCATCACTCGCGAGGACCAGCAGCGGCTCGCAACCATCTCCGTTACGTTGAAAGATGAATACACAGGGGGTGACGGAGAAGCAAAAAAAAAGGACATGGGGGCATCGATTAACAAAATAAAAGAGATGCTCGGCGCGTATAAATGGCCCAACGGGATGGCGTTTAAAGTGGGCGGTACGGCCGAAGATTTTCAGGAATCATTTATGGCTCTTGGAATTGCTTTACTTGTGTCCATATTCCTTGTGTACATGGTGATGGCCAGCCAATTCGAATCATTCAGAGAACCGTTCATCATTCTGTTCACAGTGCCGCTGGCTTTGATTGGCGTTGTATTGATGTTCTCAATTACTAAAAATAATCTTGAAGTATCCGCGCTCATCGGTGTGATCATGCTGGTGGGAATTGTGGTGAACAACGGCATTGTGATGGTGGACGCAGCCAATCAGCGCAGAAACACCGGAATGGAGCGATTTGAAGCGGTGGTGGAAGCCGCCAGACGGCGGTTACGTCCAGTGCTGATGACCAGCATGACGACTATCTGCTCCATGATTCCCCTTGCCCTGGGCATCGGCGAAGGTTCCGAGTCATGGAAAGGAATGGCGCAGTCAGTTGTTGGCGGCATGACTGTTGCTACAATTCTTACCCTGGTGGTGGTTCCCACATTTTACACGTTCTTCGCCAGAAAACAGGCCAAAGGACAGGAGGCATAAAATGATCCGTTCAACAGTTCTCCCCCAGGACAATCAGCTTTATATTAGTCGACACAGTTGGTTCATGCTGTTTATAGCCGTGCTGACAGCAATGCTCTTCGCGTCTGTTTCACTGGCGCAAAATGACGACGCATCAAAAACGCGCCCAAATGAGGCGACTGCGGCTTTACTTGAGGGCAGCGGCGCCTCTTCCCAAAAAGCAAACCGTAAAACCGAAACACAGTTTGACACTGCGATAGCCAAAGCCGAAGAACTGATGGCATCTCCCGACCTTCCAGCGGGAACCAAAACTGTATCTTTGAAGGAGGCGTTGCGGCTTACCCATGAGCGCAATCTTTCGCTCAAACAGATAAGGATGGAACTTGAAAAAGCCGATGCAAAGCTTTGGCAGGCACGGGGATATCTGATGCCAATTGTACAGGCGGAGGCACAGTATGTGATGGCCGACCACAATGTTGAAGTGAATTTCGGCGGCGGCAGTATGGAAATAAGCCCAAAGCACACGGCGTCTGGCAGCCTCACTGCCTCCATGCCTTTGGTGAATGTGGGGATATGGAAAAGCGTGCGACTGGCAAAAAGAGGAACCGATATGGCCAGCCTTTCCATCAGGGAAGCGCGGCGCAGCGTTTTATATGGCACTGCACAGGCGTACTATTCTGCGCTGCTTTCCAGGACACTCGTGACACTCTACAAAGACCAGATAACCGCCACTCAGGCGCATCTGCGTGTAGCGGAGCAAAAGTTTCTTGCCGGGAGCGGATTGCGAATTGATGTGTTGAGAGCGGGCATTGATTTCGAGCAGGCCGAAGAAGATTTGTTAAACGCCCGGCTTTCCCTTGCCTCTGCCTGTGACGCGCTGGGAGTGCTTGCCGGCGTTGATGGAATGCTTTCTCCTCAAACAGTAGCCGTTTTGCCGGCCATGAACGCGGAAGTGACCGATGAAACGATGGTGAATGATGCCTCCCGGGAACGTCTCGACATGCAGATGGCGCAGCTTAAAGCGCAGCTGGCGGCGGATCAGATGGATTCAGTTGTTGCCTCACTTTTCCCTTCCCTGAATCTCACGTGGCAGGGAACATTGCAAATAACCGAACCAACCGGTCTGGGCGCTGACGACCGCACACGCTGGAATCTTATTCTGGGGCTCACCATACCGTTATTCAATTACAACACCTATGCAACGATTCGCGAAAACAAGGCCGCGCGAAAACAGGCGGAACTGGACATCGATGTGTTGGCACGAGACATTGGACAGGAAGTGCGTTTGGCCCATAGGGAATATCAAACGGCACTGACAAATGTGAAAGGCGCTGCCCGAAGAGTAAAGCTCGCCAGTGAATCGCTTGAGCTGGCTGAAGCGGCCTACACCGCCGGGGCAGGAACATCGCTGGATATTACCGATGCGAGGCGGATGTATTTGCAGGCAGAAGTGAACCTTGCCACCACTGAACTCAAAACCCAGCTGTCTCTGCTTCAATTGCTTAAAAGTATTGGCAAAAATCCCTCAACCCTTACGGAATAAGTGTCGAATGAGCCAATAATTATGGAGCAGGTCCGGCAGTCATTTCAGTGCTGCAACCGGTCTTTTTTTTTCGACCACGTTGTCAGGGCATTGATTCCTCAAATTGAGGCTGTCGACACCCCGTGGCATACCAGCTGTATAGGCCGGTATAACAATAACTGGTATAAATATTGAGTACATGGCGACTCGATACCACCACGAATACTCTGTTCCCATGGCGCCGGTGATGTGTCCGGCTGAACCAGCACAACAGCGGATGCAAAGCTTGAAGTGTCGTTTGTGGCAGGAAGCGAGATGAACGGCACATTCGCATCCAACAGTGTCGCGTCTGTATTCGTTTTTGAAAATCAGGGGCTGTCGGGAACTCCAAATGAAGAAATCACTTTTGTGCCAGTGATTCACTGACCGTCACTCCTGTTTTCACAGATGGCAACTATTGGCATCCTTCCACTTCGTCGTAGTGAATTTTAAATCGTTCTGCCAGCACATCGCAGACGATTTGTCGGCGTCCCGGGCCGATGAGTGGGTGGGTGAGGAAGATGCTGAAAAAATCTGCGGGTACAAAGTTATCCGCACCATAATTCACCAGGACGGCCAGTGTATCATATGTGATTTTGGCCACCACTTTTCGTGCGCGCAAAGCGGGACGGGTGGGTCCATTGGGCGGCAATGGCTGGAAGCGCCTTGCAATCTCGTATACCGTTGCAGAGATGAAACTGCCAATTTCGTAGGGATTTTTGAAAGAGTCTCCCGCTCTTTGGACATGGTCATCAAGGAATTCATCGTATTCAATGAATTCAGCCGCATTTCGCTGAACTCCCGGATTGCTGATGGAAGCGGTAATAAAATCATTGTCACCGGTCAATGCGATGGCAAAAATGTCAGCGATGCCTTCATTGAGTGCCCAAAGATAGTTGTATGGCGTTGGAAGCAAATCTTTTCCACCGTTTGGGAGTGCATCATATACCAAATGCTGAAACACGGCATGCGCAAACTCATGGGTCACCACCCCGGGATTCATGGAGAGGGGGACCCGGTCCACTGCGGACTGCGTGTCCTGTAAATCAAACGGCATTACATAAAAACCGCGATCATCCTGAGAGAGGGCGAGGTAAAACGCGTTGTTTGATCCTTTTTCCCGAGTGATTGCCCCATAGTCATCGTAGTTGATTTCAAGAACGTCCGCCCAGTAATAAGTGTCCAAACGCCCCAGCTCTCCGGGAATCATGCCGATGGATTCGAAAAACAGCATGGCCTGTTCAATATTGTAATATACGGACACCATCGCCAGCGAATTGAAGTCAGCGGGATAAAGAATACCGTTACTTTTAATGGCATTAAAGGCCACTGGTGTGCCCACACGGTGCCATCGTGCGACTTCCTCAATGTAGTCCAGCTCCATGGATATGCCGCCTCGAAGACGGGTGGCGCGGCCTTCCAGTTTTCCAATGTTCTGAACGGATTTTACAGTGGCCACGCGTAAATCAAGAGTTTTCGTTTTCTGGTCAATTGTCAGTATCTCAACTTTTACCGGGTGGTTGTCGCACCCCAGTGCGGCGAGAATTAAAAACAGATACGGGACCATGCATGTGACGGATTTTTTTGGGGTCGATATTAGAGTCATATTCTTCTTGGGTATATTCAGTTTTTGCACATCCTGGTGCATCACAAAGAGTCAATCGATATTTAAGGCCCTACTATATCAGGTAATCCCAAAACGGATATTGTTATTTGGCAATTCTCTCAATTTCGGTCATGTCCCGGATGGCGAACATGCCGACTGTCAGTAAAAAATGTGGATTCGTTGGGTGGCGAATGGTTGACGATGTTGGTTGTGCGATTAGGTTTATAACCAGGTTTACACTAATGTGATTTGGACACTGAGACCAACGCTCGGTGTCACAGCCAGGAAGGAGGAGCGTATGACTGAAGTAAAACCAATCTACTGTGCATTTTGCAATTCTCTGGCGATTATGCGTATCAACGAAGTTCCCCATTGTCGCGTGTGTGCGACAAAAGCTGTTCGGGAGCACTCCCTTTCGAAAATTCAGAAACAGGCGCAGGCGCTGCGTGTGGTTCGGTACAAAGACATGCCCATGCCGAGAGTGGAAGATTTGATTTATTGAGTCGGTCCCGAAAAAAAAGTGATGTGGCCCCCCGCGTTTAATGGCTCTGGCCATTGAGGTTCTCGAGCAAGTATTTCCTGTCGATTCAGTTCACATATCCCAGTCGTTGCAGACGCTCACGCAATTCGTCCTCCAGAGTGACTTCGACGGTCGGATTCACTGGAGATTTTGCGTCCAGTCGTTCGCGCATGCGTTCCAGACGTGTCTTCAATGCCGTGTACATTTCGGGATGGTTTTCAGCAACATTGTGATGATCTCCCGGATCTGTCTTGTGATGATACAGCTCCAGCCGCGTATCGTAGTTTTGGTCTCGTGGTCTGGCAATTGCTTTCAGAAACCAGCGTCCAGATTTTAACGAAAGGCAAAAAAATCAATGCCGGATTTGAAAACAACACTGTTTCATTGCTGCATACTGCTCTGGCTGGCGGTGGCGTTTATCGGTTGTCAGCGGTCTGCCGGGGTCAGTTTTGGGGAGCCGAGTTCAACTGATGGCTTAGATAGCGACTCTGACAGTGACGGGGATTCGGACGGCGATAGTGACGGGGACTCGGACGGCGACAGTGACGGGGACTCGGACGGCGACAGCGATGGGGATTCGGACTCTGACAGCGATGGGGATTCGGACTCTGACAGCGATGGGGATTCGGACGGAGATGGTGATGGAGATACAGACTCCGATACCGTCACGGATACGGAATCGGACACGCCCGCCCCCACCCGTCCGTTAAGTGAGGCTGAAACGGAATTGGCAAATCTTATGAATGATGTGGACTTCGATGTGTTTGTCACATTATGGCAAACGAATTTGTATGGCGCATCGGAAGATCATCAGATTGAGCTGCCCCTGACTGAAAGCGGACGCTACGATTTTATGGTGGATTGGGGCGATGGCAGCAGCAGCAGAATTACCTCCTTTGACAGTGCCGCCAAACGTCATTCCTTTGGGATGGCCGGCGCCTACGTGGTTAAAATCACAGGCATTTTCGAAGGATGGCAGTTTGGCAGTATCCTGAATGATTCAGATGGAGACGCGGCTTCGGGACGGATTCGTTTCCAAAATGCGGGGGACGCGCCAAAACTGCTGAAAGTGGCTCAGAAAATGCGGGGGACGCGCCAAAACTGCTGAAAGTGGCTCAGTGGGGGAATATGGCGTTTGGCGATACATTGGCGCAGTTTGCCTATACATTGAATTTGGAAATCACCGCCAAAGATACTCCGGATTTGTCGAAGACCACGTCTCTTTTAGGTTGCTTTCTGGATTCGTGCAGCAGCGATTCTCCATCGGAATGCTCTCACAAAGAGTGTGGCCCGGGATGTTCAGGGTGGCGGGACGACGCCCTTGCAGGCTGGGATGTGTCGTCAATTACCAGTATGAAATCCATGTTCGAAGCGTCAGATATGTTTAACGGCGACATTTCGAAATGGGATGTATCAAATGTAACAGACATGGCATACATGTTTGCCTGGGCGGAGAATTTCAATCGGGATTTAACGGATTGGGTGACTACCGGTGTGCGCGATATGCACGGTATGTTTGAGGGAGCTACAATATTCAATGGGGATATCTCCGGCTGGAATGTGATGTCGGTGACGAATATGCGCGGAATGTTTCACAACGCCAGGCTGTTTAATTCAGATTTGTCTGCCTTTGACGTTTCCCATGTGGAAAATATGGCCTCAATGATTGAGGGCGCCAGGGTGTTCAACCGGCCGCTGGCGAATTGGGATGTGTCCCATGTATCGGATATGTCATTTATGTTTGCCAATGCCATCGTGTTTGATAAGCCCCTTGATTCGTGGGATGTATCGGGGGTGACCAGTATGTTCGGCATGTTTCGCGGGGCTGCGGCATTCAATCAGCCTCTCGCGCACTGGGATGTTTCGCGCGTTGCCGAGATGTCTGAAATGTTCATTGGGGCTTCGGTATTCAATCAGGACTTGTCCACATGAGAAGTGTCACAGGTAACACGGATGTTCGCCATGTTTGAGATGGCAGGTGCCTTCGATCAGGATTTGTCAACGTGGGACGTGGCCAATGTAACCGACTTTTGCGGTGGCATGACGGGCGGTGGAGACATAGAAGGTGATAAGGTGGACGCTGATTTTGCGCCGCCTCGCGAATTTGTTGAAAATCTGTCTCCCTAAAATTACGATGCGCTCCTTATCTCTTTCGCTGGTCAGAATGTGGTTACTCACATTTACTTTAACGCCGGGAGAAGCAACTACACATCCGCGTCAGACGAGGCCCGAAAAATACTGACGCAACAATACAACTGGTTCATTATGGATGGCGGTGAGGCGCCGTAGACGTCCGCTGAAGCGGGCTTTCGCCCATACAATCCGGTCCTTCGCATATTGATACCCTCCTGAAAACAGTCTCGTAATGGTGCTGCATATCGCAAAGGGGAGCCCCCTTGCGTGAGAGTCTCTGCGAATCCACCTTTTTAACATTTCACCAAAAGGAATGCCCCACATGCCAACCCCGGTTTTGGTGCTACATTTTATTTTTTGATTTTACAAATTTCAGGTTTGGCATGTTGTCAGTAACCGATGGCGCTCGGCGTTATGCCTGAACGCTTTAGCAAGGAGCACCCCCAAAGTGTTTGAATTTTTTAGCGCGAATCACCACAGGAAAATGGGCCGGTTTTTATTTGGGTCAGTGATGGCATTGGCACTGACAATCAGTTTTGCCGCACGAAGTCAAAGCACCGTGAAACCCAGAATTCTGATTCTGTTTGATACATCGGGTAGCATGACGTTTGATATTGGTGGTTCGCCGACCTTTGGGGACGGTTCCAGAGACATTTATGCAGACAGATACTGCTGCCCGGGGCTGGGCGAATCCCGGATGCGCATTGCCAAGGATGCAATTACCCAGATGATCGATTCCACGGGGGATATTGAGTTTGCACTCATGAAGTTTCCTCAGGCATATGATGCCGATGGCAATCCTGGATTTCAGGTGCAGTGGTATGTGAACAATCAGTCGCAGGGCGCCAACGATTCATTGCGTTACCAGGGGCTGGGTGCCGGTGACACGGATGAGGTCACTGTGGGCACGGATGTGTATTACGATTATGCGCCCTACTTTATCTCGGACTCGGATTCGTCATTCAACCAGGCCTTCTATTTGTGCGAAGAGTTTCCCGATGCCGACGATTTGTACTACGAAAAAATCGAAGAACTGAAAGCGTGGTTTGACCACGTGGAGTACGATAGTGATACTTCGATGGACATCGATTCCAACGTGTTCGTGGCGCCTCTGACCTCGGTGTACCCCAGTCCGTACAGTGAATTGACCGAGCAGGAGCTGCGGGGCGATGGCGGAACGCCCCTGGGCGAAGCGGTGCACGCAGCGTATCGGTATCTGGCGCAGGTCAAGGCGGCAGACCCGGTATCGGAGTGCCGGCCGTATTATCTGGTCATTCTGGCGGATGGGGACTTTGATGGTCGACTCGATCCCATTACCGGTGCGGATGTGGTGGGCGGAACGGGCGACAATGCGGGTTTCGAATTCGAGTACGGCGTGGATGCGCTGCACGACGTATTGCAGGTGGAAACCTGGGTGATCGGTCTGGCGGCGCAGTCGACCACGCTGGACTACATGGCAGATGTAGGCGGATGTCATTACGACCCCGCGCGTGGCGCGGCAGCGCGGACAGCGCATCCCGACAGCAATTGTAATGGCAGCATTGGCTACGCCTTTCTGGCCAACAGTCAGCAGTCCCTTTCCACGATTTTGGCCAACATCATTTCTTCGGCAATTTTGATTGAAGAGTGTAACTATCTGGATGACGACTGTGATGGTCTGGTGGATGAAGGCGTGGCGGGCGACTATTGCGACCCCAATAAGTTGAGTCTGCCGGCGACCGTGTTCTGGGATACGGATTCGGACTCGGATTCCGATACCACCGTCTATCCATATTGGTATGACACCGACGGTGAATTGTACCGTAACCCCAATTGGAATGCGGTGTGTGACGATCCGGGGGAACTGGTGTGCGACGGGCTGGACGACAACTGCAATGGCCAGGTGGACGAAGTGCCGATCGATGGTTGGTCAATCACCTATAATCCGGATTGGCACGCACAGTGTGTGTCCCAGGGCGCTGGATATACCACCACCATTCCGAGTAATTACAACACCACCGGTGTTCAGTGCAAAAGCGGGCTTGTGCAGTGCATTCCGGGTAATGGTCTCGCATGTATTGGCGCGGTGGGGCCCACGGAAGAAACGTGTGATGGTATGGACAACGATTGCGATGGGGACACCGATGAAGATACAGCGGGCAACCCCCTGGAAAACACCGGCGCCACATGCGGCAAGGATGTGGGTATCTGTTCTGCGGGACATCTGGTTTGTGTGGACGGTGACTGGCAATGCAACGCGGTATGGGGCACCGACGAAACCTGTGACGGAAGCGACAATGACTGCGACGGTCAGGCCGACGAGACATTCCCCAATAAAGGCAACGCCTGTTACAGCGATACCGACGCGATTGCAGACAACGGGTGTATGGATACCAACAGCGACGGCACATATGATTGCAAGGGCATTTGTGAGCCAGGACAGTTGACCTGTTTGTCCGGCAGTGAGGTATGTGTGGGCATGGTGACGCCTCGCAGCGAAGATAATACCTGCAATGGCCTCGATGATGACTGCGACGGTTTATTGGATGAAGACGTGGTGGAAACACAGGTATGCCCCGCAGGCGCCGCGTCCTGGACCACGTTCCAGATGGAGCCCTATTCCATTTGCAACGCGGGCACCATGCAGTGCAACTCAAGCATTCCTGCAATGCAGTGCGTGGGCAACGACGGGACTGATGTGGTCTCTCCCAGAGCGGAAATTTGCGACGGTCTGGACAATAACTGTGAGGGTACGGTGGATGAGACAACGGCGCAATCGTGCGGAGGGTGTGAAATTGGAGTGGATACGGAGTTCGATTGCATCAGTACCGATCCTGGCGCGGGACGGTGCACGGTGGGAACACGAACCTGTCAGGCTGTGCTGGGCAGCGGTGTGGCGGATTGGAGCAGTTGTGTGGGGGATGTGGGCCCCACAGCGGAAATGTGCAATAACCTCGACGATGACTGTGATGGCATTGTGGATGAAGGGATTTCTCTTGGACCCTGTTATCCAGCGGGTTTGATTGGATGCGTCGGTGGCGTGTGTAAAGGTGAATGCCAGGAGGGAACGTATACGTGCACCAGTGGCACCATTTCATGTGCGGGATATGTGAAGCCGGTATCCGAGGGCAGTGCCTGCGACAATCTGGACAATAACTGCAACGGCGATGTGGACGAAGGCATCACCAATGACTGTGGCGATGACATCGATACAGACAGCTGGCCCGACGCCGCGTATGGCGTGGGTATCTGCCGCAAGGGCACACAGTATTGCAGCCCGGATACCGAAAGCGAAGATCCGGCTACGTGGGGCGCCTGCAGCGGCGCACAGGGACCGCAAAAGGAATTGTGCAACGGTCTCGATGATGATTGCGATGGAAAATTCGAAGACGAGGAATCCGTTGATTTGCTGGATAACCAGGCTGTTTCGCTGGTGGGAACGCCGTGCGGTGCGTGCAACGGCGTGTATCAGTGTTTGCCCAACAGCGCCAGAACACCGGGACAGATAGGCGCCTATGAGCTGGTGTGCGTGGGAGACGAGCCGGCAGATGAGGTGTGCAATGGCGCCGATGATAACTGCAATGATGTCATCGACGACGGTATCGATCCGGTACCGTGTGGTGGATGTGTTACAGGATTGGATACGGATTCTCCCTGCGTTCCGGGAAATCCGTCGGCCGGCGAATGTGTGGAAGGTCTAAACATCTGTTTCGACGGGGCCATGACCACGGCATGTTTCGGTTCGGTGGGGCCGGTGGCCGAAGTCTGCGACGGCCGGGACAACGACTGCGACGGTCAGTCGGATGAGGATTTCGATAACATGGAGGATGTGGTGTGTCAGGTGGCGGTGGGTGAGTGTCCACAGGGCATTCAACAGTGTGTCAGTGTGGTGGATGGCGAAATTGTGGAAACCAGTTTGCATTGTTGTGATGCGGAGGTGTGGGACAGCGACAGCGAATGCACGTCTCCCGTGGTGGCCCAGATGGAAGTGTGCGACGGTCGCGACAACGACTGCGATGACAGCGTGGATGAGGATATTGCGGGCTCGGGTGAAGCATGCGGGCAGTCACTGGGCATTTGTGAACCTGGGTTGATGCAGTGTGTACAGGATCCCGTGACGAAGGACTATGCCATGGTATGCGTGGGTGGCAGCGGGGGCACCTCCGAAGAGTGCAACTGTCTGGATGACGACTGTGACGGACAGGTGGATGAAGACGTGTTGCCATACGGACAATGCAGCAAGGCGCCCAACTGGATGAGCGATGAAGCTGTTAAGGCAGCGAATCCCGAAGGCATTGGCGAATGTACGGTGGGCCAGTTTGAATGTAAGGATTGTGGCTGGGAGTGCAGTGCGCCTGGACCGACCGATGAGGTGTGCGATGGTCTCGACAACGATTGCGATGGGTTGGTAGACGAAGATGATGAGGTGGAGTGTCCTCTGGCGGGCGCTATCTGCCTGGAGGGCGAATGTGCGGAGCCTTGCAACGAAGGAGAGTTTGTTTGTCCTGTGGGCAAATCCTGTATCACTTACGAAGCGGGTGTCCGGATTTGCATGGCGACAGTCTGCGACGCCGGCAACGACCTGGCATTGCCCTGCGTGTTCAATGAATACTATTGTACACCGGGTGAGGGCTTTGAGCCTCCCTGCGCGTGCGATCCCCTTGCACAAAAATGTGTGGATGTCTGTTACAACAAGGATTGCGGCAAAGACCGAGTGTGCGTGGTGGCCGATAATGGCCGATGTCATGACATTGCGGAGGGGTGTATGGTGACTGGCTGCGAATCCGGTTACAAATGCGTTCCCATCGCATTGTGCACCGACGGAATATGTGCGGAATGTGTTGTCGATCCCTGTGCCGGCGTGACCTGCGCTGAAAATCAGTATTGCAACAGTGACGGGCAATGTGTGGGCACCTGTGTGGATGTGACGTGTCCAGCGCTGCAGGGATGTGTAGAAGGCGTATGTGTGGCAGACTCATGTGCCGGTGTCATGTGCAAAACGGGAGTGGTGTGCAATCCGCAAACAGGACTGTGCGACGTCACGTTGACCAATCCGTGTGCGGGGATTTCCTGCGACTTCTATGAACGCTGCGAAGAGGGTAATTGCGTGCCGGATGAATGCGTGAATATCGAGTGCCCAAACGGGACTGTGTGTTTCGAAGGATCATGTTACCTGCCGGAGGGGCAAACATCGTCCGGGACAGATACGGATACGACTGGCGGGGATACGGCGGGCGGGACCGATAGCGCGGATACGTCGGGTATGGGTGGTGATAGTGCAACCGACAGCGCCTCGGATAGTGAAGAACCGCTCACTTACGAGGGATTGACCGACGTGCTGGCAACGGGAATGGGGGGATGTCTGTGCAGTGCGGCGCCCGGAGCGTCGTCTGAAAACAGCCTGCCCTGGATGGTGATTGTGTTTGGCGCAATGCTGGCACTGCTGCGTTTGGCGCGGCGACGACGCGCAGAGGTATATCGGTTGTGGCTCACCCGCATCATATTGCTGGGTTTGGTTGTGCTGGCGCTGGGCTGTCAGGTGGAACCGTTTCATCTGGGGGAGGAGGATACCGGCAGTGGCAGCGGCACAGGTGGCGGGACCACGTCGTCAGACAGTGCAGGGGGAACCGACAGTTCCGGCATCAACCCCACCGATGGCGGTGGCAGTGACAGTGATGATACATCCAGTTATGGAACGGATGGGGGCGGGACGGACTCAACGGATGGCGGGACGGACAGTACGGATTTTGACAGTTCGAATGATACCGGTGTGGATTGCAGTACCTGTGCGGTTGGTGAAACATGCTGCAGCCGGGAAAACGGTGCGCAGTACTGTGTGAATCTGTTGACCAGCCCCTCCAACTGCGGGACCTGCGGTATGGGGTGTACGGTGGCCCATGCGTCGGCGGGGTGTGTTCAGGGACAATGCGCCGTGGCGGCCTGCGACATATATTGGTACGATCAGAATGGCAACATCGCCGATGGCTGCGAACACTTTTGCCAGCCTACGGTGGACCCGGATGACAACGCCGACCGCTGTGATGGATTTGCCACGTCCGCAGATCCCGACAATGACAGTTATGTGCCTGTGGATAACGACTGCGACTTTTCATTTGATGAAGACGTTGATTTTCAAAATGACGACAAGAACTGCGGGTACTGTGGTCATCTCTGTCTGTTTAATCACGGTTCGCCTGATTGCGTGAACGGTCAATGCACCCTTTCCGGATGCGATTCCCGCTGGTGGAATTTGAACGATGTGGATACGGACGGCTGTGAATATTACTGCGATGGCGACACCGCCGCTATTGAGACTTGCGACAATTTGGACAACAACTGCAATGGGCAAAAAGATGAAGGCAATCCCGAAGGTGGTGCACCGTGTTATCCCATCGGGTCAACCGGGTGCATCGAGAATACGGACGGAACATACAGTTGTCAGGGTATCTGTCAGGCGGGAATCATAAGTTGTGTATCGGGAAATCTGGAGTGCTCGGGGTATCAGTTGCCTCAAACCGAAGTATGCGATGGACTGGACAACAACTGCAACGGTGTGCCTGATGAAGCGTTGCGCATTCCGTGTGGCGGCGCCCCCGGCGCCAATCCCAACGAGGGCATTTGTCAGACGGGGCTGGCATCATGCGTTGCACAGGCGCTTGCTTCCGGTGTGGCGGGGCCGGAGGAGTACGATACAGACGATGGTTGTGTGGGAGCGGTGGGACCGGCGATGGAACTTTGTGATGGCCTCGACAACGATTGCGATGGCCTGACCGATGAATTGAGTGCAGCTGATTCCAATGCCAATAACATTGAAATTCATGACGGTGTGCGTCTGGGAGTTGCCTGCGGTTTGGGCATCTGTGCCGCCAACGTAACCCAATGTATCGACGGAACGATTACGTGTCTGGACGATACAGATACCCATGTGGAAATTGCCTGTGACAGCGCCGATAATGATTGTGACGGCGCTGTGGACGAAGTGGAGACGTATCAGTGTGGCGGTTCCAGCACGGTGCCCTGCAACCGTCCCGCCAATGATTGCGATCCCTACAATGAAGGCATTTGCCAGGTGGGCACCTATTCATGCGCGGATTCGGATGGGTGTGTGGGCGATGTGGGACCGAGTTGTGGCGATACGGACCATTGTGATGTGTGTGACGGGGAGGACAACGATTGCGATGGCCTGGTGGATGAGGACGCATTCCATGGGTTTGTGGATTCCGACACTGTTTGCGGCTCTCCCTGTAATGATGGTCATTTGGAGTGTATTGGCGGCGCGATGACCTGTGTGGACGCCAACCTGAACTATGGTCCGGATGTGTGCGATGGTATTGACAATGACTGCGATGCGTCTACCCCGGACGGCGCGGGAGACACGTCTTACGAAATCGCCTGTGATGGCACCGATGATGCCGACAAATGCGAATTGGGGGTGATGCGCTGCGATGGTACTCACATGTATTGCGATGAGAACCCGGCGCTTAATCGGGTGGAGGTGTGTGATGGGGATGACAACGATTGCGACGGAGATACCGATGAGTTATCTGATTTGACAGTGCCGGATATAGGGGCGTTCGGTTGTTACGAGTGTCCGGCAGCGACAGTGACCCAGGTGGTCTGTGATGGCACCAGCGGGTGGCGGTGTGAGTACGACGTAACGAACACGGGGATTGTGGAATGTGATCGGGCAAACGATTCGGATCCCTGTTTTGCGCTGGTGATACAGGAAACCCGTTGCGATAGCGAAGACAATGACTGTGACGGTGTGGTGGACGATGCCTTCAACTTCTCAAATGATGTGACCCATTGCGGTGATTGCAATACGGACTGCACGACGATTGGCGCGCCCAATGTGAACAGCTATCGGTGCAGCGGCGGCGTATGTGAAATCGCCACCTGTAAAGGTAATTATCGCGACGCCAATTTAACGCTATCGCCGACCGATGGGTGTGAATGTGAGTACAACGTTGCGGCATGTGGCACCGATCCGGACAATCCCATGGCCGATTGCGATGTATGCTGGGGGGATGCCGGGTACGGTGACGACAATTGCGACAACGTGGCCAACGATGCCGCAGAAACGGTTGAGCGGCAGTGTGATGGCATTGACAATGACTGTGACAGCGACTGGGATTTGGATGATGCGGATTTGAACGCCAACGATGCGCCGGGCGTATGCGCGGCCAAATGTGTGGCGGTTGGACAGGCCACGGTGACCTGTGTTGGCGATACGTCCGATACAGAAGAAGACTGGGCGTGTGTGTACGATGCCAATGTGGAGCTGGACATCAATGGTGTACCGGTGGTCAACGAGACGCTATGCGACGGGCTGGATAACGATTGCGATGGCTTTATTGACGAATCACTGGCCACTGCGCCCTATCTGGGGGCGGCCTGTGACAACTCCGATGATTCCGATACGAATTCACAGGGGGCGTGTATTCTCACAGGCATCTGGCGATGCGATACGGACGCCGCCGCAGTGGCGGTGTGCTGCCAGGATACCGATTCGGATGCTGTGTGCGCCAATGTGGTGTTGACGCCGTCAGAGGTGGCCCAGGGCAAAATTGAAACGCCAAATGGTCTGGATGACGATTGCGATGGACTGGTGGATGAAAACACCAACTGCGTGGATTCCGACGCGTATGTGTCCATTGATTACGACAGCAATGGCACCGATGACTACGACATATTTGCATTTGAAGCCAGCCGTCAGGGGGCCAGTTCAGGGAGCGCGGGCAGCGGCAGTAATGGGGTGGCCTGCGCCAAAGACGGTGTGTTGCCCTGGACCGGCATTACTCGGGCGGACGCTGAAACGGCCTGTCAGCAATTGGCTTATGCCGATACCGATTCTGCCAGTGATCAGTGGCATTTGTGTTCCGCCAGTCAGTGGCAGTTTGCCTGTGAGATGGGCGGCATTGCGCAAACGGATTATCCGTATGGTGACACGTATGATCCCAACACATGCAATGGGGTGGAATACACCACAATCGATGGAATGATGCCGGTGGGCGATATGCCGAATTGCATCGCGGAATGGGGCACAACTGACCTGTACGATATGTCCGGCAACGTGGAAGAATGGACATCTACTGAGACAACCCTCGGCAGTGGCACCTACCAGATTCGCGGCGGCTCGTGGAATGATCAGGCGGGCAGCATGAAATGCAACTTTGATTTGTGGGCCGCCAATGGCGCCACGTTCAAAATGGACAATCTCGGATTCAGATGCTGCCGCGGGGCCGATCCCAATGACGCATGCGACACAGTGGACTGCATCGGTGATACGAATTGGGAATGCGATACGGCGGACATGGATGTGCTGTTGAAGTTTGACGGTAAGGCGACCTGTTATGCGGGTACCTGTCTGCATTCGTATAACGAGGTGTTCTGCGTCAATGGCTGCGACACATCTGCGCGGGGCCTGGGACTGGCGGGTTGTGTGGACCAGGACGGCGACGGCTACGTGGCCATTGGTTTTGAAGGGTCCCTCCCTGCGGAACTGGATACCGGCGACTGCAACGACCTGGACCCCACCAGTCACCCGGGACAGTGCGAGATATACAGCGAGGACGGTAGAGATAACGATTGCGATAGCGAAGTGGATGAGGTGGAATTGACAGCGACAATTCGAGATATTGAGAGGGGAACACATGTGGATTTCCCGTATTCTACAATTACGAGCTGCGAAGGACTGATTCTGGACACGCTGAGTACAGATAGAAAGCCTCAAGTGAATACCGGTGCCACAACCTGTACAGCCATGAGTAAAAATGGGACTACTTTTTCCCAATGGTATAACACAGATACAGATACCACGAGTCCTGTGAATCTGGAGAAGCAGATCTGTATGCCACTGACTGGGCCGGATTTAGATGGCAATTATCAGGCAGGCGCAGTAGAGGATGGTGAAATGTTCTTCAATTACGGTACCGGTTGTACCCAGCTGCAATATTACCCCATCCGTCCTGGTGAACTATTTAATGATCTGCAAACCACCAACCCCTGCGGTACCACATACTCGTCAAACTACTATTTCACAACGGAAATGCACTTTATGTTCCGTTATGAGTCTGGACAAAAGTTTGAATTTTCCGGAGACGATGACTTGTGGGTCTTCATCGACGGCAACCTGGCCATTGATTTGGGTGGTATTCACGGGGCACAGAACGCCAGTGTTACAATGACGGGTACCGGTGCTGGAATGATTGCCGCTCGGGATGGCAACGACGCAGATACAGACCCCAACTATACTGAGTACTGGGGACTGGTGGAAGACCAAAGCTACCGCATGGATATCTTCGGCGCGGAACGCAATATCACCCACTCCAACTTCCTCATCACCACCTCCATCGCCGGGATTGAAGCGGCGCCACAATAACAGGATTCATCATATCTTTTGATTTTTCATGACAGTCAGATGCCGAAGATGTAAAGTTTCGCTTCAGTGTTCACAGCAGCTTTTGCGTGAAAGAAAGAGGCGCTCAGGATGGCATCAGACGAGGAATTTGTAAAATACATTGCGGATCAGATTGAGAGAGCTGGGCAGATTCGGTATCGGAAGATGTTTGGAGAGTATGCGGTGTACTGTAATGAAAAGCTGGTATTGCTGATTTGTGACAATCAGCTGTTTTTAAAGCCCACCGCAGCAGGGCGGGCGTTTATTGGTGATGTGGTCGAAGCGCCGCCGTATCCGAGTGCGAAGCCGTCGTTTTTGATTGAGGACGGTTTCGAAGACAGCGAGTGGCTGAGTGAACTGGTGTCGCTGACCGAAAAGGAACTGCCACTGCCGGCGAAGAAAAAGCGCAAGGTAAAATCAATGAAATAGAATCTATTGTTACAGAACATTCACTTTGCCTTGAGTACCCGGAGGACCATCACGTCCGTTGCGTCCGCTTGAGCCGGAACTGCTGCTTTCCGTTTTTGTATTGCCATCCATATCAGTCGTGGTGCACGATGTTCCGCTGCCGTCGCTCCCACCTTTGCCGTCACGCCCGCCAGCGTCGCCCGCTCCCCCTGCGCTGACTGCAACCATTTTCGCCAGAACTTTTAAGTTTTTGCAACAGTCTGTTTCCTGGCAAACTACAGTAACAATAACGTCTCCACCATCGCCACCTCGACCGCCATTGCCACCATCGGAGCCATCACCGGATTGCAAGCTGTAGTCCTATCTGAGACACGCTACCCTGTCGATTCGTTTTTAATCGCCGCGATGGAAGCCAGAGTGAGCGGTTGACCACGCCATTGTCCTGTTTCAATTTCAATGGCGGCAATCATGTTGTTGATTCTGTTTTCGGCGGCTTCATCATGTGCGTCGTTTATTGTGAAATCTGTCAGCAATTCCAAAAAATGCTTGGCATCATCGGAGTTCATATGAGTTTAGGGGGGCTGTTGAGCAGAGTATCGTGAAGGGCGATTGTTTTTGGTTGGAAAACGGGGGACACCACCCCACCCGAAAATTGGGAGAATTAATAAAAGAAGGATATGGATGAATCTATGCATCGTTTACCCCCGTTTTGCATCATCATTGATATGGCATCTGTTTGGTTAGCGTCAGATTATATTATCAGTCGGGAAATGTCATGCCCGTAACTTTATAGTGTTTGGGTGTTGCGCCACAGGACCATGGAAATATATATATGGTGGCTGTGCAGCAGGATGCGCGCGAACCCGCGTGAGGCTGTCGACAGGCGGTAACAAAAATGAAGTGTCCCGTATGTAAAACGGATTCGTTGATTGTAAAGGCGGTATCGGAACCTCTGGCCATGTCCTGCTGTGAAGATTGCGATGGCAAATGGTTGTCTTCGACACATTATTGGTCATGGCTGGAAACGTTGGAAGGGGAGTTGCCCAAAAAAGTGTATTCCGATGTGCATTTGGAGGTTCACGATACGCCGCAGGCGAAATTGTGCCCGGAATGTGGGCGGATTCTTATCAGGTTTCGTGTGGGACACGGCATGGATTTCAGGCTGGATCACTGCAACGCCTGCAACGGCGTTTGGTTTGACAAAAACGAATGGGAAATGTTGGAAAGTCGCAACCTCCATGATGAAATTCATAAGATTTTTACGACCCAGTGGCAGAATGAAATTCGCGCTGACGAGAAAAATCGGTACTTTAACGAAATGTATGTGCAAAAGTTCGGCGAGGATTTCATGAAAATTAGAGAGTTTAAACTTTGGCTGGATAATCACGAATTAAAACAGACCATTTTGGCGTTTTTATCTGATCCACGGCCATTTGAGTAATTGTCCCCCCGGATTGCCCGGTCCCCGTCGATTTTTTCGTCGATTCCGGATTTACTTAATAATTGCACCAATAGTGCTTTTTCGGTCCCGGAGGGAGCGGTATTTTCCACGATACATCCTGTCGCAAGTGTTTTTATTCTGCATCATCTCTTTCGCGAACTCCGTATTTTTGGTATTTGAAGCGAACAAGCTGATATGGGCCAGTCCCGTTATATGCTGTGCCCAACTGTTTTCGATGCGGATATGGCTCGCTGACCGCTGTCGATGACAATCTCTGATATGGATTTGGTGAGGAGATTTTAATTATGTTCATTTGCAGGTTTTTCGTACTTTATGTTTTTGTGGTTTTGCTCTGTTCGAGTGGTTGCGCCCCCGGTAATTCGAATGAAGATAATGATTCGGAGAGCGGGCTGGATCCGCGGGGTACAGATGGCAGGGATACGGATACGGAACCAAAGGATACCACCGGCTGCGGCAATGGCGTCATGGAACCCTCCGAAGTATGTGATGATGGCAACAATAACTCCGGGGATGGCTGCTCGGCCATGTGCGATGCGGTGGAGGCGGGCTTTTTCTGCACTGCTCCCGGTGAAAAGTGCGTGTATACCATCGAATGCGGCGATGGGCAGGTGAGCGGCAGTGAGACGTGTGATGATTTTAATACAGTCAGTCAGGATGGATGCTCCGCCAATTGTCAGCTGGAACCCGGTTGGATTTGTCTGGTGGCGGGAAAACGCTGTGTGGCCGCGAAATGTGGCGACGGATTGGTGGCCGGCGCCGAGGAATGTGATGATGGCAACACGAACGCTGCTGACGGATGCTCGCAAACATGTCGACTCGAAGAAGGGTATCATTGCGCCACGCCTGGGCAGCCGTGTAAGGAGACTATATGTAACAACGGGATAAAGGAGGGACGGGAGGCCTGCGATGACGGTAATGACGTTGTGGGCGATGGTTGCACGCCGTTTTGTCAAAAAGAGCCGGATTGCAGCAGTGGCGCCTGTGTATCCGCCTGCGGCGATGGCATCATTTTACCCGGGGACAATGAGGAATGCGACGATGGCAACCTGCTGAATCACGACGGATGCAGCGCCGATTGCAAAGTGGAGCCCGGTTTCCAGTGCGACAATGTGGAAGATGAACTGCCGGATGTGTTGAAGGTGCCGGTGACATACAGGGACTTTATCGCAGTGCCGGTGGGCGATGCCAAAAAGCACCCGGATTTTGAAACATTTAGCGGCGATGCCATTACGCCGGGCATGGTGATGAACACTCTGGGCGCCAACGGAAATCCCATTTATACGGGAATTTGCGAAGAGGGAAAATATTCGGAATCGGATTGTCCCTTTGAGGCGCAGACCACATCGAAAGCCCAATTCAATCAGTGGTACACGGATGTTGCGTCGGTAAATAAGACGGTCGCGGCAGAAATGATCCTCGAAAGGCGCAGCGACAACACCTATTTCTTTGGCAGCAGTGATTTTTTCCCCATGGATGGCGAAGGCTGGGTGAAAAGTGGTGAGGAAGAGGCGGTGGACGGTCACAACTTTGGGTTTACCAGTGAACTGCGTTATTGGTTCAAGTACGAAGGCGATGAATATCTGCACTTTCTGGGAGACGACGATGTGTGGGTATTCATAAACAACCGACTGGCCGTTGACATTGGCGGACTCCACAACAGCCAGTCCGTGGAGCTGGCGCTAAACGAGGAGACGGCTGCGAAACTTGGATTGGAAGAGGGCCGCATCTATGAGACCGTGTTGTTTCATGCGGAACGCCATACCTACAATTCCCGTTATGAGCTGACGCTTTCCGGATTTACAACTATTCAGAGCACGTGCGAGGCCTTTTGCGGAGACGGCATTGTTGCGGGAAACGAAACCTGCGACGATGGGGTCAACGATGGCAGTTATGGCTCATGTATGCCGGATTGCACTCGCGGAGATCGCTGTGGCGATGGTGTACTGCAGCCCTCCCACGAAAAATGCGATGACGGTGTCAACCTGAGTGTATATTCGACCACTAAGACATCGGGGTGCGCGCCGGGTTGCGTTCCGGGGTCCTATTGCGGAGACAGCGTGTTGAATAGCTTATTTGGCGAGTCGTGCGATGATGGCATCAACGAAGGGGGATACGGTAAATGCAAAAGTGACTGTACCCTGGATGTGCGCTGCGGCGACGGCGTGGTTCAGACCGAATACGGCGAGGACTGCGAAGATGGCAATCTGGTCAATGGTGATGGTTGCGACTCCGAATGCCATAAGGAATACGCCATTATGGAATAGCGCCTTTGAAATGGAATAGCGTCCTTTTTTCCATCCTCGAACGCACTGATTCTATAATAAATATGTTGATGCTACAAAGGGCGCCATTCTGATTTTGGAGTGTTTTTCGCGACGGAGTGTTTTGCCGGTTTTACCATGTAATCCGAATATTTCAATTCCGAACATATCATTTCTGTTGTGATGAATGCGTTCCAGTAATCCTGTATCACTTCATTTTTTTTGGGATAACAATATTGGGCGAAACTTGACAAAACCACGTCGTTATTGAGGTTGGTATCTGATGAATCGACCAACGATTGTTAAGGGCAAAAAAATGCCCGTTACCGAGGGCGGTCAGTAACGGGCTT
>JAFGQN010000108.1 GCA_016935665.1 Deltaproteobacteria bacterium | reverse complement strand
GGGAGGCCATAAAGGAAACGCTTGTTCGGCAAAACGGATTGTCTCCGGAGAATCGATGTGACATGTCGGTTCATCTGCAACGTTTCGGCGGGTTTCTTCCTCAGTTGAAAGACGATATCGCCAGCTATTTAAACACCCACGACGCAGAACTGCTGAGGAACAATATGTTGTGTTTAAATCATGATCCGCTGGTGGTGGCTGCGGTGATGGCCATGGTTCACGTGCGGGATCAGCTGGCATGGGGCGTGCTGCCAATGTCGTGTTTGCGGGATATATTTGTTTCATACGGTATTCAAATCGCAATGGCGGTTTCCGGAAAAGGTGAAAGCAAAAATTTGTGGCGCGAATCGCTGGCGGGCTTATGCGGTTCTTTAGATGACACATCTTTTTTAAAAACGATATGCTGTGCGCTGGCCCTGGGATTCGCCGATAAATGGCGATACTTCAATAACGAAAGTGAACCGACATGCCCAAAAAAGGACTAATCATTGTTAATACCGGCAACGGCAAAGGCAAAACCACCGCGGCGCTGGGGCTCGCATTTCGAATGCTGGGACACAAAAATAAAAAAGTGGCGATTGTGCAGTTTATCAAAGGATCATGGAAATACGGCGAATTGGAAAGCGCCAAGCGGTTTTCAGATGCACTTGAAATTCAGGTAATGGGTCGTGGTTTTACCTACAAATCAGAGGATTTCAGCAAGGATGTGGCCGTGGCAAAAGAAGCATGGCAGCGGGCCAAAGATGTGATTGCGGCAAACGAACACGACATGGTGATTCTCGATGAGCTGACCTACCTGATAACCCTGAATATGATTCCTGAAGCGGAAATCATTGAAGCGCTGATGAATAAGCCTGAACAGATGCATGTGGTGGTCACCGGACGTGGCGCAACAGAAAAGCTAATTGATTTGGCAGATTTGGTGACGGAGATGAAAGAGATAAAGCACCCGTATAAATCAGGGATTAAAGCGCAGCGGGGTGTTGAGTTCTAAAAAGCAATCATGATCAAAGTAGACAATCTCAAAAAGAACTACAAAAACATTCTGGCGCTCAAAGGCGTTTCCTTTGAAGTGGTCAAAGGGGAGCTGTTCGCCTATCTGGGTCCCAACGGTTCGGGGAAAACCACGACGATTCGCATCCTGACCGGACTGACAAAGAACTTCGGGGGATGTATTCCTGAATCGTCCGCGTGTTTTGTGAGGGGCAACCAAATGCCATGGGCGTCGTCAGGTGCTTTCCGGCGACGTTTTTGGAGGTTCACCCAATTTTGAACGCTGGTATTTGTGAATTTAAAAAGCGGAGTTGTCAGAATCGGTATCCTGCGATGACCAATTGAAAAGGGAATCAATCAATATTGATGCAACAACACAGATTTGCTATACACACTGCATGCAGAACACCCAAAAAAACACAAAAAAAAGAGATATCACACCAGAAGAAACACTGTCATTATCTGATTGTTCTGACACACCACTACGACTGACGCTCATCTGTAATCAATGTAAAAAGAAGGCCAGCTACGAGTTTGAGTACGCGACGGTGAGCCCTGAAAGGCCCGGGGAGGACGACGACTGGGATGGTATCGTATTGTCGCGCATTGTGGAATGTGAAAAATGCGGCGCCGTTGATGACTATCGGATCGATGCGCTTTCCTATGGACGCCTGATTGGGGAACTGCTTCAACTGACCGACAAAGACAGTCGTTCGGACGTTGTGCAGCCCAAAGAGGGCGGCCGTCTGATTATTGGTGTATCCACACTCTGGGATGGAACGGTTGTCCGCAGACCCTCGAAGGCGCTCGCGCACCTTTTAGAGATCGCTCAACGGGACCCCGAAAACGGCGAAGCATGGCGTCGTCTGGGCAATTTGCAGTCGCGACTTTGTAAGTTTTCGGAGGCTGAAGCATCATGGCGTAAGGGGCTTGAGGTGGACCCGAATGAAATAGAATGCGCCTGTTGTCTGGCCGAAAATTACGCGGAACAGGACCGGTGGCAGGAGGCGGTGACGTATTTGCGAATAGGCCTCAATGTCATTCCCAAAACAAAGGATTTACATAACGACACCCGGTTGAATCTGGTTAATTGTCTTTTGAGGCTGGTGTCCGACAGTCTTCAAATCACCGATGAACGCCTCGCGCTCGCAGTGGCGTGGCTGGAAGGGGAAACATTAAAAAAAGAACCCGTTTTAACCATGAGCTCGATTGATTTGCGTAAAGTTTCAGACTGGCACGCCCTTGCCGAGTTTCTTGTTTTTCAGGACGTCTTTTCCGTCGACTTCACGTCAGAGATTCCGGATGACGATATACCAACCATTCTCGAAAGGTATTTGTCCGATCGAAACGGAGAAGCGAGCGGGCATTCGACAGATTTCCTCTCCCGATTGCCATTAACGACACCCGTTGTCAGACAATCCCCCCGTGTTGGAAGAAATACGCCGTGTCCCTGCGGCAGTGGCAAAAAATTCAAAAAGTGCTGTGGGTAATAACGTTATAAAAAAAGAGCAGTGATTACTGTTTGCATCTTCTGCAACAGCGAGGTGACATCTTCAAATATTGGCCCGGCAATTATTTTTCTGACTCCAAAATTTCGGGTGTGCGTTGCCATGCAGTAATTCGCGCAGCACGTTTTTTTCATGTCAGGGGCATAAAAAGTCTGCCCTGCAAGGCACATTTTACTCAAATTGACGGCAGTAGTCGCAGGTGGGCACAATGCGGATGCATTGCGTGGCGGTCAAGCCTGTCGGCAGGGCTTCTGCTATCCGGGCGATACGTTTACACCAGAAAGTATACGTATGGCATAGGTTCCCGCGGGGAAAAGGATATCACGATTGCCCTTTTTCCATTCCTTTAGCGCCTCCCAATTGCTTGAAACGAACTCCTTGTACCGTTTGATGGCGTCACGCAACCATTTGTCCAGGTAGGGCAATCGCAAAGTCGTCGCTGCAGCAAAATAATGTAGGGCCCGGGGTTTATCCCCGGCCGAAAACTGGTTGCGGCGGCAGAT
>JAFGQN010000107.1 GCA_016935665.1 Deltaproteobacteria bacterium | reverse complement strand
GGATTCGGCAATTTGCTGCCAGCAACCGCAGTCAATCCCAGCTCGTCTGCACAGTATACGCAATGCTGCGCCAGCGTCGGATGCGTCGCGAACGTGCATGACTCGCAATTTCCGGAATTGTAATTCGGTTCATTACAAGAAAACGCTCCGGTTGTCCCCGCCCGGCACGCATACTCCCATTCCGCCTCCGTCGCCAGCCGATACCCGTTTGCGTTGAAGTTGCAATAGAAATTTCCGGCCGTGTAATTCGTCGCATTCACCGGCGTCGTGAATCCCGCATCTTTATAATAACATCGGGTGTACCCATACTGCACCGACAATAGATTCGCAAACAGAACCGATTCATACCACGTGTTAGACTGCACCGGATGATTCATCGTCGGGCTGTAGGTTGTTTCGCTGGGATCACTCGGCAGCGTCGGCTGAACCACCTTCAAATCCGCCCACATCTGCCGCGTCACCTCCCTTGTCATCATGTAAAACCCGCGGGTCAACGTGACCGGGAGCTCCGTTTCGTCGGACTCGCGGCAAGGCTCATCTGACGGCGAACCCATCGTGAAACTGCCCGGGGCGATGTAGACAAAAACTGCCGGTGGTGCCTGAGTCGGCGTCGGCGTCTGAGTCGGTATCTGCGTTGGCGTTTGAGTCGGTGTCTGCGTTGGCGTTTGTGTTGGCACGGGGTTCTCCGTCCAACCGAATGTAACATCCGCCAGGTTGCTCATTAACATGCCATTATGTAAAATCGCAGCAAAAAACATCGCTCCCTGGTACGCACCAGCTCCCCAGGGCCAGGGGAATTCCGGCAGAATTTCCCATGTGGCCACCATCGGGGTAGATAGATCTACGATATTCCAATCAATATCCGGGGGATAGTGTTTCCATTCGGGGAAAAACCAAAAGTCACCCGTGCCGATTGTCAGCGCTACAAACAACTGCGCATCATTCAATGCCGGCCCGGTGTTAGTTACACTCAAATCCAACCCAAACAGTGATCCGGGACCAAACATGCTTCCCGGCATCAGTAATTCAAGCTCAACATCCTGTGCCTGAACCATTCCCAGGAAAATCAAACTGCACGTTAAGACAACGCTCCATTTTCGAAAACCCATTCCAACCCTCCGATTCATTTGAGGAGTCATGCCGTTCTACTCGATGCTTCCGTCGTCCAATCGCAGCGCTGATACACTCTGACTTGATAATAACAGGCGAAGCCTGGAAACGGCAAGCCGAACGTGAGTGAAGCTCTTTATTCAAGGGGGCGCTGCAGAGCGCGCAATAGACGACACGGAACTCGCCGCAGTCGCCCTTGCGCTTTGCGAAGGCTTTTTGCGATCCGCGGTCCTCCATCGCCGGATACTCGTAAGAACTGTCGTGAATGACCCAGTTAAAAAATTCCTGGCGATGATAACGGCATTGGCGTTCTTTCCACGTGCGTCTCCTTTTTTGTCGAGTTGCTCCAGCCCGTGAAAGCTCTTGGATCGCCGCATTATCCTACAACCCCAGCCAGGAAAATCAACGCGGTTAACCCTCATCTGGAAGAGATATGTGCATTAACAATCTGCACTCACAACCCGACGCGGTCGGTTTTCGGCTCGGATGGGTGCCTTCCGCTTTCCGGATATGAGGAAGCCGCAGGAGGGTCGAGATGGAGATCATATCGAGGAATGTCCGGATTTTGAAGGACGCGTTATCAGAGAAAGCGCCTTGAGTTTGAATGGGATTTGTTGTATTTTTATATGGATCTTCCTTTTAAAAGATCGTTTTTTTGACAATTATGATATAAATTTTAATGGAAGATCTTTTCAATAGGTAATCATACTATTGTGCGATCATCGTTGTGGTATTATTGAGTCTTTTAACAGAGGTTTAAAACGATAAAGCATTCTGCGGAAGTTGGGCTCTTATGATTGCACGAAATGTTTTTGATAGGAAATTCAAGCCATTTTACGGCAAGGGGTAAGTTATGCGAAGAATCATTATCTTGTTTCTCGTTCTGCCACTATTGTGGGGTATGTGTTTCGCACAGGATATGCTTGTTTCCAGAAGCGGACACGTCATTCTGAACGTAGGTGACTTAACCTACGCTATCGGGGGAATGTCTGCTGATGCACATGCAGGCACTCCAGCGCTGAACTGGGAGGTTTTATCGGATGGATCTTGGACATTGTATCCCTTCCCTGATGAGCCAGTTCTCGACGATGGTCTCTGGATTTCACATGGATTTGTCGTTGGAGATGATGTCTTCATTGTTACCCAGAATGGGTTAATGGTGAAAATCGAAAGTTCAACCAACGAGATGACGGTTCTCGGAACTTCAATAAATGCGCATTCGCACGGTCTGTTTCTCCTCGACGAGGTGAATTCGAAAATATTCGCTATCGGAGGGATGGGGACACTGGCAGTCGACATCTTCGATTGCGCAGCTGAGAGCTGGAGCCCTGGGCCGTCTTTGCCAGGCGATTACAACCTGGAGAATATGGCTGGTGTTGTTAGGCCGTCAGGAGAAATTGTTTTCGCCGGTGGGCGGCGAACCTCCCCGACATGGGAAACCTCAATCAGGGGCGAGATCTTCTCGCTCGATTTCGGGGCAACCGAGTGGATTCAAATTGGCGATTTATTAATCGCCAGGGAAAACCATACAGCGACCTTGCTTCAGAATGGGAATATCGTCTGGATCGCTGGGAACATATTGATTCCTGCCGGAGGTGGACGGCCACCCGATCCACCGCAAGTGGTCCGACTAGCCTCTTCGGAGGTTACGACTGGAGAACGTTCTCAGGTCCTTCTCGCCCAGGTCCTGCAGCAGCCACGAGTGGCTCATGTTTCTACCAGGGAGGGTACCAGCATTGTCGTGGCCTTCGGCGAAATTGTCACCACAGAGGGGTGGGGATATGCAACGATTGTGGAAATCATCGATCCCGAAATTGTTGCCCGAGGACTTGATCTCTCTTTAGGCGAGCAGATAGCAAAGGAGACTGTTAAAGAATTTTCACTCGTCTCCCCTGATTGTCAAAAGGGATTGGTATTCGAATTCTCCGCTCGCGCTTCCCGAGCGTATGCTCAAACGTATCACACCATGACGATTCCCGTCGGGGAGACGGGGATGGTTTTGGTGGATGGCGTACTGGGGACCTTCGGAGGGAATGACAATGATGGCAATAGCCGAAACGAAAGACAGGCTTTTACCCCGGACGTTCCCGCCATGGGGCCTCTCGGGCTGGTGCTCCTCCTCGCGATTCTCAGCGGACTGATCATCCACCGTCGTTGTACATTTTGATTAGCTCCAGCCTGGAATGAAGAGGAATCACCCAATAATCTTTTCTCAAAGGAGGTGTGTCCGGCTTCTGCTCAGCTGCCAGGCCCATGTGCTGATGGCAACACCTGTTTCTTCTGGTAGTAAACCAATTGATTACCTGCAGATCTCTGAAGAGTTGTCCGGTTTTTCATTTAGATTATCAAAGCGACAAGAATCTCCCCGCTCCAATCAGATGAAGGTGACTCTCATGAAATAAACAGGTTAAGAAGGCCAAAAACCTCATTGAATGAACATATTTCTGTTGTATCTGAAACAAGAGTTACGTAACATAATGCTGCTACCCGGCTTTCAATCAAAGTTGGGAAACCTTTCATCCTCGATCGGGAGGCGATACATCATGACGCAAGCTTTGGATGGTAAGAAAGCGCTTCGCAGTTCGACTATTTTCAAGCACATTTCTGAGACCGATCTGTTGATTCTTGAAAAATCGTTCAATAAACGGACGTTGGAAAAAGGGCAAACCTTGTTTCGACAGGGCGACACCGGCGATTCCATGATCATCATCGCGAAAGGACAGGCTGCAATCCTTCTGGCAGTTCCCGATCAAGAGCCTCAAATCGTGGATCACTCCAATCCCGGTGATGTGCTCGGAGAAATGTCATTTTTTGATCCAGCGCCGAGAACCGCAACTGTTCAGGCTTGTCGACAGGCTGTATGTATACGAACTCGATCGTAACGTGTTTCAATCGATTCGATCGAGCGCTCCGCATATTGCCAAGGATATCATGAGCGGGATCACCGAGGTGGTTTCCGGCCGTTTGTTGAAAATAGAGGAGCAAATAGCGCACCAGTTGCACTCGAGCGAACCATTAAAAGCGGGCGAATCGGGGCAGGTTAAAAAGGACGATTTCGAACAACAATCGAAACGGCAGCGAAGCGAAGGAGAATGGCTGAAGAGCAAACCGGATCTTTCAAAAGTTGTGATTCCCAAAGGCTTCCATCCGAAAGACATCGAATTAATGGCGGAAGTCTGCCGGTATATCAGATTTCCAAAAGGCGCGTTTCTTTGCCGGCAAAACGAACCCGGAATGGCTTGTTATTTCATTTTGCAGGGGAAAGTAAACGCCTTTCAGGAATTGAACGGTCAAACCCAGGCATTGGCAATACTGCAACCCGGAACTGTTATCGGTCAGATTGCTCTGGTGAACAACATCCGGCGTTCGGCCACATTGAAAGCCCTGGAGGATGTTTTGACATTGGAAGTCACCTGTGCAGATTTCCAGCAGTTGATGCAATCCGCCAGTCCGACAGCTCTGAAATTTCAGGAACAGATCGCCATCACCGGTATCCGGCAGCACCGGGGATGCATGGCCCGGTTTTCATCGACCCTGCGCCAGGTCAGAGACGTGGTCAAAGCCCGGGAAATAGCGCGACTCGAAACGGCTCAGAAAAAGAATAAAGCGACTGCCAAACCAAAAAAGACTCAAGAAAAAACCCCCGACATGGAGTTCATTGCGAAGTATCTGGCCAGTCTCAGTGAGTGGGGTATCACGACCGAAACGCTCAATAATACTGTCATTGTCCAGCTCGATGGCGAAATCCCGCCGGATGAAATCAGGGCGCGTTTGCAAAACAGCTGATCTGTTTTGCTCCATCGTTTTTTACATTCACAGCAGACACAATCATGGTTTGCCCATGCGTAAATGGTTTGACTTGGCTATGGATATCCGATATTTTTGGGCTGTGCGTAGCTTACAGTGGGAGGTCGTATGATGAATACTCACTACAGGGGAGCCGTCATGGTTTCATGGATTGTTTTGTGCATCGCTTTTTCGGTTTGCCAGGTGATGGCCGGGGATTTCGTGCCGGGCCAGGTTGTCGTCAGATTTAAGAATGATGTTTCAATCGAAAAGTCCGACCAGGGTGTTCGTTTCAATCTGCCGGAGCTCGACCAGTTAAACCAGGATTATAAACTGGAAGC
>JAFGQN010000106.1 GCA_016935665.1 Deltaproteobacteria bacterium | reverse complement strand
TTAACGAGCCGTCCTTGCTTTCAATGACGGACAAAAAAATGGGACAGGTCCCGTTTATGCTTGACGGGGACCCTGTTCATGGGAGGTCATTATGAAATCGTCCATTGCACTGAGAGTCGGCGTAGTGTGTCTGACTCTGGGACTGGTATCTGCGGGTTGCAGTTTTTCTGTCAACGTTGGCAACACGCATGTACTGAAAGGTAAAGACAAAATTCAAGTTGCTGCCGACAGGCCGGCCGCGCCCGAGCCACCACCGCCACCCCCACCCCCAAAAAAGGCCAAAGTAGTGGGTAAAAAAATTGAGATCACTGAAAAAGTCATGTTCGAAGTGGACAAAGCAGAGATTCGCGACGTATCTCACGATTTGCTCAACGATGTAGCCACAGTACTGAAACAAAATCCCTCCATCCTTAAAATTCGGATTGAAGGACACACCGATTCGGATGGCTCGGACGACTACAACAAGAAGCTGTCCCAGGACAGAGCGGATGCGGTGATGCAGTTTCTGACCGACGCGGGTATCGACGCCGCGCGAATGGAAGCCGTTGGCTATGGAGAGGAAAAACCCATCGACTCCAACGATACGGCTGCGGGTAAAGAAAAGAATCGCCGTGTTGAATTCAACATACTTGATCAGAAGCTTTAGGAGGAAAACCATGAACTCTGTAAAATTTACCACTCTGGCGATTGGATGCCTGCTTTTGGCAGGGGGTGTAATGGGATGCGGCAGTTTGAATCCCAAAACCGAGGGTCAAATTTATTCCGCCCTTGAAGCAAAGCAGGACGATTTTCAAAAATGCTACGAAGAAGCCCTGAAAAAAGACCGTAACGTCAAAGGGGATGTGGATTTGAAGCTCAAGTTTGAGCCCAAGTCCAAACGCCCCAAAGATACCACCGTGGCCAAATCGGACATTCAGGATGCCGAAATGATGCAGTGTGTATCCAAAGCGGCCGATAAAATTCGAATTGAGGATGCCCCCGGTGTCTTCGTGGAAGGCCAGTACACCGTAAACTTCAACTACAAAGAATAATCCTCTCATCTATCCCGCTTAACTCAAGGCAATCGCAAGAACCGGTCAAATCATCCTACAAATGCAGGGTCCGGGGTTGAACGAAGCCGCTTACCAGTCTCGGTGGCAGATAAACTACCACCCTGCTTTATTTTTTAATAAATCATGATCTTGCGCCCCCCCTGCCGCTTTTCTCTTCTTTACTTTCATTCCGCCCGCTTTTTTTGTTAGAGTGCGTCGACCTTTTTTGGGCAGGGAAGCAAAATGACGCGGAGCAGGTTTTTCAAATATCAGATATGGATATTGCTGACCGTTATGTTGGCCACGGCGGGCTGTGATCGCCGGGAACAGCAGAGTTGCCGGATGGCCAACGAATATGTGGTGGCGAAAACAGCGACTGCGCCGAGCGCATTGGAAGTGCTGAGACTGGATTCAACACGGGTGGCGGTATTCTGGTCGGCGGATGGGACCGTCTCTTACTCGGTGGTTGGCAATGAGGGAATCCCCGCAGCCAAACCCATGCTCATTGAACAGTCCACAACACATCAACCTGCCCCAAAGACCTTTTGGTCCCGGCAGAAAAATGCGGTTTTGAACGCCGTATCATTAAGTCCAATTCGCATCTCTGAACGACTGGTGGCGGTGGCCATGCTGTGTCATCAGGGACAAAACGACGCGATGGTAGTGACCGCCCTGCTGGATGTGACCGCCGGGCAGGTTCGCTGGATACAATCCATTGGCAAAACCGGCCTGTTTGTTAGAACAGTCTCACTGACTCGCAAAGATAACGTCCTTTTGGTGGGGTGGCAAAATTCCCATACCACCCCCCAATCCATCATGCTCAAGGCGCTTGACATTGAAACTGGAAAAATCCGTGGACAAACACACCTGGGCGATGATCTTGCCGTGTATGGTCCTGCTCTTCAGCACAACAAGGACGCGACGATTGTCGTGTGGTCCAAAGTGGAGAAGGTGGGCAACCGGGTTCAATTGCAAAGCGCGTCGTTAAACGGCGATTTGTCTCCGGGGGCCATTAATGTGCTGGATTCCCTTGAGCTGTTTGACGCAGCGACTAATCTGGTCCCCTACAAAGACGGTTTTGCGGCGGTGTACAGAGACAATCGGGATGGGGATCGCACCGAGGAATTCTATTTTACGGTTTTGGACCACACCGGAAAAAAACGCCAGGCGGCAAAGCGAATATCCAGAGCGGATGGGCCTCAGGGCCCCCGAATATCTCCCGGCGATGCGTTTTTCTTCAGCTCTGCAATTCGCTCCTACAACAATAATTACCTGGTGGGATTTAATCGATTCGATCGATTTGGCACCAAAACCGGCGGAGAATTTCAGGTGTATGCAGACAAGTGCGATTTTGTTCGCGCCGGCCTGGTCACCCACGGTGACACAGCGGTTCTCGTATATGCTGAAAACGCTGACGCGGGGGGACGCATCCTCGCATCGACCATTTCCTGTTCTTCCACACGTTAAACTGCCGTCGGCCCGCCGAACTGTCGATTACCAATCGCAACCCTGAATAATATTATCCGCATCAGCACAACAACGTCTCGTTCACGGGGTTTTAAAAATAACGGAAATCAGTTATGCTGTAATCAGCGGAGTCTAACCAAGCGAGGCAGAATGAATCATTTGCGGACTTATAATCTACTGATATTATTAATTTTTGTTCTATTTATCCACTTTGGTTGCGGGTCAGTTGGCGAAGGTGACGGGCCTTGCCTGAATGGATTGCAACGGTGCAATGGCAACAGTATCCTCACATGCGAGGAATCCACGTGGGCCGTAACCACGGATTGTCGGACAAAGGGAAAAGGCTGCATCGAAAACGACGGTCTGGCCACCTGCGGCGGTGATGTTATTGAGGAGAACGATTCCGAAACAAATTCTAAAGACAGCAGCAGCGGTGATGGAGATACCGATAGTGACGGCGACAGCGACAGCGACGGCGACGGGGATAGCGATGGGGATACGGACACGGACGGGGATGGGGATACGGACGGGGATACGGATTCGAACACCGAAGAAGTCGTAGTCAACGATTTTGACACGGACAGCGGTCCGGCCAAAACCGAATGCGGCGCCCTTGATACCACGGCGAACGGAGACGTCTCGCAATATGTGTTTACCAACCACATCGGTTATGAACTCAATGGTGGCAAGATTGCCGTTGTGGAAGCATCCGGCCAGTTATCTACATTTCAGGTGGTGGACAGTGGCAACAACGTGGTGGCCTGCGGCTCTCTAACCCAATACAGCGGATTTTCCGTATGGGGCGGAGGGCCCAATTACTACACGGCCGATTTTGGTTACCTGCAAACCACTGGTACATATCGCGTACTGGTCAACGGCACTTACTCCCCCGAATTCGAAGTGGGTGCGCATTTATTGCTTAAAAAAACTGCAAAGGACGTGCTCAGCTACTTTAATAATTCCCGCGCCGACCACGAAACAATCTGGGCCGCAGATGAAGCGGTGACCAAGGTGGGCGCAGAGGGCACCTACGACGTGCGGGGCGGCTGGTACGATGCCAGCGGTGATGTGTCCAAGTATCTTTCTCACCTGAGCTATGCCAATTTCATGAATCCGCAACAGATACCGCTGGTCATTTTTGCATTGATGTATGCCCACGATGCGGCTGCAGGCCCCATGGATTCACTGGGAATCAGAAACGCTCTTCTGGAAGAGGCGCTGTTCGGCGCCGATTACCTGGTGCGCGTGCTGGATGATGAAGGCTATTTCTACATCAATGTTTTCGATGGCTGGTCCGGCGCCACCGATGCCAGGGAAATCTGCGCGTTTAAAGGTGAAGGCGGCGAAAAAAGCGGGGACTTTCAGGCCGCGTTCAGAGAAGGGGGCGGCATGGCCGTTGCCACGCTGGCCCGAATTTCCACCTACGGCAGCAACGGCGCATTTTCATCGTCGGACTACCTTGAAGCGGCCCAAATTGGATTCGCCCACCTGGAAGCCAACAACATCAGCTATTGCGATGACGGCAAAGAAAACATTATTGATGACTATACGGCGCTTTTGGCGGCCATTGAGTTGTTCGGCGCCACCAACGACGACGGCTACCTTGCATCCGCCAGGGCCAGAGCCGACAAGCTGATGGACCGGCTCCATTCCAAAGGCTACTTCATTGCAGATGACGGTTCGCGTCCCTTCTGGCATGCCTCGGACGCCGGTTTGCCCGTGGTGGCGCTGGCGCGGTACGCCGAGCTGGAAACAAGCAAAGATCGCAAAAAGGATGCGGCCGATGCAGTGCGCACCCATCTGGAATATCTGGTCAACGTGACCCGTGAAGTCCCTAACCCGTATGGATATGCGCGTCAAACGTTTGTCTCCGAAGGAAATACGCAGGACGGATTCTTTATTCCTCACGACAACGAGACCGAATACTGGTGGCAGGGTGAAAATGCCCGACTGGGATCTCTTTCGGCGGCGGCGCTGATTGGAGGCCGCATGGCCAGAGGCGCAAAGGGAGACTGGCTGGGCGTGGCGCGCAGTCTGTCGATTTATGCTGCAAACCAGGTGGACTGGATTCTTGGAAAAAACCCGTTTGATGTGTGTTTTATGCATGGTCATGGACGCAACAATCCACCGGCTTACGGTCCGGAAAAAGGAGATTATGGCCAGGTGGCCCACAACGGCGGTATCTCCAACGGGGTAACCGGCGCCGAAGTCAACGGCTCCGGCATTGAATTTTTGTCCGATATACCCAGAGAAGACTGGGGCAATGCCACCGATTGGGGCAAGTGGCGCTGGGTGGAACAATGGCTGCCCCATGCCTCCTGGTACCTGATTGCCATTTCAGCCATGGCCGCAGAATAAAGTCTGGACATAACCAAATCATCCGACTCGCGGCATCGGCCCCCCTTTTTTTTAAATTCGTTCTGCACTGTTTTATGCAATGCAGGCTGGGCCGGCAGAAGTTCCGATGACGTCAGCGCCGGCATCCACGAGCCGCTTTGCAAAAACAGCGTCTTTTATCCCCCCTGACGCTTTAATTCGCATAGAATCCCCCACCGCTGCCTTCATAATTTCAATATCGCGAATACTGGCGCCTCGGGATGCAAATCCAGTGCTGGTTTTCACGAACGCGGCGCCCGCTGTTCCGGCAATGGCGCAGGCGGTCACAATTTCGGGCTCGGTCAAACATGCGGTTTCGAGTATGACCTTGACCGGGCGTGCCGAAGCTGCTTCGGTCACCAGGGCAATTCGTTCAAACACGGTATTCAACTCGCCGGATTTCAAAGAGGGCACATCCAGTACCATGTCCACTTCGTCTGCACCATCACTGATGGCGCTGCGCACCAGCGAGGCCACATCCCTTTGCGTTGCGCCGCCGAGGGGAAAATCCACAACAGAAATCACCAGGGCTTCTGTGCCCCGCAGCACAGATCGGCAGTGGGCGATATACCGTGGCAAACAGCAAACGCCCCTGAAGCCGTGCAAAATGGTTTCGTTACATAGTGTCGTGAGTTCTGAGGGGGTGGCATCCATCTTTAAAAGTGTGTGCTCAATCCTTTTTGACATTATGTCTAAAATAATTGGAGGAATGGCCGTTTGGAGTGGTGAACTGGCAAATTTGAGAACAGTCTGCTCAAAAATGAAATGGATATCTCTACTGGAAAGGGTTTTGTTGTTCTGAAATATATCTGCCATATGATTATTTCCGTTTATGGAGTTTTTAGAGTAAATTGGGAGAACACACTTGTGTAAGGCATTCATATCGAATCAATTGCGGGAAAACAAAAAATGAGTTCAGAAAAATCAGAATCCACTACACAGCTAACGATTCAACTCGATCGCGAAACGCTGATCATGATGAAGGAACAGGCGCGGGAGAGTATGAAGCCATCGCTGGTGGTGGTTCAGGGGGTCGACAGGGGAGATGCATTTTTTATTGACCATACCCCAATGGTGCTGGGGCGCGGCGATATGTGTGACTATGTGATTCGGGATGATGGCATTTCCAGAACTCACGCGCAGATACTGTCTTTGCCCGAAGGCGGATACATGATAGAGGATTTGGGCAGTACCAATGGCATTTTTATAGGGCAAAAACGGGTAAAACGACACATGCTCGAAGAAGGTGATAAAGTGCTGCTGGGACGTCGGACCATCTTAAAATTCGTTTACCAGGACGCAGTGGATGAGCGGTATCAGAAGCAAATGTACGAGTCAGCGGTGAAGGATGGACTCACCGGAGTGTACAATCGCAAGCATTTCAATGAACGCATCCATTCTGAGCTTTCATTCGCCCTGCGTCACAAATCCAGCCTCAGTTTATTGCTTTTTGATCTCGATCATTTCAAAAATGTGAACGACAATTATGGCCATCAGGTGGGCGATCAGGTACTGACCGAGGTGGCCGGAAAAATTCAATACACGCTTAGAGAAGAAGATTTCTTTGCCCGTTACGGCGGTGAGGAGTTCGCCGTACTGGCCAGGGACATTGATGACCCCGGCGCCCGAGCCCTGGGGGAGCGCATTCGGCAGCTGGTGCAGGACATGCGCATCGTCACCCCTTTCGGTGTTCGCGTCCCCATCACGCTGAGCATCGGCATTGCAACTGTCACCGACGGTCTCAGGGTTTCCGCAAACGAACTAATCAAATGTGCCGATGATAATCTGTATCGCGCCAAAGAAACGGGCCGAAATCGCGTTTTTGCCCAGTTGATGCAGTGACGCCCCCCTCCGGTTTGCCCCCTCGCTCGAATCACTGGTTTTCCTTGCCATTGGAATGTGATACAGCAACAGACTGGTAGTGGCTGTGGTTTTGCAAACCGATTGGTAGAATTTCACCCCACAGCGAAAACGTGCACATGAAGGTGCATTTGAAGGTGCAAATATGAGTGAAACAGAATTTGAAGTGGGCTCCCTCCTGGGTAAAGGCGCATCATTTTATGGCAAACTGACTTTTTTCGGCACGGTCCGCATCGAAGGCGAATTTGAGGGAGAAATTGTATCGGACGACACCCTGGTTATCGCTCCGGGAGGTATGGTTCGCGGTAAAATCAACGTGGGCAATCTTGTGGTTACCGGGGGAACAGTGGAAGGCGAAGTCGTGGCTCGCGAATCTGTGGAAGTCATGCCGGAGGGAAAACTTGTTGGCGAGGTTACCACGCCTTCATTCCAAATCGAAAAAGGTGCGGTGTTCATGGGAACAAGCAAAATGGTAACTCTGGATGCCGACCTCGTCGCATCCGAGTAGTTGTCTTAAAAAAACAGTCATTCCGCCCCTGTTTGTCACGGGTACCGTTTATATGTCGGCACATTTTTAGTGTTCAGTTCGCCCCCTGGTGAATCGGTCCTTGACGGTAAACACGATTACAGGATAACAGTAATACAAATTTCGAACGAAAGGGTGAAGTGATGAGTTTTCCCAAACATGTTACGCTTATGATTGTCCTTATTGGCGCGCTGATGACCATGGCAGGATCAGCTCTTGCACAGGAAGAAAAAGCCGCATCCTCCGCAAGTAAATCCACCGTAGCTGGAACCTCGACCGACGCAGCGACCACTGCTTCGAAACCGCAGGAATCAGACGCTTTGGCGGCCGAAACCTCTGCCGACAAAAACAGCGAAGCGGCGCCGGCAACAGAATCTACCACAGACGCATCTGCGGCGACAGCAGAGGCATCGGACGCAAAAGTGACGATGGAACCGACTCCGGAGGCCGGCGACACAACCCATCCATCGGAAAGTTCCGAAAAGACAGAACCATCTGCCCCAAACGCCGCCACAGCCCCTGTGGGCTCATCGCCGGCCCCTGTCCAGGACGCCAAACCACCGGGAGGGGTGAAGGATGTTCAGGACGTTGACATTTTGGCGCCGCCCCCGGCGGTGGACAATTTCACAGCCAAAGCGATTCCCTACACAGACCGGATTGTGAACGTGCATACCACACAGACCGTTCGTCACGGTGCATTGACCCTGGTGGTGGACCATCGCGCCCACGACACATTCCTGTCGGGTGAAGAAGCGTTTTTCGACTACCTTGGTCTGGATGCGGGTAATCTCAAAATCGGCTTTGGTCTGCGTTTGGGACTGAAAAAATACATGGACCTGGGTTTCTATCGACTGAGCAACGGTACGGATTTGTTCGACGTGTATCAGTTTGATACCAAAATGCGTTTTCTCAATCAGGACGACGCCTATGTAAATGCATCGCTGCAGATTGGGGGCACCTGGTTTGTGCAGAATGACGCCGAAGATGCCGCCGGATTTCTAGCCCAGGTAAACGTCGATCGCCGCCTTTTCGGTACGCTGTTTGTGGGAACCGGATTTGCATTTCATTCCAATTCCAGCAATGACAAAAAGTACTATACCGATGACGACCCCTCCGGAGCTGTGCTGGGCTACGTGGAATGGCGCCCAATACGTCGATTTTCCATCAATCTCGAAATGGCTGCAAATGTGGTTGGGTACGGCTCCAAATATCCCGTATTTGCTTTTGCCCCCCGTTTTCTCACCCATCGCCATTCATTCTCGCTGGTGGTGGCCAACTCCCAATACATGAGCGGGGACGGCCTCGTTTCCAATACATGGCGTGGATTTGACGAACTCGTATTCGGGTTTCAAATTGTAAGAGAGTTTAACCTGGTAAATTGACCCCGCTCGTCCAGTAAAAACAAGGGGCCGATTGGAAGGTATTCCTTTTGAAAAAACGAACATTTTTTAAAGTTGGATTGGCGGCCCTCTCATTGGGCCTGGCCGCGCTACTCCCCAAATGGGCATTTGCCAAAAAGTATGGTGTGGCCCTTTCCAAAGTTCCCGCGTTAAAAAAAGTGGGTGGCGCGGTGACCATCCGTTTGGCAGACACGGATTTACTGTTGATACGAATCAGCAAAGAAGAGGTTCGCGGTTTTAACGCTGTGTGCACTCATCAATCGTGTCCAGTCGCTTTCAAACAAAATGAAATTGTCTGTGACTGTCACCACTCCCATTTTGATTTGACGGGGAAAGTCAAACACGGACCCGCCACAAAGTCGCTCAAAACAATACCGGTGGCACTGGACGGCGAGCGTATTATCGTGGGGGATCTGTGAAACGATTCACCGTCATCATATGCGCTGGCATGATTGCATTGGCATCGAACGTTGCCGCTGCAAAAGTTGAGACCAAAGCCGCTGCGAATCCGTCAGAAACGGTTGCTCCCGTTCGGTCTGCGGCACCGCGAAATTCAATTTCTGCATCGTCTCTGCCGACCGGCGCCAACCTGGCCATATCAAAAAAAAACACGCAGATCAATTCGGACGAAACGCCGGATGCGGCCAACGCGGATGAGAGCGATTCGTCCGACGCGAGGGACAATGTTGAATCCCCGGCTTCCAGCGCGGTGGATGAGGATGAGGCGGACAAGAACAACGAGATCGAGGAAATGGGCGACGTGCAGGTTATCCGCTCCATTGATGGTCCGGCTGGCACACCGATTGAAACGTCGCAACAGATTGAGATAGTGGATAATGTTGAAACAGTGGATGTTGTGGAAATCGTGGACGGCGTCATTCCCGCTGTAGCCCCTTCCAAAAATGATACTCAAAATGAACCGTCATCCCTAAAGGTGCTTGGCAGACTGCATCCGGCGTTCGTGCATTTGCCGCTGGGACTGCTGATTGCCCTGTTGCTCTTTGAACTTTTGCGAATCAAGGACACATCGCACTCCCGCTATGGCGCCGTGCTCTGGCTCATCACCCCTGCGGCGTTTTTGCCGGCGATAGTATCAGGCCTGATCCGCGCGACAGAATTGGTTCAATTGGGAGCCTCACCGTCCGTCAGCGCGCATCGAAACTGGATGCTGGCATCGTTGCTGCTGCTGGTGATCGCCGCCGGCCTGTGGTTTACTCCCGGTGCGTCAAATTCGCCCCGAGCGAGAATTGTCCGCGTGACCCTGGTTGCGCTGGCCACCATCTTCGCATTCCTGGGCGCCCATCTGGGGGGCAAGATGGTCTATGGACCCGATTTTCTTCCGTTTTAAAAGCGTTTTCTGTCAATGTTGGCCGTTTGATTCCATTTGTCCAGGATTAATTAGCGAACCAATATATTCTGAATCAAATACATCAAAGGAGTTCGCATTGCACGCGCAGAATAATTCAGCTATAGAACTGTTACATGTCATATTTGTCGCTCATTCCGCTGTTTAGTTTTTTTACCATACTGTTTGTGTGGTTTTATATCTGGGCGTCCCCCGGACATACGCGCGTGAAACGGGCACTTCTATACTTCGCCGCATTGGACGGGCCATTTCTCGGCTTTGAATTGCTGATGTTTGTACCCATGTTCCAACCCTATGCCGACTATTTCTTTTGGCTGATGGGCCCCTCCTGGATTTTTCTGGGATTTGGCTTCTTAAACTTCGCATATAGATGGATAGACCGACCAAACGACTGGATATATTACTCAATATTAGCAACCTCTCTGGGGGCGGCGATCTTCTATGTGTTTTCAGGCCAGGTACATATCGGTTGCAGAATCACGGAATACGGCGTCGAAGACATCCGAAATTTCAAACTGCACGCATTAATGGCACTTCCCGCAACAATTGGCGCAGTGATGGGCATCAGGCTACTGTGGCTTAAGCGTCAGCAGGAAACGGACCGCAACTCCAGAAGAATTCACGATTTTCTTCTGGCAGGGTCGGTTCTGACACTCAATGCCATTGTGGTGGCGGATATTATACTGCCCGATTTTTTTGGAACACAGCGCCATTTTCGGTTGGGTTCGAGCCTTTTCGTCATTTTTGTCATTGTGGTGTTTCTGGCGGTTCGAAAATACCGATTCTTGAATTTCAGTATTGATGAGGTGGCGGGGCCGTTTTTTGAAAAGATGCGCGATGCGGTTTTATGGGTGGAGGATGGTACTCGTGTCCGCCGCTTGAACGGCACTGCCAGACGCTGGTTTGGAAAACATCAAGGATACGAAGGAACTCCCATTTCCCACTACCTTCCGTCTCCGGAAAAACAGCGACTGAAAGTGATTCTGAATGGCCGGGAGCGATGGTTGAAAAATTCGTCGTATTCCATCCAAAAAAACAATTTGGAAATGCTGCGTGTTTTTATCCTGAGAGATGAAACCGAAGTGCATCACGCCCGAGCGGTCCTGCGCAAAATGCGAGACGACCTGGAAAAAGAAGCCACCACCCGCAGTGAACGGTTGCTTCAGGCACAAAGACTGGAGGCGCTGGCAACCCTGAGCGGCGGCATCGCACATGAATTTAACAATCTGCTCACCACCATCATGGGATACACATCCGCCGCCCTTGACGACATATCGGAAGAAAATCCCATTCGAGAGGATTTTATCGAAGTATTACATGCCGCCGAACGGGCAAGAGATATTGTCAAGCAAATGCTTTCATTCAGCGACATGGAAAACCGTGAGCCCACTACCCTCAATGTGTCCCATTTAGTGCGTGAGGCATTGAAGCTGATAAATATCTCCATCCCCGCCGACGTAAAAGTTGAATTCGATAACCCGGACGGCATGTTCACCAGAGGCAATGGCACCAGACTGCATCAGGCGGTCATCAATCTGCTCACCAATGCGCTTCATGCCATGGAAAAAAACGGCGGTCGACTGTTGGTTCGCCTCTCCCAAAAACGTGTGAACGAACCTTTGAACTGTATTAATGCCATACTGACTTCGGGGGATTACATTTCAATAACGGTGGCGGACACGGGATGTGGCATTCCACCACAGCACCTGCCCCGGATATTTGAACCGTTTTACACCACGCGCAAACAGGGAAAAGGGACAGGGATTGGATTGGCGACGGTTTTTCGCGTTGTCGAGGAGCATGGCGGTGGCATACTGTTGCAATCCACCGAAGGCGAGGGCACTCGGTTTGAGCTGCTGTTGCCGGCACAAACGCCTCAAAAACCACCTGAGGAAAAACATTCCCTGACTTCGTGGGCGGCGGGTATGACAGCCAATATTCTGGTGGTCGATGACAATGAACTGGTCATTAAAGTCATTCGCCGCATTCTGGAACCGCTTGGATATAAAGTAACTGCGTTCACTCATCCTTTAAAAGTACTGGAAAACCTGGCGCGCCCGGAGAAGCACTGCTGCGACATGGCGCTGGTGGATTACGGGCTGCCCATGATGGACGGCCTGACCTTGTCCCAGAGAATCAGAGACGTCGCGCCGGAATTGCCGATTATACTGTTCTCAGGCAAAATGACCGCCCTTCTCCGAAGAAACGCCGCACAGCTGGGTATCCATCAGTGTCTTTCCAAACCGCTGAGCAAACAGCAATTAATGGACGTGGTGCTGGAATTGCTTTCCCGCCAGAATGGAAGGTCCCTGTCATGATCTCCATAACGGCATTTATCGTTTTCAGCGCAGCCATCTGCATGCACGTCGCCTTTTTGGGGGTGTTGTACGCATGGGAGAACTCCCGCACCACAGAAAAATTACGAACCACATTTCTCACGTTTCTGGTTTGGATTGTGGGTGAGTTTATATCAGGCCAAATACAAAATGTGGAGTGGCGACTGTGGATTCAGAGAGCCACGGGCGCTATGGGCTTTCTGGCTGCCATCACCTTCACTCGCTTTGCCTACGCATTGCGCTATAAGAAATATGATCGCACCTTTTATGCCTTCGTGTTCGCTATTGCGTGCTGTGGATTGATGTATCTAATCACGGACTGGGGCATTGCCGAAGTATACAATCGGTCCAGGATGCACATGGTGCGTTTTGGCTTCATGCTCTGGCCCATACTGACTGTTGTTCTTGGGACATGGGCCTTTAATTCATGGGTGATGTTCCAGGCAATGCTGGAGCTGCCAGACTACGAATCGGCACGACGCGCTGCCATCGTACAGCTTCAGCTGGCCACAACGGTTCTGTCGCTTCTGGGCATCTTTGGATTTATCTGGAGTTCTATTTTCTGGGAGATAAGTCTGTTTTTCAGATACGTACCATTGCTTTCAACGGTGTTTATCCCCTTTTTCCTGGTTGCGTTTTATCGCTTTGGTTTTTTGACCACCGGCATTGAGCAACTGGCCAGGGACCTGTTCGAAAATGCACAGGATGGAATTATCGTCACAGATAAATCCCATATCGTGCGTCAGATAAATCCCATGGCACTGCAGCTCCTCAATCTTGAATCGGAGCAGGCGGAAAGAAAACCGCTAAAACACATTTTAAATTTACCCAAAGAAAAAGAGCACTCAGACGGGTTTGACCTGTCCCCATCAGACATTCCGGGATTGCAGCATTTTCTGTCCGTGTCTGTCACTCCGGTTACCTCACATATGGAAGTTCAGCAGCATCTGGTGATATTGCACGATGTCACCGATGAAAAAGCCGCCGAGGAAGCTGCAAGTAAATCCAAAGAGGATTTTGAACAGGAAATTCTGCAGCGGACCGAGGAATTGATTGAACTGCAGGAAAAAGAAGCTGTTGGGGCCATGGCCGGCAGTATCGCTCACGACTTTAACAATCTGTTGGCCGCCGTACTGGGGTTTGGCACAGCCGCGCATCAGGATTTGCCAGATGACAGTCCGTTGAAAAAGGACCTCGAAGAGATACTGGCGTCTGCCCGACGCGCCAGAGCGGTGGTTCACCAACTGTTGCTTTTCAGTCGACGCCAGAAATCGCGCCGGATGCGCCTTGATGCGGCGGAATTGCTCCAATCAGCACTGCCACTGGTCACCACGTCCTTGCCGCCCAGCATCAATCTGTCCCATGCGATACCCAATTCGCCCATCCATGTGATGGCCAACCGTACCGATCTCTCACAGGTGCTGATGAATCTGTGTACCAATGCCATACAGGCCATGGGCGATACAGTCGGCACAATTTCGATTTCGTTGGAAATAGATGCCATCTGTAGCGACAATGTATTGTATGTGGGAGAGCACGTGGGCGAAAAAAATGTTCGCATGGCGGTGCGCGACGGTGGACCGGGCATTAGTGACAGCATGAAGTCGCTGGTGTTTGAACCGTTTTTTTCCACCCGCGAAACCGCCATCGGCTTTGGACTTTCCACGGCGTTGCGTATTGCCACTGAAAACGGCGGCGGTATTTCCATTGAGGACAATACCCCTGCGGGCGCCGTGGTATCCATCTGGTTGCCTCGCCTCGACCTCAGTGATGTTAAAGAAAATGATGATGACACTATAGAGCTGTCCGGCGGAGAACATGTCCTGCTGGTGGATGACGACACTCGTCTGCTCAAACTCATGGAACGCTTTTTGTCCAGTGCCGGTTATATTGTAACGGCGGTAGACGAACCCCAGGCTGCGTTGAGCGCATTTCGACGCACTCCCGGCGCATTCGACATTGTGGTGACCGACTATGTAATGCCACATATGTCGGGTATTGAACTGGGTGCACTTCTGTTGGAGGAACGCAATGATCTCCCTGTATTACTGATATCTGGAAACGCCACCGAGACCGTGGTGGCCACCGCCCGCGAAGAAGGCATTGACAATTATCTCGAAAAGCCGTTCTCAAGGGAGATGCTGCTTGGCAGTGTCCGCTGTATCCTCAATCAGTATGCCCGCCCATCCGTGATTCCCTGAACCGGATACATTATCGCTTTTTGCACTTGTGTCTTGCACAACGGCCCCGAGATGGCTAAACCTTCCTTCCGAAGGAGCGAGGGCTTTGAATTTATATCTGGATAACAACGCCACCACCCGCCTGGATCCGAGGGTAAAAGACGCCATGATGCCTTACATGGACAACGTGTTTGGCAATCCGTCCAGCGTTCATGTCCACGGACAACGCACACGACACGCCGTCGACACCGCCCGCACCCAGGTGGCTGCACTGATTAATGCAGAGCCCGAAGAAATCATATTCACGGCGGGGGGGACCGAGGCGTGCAATGCCGCGTTGCTGGGTCATTGTCGAGTGGACGTCAAGACATGGAATATCGATATGCTGTCATGCTCCTCTCACAAGCTGCACGGTCCCATGGGGGTTGGCGCTCTGTTTGTGAAGCGGGGCACCCGCATATTGCCTATGTTCTTTGGCGGTCATCAGGAGTATCGGCGGCGCGCAGGAACAGAGAATGTGCCAGGCATAGTCGGTTTTGGCGCGGCCTGTCAACTGGCGGCACGGGAGATGCAACAGCGGCAGCGCCACGTGGCGTCTTTAAAAAGTCATCTGGAAACCGGACTGCGCACCCTTGATGACGTGTGGATTTTTGGCGATGCAGCACCACGGCTGCCAGGAACGTGTTATGCGGGATTCGGCAACGTGGAGGGCGAAACGCTCGCCGAAATAGACCAGCTTTTGTCTACTCTGGGCGAACTTTTGCCCGGGCTGCAATAGAAGGGATTATTTGAGCGACATGAGCAAAAAGGAAACCGTATTTGTGGCCATGAGCGGCGGTGTGGATTCCAGTGTGGCAGCTGGTCTATTGTTGCGTCAGGAGTACGATGTGGTGGGTGTTACCTTGATATTTCGCCCCTGCGACGACGCCGACAACGTGAGCTGGTGCTGTGGCCGTGGCGCGCAGGAAAACGCCCGCGCGGTGTGTCAGTCGCTGGGGATTCGTCATTACGCCATTGATTGTGCGAAGGAATTCGAAGCGGCGGTACTTAAACCGGCCTGGGACACGTATCGCAGTGGCCGCACCCCCAGCCCGTGCATTCTGTGCAATGCGGACATCAAATTTAAAATAATTATGGAGCGTGCTCAAAAACTGGGGGCAACCAAACTGGCTACAGGCCATTACGCCATCATTGAACACGGTGACACACCTGTATTGCGCCGTGGAACGTACGCCCCCAAAGACCAGACCTACTTTCTGTATTCCCTGAACAGAGCGCAGCTCAATTTCACCCTGTTTCCCCTTGGGCGTTTGAAAAAATCCGAGGTGCGCGAACTGGCCAGGGAAATGGGATTTGTCAACGCGGAGCGCAAGGAAAGTCAGGATGCCTGTTTTGTGACCGCGGATGGGAATTTTCAGGATGCGCTGCGTCAGCGGTTTCACTCGCCGAAAACTCCCGGGAAAATTGTAGACCCCGATGGCAAAATTCTGGGACGGCACAATGGCGTGTACAACTTTACCATTGGCCAGCGCAAGGGTCTGAATATTGCTTTGGGCAGGCGGGCATTTGTTTCAAAAATAGATGCAGGAACCAATCAGGTGGTACTCACCACTGATGAAAAGGATCTCTTATCCACCACAGTTCTGGCGGACAAGGTGTCGTGGACCGGCGATGTTCAACCCGAATTCCCCTTGCGGTGTGAAGCGCAAATCCGCTATCGCAGCAAACCCTCAGCGGGAAGCGCCACACTGCTGGCGGACGGCAGATTGCAGGTGGTGTTTGATGAACCGCAAAAAGCGGTGGCCCCTGGTCAGGCACTGGTCCTGTATGATGGCGACCGGGTGGTTGGCGGCGGATGGATAGATTTGGCGTCTCCCAAAAAAGACGATTGATTCAAACCATTTATAATGATTTTTCGTAATTTCTAAGACCCGGAAAATCTGATGGGAGTACTCATACAATAATGATTACAGTCGCGATTGTGTCGTGGATTTGAAAAATAATCTGCAGAAGATCCGGATTGGGTGCATGAGAAGGAGAATCTGTTATGCTCAGGACAACCATCTACGTCATTGTCATAGCGATATTGCCATGGACAATCGCCTGTCAGCCTGAGAACAACAGCACCCCGAAAGATGGTCACACCGTCGCCAAAACAGAGCGCCAGACACTCGCGGAAGCTGTGGGTGGTGAAGCCTGCGGCGTGTTCGAATTTTCAACGGTGGAGTGGAACAGCACAACCCCCCTCGGTACCCCCGAAGCTATCATGGGAGCAGCGCCAGGGACGTGTACGGCGCCACTCACTCTCAATGATGTAAATCGGATGCTTACCCCTTTTTCCTACGAAAACGAATTGTCCATCACTTTGACTATCGATGAAACAACGGCCTCAATTGGAGTCCGCGAGGATACTGGAGACACCAGCGCTCAATCTGCCAGGCAGCAATGTGCAACTCATGTTCTCAAAGTAAATGGCAGCGTATCCATCCAAACCGCCGACGGCGTCCTGCTGGATACCAGTGATGTCACACTTTACGCCATAGACAACAACATTTTTCCGGATGTTCGGTTTGAAATATCATTTGAAGAAACAGGTGGCACACTCGCGCTGAATTCATTCTCTGATACCGATTCAGACACAGCAAAAGATTCAGATAGCGCCATACACGCGGTCGCAGATTCGGAATCTGTTGCAGATTCACTGCTGGGTGTAAATAACCGGAAAGTGCGGTCGTTATTGTACCGTTTTACGCCTCCCGGAATGGCCTGCATTGGTGAACTCATGTATACAGCGGATACGGCGGATAAGGAGGGTCCCAGCGCGGAGAAATTACACCCACTCGCATTCTGGTCCCCCACCGGTTGCCCTGGTGGCGGTGCGAAGGTGAACATCAGTGAAACATACGGAAACGAAATGATCGAACAAATCACCGCGGTCTGGCAAGATGTTCGCATTCCAGGTGTCTGGGATAACGGAATCGAAGACGCATTGCTTGTGACATCGACCCCTTCTGACATGCAGGGGTGTGAGGCAACGGATAAAACGACAATCGATTTACCGGTTACAGTTACATACACTACGCAAAGAGGGATCCTGACGCAGCCATCCGATGTGGACACCACCATCCGCTTGCGTATCACCGAAGTTGGAGAACTTGAAGAATCCCGTCTGCAATTAAATGACGGCATTCTTTGTCCGCAGGTCACACTGCCCGCAGATTGGGATGTCCGGATGTGCGATTCCTATAGTGGAGTAGCGGTTCAACTGGGTGTCGCCCTGCAACCGAATGGTTATGTGTTTATGAATGACGGTCTCTGTATTGGTGCAACCCTCCCTGGCAGCAGCCTGACCATTGATGGCGCCGAACGCCACTGTCTGGGCCCCTATCCATCCACCGACGATCCAATTGACAGCGATACGAATTCAGATTCAGATTCGAGCGCCACAGACGTGTAATTTCTCCACTATCGACAATCAGACCTTGTCCCGGTAGCGTTTGGATAAATCCTCGAATGCATCAATGCGGCGATCTCTGAAAAACGGCCAGATGCGCCTGACGGATTCGCTTCTTGATAAATCAACCTCAACCACCTGATTCAACGGTTCCGTTCCAGCTTCGGATAGCATTTCCCCCTGAGGCCCCGCAATGAAGCTGTTGCCCCAAAACTGAATACCGGCAGTGACGCCCGATGGATCCGCTTCATGTCCGACGCGATTCACTGCCACCACCGGAATCCCATTGGCCACTGCATGTCCGCGCTGAACCGTTATCCATGCGTTTAACTGGCGCTCTTTTTCGGTCTCTTCATCCCTGGGATCGAATCCAATTGCAGTCGGATATATCAACAGTTCCGCGCCGGCCATGGCCATCAGCCGCGCCGCCTCCGGATACCACTGATCCCAGCAGACCAGAACCCCCAGCTTTCCTATGGATGTCTGTACAGGTAAAAATCCGATATCCCCCGGGGTGAAATAGAATTTTTCATAGAAGCCCGGATCGTCCGGTATATGCATCTTGCGATAGGTGCCGGCAATAGTGCCATCTTTGTCAAGTACCACCGCGGTGTTGTGATACAACCCAGGAGCGCGCCGTTCAAACAGAGACGTCACCAGCACCACACCCAGCTCTTTGGCCAGCGCGCCAAACCGTTCCGTTGAAGGCCCGGGAATAGGCTCTGCACTGTTAAACACATCAGTGTTTTCCACCTGACAAAAGTACAGCGAATTGTGCAGTTCCTGTAAAACAATCAGTTCCGCGCCACTTTTTGCCAGTGCGGTGATGTTTTTTTTCAGCAGAGCAACATTCTCATCCTGGTACTCGGTGTTTTGCTGCTGAACGATACCCACCTGTAGGGTTTTGGTTATCTGAGTCATGCGGTATCCAATATTAATTCAACGCAGTACCCCTTTGGGATACTGCATGGTCACGCAGTGAAGCGAACCGTGCTGTTTTACCAGAACGGAACAATCGATGCCCACAATCTCCCGGCCCGGAAATGCACCTGCCAACACTTCAAGGGCAATGGGATCCTGTGGACTGTGATATGTGGGCACAAGCACCGCACCATTAATAATCAGAAAATTCGCATATGTGGCCGGCAATCGTTCACCATCCACTACCATGGGATTGGCCATGGGCAATGGCAGCAGATTGTAGGGCGTTCCGTTCAGCGTTCGAAACTCCCTGAGCTCCGCCTCCATTTTTTTTAAGGCCTCGAAGTGCATATCGGCCGAGTCTTTACATTGCACATATGCGATTGTGTCTTTGCTGCAGAAGCGCGCCAGCGTGTCGATATGACTGTCGGTATCGTCGCCGGCCAAAAATCCACTGTCCAGCCACAGAATGCGCTGCGCCCCCAGCCGATTTTTCAATTGCGTCTCAATATCCTGTTCCGTCAGATGGTCGTTGCGGTTTGGCGAAAGCAAACATTTTCGCGTGGTCAAAATAGTGCCTGTACCATCGGATTCGATGCTGCCCCCTTCCAGCACAAAATCCAGGTGCGCGTGCAGCGCAACGTCTGATGCAAATGCATCTGTCGCAAAAAGCGCACCGGTAATACGATTGTCCAACGCCGCATCAAACTTTTGGCCCCACCCATTAAAGGCAAAATCCAGCACAACAGGGTGGCCGTCTTCCAGTATCGTGATGCCACCGTGATCCCTTGTCCAGGTATCATTGGCGGCAATTTCAACGATGTGCACATTCTCTAATGTGCAGCCTTTGAGAATCGCTTCAGTTTGCGCCCTGTTATGGGCCACCACCAGCAACTTCTCACGTTTGGCAATCTCTTGCGCGATGGCACAGTAGCAGCGACGGGCATCATCGAGATATGGCGCCCAATCGGTTCGTTCATGCGGAAACGTCAGCTGGACACCGCTTTGCGGCGCCCACTCCGCCGGCATGATTCGCGTGTTTGTCATTTCGATAGCCTCATCCCCAAAAAAGACACTTAAAAATCAATCCCGTACTTTTTATCCCTGCCATCAGCGATGGCTTCGATTTCCTCTTTGGAATACAGCCGTCCCCTGTCTATACCCGGACAGCATTCCGTCACGTCCCCATGCCAGTCTTCCGCGTTCAGGTTCTCACTCCAAAACGGCCAGGCGCGACACTGCCAGGGGCGAACCGAATACACCATGCATTTGTTGTTTTCCAGAAAATTACAATGTCCTTCCACCATGGTGAGATGCACGTTGCCATATTCGTCATTGGCACAGTGGGTGTTTAAAAAATCGATATGCGTCATCCCCAGGTGCGCCGCTATCTCAGTCACATTATCGTGAGTCAAATACACATACGCATAGTCGCCGTGAGTAGTGCAGCAATTGCCGCAACCGGTGCATTCAAATCGCAGGCCATCTTTATAAAAGTGTTCGTCCCTCAAGTCGCTCATATCATTCTCTACCGCACTGGCTACTTCTTTTTAAGCCACGGAATGTACGCTCTGGCCTCCGGTGCTTCCTTCGCAGCGGTGGCAAACACTTTTGCGCCCAGTTTCAGTAAATCCTTTGTGGATTTCACGCGGCCAATAGGGGCATCTCCCAATTGTGCAAATCCATTTTCATCGGGGTTAAGGTTTTCCCAGTTGTGAAACAGACGGCCCCAATGACTCTGCAGCGCCTCGTATACCTTATCGTTCCCATTTTGGGGATACCAATACAAATCGTGATACGCCACCGATGCCAGATACGCCCATGGCGCCATCCAGGTTTTAAGCGACCACTCAATCACGTTTTTAAGTTTCCCCCAGTAAATCTGATGCTGCATTTTCGAGGCAAACGTCAACTCTTCGGTGGGATTGGTAAAATGCCAACGCTCTTTGGCCGCGTCCACATCCCCTACAATTTCAATTTCATCGGGATTGCCCACGCCCAACCCCAATTCGTGGGCGGTACGAATAAACTTCAAATCCATTGGGTTGTATCCCATCAGCTTTGCAGCCACCGCATCGATGGCCACCTGATCGGCGGAGGCCAACAGGACGTCCTTTACCACCGGCCGCATGCATCGCGGCCCAGGGCCATCTCCGGCAAATGTGCCGTCCATGACCGCAAACACTCCGGGGTGAATTTTTTTCTGAATCATTAACAGGTCTACCAGTGTTTCGTGAATCACCGGGTGCGTCCAGTGGCGATGCTCGTTGAGCAATCCGCCAAACGCATTTTTCATGGCGCCGGTGGTGGTGGTGAAAACATGATTTTTAATGGTGGGCAAATGTATGATGTTTTCGCCAATAAACCGTTTGGGAATGTTGAAGCCGTCCGGATACACGTCGTTCAGCACCAGAAACTTATCGGCCAATTCCCCAACCGCATCGCGAACCGGAATCCATTCCTCGCCTTCGTACAGATGCACATTGCGCAAACCGTACTTTTCAATCACGTTGAGATGTTTGTTTTCCCGTTCGCCAAGATGCGCATCAATGACCACCGTGCGATTGTGGCACCCGTGAATCAACGAGGCATCGTACCCATCTTTGAGCATGGCATTGATAACCCCATCCAGTTGCCACGGGGTTGTGGAAGCCGCCGGATAAAAGAAGTGCCAGCTGATGTTTATTTTCAACGCGGTATCCGCATCTTTCGAAATCACATCCTGGTAGCCCGCCAGGTTCATCAATCGATGATAGTCCGCACGAACCGTTTTGGGGTTGGTGCGCACAATGGCCACTTTTGATTTTGTCATATTCGTCCTCACTGTAAGTCCTTTGCCAACGGAATTGGCGTCTTCTGTTCCTGGTTGATTTACCACAATTCAATTCATTTGGCCGACCTTTTTATCACCTGCAATCCGCAAGCGTACAGCCATCCGACCGCAAAAACGAACACCCCTTTCTTGCTTTGCATAGTTTTGAAGATTAGGTTTATTAAAATCGGTATAGTTTGGAATTTCGGCAAACAAAGGAGAATGTGTCTGATGTATCGGGAACATTTGTCCAGAGCTTTGAAAATAATTTTTCGAGAAGAAAGTTCTTTTGACGAGTTGCGTACCGCCGTTCGGGCCATGCACCGGATATGCTCCGAAATTACCGGCATCAGGGGCGCCATTCGCAATCGCAGCGAAGGATATGAAACCCGCATTTCCAGTGGTCTTGCCCTGTCTCCAGGCCACGCGGCGGACTGCACCCTGGATACCCATCGCACCGTCCGGTACATCCGTGCGCTGGACCAGGCGGTGAAGACACAATTGACCCGATTTCCCGGGGAACAACTGCACATCCTGTACGCGGGCACTGGTCCCTTCGCCCCTTTCGCCATTGCGTTGTGTCACCGGTACACGCCGGATGAAATCCAGTTTACTGCGCTGGATCTCCACCTGCAATCCATCGAAGCGTTGCAGGTGCTCACGGATGCCCTTAGACTGACCAACTGGTTTCACGCGTACACCCAGTGTGATGCCACAGAATACGAACACATTGAAACTCACCCCTTGCATATTGTCGTGACTGAAACCATGCATCGTACGATTTCCAGAGAACCGCAAACGGCTATCACACTGAATCTGGCGCCGCAGCTGGTGGAGGGGGGTATTTTCATTCCGGAACGCGTCACCATCAGCGCTGCCATGAGCAACCTGGAAACCGAGCTGTCTTTCCTGAGAGGAAAAATAGACAAGTTCGCCATACAAAATGCCCGCGTGGCTATGGGGCCGGTATTTCAACTGACCAAGGACTACCAGCCGGAGTTTTCAGATGACGCCAATCATCTCATTTGTGGTGTAAAAAAAGTTCCTGAATTCCCAGCGCAACACAACGAAATGGTATTGTCCACGCATATTCGGCTGTACGGCGATATTTGCATCGAGGAAAGAGAGTCCGCCATCACGCACCCCTGCTTTTTGCGGGATTTTGAACCGCTCCACCCTGGCGACACCATTCAGTTTCAGTTTCGGCTGACCGGAATGCCCGAACTGAGCTGTCTGAAAATGGTGAATAAAGACATATACTCGGAACTGGAAAAATTGAACGTGTCCGTGTGACACACAGCATTGCCAACGCGATGGGAAATGAAAATGGCCAATCCGCTGCTGGCCCACATCACAACGAGGAACAGATTACCTTGAAAATCGTACTTGCCTGTAGTCATTGGGTGGGGTTTCCCGCCATGGAACTGTTGCTGGCCCCAAATCTGCTACATGGAATTATCGTCCCCGACCAGCAAAGCGACTCCATTACGAGGCTGCAAAATACAGCACACCGCCACGGCATCCCACTGCACGGGGCGCCCCGGAAAAAAGACCTTGGACAGCTCACCGGCTGGCTCCCATTAAAAGAAGCCGACGCGCTCGTTGTGTTCGCGTTTCCCTGGCAGATTCCCCATTCGGTGTTATCCATGCCAAGGCTTGGCGCCTACAATTTTCATACGGGGTCCGTCCCAAAATACCGCGGTATTGAACCGATCTTCTGGACCATTCACGATGGCGCCCAGAAAACAGCCGTCTCCGTTTTGGCGATGGAACACGATTTGGACACCGGACACGTCGTATTGTCGGTGCCGGTTCCCGTCTCCCCTGTTGATACGTATGGATCGCTACTCCACCGGTACGCCGCCATCGGACGCACCGCCATGGAAAACCTGCTGTTCATGCTGCAAAAAAATGAACCGATTCACGGCACCCCCCAACCCAAAGGATACTTTCCATTGCAACACAGGCCCAATCCCGAAGAACTGCGCATCCTGTGGAAAACTCAAACTACCCAACAGATTTATGATCTCATTCGCGCCACAAATCCAACGTTCAACGGCGCCTCTGTCACACTGCGGGACATTCATTTTCAGATTCTGGAAGCCGCCATCGTGCAGGGGAAACCATCACCAAAAGCCATTCCCGGCACCGTGCTTGGCGTGGACGCGCCGGACGGTTTTATTGTGGCATGTAAAGACGGCGCCCTTTGCATTCGCATCATCCGCAGTCAGGAAGGTGTTTTTTCGGGCACCCGGTTCACTGCTCTGTATGAGATAAAACGGGGAGAACTGTTTTTGGGGTAGCCTCAAAAATATCCCTACTGTTGCCAGTTTACTTCAATTTTATCCTCTCCCATCTTTGAGACCACATGGTCGCAGAACACCTGAAGGTCCTCCTTACAGCAGTTAATATCCTTTTCTTCCTCAATTCGCTTCAGCAGCGCATCCACAAATTCAGAAATCGTCACTTCCTTTTTCATAATCGGCTCCTTCCTGCATAAACCCGGAGTTATCACCTGTCCCCCGGGATGACACACCGAAACCCGTGGAACCCTATCTTTCCTCCGGTCGTCACGGCTATCCATTGATGTACCTTCAGTGTATTAACAAACGAGGAGGGGGCAAATGCAACGGAGCAATTTCCCGTATTTTTAAAGGGAATAAATCTCACGTCTCTCTCAAAGTTCCCTCGAAGCGAAGGCGCCCCTCTCTGTGTGCTGCTGCCAGCTGGTCCACATATGGATAGAACTTCTGAGCGGGTTTTAAAGAAATTCATCCTTGATAGAACAAATTGTTGTAATCTCGCGGGTTTCTCGGAGTTCATCGTTAAAAGCAATCTTATATCGTTTACGATGGTTGCGTTCAAATTACCCGTTCGTCATGAAGCGGGTGAAACAAATATTTGTAATTTTTAGTTTTGGGTATATATTCATAACTCGCTTGCCGGTCTCACCGGTAAAAAGGTGACTTTTTTAAGGAGGAAATATGCCGAGACCTTTTAGAGGCAGAAAAATTGGATACAGACAGGAAGTGGATTTTTATAAGCCGGCGGGGGTGAGACTTTCGTGCCTAACGGTGACTGAAATAAAAATTGATGAAATGGAGGCGATACGACTTGTGGATATGGACGGCTGCGACCAGAAAGAGGCAGCACTGCAAATGAACGTATCGCAGTCGACGATTGCGCGTCTGCTGGAGACCGGCAGGCGAAAAATTGCGACGGCATTGGTAGAGGGTCAGGCCATTGCCATCCGCCCAGGCAGCGCACCCCTTGAGTTTTACAGACATAAACGTGAAGAATAGGAAGAAATTATGAAAATTGCGGTTGCAAGTGGAAAAGGGGGAACTGGAAAAACAACTTTTTCGGTGAACCTGGCATACGCGCTGGCGCAGCGTGGCAAAAAGGTACATTTACTGGATTGTGATGTGGAGGAGCCCAACGATCATCTGTTTGTGTCCGCCCAATTTACAGAAAACAGTAATGTTGAAATTCCCAAACCGGTTTGGCATTCAGACAAGTGCACCTGTTGCGGAAAATGCGCAGACGCCTGTCGTTACAATGCGATAGTCGCCGTTCGGGACAAAGTTTTGATTTTTAACGAGCTGTGTCATTCCTGTGGCGCATGCATCCACGTTTGCCCAAACAACGCACTGACTGAAAAAAATGTGTCTGTCGGCGTGGTTCAATCCGCGCCGGAGGCCACCCCTTTCGCCTTCACCCAGGGATTGCTCAATATCGGTGAGGCGTTGGCGCCTGAAGTTGTTCGAGCAGTAAAAAAACATGTGAATGATGACGCGATAAATATTATTGACGCATCGCCGGGTACTGCGTGTCCGGTGGTTGAAGCGGTTGAAGGTGCTGATGTTTGTTTTCTGGTCACGGAACCCACGCCATTTGGTTTGAACGATCTTAGACTGGCGGTGGGGCTGACATTAAAGGTGGGCACGCCAACCGGCATCATTGTTAACCGTTCCGACGGCAGCGACAAAATCATTGCCGATTACGCCGAAAAGGTGGGCATTCCCATTGCTGGCCGCATCCCCTTTAAGCGGGCATATGCCGAGTCCTATTCAAAAGGAGAAATTCTCGCCAGACAGTTTCCCGAATTTCAAAAAAATCTGCTGAGTATTTTTGACAATATGCGCACCGCCTGTCCACCGGTTCCTGAGAAGGAAATGTTTGATGTGGCAGCGGATGAGTCCTTGCCGCCTTTTGAAATGGGAACTGCATCCAATTATCGGGAAATAACAATTATCAGCGGAAAGGGCGGCACCGGAAAAACAACTGTTACCGCGTCGCTGGCGCAGCTGGCGCAAAATAAAATTCTGGCAGACAATGACGTGGACGCCGCGGACCTTCATTTACTGCTGACGCCCAGGGTGCGTGAGGGCCATGATTTTTCCGGTGGCGTCATTGCGAAGATTATAGCTGAAAAATGCACTGCGTGCGGGTTTTGCAAGGACGCATGTCATTTTAGCGCGATTCGAAATCCTGCAGAAAGCGAAGACGGAATTGCCGACACGTTTGTTGTCGATCCCCTTAAGTGTGAAGGTTGTGGTCTATGTGACCTGGTTTGCCCCAGGGATGCCATCGTCCTTCAAAATAAAATAAACGGGCGGTGGTATGTATCGCACACCAATCATGGCCCAATGGTGCACGCCCGACTTGGTATTGCCGAGGAAAATTCGGGGAAGCTGGTGTCGAAGGTTCGTCAGCGGTCCTGGCAATTGGCCAAAGAATACAAACAGGAACTGATATTGGGTGATGGTCCTCCTGGGACCGGATGTCCCGTGATGGCGTCGGTGACCGGTACGGACATCGTTGTGATTGTTACGGAGCCGACGGTTTCGGGCGTCCACGACATGGAGCGCGTTTTGAAACTGACGGCTCATTTTCAGGTTCCCGCGTTTATTGTGATTAACAAAGCGGATTTAAACGCGCAGCAGTCAGCGAGAATTGAAGAAATCGCTTTGGTAAATGGGGCCGGTGTTATTGGCCGAATTCCATTTGACCGAACGGTTAGTGATGCACTGATGGCCGGAAAAACGGTGGTCGAATTTAAGGAGGGCAAAGCCCGGCAGGCCCTTTTGAACATTTGGGCAAAAATTGAAACCGAACTCAATAATATGAATGGAGAGTAAAAAAATGAAAATAGCTATTTCATCAAATGGAACCACTTTGGATTCTCAGGTGGATCCGCGTTTTGGGCGATGCCCGTATTTTTTGATCGTTGATGTGGAGACACTGAATGTTGAGGCAATTGAAAATCCCAATGTTTCTCTGGGGAGCGGCGCGGGGATTCAAACCGGACAGCTGATTTCAAAGCACGGTGCAGAATATTTGCTTACTGGTAATTGTGGTCCCAACGCGTTTCGGGTATTGGAGGCTGCTGAAATTCAAGTAGTGACCGGTGTCAGTGGTAATATCCGTGAAGCGATTCGCCAGTTCAAGGCAGGGAATTGCACCGCGACAAAAAAACCCAATGTGGAAAGTCATTATGGAATGACTCAGGTTGCGACCGACAGCAGCGCCGAAGGGAATACAATGGGCATGGCCGCTGATCGTGGCCAGTCAGGCGGGATGGGCGGCATGGGTGGTGGTCGCGGTGGCGGCATGGGTGGTGGTCGCGGTGGCGGCATGGGTGGTGATC
>JAFGQN010000105.1 GCA_016935665.1 Deltaproteobacteria bacterium | reverse complement strand
TTTCATTGAGGCCCAGTTTGTGCCCGTGTTGGTGAGGAGGCATCGTCCAAACCAGCCATCTCGAACCGCACGGGCAGTTAAGCTCACCTAAGCCGGCCGTTCGAGACGCCTCAAATGGTCGTTTGGCTCCTCACGAACACGGCTCCTGGGGTATCTTATTTCTTGCTTTGTCTCAGGCCCTGATGTGGAGCGTGTTTCCGACATCGCAATTAGCTCAGTTGGTGTGCGGGTCCGCAAACACATTTCTGCATATATTGTCGATACAGATTGTGCAGCATCCCCAACAGTCACAGCCGGAAGGAACGAATGGGGCACAACTGTTGGCACATCCCGCAATGGGTTGATATTTGCCAGTGGGCGCCACAAAGCAATTGGAAGTATCGTAGTTATTGCACTCGGGATGCCCCAGCTCGCACGCGCCGTTGCCACACAGTGCCTCACAATCGGCGGAACAGGTGAGGAATGTTTCACCATGTGTACACATGCCGTCACCGCAAGCGACCGAACAGTCTGCCGGACAGGTGGCCGCGGTTTCGCCGGCACCGCTGTCGCACGTGCTGTCTCCGCATGTGGCTGCGCAGTCCGCAGGACAGAAAACGCTGCTTTCTCCCAGCGAGCACAATCCATCACCGCATCGGGCCATACAATCCACCGCACAGTTGGGAACACCCGGATCGGTATCTGTGATTACCAAATCCAGATAATCGTCAATGGACGGATCCGCCAGTTCGCAGCATGAGGATTGCTCGCAGACGTCGTCACCGCTGCCCGAGTTGCCGTCAACGAAACAGTCATACGGATCACCTGGGACGGAAGTTTCATCCCCCGGTATATTGGTTCGCAAATCCACTTCCAGGCGGTCCGCACCAAACAGACACTTGGGATCGAAACCATCCACCAGACCGTTCAAATCATTATCTTCACAGTCCTGACATTCATTTGCTCCGGGCACACAGTTGGAATCAGTGACGGTCATCACGCCGCCCTCGGTCACATCATAGCCATCGTAAGGATCTGTCCAGGTCGTGTCACAGTACGTCCAGGACAACCCGCCATCCGAAGATACTCTGAAGACAAAGAAGTACACACCCAGTTCCACATCGCTGAAACTGCCGGTGAAAACGTCGTATTCGTTGCCGCTGCCGCTATCACCGCTGTAATTCGCCGTCTGCCAGGTCGCCCAGGTTTCCGGGTCAGTGTATCTGCTTCCGTAGCCCAGTTCCGCCTGAATCACCCCTGAATCGCCAACGCCAACAGTGAAGTCCGCATGATAGATCTGCACATTCAAATCATCGGATTGTGCAGGTACGAGAACAGAATCTGTATCTTTCTGATCTCCGTCGCTGCACGTTTCGGTATCATTCGTAACACTGGTATCCACGACGCCCGTATCTGACGTGTCCCCAATGCTGGTATCCGTCGTGTCTCCAATGCTGGTATCCGACGTGTCACCCATGCTGGTATCCGACGTGTCACCGCCCCCGTCCCTGCAGTGTCACTGGTATCGTCCGTTCCTGGCGCGGTTTCCTGGCGCGGTTGATGTCGAATCCCAAATCGTATCTGTGCCGTAAGGGTCCGTGCCGGCGCCAGTACAGGCAACTAAAGGGAAATTAAAAAGTTTTGACCCAGGTGTGCCATGCGCCAGGTCATCTCAAACCTGCCGTCACTTCAACCCCAAATGACATGTCGCAGGAAAATTGGAATACGGCGATGTCCGTTTCCGACATTCGGCTTCCAACACAAGTGGGGACGGTTTGACCCGGACAAAACTGGTGCTACGGTTTCCTAATTGAGGCAACGACGCCAAATCATTTTTTTTGAAAGCGGGTGCAGATTGAACAGGGAAGCCGAAAAAAAAGAACTGCTCACAGGTATGGTGGGCTTCCTTGGAGAGTTCGAAGGCGGTATTCGCCATACCGTGTCCCTTTTTCAGGAAGGCTCCATTGAGCAGGCGCGTCAGAACACTGTTCAGGTCATTGATGGTCTTGGCTGGATTATGGAGGGCATCGCCGTCTTGCAGGACATGGTGGACATTGATGTGACGCAGTTGTCCGCCACTTTGGAACAGCTGCAAATCAGTCTGGAAAATGATGATGATGTTATGACGTCAGATGTGTTCGAACACGAACTTTTGCCGGTACTGTCCACCTGGAAACAACGGATGGCCGATGTTGATGCATCGCCTGCTTCCTGAAAAAAATCTGGCGGCACTGCGGACAAAAAACCCGAGTCTCGCTGCCACTCTTGAACAGCACGTGGTGAATTTCCAAAACATGGAACTGGCCGAGACGAAAGATGGCGTTCAAACTCTGCGGTATCGCCACGCCAATGGCGACAGAGAGCAGCACACCTGGGTACACAGTCGCTACCACCCATTGCAGGAAGCAGCCCGTTTTGCCGAGCGCCTGGCAAATGAGTCCACCATTATGCTGTACGGATTTGGATTGGGGTACCAGGTGCGCGAGCTGACCGCACGATTGTCACAGAACCAACGCCTGCACATTCTCGAATGCAACATGGATTTGCTGCACACGGCGTTTTCTCTGACTGATTTTTCGGCAATCATATTAATGGACAACGTGACATTTCTCCACGCGGATAGTCCCATTGATGCTCTGTCCATTATCGCCATGGCGGAGTCCCAAAATGCGTCGCTGGCCATTTACAAACCCGCATTGAATTGCCTCGATAATGCGTATGAAGATTTAAAATTGCATCTGACGCGACAACTTATCCCCGGGCGCAACGAAATCCGTCAAAAACTGGCGGCTGCCAACCACCACGCCAACATGGGCGTTCAGAGCAATCCCATCCAACAGCTTTTTTCGCGCCACCTGGGCGAAACAGCGGTCATCGTCTCCAGCGGGCCGTCCCTCAATATTGTCAAAGCGGCACTAAAGACGCTGCCCGAAAACATTGTGGTACTCTGCGCCGGGTCAGCCCTTCGGCCACTGATGGAAAGCGGCATCCGCGTGAATTATATCGTAGTGATGGACGCATTACCCAACGTTCGCAAGCAACTCAAAGGGTTCGAGCAATTGGATATCCCTCTGCTCTTTTCAAATTTCACTTGTGCAGATGCAATTAAGGCGTACACTGGCCCAAAATATATGTATCTCTGTGAAACAATTCCGGGTTTTCCAGAAGTACAAGCTATTTCCAGCGGCGGTTCGGTTGCCACAGCGGCGGTGGCGATTGCATTGAAAATGGGAATCAAACGAATGATATTTGCAGGGCAAGACCTTTGTTTTGTGGATGAGCATCACCACGCGGAAGGCGCCTGGCATCAACAAAGCACACGCACCAGGGATTTGGCCAATTATATCAGAGTCAGAAATGTAAAGACCCAATGGGTGTCCACCAGTCCCAAGCTGCTGGCATACCGGAAATGGCTGGAGAATACGATTGCAGAGCAACGCACCACTGTCACTTTTTACAATATTGCAGAGCAAGGCCTTCCAATTGCCGGGGCAGAGCATCTGAACGCGAATCAGTTACACCAAATAATAAACGGATGCACTTGACATTCGGCAAGTCGATTTGTACTAAACCGGTTGGATTTTTGACCGTTGCACGGAGATAAATGTGGCAGGTAACGACATTGAAAAACTCGAAGAAGAACTAAAAGAGCTGATTGTTCAAACCCTTCGTCTTGAAGATGTTCAACCTTCTGACATAAATACTACAGAGCCCTTGTTTTACGACGGTCTGGGACTGGATTCTCTGGATGCGCTTGAGCTTGGCGTGGCCATTTCCAAAAAATACGGAATCAAATTGACCAATGACCCTGAAGAGAACCGAAAGGTGTTCGCCAGCGTGAATACCATGGCTCAATTCATCCTCGAGCAGGGATAACACAACAGGATCACATATGAGTGAACGAGATATCATTTTGGCTGAGGTGCAAAAAATCCTTTGCACCACATTTGATTTCGACGCCGAAGACGTTACGGAGGACAAAAATCTGTTTACGGATTTAGACCTCGACAGTCTGGACGCGGTGGATATGGCATCGGAGCTCAGTTCCAAAACCGGAATCAAATTTACTAATGACGATCTCCGTCAGATTCGCACCGTCTCCGATGTGGCCGATGCGATTCTCCGCAAAAAAAGTTGAAATCAAACAGCCCCAAACACTATTTCCTTTTTTCTGCCAATTCCAGTGAGTCTGTCGTGCAAAGCCACTGCAATCGAACCAGATTCATGGAATTGACACAAGGTATCATTGACAATCTCAACGATCTCGCCGTCGGCAATTCATGTCTCCATGGCGACGAAGGCACAGACACAGCGCCCCAATGGCTAATCGCGGTGGACTGCCCCGTATTGTTTGCGGCATCCATTGCCGCGTGCTGGATATCTCAACGAATTCCGGTGGTCTCCGCTGATCTCCAGTCCGATACATTGCTGGAACTTTGCGACCGTTTGAATGGAATGATCACCGATCGGGATATTCAACCCATTGGCCTTCCCGCAGTCCGGCTACCGATGGAAAACACAGGAAATAAATTCCGAAAAGACGTAACTGCGAGCGGTGTTGCCAATCCATCTTTTGCAGCCGAAAAAACCGCGCTGGTGCTTTTTACATCCGGCAGTACAGGCAAAAAGAAGCGAATCAGCAAACCTTTTTTTGCCCTTTTTGAAGAAATCATGAACCTGGAACGCAATTTTGGAGCACAGGTTCAGGGCCTGCCCCGGCGAACAACGGTTAGTCATTTTCACATTTACGGATTTCTGTTTAACATTTTGTGGCCACTGCATTTTGGACATCTCCTTTGCGATGACACCACTTTTTACTGGGAACAGATACTGCACGACGGCAACGACGGCGCCTGCATTGTGTCGTCGCCCCCCCACCTGAGGGTCTTGCCGGCAGTGGCAGGAAGCCGACAGTTCAACTGGCAACGCAGCGTTATTTTTTCGTCCGGCGGACCTTTGGCCCGAGACATCTCATTGGAAATCCGTTCTGTCACTGGCATCGGCCCTGTCGAAATTTTTGGTTCAACTGAGACCGGTGGTGTGGCGTTCCGACGGCAGCATCCGGAAACCGACACGCCGTTCACCCCGTTTTCGCCTGTGAAGATAACGCAAAACGACAGAGATGGCCTGCTGGTGCAATCGCCCTGGCTTCTGCAAGCCGATGGCTGGGTGGAAACAGGCGATCGCATTGACATTCTCCAAAACGGTCAATTTTTGCTGAAAGGCCGATACGACACCATCGCCAAAATCGCCGGCAAGCGTGTATCGCTCACCGAAATGGAACAGTTTCTGTCGAACATGCCCGAGGTGGCGGGAGCCAGAGTGTTTCAATATATCGATGAATCCCAAAGGGGACGCGGCATTCTGGCGGCAGTGATTATCCCGACATCGACCGCCCCCCTTCCTTCGGGCACCGCAAAACAGCAGTTGGTTAAAACCATCCGGGAACAGATGAAACGTCGATTCGATTTGGTGACGCTGCCCAGATACTGGCGGTTCGTTCCGGATTTTCCGCGCAATGCAGAGGGAAAGGTGCCGCTGGCACTACTGGAGGAAACCGTACGCAATGGCCATTGAAAAGTTGTCCGATATTTGTTTCAAACAGGAGCAGGACGGGAATATCACCCGCTTTTACTGTCGCATCAGCGACACGTTTTATGGATTTGAGGGACATTTCGAAAATCAGCCCATTTTGCCGGGAGTGTGTCAATTGCAGTTGGTGGTTGAAGGTGTGACATCAATCACCTCCAGGGCACCATCCATCCAGAGTGTCGACCGAATGAAGTTTCAAAACCTTATCCTTCCCGGTGGCGAATTTATTCTCGAACTGGAATCCATGCCCAATGCATGGCAATACCGATTGTATGGCAACGACCATGACTTTGCATCGGGAAAGATGGTTTTGCGATGAAATGTTGCGTTGTGCTGCCCACGTACAACAATATTTCAACCATCGAAGGCATGGTGGTCTCTTTACAACCGCATGGGTATCCCATTCTCATCGTCAATGACGGCTCCGGCCCGGAAATGAAAACGATTCTGGACAGACTGGCACAAGAGCGACGGGTCACCGTGCTGCACCGCGACAAAAATGGCGGAAAGGGCGCAGCGGTCAAAGATGCCATTTCATGGGCAAAGAAACAGGGGTTCACCCACGTGCTGCAAATGGATGCCGATAATCAACATGCTGTAAAAGACATTCCCATGTTTGTGGAAGCGGCCCAAAACGCACCCAACGCGCTTATCCTTGGAAAACCGATTTTTCCGTCCAACACCCCCAAATCCAGACTCAATGGTCGCAAAATCAGCATTGTCTGGGTGTGGATTGAAACGCTTTCCACCGCCATCGCAGATCCGATGTTTGGCTATCGGGTCTATCCTGTGGAAGCTGCCTATAAAATTCTTAAAAATCCGTTCGTTGGCAAGCGCATGGATTTTGATCCCGAAATTGCGGTTCGAATGGTCTGGCGAGGCATCGATGTCATAAACATTGAAACTCCGGTGCGATACTTCGAAGACGGTCTGTCGCATTTCCATTACTTTTACGACAATGTGCGCATTTCATGGATGCACACACGCCTGTTCATTGGCATGCTGTTGCGAAGCGGGATACTGCTCAAAAGACGGATTCTGAAATGAACAATCGATTGTGGATTGCACAAAAGGAGAGGGGCGCCTCCCCGGGGATGCGCATCATGTTGTTTATACTCAACACGTTTGGTTATGCCGCAGCCAGTCTTTTTCTGTATCCCATCGTTTTTTATTTTTATCTCACCGGTAAAAAGGCCAGAACCGCCAGCTTAAAATACCTCTCCAGAGTGCATCATACCAGCGGCGCAGGCCAACGGCCCGGATTTTTTCACGGATTAAAGCACTTTATCGCGTTCGCCGGCAGCGCCATGGACCGACTGTGGTTTTGGCAGTCCAAACTGAACCGCTTTAAAATCCACACCACCGGGCTCGAAGAAATCCAGAAATATCTCGATGAGGGATATGGGTGCCTGCTGCTGGGCGCGCATCTGGGAAATTTTGACGCCCTGCGCGCCTTAAGTGTGGAAAAAAACAAAAAAGTGAATGCGGTGATGTATCTGGAAAACGCAAAGCGCTTCAACCATCTGCTGCAATCCATCAATCCGGATTCTCAATTGAATATCATTAATTTAAAAGATCGCAGCATCGAAGGCGTGATGGCGTTGCAATCGGCCATCAAAAACGGCGAACTGGTGGCCATGCTCGCCGATCGTTTCCATCCGTCGTCACGCTCACGGGTTGTCATGGCGCGATTTTTGGGGGAAGATGCGCCGTTCCCGGCGAATCCGTGGCTGGTGGCCAACCTGCTCCAATGCCCCACTTTTTTTGTGGCAGGAGTCAAAGTCGGCCGGCGCACCTACCAACCGGCGGTGCAGTTTGTGGCCGAAAAAGTGTCCATTTCGCGAGCGAACCGGGATAGGGATTTAAAAGAATACATTGCAAAATACGCTGCATTCCTTGAGCAGCTGTGTTGCCAATATCCGTATCAGTGGTTCAACTTTTACGATTTTTGGAGATTAGATGACTCGCCCAAAGATACTGACAATTGACCATAGACACCTCACAATTGAAGACGTGAACACCATTGCATCCGGCCGTGTTTCCGTGGTTCTGAGCGATAATGACGATTTTCTCTCCAGAATTCGGGCAGGCCGCGCTGCACTGGATGCACTGAAGGCGCAGGAGAAAGTCATCTACGGTGTCACGACAGGCGTGGGCGATTCCTGCACCACCCCTGTTACCAAAGAGCAATCAGACGATTTCGCCCTCAATCTGCTTCGCTTCCACGGATGCGGCATGGGCGACTATCTGGATGAGACCACCTGTCGCGCTGTACTGGCCGTGCGACTGGCGAGTCTAAAAAGCGGTTTTTCGGCGGTCCGCGTTGACCTGCTGAAATTTCTGGCCAACCTGCTGGCAAAGGGTATCATTCCCAGAATTCCGCAGGAAGGGTCCGTAGGCGCCAGTGGCGATTTGACGCCGCTTTCCTACGTTGCTGCGGCAGTGGTGGGCGAACGCGAAGTGTATTGCGACGGCCAGGTGCGCAATACCGCCGATGTCTTTGCAGAACGCCACATCATACCGCTGAAGTTGAAAGCCAAAGAGGCACTGGCCATCATGAATGGCACATCCGTAATGACAGCCATTGCGTGTCAGGCATTTGAACGGGCCGAGCGCCTGCTCTACTTATGTACGCAGGCGTGCGCGTTGCTGGTGGAAGTGCTGCAGGTAAACAAGGGGCATTTTGACAGGCGGATATTCGAGCAGAAGCCTCACCCTGCGCAACTGAAAGTGGCATTAAAAATCAGTGAATGGATTCAGTACGGCAACGACTACCGGCTGGCGAATGGTCAACGGGTCCAGGCCACATATGCCGTGCGCTGTGCGCCGCACATTCTGGGGGTTCTGGCGGATTCCATGGGGTGGATGAGACAATTTATCGAGACCGAAATCAATAGCGCCAACGATAATCCACTCATCGATCCCGACACCGCGGATGTGCTGCACGGGGGTAACTTTTACGGCGGCCACATCGCATTCGCCATGGACGGCATGAAAAATGCCGTGGCCAATATTGCGGATTTACTGGATCGTCAGATGGCATTGCTGGTCAATGAACGGAAAAACAACGGCCTGCCCCCCAATTTGAGCGGCGCCACCGGGAACGACCGCGCCATTCATCACGGATTCAAGGCGGTGCATATCGCCACGTCGGCCTTTGCCGCGGAGGCACTTAAAAACGCCATGCCCGCATCGGTTTTTTCCAGATCCACCGAAAGCAATAACCAGGATAAAGTGAGCCTGGGCACCATCAGCGCCCGCGACTGCATTCGCGTCCTGGAATTGACCGAACAAAATCTGGCTGCGCTTCTTTTGGCCAGCGTGCAGGCCGCGGATTTACGGCAGCGCCAAAATGAACTCTCCACCGCCGAACTCCATCCAAAATTGCAGCATCTGATTCAGTCCGTTCGAGCGCGTTCGAAATTTGTGTGCAAGGACCGGGCACTGGAAACGGACCTGCGCGCACTCACATACGCCATCCGTCACGGTCACATGGAAGGAGAGCGGATTTGATGGGATGCGGTATTGCGGATTTTGGGATGCTCTGCGCGTTGGGAACATCGGTGTCGTCCTGCGCCACAGCGCTGTTTTCAGAGCGATTGCCCCAACTGTCCCACAGAACAGTTGTGGGAGGCCGACGTGTCCCGGTGTTTGAAGTGTCAGATATTCCGACGCTGCCAATGGCCTTTGGCAACTATGACTGTCGCAACAACCGGCTGGCATTTGGCTGCTATCGGCAAATCGAACATACCGTCGCACGATATATCAAAGGCATTGACGCAAAGCGGGTGGGTGTGGTGCTGGGGTCGTCCACATCTGGCCTGGACGCCAGTGAAGCGGCATTTCAGCTTCAAAAGCGCACAGGCGCATATCCGGAAAAATATTCGTTTCACACACAGCATGCCATGGGCAGTCTCCCCCGGTTTATTGCCGCGCTTTGTGGTGCAAAGGGACCTGTATATACCATTTCCACCGCTTGTTCATCGGCCGCCAAAGCCATGATGAGCGCCAAGGGCCTTATCGACGCCAACATATGCGATGTGGTGATTACCGGTGGTGTGGACGCGCTTTGCGATTTAACGGTGAACGGATTCGCTGCCCTTGGCCAATTGAGTGATTCGCGCACCAATCCGCTCAGTATTAACCGCTGCGGACTGAATATTGGCGAAGGAGGGGCGCTGTTTGTACTGACCAAAGAAGAAAGTCCGATTTATCTTTTGGGCGGTGGTGAATCCATGGACGCGTACCATATGAGTGCACCCCATCCAGAGGGAGTGGGCGCGGCGCTGGCCATGACCCGCGCCCTGGAAAATGCCGGGGTGTCCCCGGAGTCAGTGGCGTACGTCAATCTTCACGGCACGGCCACCAAAGCCAATGACGCCATGGAAATAAAAGCAGTGCATCGCGTCACCCCCCATGCAAAAGTCAGTTCCAGCAAACCTTTTTTGGGACACTGTCTTGGGGCCGCAGGCGCGTTGGAAACGGCGGTTTGCTGCATTTCACTTTGCGACAATCCGGGGCGGTTGCCCGCCCACATATTTGATGGCGAACTGGACCCCGATTTGCCACCCGTCCCCCTCGCCCTGCCCCAAAACGTCGAGCGTCCTCAAAACGGCGAGGACTACTGCTATCTTTGCAATTCGTTCGCGTTTGGGGGAAATAACTGCACACTGGTGCTGGGCCCCGGCAAAGGAGGTCTACGATGAAACCCTTTTCCATCTCCCTTGTGGACTGGTCGGGGCGTGCGCCACAGCTGGACAGCAAGGACGCCTTTTCGAGGTGGGTGCATCAACCGTATCCCATCGAACCGGATGGTTCGTACAAACCCGCATGCACGAATGTCCCCGCACGGTTGCGAGGCAAAAGCTCCACTTTGTCAAGATTGGTTATGGCGCCCTTTTTTGAACTGATTGAGGCGCATTCTCTGGATGCTTCCGCCATCGATTTCGTATTTGCGTCCCGTTTTGGCGAAATTCAGATCCTGGAATCGCTGTTTCATTCCATTTACAGCAATGAACCGCTCTCTCCTGTGGATTTTTGCAACTCCGTCCACCACACGGCCACCGGATATTTGAGCATTGCCGCCAAAAATATGCGCATTTCCCGCACTGTGAGCGCCGGTCCCCATACATTTGCCGCGGGCCTGCTCGAATCATGGCAGTTGCTGGCAAACAATATAAGTGACACCGTGGCGCTGCTGGTGGCGGACGAAACGGTTCCGCCATTTTTTGTTCCAGGGGAAAAGGAACGGCACTCATATGGGATGGTGCTGCTGTTCACAAAGGCCCTTTTGGCCAAGGGCGATTCAATCCTGCTGCCAGACATCCTGGACGCCCAACACAACGCACTCTCAGCCACGGATTGGTTGAGAAACAGGAAAGCTGAAGTTGAAAATTCATGAAGATAAGCGATGTCCCCATAGCCAGACTGCTGGCCCATAGACCCCCTATTCTCATGTTGGATAAAGCCGTGGCCCATACCGACAATGGCGTGATATGCGAAGTTGAAATCCGCTCCGATCATGTATTTTTCACCCCCAACGGCGTCCCGGCGTACGTTGCAGTGGAATTCATGGCCCAGGCCATTGGCGTCTATGATGGGTGGTTTCGATACCAGCATCAGCGTCCCCCCAGAATTGGCTATCTGGTGGGCACCCGCCAACTGACTCTCAATTGTGATTACTTTGCAGAGGGGCAGGTTCTTAAAATTGAAGCAAATTTGGCGTGGGATGGTGTAAATCTGGTACAGTTCCGCTGCGCTGTGAAAGACAAAGCGACAGAAGCAGAGTTGGCAAGCGCGACGATTAATGTATATTCGCCAACCAGGGATAGTTCAGATTTGAAAGAGGAAGTATGAAACGCGCCATTGTTACGGGGGCAAGCAGAGGAATCGGAAAAGCCGTGGCCATTCAGTTGGCCGCCGATGGTTTCAAGGTCGGGATTAACTACCTGCAAAATGAAACCGCAGCCTGCGAAGTGCTGGAAACAATCCGCCAAAACGGTGGGGATGGATACCTTCTTCCCTTTGACGTGGCCAACCGCGCGCAGACGATGCAGGCATTGGAAGACGATTTGGCCCAATTGGGGGATTTGTGGGGAGTGGTCTGCAACGCATCCATCGCCAAAGATGCACCCTTCCCCATTTTGGAAGACGAAATGTGGGACAGCGTCATCAACACCAATCTCGGTGGTTTTTACAATGTGTTAAAGCCGCTGGTCATGCCCATGGCCAAAGCGCGTACAGGCGGCCGGATTATCGCCATGTCGTCCATATCGGGGATTACGGGGAATCGCGGTCAGGTGAATTACGCCGCCACCAAAGCGGGCATCATCGGAGCCGCCAAATCTCTGGCCATGGAGGTCGCCAAACGAAAAATAACCGTGAACGTGGTGGCCCCTGGGATTATCGAAACAGATATGATAAAGGATATTGTTCAATCGGAAGTAATTAAGATGATTCCCATGCGCCGTTATGGGACTCCCGATGAAGTGGCGGCACTGGTCGCCTTTTTAATGTCGGAAAAAGCAAGCTACATTACCGGACAAGTGATTTCTGTAAACGGAGGAATGATATGAACCGCGTCGTGGTCACCGGAATGAGTGGTATTACCTCCCTTGGGCAGGACTGGGAGTCGGTCAAACTAAAAATACTGGCCAGAGAATCCGGCGTCCGGTTTATGTCGGACTGGAAAGAAATCAAGGGACTCACCAGCTTTCTGGGAGCGCCCATTGCCGATTTTGAAACCCCCGCACACTACGGGAGAAAACAGTTGCGAACCATGGGGAGAGTGGCGATTCTGGCCATTCGGTCAGCGGAATTGGCGCTCATGGACGCCAGGTTGCTGGAAGCGCCGCAGCTCACCGATGGCACGGTGGGGGTTTCCTACGGTTCAACATATGGATCCGCCCACGCATCCATTGAATTTATGAAACAGATTGGAGTGAACAAAACAGTGGAGGGCGTCAAAGGCTCCCAGTTCATCCAGTTTATGAGCCATACCTGCGCGGCCAACATCAGCCAGTATTTCAAAACCAAAGGGCGTCTCATTCCCGCCTGCTCCGCCTGCACCTCCGGAAGTCAGGGGATTGGTTTCGGGTACGAATTGATTAAATACGGCATTCAGGACATTATGATTTGTGGTGGCGCCGAGGAGCTGGATCCTCTTGGAACAGCCGTATTCGATGTGATGTACGCCACCAGTTCCCGCAACAGTGAACCTCACAAAACCCCACGACCTTTTGACAGAGACCGGGACGGACTGGTATGTGGCGAAGGGGCGTCCACCTTTATTTTGGAGTCCCTTCAAAGCGCCCAAAAACGCGGCGCGACAATCCATGCGGAACTGGTGGGATTTGGCAGCAACAGCGACGGCGCCCACATGGTGAACCCGGCCAGAGAGGGAATGCGGCGCGTCATGGAATTGTCTCTGCAGGATGCCGGACTGTCTGCGGACAAAATTGACTATGTGTGCGCCCACGGCACATCTACGGAAATTGGCGATGTGACGGAAACACAGGCCACTGCAGAGTGCTTTGGCCGTAAAATCCCCATTGCGTCCTTAAAAAGCTACTTTGGTCATACACTGGGGGCGTGCGGCGCCATCGAAGCATGGATAACCGTCCATCAGATGAACGAAGGCTGGGTAGCCCCCACCATCAACCTGGACAATGTGGATCCCGAATGCGGTGAGCTGGATTATATAACAGAGACCCGCAAGCTCGACCAGCGATATGTCATGTCCAACAACTTTGCCTTTGGTGGAGTAAATACATCAATGATTTTCAAAAAATGGGAGGAGTAAATCCCTTTTGGCAAACCGCATCCTTCACATCGTGCTTGCTTCGCTTTTCGTTGCTTACCCGTTTTTGATTTATCTGGGACTGACCCAATTCTCACCATCGATTGTGAGCGCTTTCATCCTGACGATGCTGGGGGCCAGACTGTTCGCCACACGAAAAATGTCATTAAAAAAACTCAAGGCGCTTTTGCCGCTCAGCGTGGCAGCGACAATTCCAGCACTTTTTTCACTTATATTCAATAGCGCACAGGTGCTGTTGCTGATGCCGACGGTGGTAAATGCAACTCTTTTTTGCACCTTCGGTTGGACACTGCTCAAAGGTCCCTCCATGATAGCAAGGTTCGCCGCAATCAGTGAACCGGTGATGACCGACCGGATTCACCAATACTGCCGCAAAGTCACTGTGGTGTGGTGCCTGTTTTTCATCGTCAACGGCACCATCGCGACTTACACGGCTTTTTGCACATCAAAAGAATACTGGACTTTATACAACGGTCTAATCAGCTACATTTTGATTGGAGTTCTGCTTGGAACTGAATTCCTGATTCGCCAAACAATAAAAAAAAAGAAAGCGAACTGATATGCGTGTTGTTCTCACTTTGATTTTTGTCACCATCTCCAGCGTGGCCATTTGGGGATACGCCGCAGATACCACGGAATCCGTTTTTTCAAATCCACTGTCGGCCCAAAATGAAACGCAATTCATGACCAAAGTGAATCAGCTGCAGCTGAAAAAAGAACAAACCAGGCAATTTACTCAGCAAAAACAAATTGCAGCACTCAAGCGACCGCTCATTTCGAAAGGCACCATCGTTCTGAATCCAAAGGGCATCTGCATGGCCACCCAAAGTCCGTTTTCATCCGCGGTAAAAATCACTTCAGATGGCATATGGCAGCAGACCGGCAACAGAAAGGCCATTGTAAAAAGTGCCGACGATCATTTTGAGATACGACACACCGCGCGCATCCTGATAGCCCTTTTTACGGCCGACAAAAAGGTTCTCCAAAATCGCTTCTCGATTTTTTATTGGCAAAACGAGTCGCAGTTCCAAATCGGATTGCGCCCCAAAGATCGGATTCTGGCCAAAATTATTTCCAATATAGTGATTGAAGGCAGTGCCAATATCCATAGAATCGCTATCCGGGAGGCGAACGGGGATACCACCAACATCCTCATTTCCGATGAAACACCGACACAACACATCACCCTTGATACCTGCATCCAGTAAGTTCCAGACAACAGGAGCGGCCGTATGGGCCATTGTTGTATCATGTGCAATGGTTATCATGGTGCGATTTATCCTTTCGCCAGCCATTCAAACCAGTGTTCTGGACCTCATTCCTCACACCGAGGAAACGCCGTATACCAAAGCGGCCATCGATTCTCTGGCACATGCGCTGGAATCGCAGGTGGTGATCGTTGTGTCTGCATCACAAAAAAAAGACGCCATCCTGGCAGCCGACGCACTGGCCGAAACACTTGGCAGACAAACCAACATATTCGACAAAGTCACATGTCGCATCAGCGACAGGACACGTCGGGACTTTTTCGAAACGTTCTTCAAGGCACGCTGGAGCGTCCTTTCCAAAGACCACCGCACCATGGCAAAGGCCGGTGATTCAAAGGCCCTGGCCGACAACGCCATCCAACGGCTGTATGCTCCTTTTTCCGGTGTTCCCTCATCGCTAATCGAACAGGACCCCTTTTTTCTGTTTGAAGATTTCACCCTGTCGATGCCCAGACTCTCCGGTCAATTTTCCCTTGAAAGCGAACATCTCGTTTTCAACGATTCCGCCCAATCATGGGTACTGCTTACCGCGACGGGACAGAGCGGCATTTTCACGCAAAATGGTTCTTCACAAATCAGCGATGCCATTGACACCGAAATTGCTGCACTAAAAGACCGTTTCCAAAAAACCAGGGTGTTGTGGACTGGAATGCCCAGATACGCCGCTGCCGCGTCCGAAGGGGCGCAAAAAGAGGTTTCCATTATCGGCACAGGCTCGCTGCTCGGCGTGGTACTGCTGTTGATACTTGCATTTTCAAGGGTGAGAGAACTGATTTTCGGGCTGATTCCCATCCTCGTGGGTATCCTTATCGCCGCCTCGGCCACAGTCACCATTTTTGGACACGTTCATCTGATTACCCTCGTATTTGGCGCATCCCTTGTGGGGGTATGTATCGACTACAGTTTTCACTATTTCGCGCACCATTTGGCAAAGGACGCCTCCGGAGCAGAGGTTCTTAAGGAAGTATTACCGGGCATCACGCTGGGAATGACAACGAGTGTCATTGGTTACATCGCATTACTGATTGCGCCCTTTTTCGGACTGCAGCAAATGGCAGTGTTTGCGGGCATCGGCCTTTTGGCGGCATACGGCACGGTGGTGTGCTGGTTTCCATTTTTACCTCTGCACAGCCCCCGCCGGCGTTTACCGCTGGTCTGGAGCTGGACGGCCCGTTACGTTTCATGGGTCAATAAACGGCATCTTTTTGCCGTAGCGGTTATTTGCGTGCCGTTTGCCATCGCCATTCCCTTTTTGCAGGCCACCGATGACATTCGCCTGCTCAGGGGCAAGTTCCCCACGCTGGAGAAAGATGAAGCCGCCATTTCCCAAATGATCGGCACATTCGATAAAAGCCGCTTTCTGGTGCTGTATGCCCCCACCGAAGAAATGCTGGCGCAAAAAGAGGAAAGCGTTTTGGCCAGATTGGCATCACTTCGCGACCAAAAAGCCATTGGTAACTTTTTTGCGGCAGCCCAATTGGTCCCCTCCCTGCGCGTACAACGTCAAAATCTTGCTTTTATGAAATCGTTTGTACAAAGCAATGCCGCAAGCCGGATTTTTGAACATATGGGCTGGGACAGGGCCGATGTGATGCGCATCCGCCAAAGTATAGGCGCAGCAAGGCCGCTCCAGTTTGAAGCCATCAAAAATGTGAAAGCAGCGCGTCTGTTCAGTCAACTGCGAATCGGCAACGTGGCAAACGCGTTTGTTTCCGTCGTATTGCTAAAGGACATTCATCAGGCGAACCATCTGCAACAGGCCATACGCGACATCCCCAATGTCAGCTATGTGGACAAAGTGCAAACGGTCACTGCACTGCTCAAATCCTACCGACAGTTTTCAACGCTATTGGTGGTAGCGGCCTATGGTCTGATACTCCTATTTCTAATAGTGCGCTACGGGCCCAAAAGAGGTTTGCTGATTATTCTGCCGCCGTTGATTACCGCAATTATTCTATTGGGCGGTATGTCGTTGCTGCAGCTGCCCACCAACATCTTTACATTTGTTGCGCTGCTCATCGTGCTGGCCATCGGCATCGATTACACGCTCTTTTTCGCTGAATCGTCCCACATGGCTCCCACTGCATTTGCCATTGTGCTGTCGGGAATTACCACGGCGCTCTCTTTTGGCCTGCTGGCGCTGAGTCAGAATCCAGCGCTCAAAACATTTGGAGGCACAGTGCTGGCCGGCATCTGCCTGGCGATGCTGTTGTCGCCCCTCAGCCGGATCGGAACAGAAGATGAACATAAATTCCTATAATAATCCATCTTTAGCCATTTTACTGTCCATGACGATATGGTGGACAGGATGCGCAGCCACCACGGTAAATAAAAACGCCACGAAACTCAGGTTCCACGACGACATCTCTGTACGATACCTCTTTGGGGCATTTGACACCTATCCATCGCTGGTCCAGCAGGTGGTGTTTCAAAAAGGCAATACCACACTGGAATTCACGGCCATGGTTGAATTGAAGCCCGATTCCATGACCATGGCCGGTCTCTCCCCCCTGGGCGCACGCCAGTTTCTGATGACTGTCTCAAAGAGCAATTTCGCATACGAGGGCCAAATGTTGTTTGATCTGCCCTTCCCCCCTCAGTATCTGGCACGGGATTTTTTACTCACATTTGCCAAAGCTGATTTTTTAAAACGACAAATTCAGGGAGCACAGGTGGACGATACGCCAAAACAGCGTATTGTTCGCTATGGAAACCATACCGTTCATGTGACGTACAGTTCTCGGGGATTCCGTACCGGAGAAATACAATTCAGCCACGAAACAGACGGTTATTCGCTCCAGATTCAGACCGTACAGGTGGATTTTCCAGGAGAAATGATTACAAGCAAAGATAACTGATTGGATAATTGCTCTATGCCAACTGCCCAAAAAGCTATCACCGCCACCGGAACCGGCCTCAGTTTTGTCATTTTCATGATTTGGGGCTTTTTGCTGGGTGTTGTGCTTTTTCCGTCCATCCGGCTGTTCAAGGGAAAGCGGGCGCGCAAGGCATTTCACCGACAGGTGCGCATTTCCTGGCGGTCCTTTATTGAGATAATGAAAATCACGCAGGCGTTTAAATCCATAGAGGTGACGGGGCTTGAGAATCTGCCGGCCAATCGTCCCTGTCTGCTGATTGCCAATCATCTCACGCTCGTGGATATTGTGGTGCTGGGGGCGCATGTTCCCGATTTTAACTGTGTTGTAAAAATGGGATTGTGGAATCATCCCTTTTTTGGCTCAGTGGTTAGAGCCTGCGATTTTATCCCCAATGTAGCCAGCGAAGCGTTCATTGAGCAGTGCCAAAATGGCTTTTCTCAAAACCGTCCGCTGATTATATTTCCTCAGGGCTCCAGATACATGCCCGATGTCCCCATCAAATTTCAGCGCGGTGCAGCACAGGTGGCTGTGCGCACCGGTGTCGATGTGCATCCCGTTATTTACACATGCTCACCGGTCACTCTGGCCAAAGGGATGCCCTGGTATAAAGTTCCCCCATCACCGAAGCTGCGCATCGAAATCCAGCCGGCGCTCCCTCCTCCTGGCGATTTTGACACCAGTGCCCCCATCCCCAAACAGGTACGTCAGCTCAATGCGTGGTGGGAACAGTATTTTAAAGCAGAAATCGAAAAACGGCGTTCTCACCAGGATATCGAGTGTGCATGCGCTTGAACGGGGTAGGCACGGTGGCCTGCCGGTACGGGAAAATCTCTTTATTTGTACAGGACGTTGATTCTCGTCAATCGCGCAGCACCTGCAATTGAATCTTTAATACATTCAAATCCTCATTAAGCAGGGTAATCCAGCTCGTACCGGTGTCATTGTCGACCGTTAACCCGTGCAGAATCAGAATCACTTTTTTTATCCTGTTGCGGGCAATTATCTGCAGCGCTCTGTCGGCAATGTGTCGCAGCGCTTCGGAATCCAATTCGCCCACCGGGGATACATGAAGCACTTTTTTGAAAATGACCATGGGACATCGCCTGGCAAGATCGTTTGTCACCTTCTCTCGAGCCCATTCGATGGTGGCATGGTGATGGGCCTCTGCTGCCATGGCACACAGGGGATACAATTCCAAATCGCACAAAATCTGTATCAACGGAGACGGTCCGGTTTGCATTTGTACCAGCATCGCGGCTTCGGCACTGATTTGTTCGTGCAATTGCCCCAGGGCCTTTGCATTCACGTCCCGACGGCACAATTCCCTTAAGTCCGCAGACGTCCCCCCGCTGCATCGCATCGCCTGTTCCATACGCAATCGAATCTGCCCGTTTATTGCATCCGACATCAGACCCCCTTTCTGGTCTTCCACCTTTTATGGAACCACACCCACTGGCTCATTTGCCCCCGAATTCGGCGTTCCAGTTCATCGGTTAATCGGGCGGTCGCCATCACTTCATCGTCCGGCAGCGTGATGCTCCGAATGCGTATGGTATGCCTCCCGCTCGTCGTTCGTTTGATGGATCCCACAACCACTGGCGTGCCTGTATGCAGCGCAAAGGTCGCTGCACCGCCTGGCGTATACGCGTCAAGTCCAAAAAACGGCACAAACACACTCTGGACGCGGGTATCCTGATCGATGAGCATCCCCAGGATGTGTCCCTTTTTCAACACACGCAGCAATCTCGCCGCACTTCCCACCTGCTCGCGATAAATGGCGTTCACCCCAAACCGGGCCCGCTGCCCCGCAATAAAGCGCGTGAATCGGTTGTCATAGCTGGTTCTGGCGACGGTGTGGATGGGATACCCTTGCCGGGCAAGGAACATGGCCATTAATTCCCAGTTCCCGATATGACCGGTGACAAAAATAACGCCTCTTTTATGCGACAATGCATCATCCAGCGCGCGTCTGGACGCATCCGGAATAAAAACAGGTGGTGCGTTGTTGGGGTGCGTGATAAACCGGCACAGTTCGGTGATGCAAAGTGCCAGATGATTGAAAACGCCCCGCGTTATTTTTTTTGCGCGATGGGGGTGTTTCCCAAGAGTGGTTCGGCGACAAAGCTGGTCGATGGCAATCCGTCGCTCCCTGTGCGCCACAAAAAACGCCAAACCGCCCAGCCATCTGGACACTTGCCTTACCCTTCGTCCGGGTGTTCTACCCAGAAGCGCCACAACCACGCGAACAGTGTAATATATCGCGGCATTTCGAATGGTTTTAACGCGTCTGTGACTCATGAAAGGCGTTTTACAATATTTTTCACCTGATTTATTTAAGTTTTTTTACAAAGAACCTTTGACATTCGAAAAAATACCTCGTTTGGTTACCTAAGCGATTAAGACGTTGGAGAATTTATGAAAGAAGCTTTTGAGTTCCTCAAAACCGGCGGCATTGTGATGATTCCCATTGCGTTGGGATCTGTCATTGCCCTCGCTATTTTCCTGGAACGCATGTGGTCGTTGCGCCGTTCCAGAATTGTTCCGAATGGCCTGATTCAGTCTGTGCTTGATTTGGTGAAGGAAAAAGAGTTCACCAAAGCCAGAGATTTATGTTTAACCAGCAATAGTCCAGCCGGTCGAATTCTGCAGTCGGGCATCGACGCCCGCCGCGCACAGCGGCACGACATTAAAGAACGCTTTGAGGAGACCGGTAAACAGGAAGTGGCCAAAATGGAACGTTTTATCGAAGCCATGGGGACCACCGCCAGTGTGGAACCACTTCTGGGACTGCTGGGAACCGTGACGGGAATGATTGGCGTGTTTAAAAAAGTTGTGAGTACTGCCAGCAGTGGCGCAGTGGATCCCGGGCAACTGGCGGGCGGTATCTGGCAGGCCCTCATCACCACCGCAGCCGGATTGAGTGTCGCGATTATTGCATTTGTGGGTTACCGCTATCTTCAATCCAAAAGTCAGCGACGCGTACTCGAAATGGAAGAAGGTTCGCTGGCGTTACTGGATCTCCTGCAGCCGGCCGCTCCAGCGGAAAAGAAAGAATCCGCATGAATTTTTCCACCGGCAAAAAAAATCGGGCTATCGGCGCACTGGAAGTCACGCCGCTGGTAGATGTGGTGTTTCTATTGCTCATATTCTTCCTGCTCACGGCTACGTATGTGAAAAATCCCAATATTGACATCGATTTGCCTAAAGCCTCATCTCAGGAGCTTTTTCCCAAAAACAAGGACGTCACCATAGCGGTAAAAAGAGATGGCACCGTTAAAGTGGATAAAGATACCGTTACTATGAAGGAACTGGAAAGCTATCTTAAAAACCGTTTGAAAAAATCCGGCAAGGAGGCTGTTGTCATCGTAAAGGCCGACAAAGGTGCGCGCCATGGAAAAGTGGTGAGCATCATGGATATGGCCAAACGGGTGGGATATTCAAGACTGGCCATCGCGGTCAATACGCCAAATGCGAGTGGAGGAGACGAATAACACTAATGAATTCTGGAAATCACTTCTGTCATCAACAGCGTCATTTTGTGGGTTGGCCAATGGCTCTATGTGCCCTGACGGTTTTGCTGTCTGCATCAAATGTCTTTGCCAACCGAATTGGTGCATTCTATCTTGAGCCCCATTTGGGCGCCGCCAGAGTACAACTCACCGCAGTGGAAATTGAACGCAGCTTTGTCACAACCGTTTCCGGCAAAGATTTTGAAAAGTCGCAAAACATTAATCTGGATGGGGTTATCGCCCCCGTGGGGCGAATGATTGGCTATAAAGGCAGCGGGATGGAAGTGGGATTTACCACAGGGATAAAGGTGTCCGGGCTGAAACTGGGCTTTACCCTGACCTGCATTAACGTCTCATTTGCGGGGTACTCCAAAAGATACAGATACGAAACCACCCGGCTGCGTGCGGTGGGTATCAAATACAAAGATTCTGATAACGCTCCCATTCTGCGCCTGTTGGGCACTGTCAAATACGGTATTCCCATCCTGGGCGCGCTCCTGCAGTTCCAGACCCGCATCGGCAAAATGATAGTACGAGATACGATGCTAATCATGGGACGTGCCATTGAAAAAGAAGACGGTCTTACAGCGGATGTGGGTATAGAACTGGGGGTTCGCCCCAAACGATGGTTCTCCGTTGGATTTTTAGTTTACGGTGGCTTTTTCGCATACAAAGGCAAATACGAGGGCGGAATGGGCAGTCTTTTCGGGGGAAATGGCACGGTCAGTATCTTCTTTTAACCTCTTCCAGTCGCCATCCCTGCGGCATTGAAAACGATCAGAATAGAAATTGTGAAGTTGAATGATTTTCTATGCTTACGATGTGACTTTTGGCTGGATTTAATGTAAACTGCCCCTATGCTTTAATTGCAAGGGTACTGAAAAGTACGACACAACCTCGATTGTAAAGAGCTGTCAGGGTAAATCGCAAGGAGTCGAATAAATGTCAAAAACCATTCTCGCTTTCGAACCGGATGAGGAATACGCTGGGTATTTGCGAAATATCTATGAAAACAAAGGGTACAACGTAAATGTGATTGTGGATCCCGCGGAAGGGTTGGCGTTTGCTGACGAAAATGCACCAGCTCTGATTTATTTAAGCATTGAATTGCCTCAAACAAGCGGTTTTTCCATTTGTCGAAAATTACGGAAGAATAAAAACACCAGCGATATTCCGCTGGTGCTGGTATCCAGCGAAGCCACCGAAGAAACGTTTGATAAACACAAGAAGTTAAAGGACAGGGCAGATGAATATCTGCTTAAACCGTTTGACGCGATACAGATTTCAGAGGTTATTGATGGCTTGCTTAATATTTCCGCAGACGAACCCCAGGAGGGACAGTTGGGAGATTTGGATGAGCTCGATGTAGAGGAGATGGACATCGAGGATATGGACGATACCGAATTCGAGGACATGGAAGAAGTGGTTGTAGAAGACGAAGGCGCGGGCGGTGAGGATGACATTGAAGTGGAAGATGAAAGTGCCGGCAGCGAAGACGATATTGTGATTGAGGATGATGACAGCGGCAGCGAAGCAGACGAGGATGAGGATGAGGATGAGGTTGTTATCGAAGATGACACCGAAGTTATTTCCGATGCTAAAAGCTCTGACGAAGAAATCATTCCCCCTGGAGATGTCGGCGCCGAAGGCAATGTGGTCGGGGCTGTGATTTCGCCCGATGCACTGAAGTCGCTGCAAAACGAAAACGCTGCATTAACTGAAAAATTAAAGCGGGTGGAGGAGGCTCTGGCGGCTGCCAAAGCAGAAAATGCCCGTCGAATCTCGTCTATTGGCAGTGGTTCGGCCCGCGAGACGCTTGAATTGAGAGAGGTGCTCAATCGAAAAGACAGGGAGCTGCTCGATCTCAAGGATGCGGTAAACGCAAAACAAAAACAGCTTTTGGATAACCAGGAGCGCGTTACTGAGCTGGAGAGAACTAACGCGGACCTGGAATCGAAAAATATTTCCATCGAAATGGCTGTTCACGATTTAGAGGAAAATGTAGCGGATCTCACTACCGATAAGGAAGTATTGACCAAAAAATCAGAAGACCTTCAGGGACGGATAGAGCATCAGAAAGAAAAAATAGGCAAGCTGGAAAATGACCTGGATGCGGAGCAAAATGGCCGCAAAGCCGATATTGGACGGCTGGAAAAAGAAAAAGAAGATGCGTTGACCACTCTCTGCGAACAAAAAGCCGATGAGCAAAAAGAAGCCCTTGATGCACTCACGGTGCAGATGACCGAAGAGAAGAACAAAGCGCTGGAGGAACTGTCGGAGCAACTGAAAGCAGAGGCGGCGCAAAAACGCGAAGAGGAATTGACGGAACAACGCCTTAAGCACGAGGCCGATATCGAAGAGCTGAGCAACAAACTTCACCATGAAAAAGATGAAGCGCTCACTGCAAAAGCGGACGAATATGCCGCGAAATTATCTGAGTTGAACGAAACCCATTCCAGGGAGCTGTCCGACTACAAATCAAAACTTTACGACAAAGAGGAAGAGCTTGGCAATCTGAACGCCAAACTGGAAGAAACCAAAGACAGTCTCAACACCGCTCACGCGGAAAACGCGGATTTGCTCAACAAGTTCAATGCAACAGAAAAGGATTTGGTGGAGACACGCGAGGAACTGGTCAATGCCAACAACACTTTGGAAGAAACGCGCGCGGAACTGGACACCATACAGGATAATCTGACCGAGACACAAAAGGAACTGGACACCACAAAGGAAAAGCTGTCCGAAACCGAAAAGAATCTCAACGATACGCAAGGAGAGCTGTCTCAATCTCAAAGCACGTTGTCTGAAACCACGAGTAAACTGGAAACAACCGAAACACTGCTTGGGGAATCAGAGGAGAGGGAAGCCAATTTACATAAAGATGTCCAGGAGCGCGATGCCAGAATTTCCCGATTGGAAACGTCTCTTGCCGCCGCCAAATCGGCTCTTTCCCAGAAAGACGAACTGGCCACACAGGTTTCCACAACTCTGGACTCGGCCGCAGCGCTGTTGATGGAGCTGAAGGGGGCGACGCCGGCCAATGTGGAAAAGGGGAGCGAAGTCTCCGGTGAAGTTGTGGCTGTGGTTGAAGACGCAGCCCTGGAAAACGACGATATGGACGACCTTGAGGACGTGGATATTAAGGATTTCGAAGACTGATACTTAGGGTGTTGTCCATCCTTTTCCATCGCCCTCCCCACCACTTGGCGAACCCCGATATTTTTTGCTGAAATTCATTTCTTTTTTGACATTCATGCCAATCGATCAATGCTTTCTAATACACAACAGGGCAATCGCAAAGCCAGGCAGATAGGCGACAAACTGCAGGGCTCGGGCTTTATGCGCGCCGCTTACAGAACTCGGCGACAGATACACTACCGCCCTATTCTATTTTCTTTTGATGCGACTTTGCGACAGCCCTGACATGCACAAGATACCAGTATGGAGAGACCATGCACACGCATGAACAGCTTGTAACCGATGGATGGTATTGTTTCCACGGCGGACCTGCACTGGAAACAATTTGTTGGTATATACCCCGCCTGGTTATGATTTGCATCCTCTCGTTGCATCGTTATCTCTGGTCGGCATAATCAAATGGATTCTTCCACTCTCTCAAAAATTCTGCCGGCCACTTCTATTGGAATCATCACGCTATTGTCCCCTCTATTGCTGTGTGCATCCACTGGTGACAGCCACGCAGAGGGAAGCCCCATGACCCACAGAATGATGATGCTGTCCATCCAGTTCGGCTTCATTATTTTTTCAGCCAAATTGGCCGGAATGGCGTTTGCCCGATTAAAATTGCCAGGGGTTTTAGGGGAATTGCTTGCAGGAGTGCTCCTCGGAGCGTATGCACTGGGCGGCATTCCTCTGCCCGGGTTCCCCGATGGTGTTTTTCCCATACACAGCACCGGTCCTGTCTCTCCCGAACTCTACGGTATTGCCACAGTGGCATCCATCGTGCTTTTGTTCAACGTGGGACTTGAGACGGACTTGAAACTTCTTTTTCGCTATTTTTTTGCCGGGTCACTGGTGGGACTCGGTGGAGTTATCGCCTCAGTGGGACTGGGAATGGGGGTTGGATTTTACTTTTCATCGTTACTGGGGCTGGCGCCACACTCCATCTTTGATCCCACCTGTTTATTCATGGGCATTGCCTCCGCGGCCACGTCGGTGGGTATCACCGCGCGCATTCTTTCGGAAAAACGCAAGCTGGATTCTCCCGAAGGTGTCACCATTTTGTCCGCAGCGGTCATCGACGACGTGATAGGCATTATTCTTCTCGCCATCGTCACGGGAATTACCGCTGCGCAACAGAATAACCTTGGCATCATGGAGTGGGGACATGTGCACGTTATAGGGATAAAAGCTGTTTCTGTATGGCTGGTAGCCACCGTTGTGGGAATACTGGCCTCCAGGCGAATTTCATTCATTTTAAAACACTTTGGCGAGCGTACCAGTATTGCTGTAATGGCATTCGGTCTGGCGCTCATTTTATCGGGTCTGTTTGAGGAAGCGGGACTGGCGATGATCATCGGTGCATATGTCATGGGATTATCGCTGTCCAAGTCCGATGTTGTGCATGTTATCCGGGAGGGGATGCATCCCATTTATGCACTCATGGTTCCGGTGTTCTTCTGCGTCACCGGAATGTTCATCAACCTCAACGACATGTGCGATTCACAGGTCCTGCTGTTTGCCGCCATATATTCGGCAATCGCCTTTGCGTCAAAACTGCTGGGATGCGCATTGCCTGCCCTTGCGGCCGGGTTCAATTGGCTTGGCGCGATGCGCATCGGACTGGGCATGGTGCCGAGGGGAGAAGTGGGACTAATCATAGCGACCCTGGGACTCGCTGCCGGCATCCTCAATGACCGACTGTTCGCCGCAATTATCATCATGGTGGTGGTGAACACTGTGATTGCTCCTTTGGGACTTGTCAAACTGTTTGTGAACGACAAACCCGGCGTGTCCGACCAGACCGCCCCCATATCCGACAACACGGCTCTTCACTTTGACTTTGGAAGTTTTTCTCTGGTGGCGTTGTTTGTCTCCAAGCTGACCGAAGTGCTGGAGGCAGAGGGATTCTTCACCCATGTACTAAGTCACCGGGATCGACTGTATCAGGCGAGAAAAGAGGACCATGTCATTGAATACCAGAGACAGGGTTCAGCTTTTCATATTGTGTTTAGAGAAAACAACATCCGTTTCGTGCATACGGCCATTCTGGACGCAACGGCATCGGTCGAGCGGGCGGTGAAAGAGCTAAAGAGCCCGTTGCATGAGACGGAACTGAATCGAGCTATCATCCAGAAAGAACAACACATTCAACAGCAAAGCACTCAAAAAATCGCGGCGATATTAAAACCACACTGGGTGAAAAACGATCTCCACGCCACTGCAAAAAACGAAGTCATCAAAGAGTTATTGACCTTTCTGTGCGATACGGGTCAATTGCCGAGGCGTTACTACAATGACGTCCTCAAAGAAATAATCACCCGAGAGGAATGCATGTCCACAGGGTTCGCAGGTGGACTGGCGATTCCCCACGCCAGAGTGGGATGCATCAATGACCTCGTGTGCGTTATTGGCATATATCAAAACGGTATTCCTTTCGACGCGCTTGATGGAAAGCAGTCTCATGTATTCGTTCTCACGCTCTCTCCCGAAAGCAAACCCACGCCCCACCTGGAATTTATTGCCGAAATCACAGGCTCCTTCCAACGCTGTGGTCTCACGCAACTTCTGAATGCCGAAAACACCGACCAGATATTCGAGATGCTGACAAACGGAAAACCACAAAACACAAACGAATAATTTCAAAGCATCTTTTTGCCAAAAACCGGCAGGTAACCGCCAAAAAAGGACGCTGCTTTTTTCATTATGCCCGGTTGCATAGTAATGCGCCCCAATCTGCGATAATTTCTTTCGCCAGACGATGGTCACCTGAGGAATACCGTCCACTCCATCTCTCAATCATACTCACACCAGGGATGAATTGCCGCATTTATAATGCGGATAGCGAATGAGATTCCCATGTACAGGACCACATTTCAATGCAACCTGGAGAGGATATCCGATATCCAAAAGAACTATCCCGTACCCGCACTTCAAACACAACCATCATTGCCTGACGGCTTTCAATGACAGGGCGCCACCAGCATGTTTTTGAGGCGGTCAAACTCCGGAGTCGTTGCCATCATGATTTCGTGCAGGCGTTTCACATCGACGCTCACATATTCCCGATAGCCGGAATTCATGGGGTACATGAATTCATCTGCGCCGGTGGTGCAACCGGCCATCATGGCCACAATATCGGCGAGATGCACCACAAACACCAGCGGACGGTCGGATTCACTGGCCTGATTCGGGTAGTGATGATACCCGCAAACCGCCTGTATGGGAGGTGACAGCGCCCAATGCACCGCCAGCTCCACTCCTGCCTGACAATGATCGGTTCCCGCTTCCTCTCGCTCGGCCGCCAGAAAGCAGTCTCTCTCCCCTATTCCAATTTCCGCAACCATTTTGGTCGCTTTGCCCACCAGCAGGGCGCTGAGCACCATTTTACCAATATCGTGCAGCAAGCCGGCGGTATAGGCCAATTCTGTCGGAACGGACGTGGTGGCCAGCGCGCTCAACTCCCTGGCCACGATAGCGGTGCGCAGACTGTGTTCCCATAACGAACCGGCCGCAGCTTCATATCCCTCCATGGGACTTGAAAACACATCCAGCGCGCTGTACCCCACTGCCAGCGCGGTGGTTGATTTATCGCCCAACGTGACAATGGCGCGACGGACGGATATGACGGGCGCGGAAAAGCCAAAACGCCCGGAATTCACTACATTTAAAACCGTATTTGCAAGGAGCCTGTCAGCCTCCACGATGGCCACCACATCTGCGAGCCGATGTGTGGGATTCAACGTCGTTTCAATCAATTGCTGCGCCACGGGCGTAAAGGGTGGCACCATTTGAATGGCGTTTTGTATGCTCAACGTTTCGGTCATCAAACTCTACCGAAATTTCCGGGCTGTCCAAAGGACAGTCACAATCGGCCTCACATCCGCACAGGTGTTTTGGACGTGTACCTTCTCCTACATATAACATCGACACAACGTTCATTCTGTTAATGGTTTCTCTGTTGTTCCGTGGCGCCGAATTGCTTAATTCGGATGATGTGTCATATTTGTCTCAAAGGAGTTCCATGTGAAAGCATTAATCGTTGAAGATGATTTTTTCAGCCGCACCCTGCTGGGTGAAATGCTGACCAATTACGGAACGGTTCATTTCGCAGCTGATGGCGGTGAAGCACTGGAAGCGCTCAGCGCTGCCTTCGACAATAAAGATCGGTACCAGCTGATTTGCCTCGACATCCATTTGCCTGAAGTGAATGGGCACGAAGTCCTGCGAAAGGTGAGAGAATTGGAAATCAGACACTCCCTTCCCCCGGATGCCACATCCAAAGTCATCATGATAAGCGCGTTACACGACGGAGAAAACGTGCTGGGCGCATTTCGAGACCAATGCGATGGCTATCTGGTCAAACCTTTCGATGAAAATAAACTGCGCGAATTGCTCACCGAGTTTCATCTGATTGATTCAGATGCGAAAAATTGAACAGATTCTCCTGCATCATCCACCTCCGTTTACCCATCAGATTCATGTCCGGCCAAGGGCGTTCGTTTTCATTCGCAGGCTCGCCACTTTCGTCCGGACCAATCGCGTTTGCATCATACGGACTGCGATTTCGCCTCCAACTGCTTTCCTGCAGCATCAATGTGCCCTGTTGTCCGTTGCTAACACGACACAAATATGTAAACAAAAACAGGTTAAACGTGGTAGTATTTCAATTTTGGGGGGGGCTGTGCACAGGGAGAACTCAAAATATGACACACGTGTTAAAATTAGTGGCGATGCTTTGCTTACTGTCGATGGGGACCATTGGTGCGGTTGGATGCGGTGATGACGGAGCAAAATCGCCTTCCGGGGAGATAACCACAGATACAGACGCGGACGCTGATTCTGATACGGACTCTGATGCTGATTCTGATTCTGATGCGGACACCGATACAGATACAGACTCGGACACCGATACGGATACAGATGCAGATACGGACACCGATACGGATACAGATGCAGATACGGACACCGATACGGATACAGACACGGACACAGACACGGACACCGATACGGATACAAACTCAAACACCGATACGGATACAAACTCGGACACGGACACAGACCCCAACAAACCCAGGTACCCATTCCCGCAGAATGTGGACTATCCCTTTGGTGTGCAATCCGATGCCATATCCAATGACCACGTGCAACAGGCCTACGACAACTGGCGAAAGAAGTACCTGAAGGACTGCAATGGCAACCTGATGACGTCGTGCGATTCGGCAGATGTTGTAAAAGTGGAGGCGATGGGCTTTGCCATGATAGCTGCCGCCTACATGGGCGATAAAGAAGCCGTTGACGGATTGTATGCATTTTACAAGACAAAACTCACGTCCAGCGCGTGCGGCATGATGGCGTGGAATGTGTCATGTGGTGGCATCTCTGACTCGGGCTCGGCAACCGACGGTGATATTGATCTTGCGGCGGGGCTGGTTGTGGCCCACTGGCAATGGCCAACACTTGGATATGACGACAAGGTTCGAGAAGTTCTGGACAAAGCCCGGGTGCTCATTGTCGAATGCAACGGTGTTTCTGCCCTTTACCCCGGTTGCGGCGGTGGCAATCCCTACGGCGGTTGCCAGGAGACCGATATTTCGTATTACCAGCCCGCATTCTTCAGGTACTTTGCACAAATCACCGGGGACAACGCATGGGCGAAACTGGCAGATGACACCAATAAAGTTCGCGATGCTGCGGCCCATCCCGTTACGGGGTTGGTTCCCGACTGGCAAACGGTGAGTGGCAGCAACTACACGGGATCGCGAAACACAAACTACCAATTTGATGCAATACGTACGGCGTTCAAGCAGAGCATCGATTATTTATGGAACGGGACGCCCGAGATTCAGGCCTGGTGCGAAAAGCTGAGTTCCTGGTTTTATGACAATGTGGGTGTTCAAAATATCAAGGATGGCTACGCCCTCGATGGATCTGCGATGGGCGCCAATCACAATCTGGCCCACGTTGGAAGCGTCGCCGCCTGCGCCAGCGCCAATACCCAGGAAGTGGTCGATGCATACGCCGAAGAAGCGGGCAAACTGACCGATAATTACTGGTACGGCGATTATCTGGGCAATATATATCTGCTGGCTATCTCCGGAAACATGTGGAACCCCGACATCGTTAATAAAAAGTAAACCCCAATATTCCCCAAAATCCGATGGCAAAAAATGCTGCGCGTTTCAGTTCTTCGCGTTTTTCAACATTGTTCCCTCTTAAAGGTGCGCTGCTCTTAAAAATCAATGGTCATTAAATCGGGATGGATAAACGTGTATTTGAGGACCGATTTAAGCTTTTGGTTGCTCACGGTTTTGGACGATCCGCGGGGCTGCTCGCTGATGGATGGCGGGGGCAGATTGAGCATGGCGGCGGCGTGGGTGTAGAATTCTTTTTTTGAGGGATGGGTGTCTGCGCAGCAGTTAAATATCTGGTTCCAGATATTTTTTTTTATAATCTGGCCAATGATTTCAATGCAATCGTCCCGATGAATCAGATTTACAGGCGCGTCGGGGTTTGAGAGATTTTTGCCGCCGCTAAAAAAGAGGCCCGGATGACGCCGATACCCAATCAGTCCCGCAAATCGAAGCACGGTGGTTTGGATGCGGTTATTGGAAGTGAATACATTTTCGATGGCAAGACGTGTACTTTCAGGGAGTTCGTCGTCCTCGGATGCGATTTGATTTTCGTTGGGATACACCGACGTGGTACTCACCAAAATGACGTTTTTAACCGGCGAGCCAAGTATTTTCTGCAGCAGCGCGCGGTGCCCTTTGATGCTGTCGGCGGGAATGTTAATGACCAGCAATTCAGACTGTAAAAACGCGTCGGCATCTTTATTGAGCGCGTCAATATTCACCACAAAGGGCGTGGTGCCAATGGCTTGCAGCTGCGACAGCTTTGCCTCGCTGGTGCACGATGTCTTGACGTCGTATTTTTTTTGCACAAACCGAAGCGCCAGCGGGTATCCCAGCCAGCCACTTCCAAGAATACTAATGCTTCCACTCATATAATTGCTCCTGACATTGAGCGTTGTCTCCATCAACATAAACATATGTCGAGCTCCCCAAATGCGCCCATCGGATGTTTTTTGGCAACAGAAAAAGGCCGCTGCCGTGAATATCCTGCCCGCTCACCCAGCATTCCGGTCCGCCCAGGCAGCTGTTTGAGAACGCCCACGCAGCTGTTCTTGAACGCCCAGACACCATTTTGAGGCCGCCGAACCAACAGGGGCAGGCCGCTGGGCCACCATACCCGGTCCGCTCATCCACCTCCAAAGGTCCGCCCAACGACCTCCCCCCCTCCGCCGGACGAGCATATGGGGGCGGCCGGCGCACCCTGGTCCCCCCGCTGAAAGACCCATCCCAGGCCGCCGACCCGGCTTTTCGAGGTCGCCCAGCTGAACTTCCTACCCGCCCGGCATGATTTCGAGGCGGCTCTGGATATAAACGAGAGGGATTCGTATTATCTGCATCCGACCAATCCCCCTTTTATTTCGGAAGTGGAAATGGTATGTATTCCCTTATACACAGCGCGTATTCGATTCGAACCGCAAGGAGGACATAGATGAGAATTGACACAGTTGCAGCGTTGCTTTTCCTGACGATGGCCACGGCATGTTCCACCGCCGAAAATGGAGACAGTGACACCGATACCCAAACCACTGCGGACACGGATAGCATCATGGCATGGTTGGACAGTGCATCCGATGACAGCGCGACAACCACTTCCCCGGACACCGACACTGTCACTCAGAGGGACTCCGCCACGACTGGTTCACTGGACAGCGATACTGCGACAAAGCGGGATACTGAAACTGCCACCATCCAGGACTCAGACACCGCCACCACCCAGGACTCAGACACTGCCACCACCCAGGACTCAGACACTGCCACCATCCAGGACTCAGACACAACGAGTCTTTGTACATCGGGGGCTAAAAAGTGTCGTGACGACAAAACAATGGTGCTCCTTTGCCTGGATGGCCAGTGGACCGATTGGGACGATTGCAGCTTTTCGGGAAAAGCCTGTACAGTCTCACAGGGAATCCATCAATGCCTGGCGTATACACCAATAGACACCGCGACCGACACAGACACGGACACATATTTAAAGACAGACTCGGATACCCATATCGATACAGACAGCCAGCATGGCGTTACAGATTGCTCTTCCATGGCAAATGAACCCTGTGAAGAATGTTTTGAGTGCATGACAGGTGAAGACGCCCCTTGCCGTGAGACAGCCATGGAATGCTGGAGCAATGAAGCCTGTGAGCCATTCAACAAGTGCAGAGGCGAGTGTGGCGAGGACTACGACTGGTGGGGCGACAGTTTTGATGCCTGTGTGGAAGCCTGTCCTGGATTCGACCCGTGGAATTCAGTTATTAGAGCGATGAACACCTGTGTACAAAAAATTTGCAATAAGTGTTGATGACATCTTTGGCCCGTCACTTTGACCAATAAATCCTTATCCCATCTTCCGCAGCGCAACTGAGAATCACGATGTCTAATACATCCCCGGTTCTCGGGAGGACATGTCTTTCATCAGGGTGGAGGTGGTGGCCACGCGGCGGAAGAGGTCGAACTGATGTTTTATTTCGTCGAATTCAAACTGTAGCATGTCTTTTTGCTTTTTGCGGGCGGCCATTTCGGCGTTGTAGGCTTTTTGACGCAGCGCCTCGGCCCCCATATTGGCGGCGGCGCCTTTCAGAGTATGCGCCTGGTTCGCGGCGGTTTCAAAGTCATTTTCGTTGATGGCGCGTTCCATTGCATCCAACTGCTCGGGAATATCAATAATGAACAGTTCCAGAATTTCTTTGGCAATGGACCGGTCCCTAAGCACCCGTTCAATAAGGTTGTCTTCGTTGAACACATGCCGTCTATCCAGGGTTTCATCCAGCTCCACATCCAGCGGCAGCATCAAATCATGCTCCGGGGCAATGGACATGCGTGCCTGAACCGATTGGGTCATGGCGGATGACCAGCGTCTCAGAACCGTCTCAATAATCTCCGGGGTCACCGGTTTGGAAATATAATCGTCCATGCCCGCGGCAATGCACGATTCTCTGTCGCCCTGCATGGCGTTGGCGGTCATGGCCACAATGGGCACCTTGTAATTGAAATGGGATGGATCGAAAGCGCGCACTGTTTGCGTGGCCTCAACGCCGTCCATCTCTGGCATCTGAACATCCATAAACACTAAATCGTAGGGTTTTTGTTTTAAAATATCCACGGCCACGGCGCCATTTTCTGCGATGTCGCAATTTTGGCCCAGTTTTTCCAGAATGCTTTTGGCCACAATCTGGTTGGTGGGGTTGTCCTCCACCAGCAGAATTCGAATCTGACGCAGGCGCGTTTCCCGAATGAAATGGCGCGTGATGAGCGGCCTTCGATTTTTGATGTTGAAGGTTCCGCTATCAATAACCGCCGCCACCGAATCGTACAACTCTGACATGCGAATGGGCTTTGTCAGGTACGCGGCAAAACCTTCCCGATGCAACCGATCCGCGTCCCCACGGGCCCCCAGACGCGTCATCAGCATCACCGGGGTTCTCTGCAATTTGTCATCGGAGCGAATATTGCGCCCCAGTTGAATCCCATCCATGGGCGCCATATTCATATCGGCCAAAACCAGGTCATACCCATCCTGCTGCCCCACAGAATACAATTTGGCCAGCGCATCCACACCGGATGTGGCGGTGGACACAAAAATACCCCACGATTCCAGATACTCGCCAAGAACGCGCAGATTTGCGGTGTTATTGTCCACCACCAGCAAACGCCGCCCAGCCAAATCGGGCTTGCCGCGCGAATCACCCGCCGACATACCCACCTGTTTGTCCAGCTGAACTGTGAACCAGAATGTCGCACCGTTCCCTTCCCTGCTTTCCACCCCAATATCGCCACCCATCATTTGGGACAACTGTTTTGAAATGGCCAGCCCCAGTCCCGTGCCGCCATGGCGTCTGGCGATTGAACTATCCACCTGGGTGAATTTTTCAAACAACACCTGCTGACGCGCTTCGGGAATACCAATTCCCGTATCCCGCACCCAAAACTTCAAAACCACCGCGTGCGCCGTTTCATTCAGCAGTTCAGCACCCACCACAATATCGCCCTTTTCGGTGAATCTGGTGGCGTTTCCCACAAGATTAATCAGAATTTGACGCAGACGGCCGGGGTCTCCCCGCAACAGGGAGGGGACATCCGGAGCAGGTGCACAAATGAGCTCCAGGCCTTTTTCCTCCGCCTGCAATGACATCATTGATGCGAAGTCCTCAAACATGGATCGCAAATTGAAGTCTATGTGTTCCAGCTCCAGTTTCCCTGCTTCAATCTTTGAAAAATCCAGAATATCGTTGAGCAGTGAGAGCAGTGACTCACCACTTGTTTTCACAATCCCGGCATAGTAACGCTGGGTTTCATCGAGGTCGGTGCCCAGCAGCAGTTCGCTCATGCCAATCACCCCGTTCATGGGCGTTCTGATCTCGTGGCTCATATTGGCAAGGAATTCACTTTTGGACACATTCGCCTCTTCGGCCCGTGCGGCCATGGCGTTGGCAATGGCCGTCTGCTGCGCCAGCGCGGCGTTGATGGTTTGCAACTTGTCCCGAATACGCTTTTGCTCGGTCATATCCACCATCACAGTTAAAAAGTAACTTTTGCCCGGACCGTGAATCACCTCGCCGGAAAACAGGCCGTGAATTACCTCACCGGTGTGGCTTTTCAGCTGCATCTCCACATTGCGAATACGCCCCTCCGCTTTAAGTTTTTCCTCCAGTTCACCAGATTGTTCAGTTTGCACCAGTAATCCCAGCTCTGCTCCCGTTTTGCCGATAACATCTTCTTTTTTTAAACACAGAATTTTTAAAAACGCCGCATTCACATCCACCAGCCGCCGTTCAGGCATTTCTGACAGTGCCATGAGCGCTGGATTATTCTGAAACAGGATTTCGAAACGTTGCTGTAACATCCGTTCCTTTGACAAATCGCGGGAAATGCAAAACACACATTCGTTTCCATTCCATCTGCCACGGGAAATTCGGGACTCCACCGGCAATATGGCGCCGCTTTTCGTCTGCAACGGCAACGGACACAACTCCCGTACCCCCGACACTGTCTCTTCCACGCATCGAGCCGCATCTTTCCGCATGTCCGGTGGACGCAAATCAACCACAGTCATTGCCGCCAATTCCTCACGTGTATAACCCAACGTATCCCAGGCGGCCTGATTACTGTTCAGAATGTGGCCGTGACCTTCGTACACAATGACAATATCCGTCATGTTGTCGAAAAAATTTTTAAAATCCCACTCCTCTTCGTTGCACCGCGTAATATCGGTATAAGTACCGTACATCAGCAACGGTGCGCCGTTCGTATCGAACGCCACCACTTTGCCCCGAGTATGGACCCAAATCCAATGACCGTCTTTATGCTTCAATCGGCACTCAATGTCGTAAAACGGCTCCCGGCCTTCAAAATGGGCCTGCAATGCCTCGTCGGAACGCGAAAGGTCTGCCGGATGCACCAGTGTTCTCCAGGTTTCAACACTCAGAGGGGACAGCTCCTGCAGCGTGTAGCCGAGCATGGTGGCCCATTTCTCATTGAAAACCGCTTCTCCGGTTTGCACGTACCATTCAAAGGTACCCACATCGGTGCCGTCGATGATGCTCTGCAGACGCCATCTCTCCGTTCGCATCTGCGTTTTGTTCTGCCGGCGCACCAAAATCTGTCCCAGCATGTTTGAAATCACCTGCAGCAATCCAATTTCTTCACTGGTCCAATACCTTTGGCAGCAAACAGAATCCACCCGTACCACCCCCATGAATTCGCTCGCCACCTCAATGGCTGTCACCAGCAGCGACTGAACGTCCTGCACCCGAAACGACTCTCTCTCCGCCAGTGACATCGTCTTGTCCGCCATCATATCTTCGATGAGATACACCCTGGACGCTGGCAACCGACCAGAAATGCCCGGCAACGACTCTGGCCACTGAATGAGTTGATGCGGCAGTATCAGGGAATCAATGTTCTTTTTGCACCACACATGGGTACAGAGAATCGCTTCGCCCACGTCGTCTGGCCCAAAGAGGTATATCCTGTCCGCACTGATAATGTTTCCGACAGAGGAAATGGTGTACTCAAACAGCTCATCAAACTGTGCGTCTGTCAGATGCCCCATCATGCGGGAAGACAACTCCAGGACTAAATTCTGAAATGTGGAACCGGATAACGATGAAATAGCGTCAGGTAACAGAGTCATTCCCACCCCCCAAAATGAAACGAATTGTGCCAGGTCTGGAGAAGTTAACGGCACATTGTCTGTTCTATTAACCAGTAACCTTTCTGCCCGCCGCACACTTTCGTCAATGTACAGTTTTCTACGATTTATGTGTCAGATTATTATTTTCTGACTCTTTTTAATTTTTTATGACACTGTAATTGCAATGCACCGAACTTTTAGACCGGCAGGAGCGACAGTGAAAAACAAAAATTCGGTACCTCAATATGTGGAATGGCAAATCACCGCGAAATGCAACTTCCGTTGCATTCATTGTTCGGCATCCCATCGTAATCCCGAAAACGATTTGAGTACGCCCAAAGCCATTTCACTGGTACATGAACTTCTCGATGAAAATGTCAGAAGCATTACTCTTTCGGGGGGTGAACCACTCTTGCGGGACGATTTTGAACTCATCGTTGGAATTCTAAAGGAAAATAATATATCTGTTCAGGTTATTTCAAATGGACAGCTTATCAACGAACAACGCGCCAGAGCATTGAGCCATATGGGCGTCAATTTTGTATGGTTGAGTCTGGATGGTCCGGAACAGGCGCACAATATCATTCGTCAGCATCCCAATGCCTATCGGGGCGTTATGAATGCCGCAGCGCTATTGGAGAAAGTGGCGGTTCCCTACGGATTCATGACCACTGTGCTGTCCACCAACTTCGACCAGCTTCGCGAGTTAAGCCTAATCATTCAGAGCACATCATCCGCGCTGTGGCAAATCTGGTTGGGCAACCGATGCAACGATGCGCCCATCTGGCCGGGCATACGGCAGATTCGCCAGGTGATTGAAGATCTGCCGATGTTGCGCTCACGAACCCCGCAGCTCATCATTGGTGATAACATCGGCTACAGCGACACACTTGAAAAGCTGAGAACTCCGGCGTTTGCAGAGTACACTGCCGCCAGCAGATTCACCGGCTGTTACGGCGCCAAAACAATCATGGGCATTCTAAACGATGGCAGAATAAAAGGATGCCTATCCATGCCAGACACCGAAACCGGTGTTCCAATGAACGAAACGGCTCCATTGCGTCAGCGATTCCGCAAAGCGGCCACGTTGCACCACCGGTCGGTGGCAAAGGCGCTGCGTCAATGCAGCGGCTGTTCTGCGACACCCAAATGCCAGGGAGGTTGCCCGGCATGGGCAGTAACCAGCAAAAATGACACGATACCCCGATTCTGCTATGTACCGTCTATCCAGACTCAGCAGGCCCCCCTGCGCGCGAGCACACTGTCCGCCTCACTGCTGACGTTGTGCACACTCACGTCAACGGGGTGCCACTCGGCGTCCACCGCAGCGAACACTCCAATGTCTCCGCATACAAACCCCGGTTCCACAGCCCAAAAACAGAATGTGTCACTGCATAATGAGTCAACAGCGGACACAGCATCAGGCAATGAACCACCTCAAAGACCTGAACACACCGGACCTGCTGCCCCGTCCAGCGCCGAAAGTGATTCGGCCAATCCCGTTGAGTCGTTTCCGCCCTGTATGATGTCGCATATTGGCTGTCCTCCCCCATCTCCAACGAACAGGTCAGACGATTCCGAAAAAAAATAGCGTTGGCAGTACGCTTGCGCCTGTACCGTGCAAACTCACTAATGACAGTTTGACAACCGGGTGCAAGCGCCCTATTTACATAATGAAAAACGCACTAATGGCATAAATACCAGGGAGGAATCATGGCGAGAACCATCATTGTCGCACTGACGCTTTGGACTGTGCTCGCAATCGCGCCGTCGTCGGCATTTGCAGACGAATCGGAAATATCGGATCTGGCAGAACAAACAGCCAAAGAAGAATTTGAGCGCGGCAGTCAGCTGTTTTCGGAAAACAGGTTTTCTGAAGCAGCTAAAGCGTTTCGAACTGCGTACAGTGCCAGACCCGCCTGGAAATTGTGGTTCAATATTGGACAGGCAGAGGCGGCGGCCACCCATTACGGCGCTGCACTTGTCGCATTCGAAAATTATCTGGCCATGGGAGGCGACAAAGTACCTTTGGAGCGTTCTGCCGATGTGCTCAATGAAATCAAGCGACTTCGAGAGCTGGTGGGATCCCTCGACGTGGAAGCGGAGCCAGGATGCGTGGTTCGCGTGAACGGGGAGGCGCGTGGGACCACACCGCTATCGGGACTTATTAAAATCGCTGCGGGCATCACCCATACCATCACCATTGAAAAAGACGATAAAGTCGTGCATGAACAACCGCTGCGGCTAAGTGGCGGAGACGAACGGCTGATTCGCGTCCCAACACCAACAGAACCGACTGCCACCGAACAGGCGTCTGTCCCTGAACTTCAGCCTGAGCCCGAGCCTGAGCCTGTCGCACCTCCTGATAAAACGCTGGAACCCGCAGTGTCCGAGATTCAACCATCGGCAACACCGGCCAGGAACAGCCCCATGAAGATTGCGGGCATTTTTTTTCTGGGTGTGGGCATCGCGTCACTGGCGGCGGGCGGCATCACTGGTATTGCCGCATTTAAAAAGGCACAATCCCTCGAAGACGATTGCCCAAACAACGTCTGTGCAAAGGCCAGCGCGGTGGACAGCATGAATTCGTCGCAAACCCTTGGCACCGTATCCACAATATTGTTTGCAGCAGGCGCTATGCTCACCACCACGGGAATCGTTTTACTCATCGCGGGTAGAAAACGGCTCGGCGAAACAATGATCGGTTCGCACCACAATCAACTCCTGAGCGTTTCACTGCGTGGATTGACGCTGGAAGGCAGGTTCTAGCATGCCGCAGCCAAAGAAAATTTATACGACTGTGCTGTTGTTGTTTTGTGTGCCCCTGTTTTCCGGTGCCGGATGCAACATTCTGACCGGTGCTTCCGAATTTGAGGAAGGCAAGTGTCACCCGGATTGCGAGTCGGTCTGGCTCGGCAATGGTACCTGCAACCCGCAATGCAATGTTCAGCAATGTGCATACGATGGCGGTGACTGCGACAGGGGCAGAGATAGCGAAAGTTCAGCAGATACAGCGACCGACACAGATTCAGTCACGGATTCAAACACTGCAGTGGATACTGGCGCCGGTACAGGCAGTGATTCCGGCAGGGACTCAGCAACAGCTGACACTGCCACGCAGTACGACACGAGTGACAACGATTCCGGCACAGGCACAGACAGTGATTCCGGCACAGGCGTTGATACCGGTACTGGCAGCGATACCACTTCATCGTCGGACTCCGACACCGTCCCCTGCAACCCGGCTTGTGAGGCAGGCTGGGCCGGTGACGGTTATTGTGATGTCGAATGCTACAATGCGCCATGCAACTGGGACAACGGCGATTGTACGGCAACATGTGCGGTAAATTGTCCAGAAACGTTTGTTCAAAACGAACTCTGCGACCCCGCCTGCAATAACGCAGACTGCAATTACGATGGTGGAGATTGCGACGACGGTTTATTCCACTGTCAGGATGGTTCCACGATCATCAATTTCTCACAATACTGCGACAATAGTGTCAACTGTCCGGACAGCGATGATGAGGCATTCGATTTATGCACGGTGGTTGGATATTTCTTTACCTGCTTCGACCTGAGTTTCAGCTTCGATTACTCGCTGATGTGCGACGGCTACGAAGACTGCGCTGACGGTTCCGATGAGCTGGGGTGCGCATCCACCCTTTGCCAAAGTGACCAGTTTCAATGCAACAATGGCGATTGCATTGCCGCCAGCGCCATCAATGACATGGTAGCGGATTGTGCAACAGGAGAGGATGAATTGCAGATAAATGAGCAATTTATCTGCAATGACTATGGCGTCAGCATCCCAGCGGAATACGTTTGCGACGATATGGGTGACTGTCCCAACGTCCTGGACGAATGGATCACATTTTGCCCATACGGAACCGCTGCCTATTTCACCTGCCAGCAATCCCTGATGACTATTCCCTCCGACTGGGTTTGCGACAGTGAGGCGGACTGTGCATATGCCGAAGATGAGGACACCGATATGTGTGCCGCCGGCAAATAGCCCCTTCCGTCTGGCCCGGCCAGACGGAATGCCAAAACAAAAACATCCCCTCATTTACTGGAACAAACCCCTGTTATTGCGCACCGATTTGAAATAAAAAGACGAGTGGGGCCTAACGGAAGAACACCCCTGCGACCCATTGCACCCGCAGCCTGGCGACAGCGACATCGCGGCGAAGGACATCATGAGAGAGCTATCCATCAATATTGACAAAACTTCCCCAAAGCCGTTGCTCATCTCTTTTGGGGCTGCGCTTTTTTTTGGCACTTCAGGCCTTGGCGCATTCCTGCTGTTTCTCGTTCAGCCACTGATAGGAAAAACCCTGCTCCCGCTCTACGGCGGCAGTGCATCGGTATGGACCACATGCCTCCTCTTTTTTCAAACGGTTCTGCTGGCAGGATACGGTTATGCCCATCTGCTCACAACTCTCGCGCCTCCTCGAAAACAGGTATGGATGCACGGAGTCACCCTTGGCATGGCAGTGGCATTCTCGTCAATCCTGCCCGATACTCCAAAGGACGTATCCACCCATGTCCCCATTGCCATGTTGCTGTGGACGCTGATTCGACACGTGGGCATCCCGTTTTTTGCACTTTCCACCACGGCCCCATTGCTTCAGCATTGGTTTCACGTTCGTTTTTCATCGCGCTCGCCCTACCCGCTTTACGCCATTTCGAACGCAGGTTCGCTTTTTGCGGTTCTGGTGTATCCCTTTTTGGTGGAGCGCTTTTTCCCGCTGAACACGCAGGAGCTGATGTGGAGCATCGGATTCAGTATATTCGCCGTGTCCTGCATGGCGAGCGGGTGGTTCGCCGCAGCTGTTCGAAAGGGCACAGCTGATACGTATGGGGCAAATCAGCCTTCAACGTCCCACGATTCAAAGCCATTCAAAAATAGAGACACGGCGTCGGATTCGACTGCTATTGAGAATTCTCACAATCGGGGCCGATGTGTTTTGTGGTTTGGTTTTTCCACAGCCGGGTCAGTGCTGCTGCTCACCACCACTGAGCAGATTTCGCAGGATGTGGCCGCAACCCCCCTTTTCTGGATGATTCCCCTTTGCCTGTATCTTCTCAGTTATGTGGTCAGTTTTTCCAGAGACGGCGCGTATAAACGAACGTTTTGGCTCCCCACACTGGTTTTTGCCACCACGGTAGTGGCCGCACAGGTGTTCTTTGGCAATCGAATGCCTATAATACTTCAGCTGACACTGTATGTTTTTACCCTGTTCACAGGCTGCATGGTAGCCCATGGTGAATTGGCGCAGCAGAAGCCCGATGCGTCCAGATTGACGCAATTTTATCTGTGGACCTCCTTCGGCGGCATCAGCGGCGGGATATTGGTGGCCATAGTGGCCCCCATGGTTTTTCCGGATTTGTGGGAATACAGCCTGGCCTGGCCCGCGCTGCTGCTGTTGCTTTGGCACACCATTTCCAAAGAATCCTCAAGTCTGGAATCAGAATTGCGTGCTCGCAAAATAAAAATTGTAGTGGCAGCAGGCGTTGTTGTCAGCGGTATTGGATTTATCGTCGATGTTGTTCATGATAATTTGTCAACTGTCTACTCATCGCGCAATTTTTATGGAAGATTGACCATTTCGGAAACAAAAAAAACCAGATGCCTTTATCATGGCAGAACCCTGCATGGGTGCCAGCCGAAAAAAACGAACATCCTCAAGCCCGCGTTTTATTACGCACCGGAATCCGGAATGGGGATGGCGCAGCAAATATACCGAGATCTGTCAGACAAACCCGTGCGCACCGGGGTTGTCGGCCTCGGCGCCGGTATCTCTTCTGTATGGAACGGCGCCAATGATACAATGCTGTTTTACGAAATCGACCCGGATGTCATATCCGTGGCCCAAAAGGAATTTGACTATCTGCAAAAAGCAAAGGGCACCATAGGTATTGTCGCCGGAGATGCACGCCTGACCCTTGCCGCCGAAAACCGTCAGAACGCACCCCAGCTTGATATTCTGGTGATGGACGCATTTTCCAGCGACGCCATTCCGTTGCATCTACTGACAACCGAAGCCATTGAAATCTATCGCAAAAGAGTCCGACCAGGGGGCGTATTCGTATTTCACATATCCAATCGACACCTGAACCTTGAACCCATCATGCTGGGAGTGGCAGGGCAATTGTCCGCCGAAGCGTTTATCGTATATACAGAAACCGACTATGACAGATACATTCTCGATACAACATGGGTCATCATCACTGGCAACAAAAAATTCATAGAACAGTTTCAAAAAACGGACTCCTACTATGACTGGCCGACCCAATACAGTCAGCCCCTGGTATTCACAGATCAATACAGCAATATCCTTGACCTGATATAACGTAACCAGCTCTTACTTTTTTTTCAATTCCAGACCAAAGCGCCACAGAGCTGTTTCCAGTTCGTTCAACATGCGCGGGGTAAACCCCTGAGCTTCCCACTCCTCTTTGGGCACCTGAACGATATCTCCCAGAGTTTTCATTCGTTCATATCGGAAAATTCGAGCGATATCCGGTGACCATTTGCGATAGGTCCATGCGGAAATGGAATGGGGATTGTCCACTTGATCACGGATGGGAACCTTCGTTCCGGGAACAATTCGTCTAATGGGGTCATCATTTCGAGATCCAGTATGAGATTCAGTCATCGTGCCTCCTTGAGAAATGAACAGCAACAGCTTTCCCATTGCTTTGTCTGCAAATAATAAAAATTCGTGTCTCGTTGGGCAAGAATAAAGCACGAATATAATAAAGTAAATTGTCTCAAAACATACCGGAATTAAATAGAAAATAAAAAGTATCGCACCAAGATCCCTGAGCGAATAAAAAAAATCGCAAAAAAAAATGGCCCTCCATTCACTCTTCCGGACACTGTTATCGAATTTAAAAAAAGGCGAATATGGGGAAATAATTACGTTTTTTTAACCGACTTGTGATTTCCGAAGCAGGCGGGACGAAAGGGTATACGCTCTTGGGATGGGATGGGTCAGGACAATTTTTTCTCAATCAGCTTTTTCACCACAGCGGCATCCACTACATCTTTATGGTCTTTCATGATGACCCCCATTACCTTTCCCATCATTCTCATGCTGTCGGCGCCTGTGGCAGCGATGGCATCTGCCACCAGTGCCTCTGTTTCCTCTTCTGACAGTCGAGCGGGTAAAAAAGGCGTCAGGTAATCAATTTCGAATTGAATTTCATCGGTTTTTTCCTTGTCAGCACCCACTTTCTCAAATTCAACCAATACCTTTTGCTGCTGCTTGACGTACCTGGCAATAATATCCAACCAGAACGCATCGCCGGTGTTCCCATCAAATCCCGGAGCTGTTTTTTCCTTCATGGCAAAGGATTTCACCATGCGCAGTACCGACAATTCCCGGGTTTGCTTTTCGCGCATGGCGACTTTCATTTTTTCTAAAATTTCATTTTCAATACTCATATCCGTATCTCCATGTAATTAAATTGATCGAAGGGTATAATGATTTTCCAGCGGCGGTTATACCTGCTATTTCCCTTTGATTCAATAATGTTAGCCATCGTGCTTCGATTAATAAAAACAACTGTTTTCTTCTTCTTCAAACCAAACACGAAACAATGGTGTCTTTTTCATATTGACTGTAATAGCCATATTTAAATAAACTGCTGTCATTTAGGTGCACTGAAATGCGCAACGGGGCGGCGTCCGGTTCGCGAAAATGGGAATCGGCCACTATCAGCAAAGGGATTAATGTGATTTGTATTACTTGTGGCACTCAATTTACTCCTCCAGGAGCCTGTCCGGAGTGTCATTGGAACGCGGATGCAACGCTGAACCCGGATGATGTCTGTCAACCGGGGGATGTCCTGGACGCAAGATATTCCATTCGCAATTTTCTTGGCAGTGGCCGGTTTGGTGTTTCGTTCAGAGCCACCGATTTCAAACAGAATCGGGATGTTGTATTAAAGTTCATTCATCCGGCGTATCTGCCGACGCCACCCCATTTCAAACGATTTATGGATGGAATCGAGTTCCTTCAGGATTCGCATCATCCCTCAGCCGTACGAATACTGAATACCGGACGTTTCCAGGGAAATGTATTTATATCATGCGAGTTTCTCAGAGGCGGCACGCTCATGGGATTGATTCGCAGACGGCATCAATCCCACGAACGTTTCACTGTTCAGGAGATTTATCCCATCCTGAAAGAAGCGGCCGCTGTCCTGATAGAAATCCCGGTGGGATTCCATGGCGCCGTTTGTCCGGAGAATATATTCATCCAGTCGGGGAATATTAAAGTGACCGAATGCGGATTGGCGGCCAACCTCCCAGAGGCGGTAGTCCTGCATCGACTGGAATTACCGGCCGAGCAGCAACGCTTTGTGGCGCCCGAAATTCTACGAGGAGAAGAAATAGGCAAACGAAGTGATGTTTTTTCACTGGGGGTCATTCTTGCTGAAATGCTCACTTTACAGTTATACAATGGTGACGCTGCGGAAATTGGAAGCGCTGCGGCCAAACGCGCTCCGGGGATTATGGAAATTATAGCCAAAGCGTTGTCGTCCGAGCCCCGTGAACGATTCCAGGACGCCGAAGTATTTCTTGCGGCTGTAAGCGAAATTGCGGGATTCCCGCCTCCGCACCTGAAAAGGCACTGGTCCGACGGAGAATCCGCCAGGAACAGCGACCACCCCGGGGCACAGGAGGACAAAACAGCAGAAATTGTGATGAAAGATGTCATCCAGCAACATTTCGAAGAAATTACTTCTGTCGGCAGGAATCCGCTACTTAGCACTTCCGGTTCAATGGCTTCAGCGCCCGTTCCACCGAAACCGTCCGGCGCCGGTTCAGAAAAAAACGAGTTAAATATGAATATTCCCAAGCCATCGAGCGCAAAGATTCCCAAACCATCCAAATTATCCGAGCCCTCCAACGCTGCGGGTCTGCCAAAACCATCGATTTCGGCGCCTCCCCCCCTGCCACATCCAACATATGATTCAACATCGCAATCCGAACCCCTGAACGATGACGAACAACCTGTTCCTCCGGCTCCCCAGTCAGATCAGGGAGAGGAATTACAGCTGCGCGATGACTCCACTGCCAGAATCAACGAATCCGTGCCAACGGCCCCAGATGATCTCCTTTCTGCGGATTTGTCCGTGAACAAGGAACCAACTGTTAACATAGCAGAAACTCAAAACAAAAAAACACTCAGGGATTTGCTGGACGATACAGGAGAAATACCGCTGGCCAATGTACTTGATGAGTTTGATGAGCTGGATGACGATTTACTGGAGCTGGTAGACGAAAATGACGACGGCGGCAGTGAACAAACATCCGAAAAATCCGCCGGCGACGATGTCGAAGCCCAGGACGACGATGTGACTGTAAACGAAAAAATCCCAATGATTCCGGACAATCCGCCGACAGAAGCGAAACAGGTCTCTCAGCCAATTGTTCCGCCGGAGGCTCAGGTTTCATCTGTTTCAGACACCAATCCAACAGAGCGATTGGAAGGTATTAATCCGCGATTCCTGCGCGCAGCGAAAACATTAAAGGAAGCCAGTGAAAAAGGTCCGATTCCTGCCTCTGTACCGCAGGCGTCGCCGTTTGAGGAAGACAATTGGCGAGAACGTCTGGAGCAGGAAATGGCGGGCCGTGCAGAATCCATGATTTCGTTCCTGCCCGATGCAAACCAGGGATCGGACACGCCCCCCTCTGTTGCAGCGAACGCGGTCACCGCCGAACCATCGCTGACGGCTGATCCGCCGCCGACATTTCCTGATGATACGGATAAGAACGGAGCTGAGCCATCCAGCGTGGAAGCGCCGCCTGAAACAGAAGAACCGGAGTCTGCAGCAGATTCGACTGCCGAGCCTGTGCCAGCCTTGCCCAAAACGCCTGTAGTCCCGGTGCCACCTCTCCCCGCAACGACATCATCTACTCCATCGGCAACGCTGGCTTCAGAAGAGCATATAGCAGAACAGGGCGAGGAACCGCCCCCCGCGGCACTGAAGGCAGCACCGCCAGTGCCACCGCCTCCAAAAGTTGTGCGCCCGGGAGGCGTACCGTCGACAGGGGGCCCCGTCATCCAGAAGCTGGCCTTTGTTCCCCCTCCCCCTCCAATCAAAAAGTCCTGACGCATTATGCAAACCACCTGTTGAATGAACAGGCCCCGCTCCCAAAGACGAATACAAAAAAACAGTTAATTCTTTGGTGACCTTATGCGCTGCGTAAATAAAGCTAAATTTTATGAGACCGCCCGTAATACAGAAAACAAAATTGCCAACCGAATCAGTGCGACAAACGCCAGAATCAAGCTTTTTAGAGATGCGATGAAGAAACTTTCGTAACCTATAAGTCCCTTCCGCACCATCAAAGACCTGTTACAGTACGTTCTTTAAAAGTCCCACAATTTTATTTCTGTCCACTGCGCCGAGCAGTGAGCCGGCAGGAGCGCCATTTTTGAACACCACGACAGTTGGAACAGAGCGAATCGCAAATTTCCCGGAAGTCACTGGGGCCTGCTGAATATCCACATAACAGAATTTTGCACGGCCGGCGTATTCATCCACCATTGCATCCAATGTCACGCCAAGCGCCTTGCAGGGGGCACACCAGGTTGCGCCAAAATCAACCAGCACCGGCAAACTGGATTGTTCCACTTCTGATGCAAAATTACTGTCTGTTACATTTACTAGTTTTTCAGCCATGTCAGCTCCTTTGGTCTATCAATAATTGTGCGTCGCTACAGCATACAGATAGCATACAGGAAAAATTAACGCACAAATTCAATAATCATCGCGTGGTCGCTCAATGCATCACGCTTACTTCGGATACGTTCTAGCCACCCTTTTTGCCGTTTGTCAAACAGATGTTCAGCATTTTCAGATATCCCCTGTCGCACCACAAGTGGCAGAAACCAAACTGTCAAACAACAGACCAACAATAGACCAACACCAGAAATTGTCAGCTATTTCTTAAATCAACGGCGCGGAGGGCGTCTGAATGCACGGTGGAACGTTCAAGTATCTCACGTAGTTTCACCTGAATGTCATGCAAATCAAATGGTTTTTTCAAAAAGTCCATGTCGGCGTCGAGATTGGGAATATCAACGCCACTCATAAAAACAATGGGCAGCGCAGGCTGAGTGTCGCTAATGGCCTTCTTCAGTTCATGTCCGGAGAGTCCCGTCATTGAAAAATCAAGGAACGCCGCGTTGAACATTTCCTGTCTGCATAACGCCAGAGCGTCTTCACCGCTGGTGGCACTGACCACATGTGCGCCCCGCAGATTCAACGCCATTCGAATCATTTCACAAATATCAGGTTCATCATCGACGACCAGAACGGCTACCCCCGGAGGGAATGTGGAAGATCTGCCGTTTTCCTCAACAATGGATTCCCTTACGGCTTCCTGTGTGGGCAATGAGATTGTAACAACGGTTCCAACTTCAGGCGAATCCCCACGGGCCAGCTGAATACTTCCACCAAACTCCTCGATGATTCGCTTTGAAACAACCATTCCAAGGCCACTGCCCCCAAATGTTTTGTCGCTTCGTGATTTGGTTGTAAAAAACGGCAAAAAAGCCTTTTCCAGCGCTTCGTCCGATATACCATGCCCCGTATCTGTGATGGTCACCACCACCGTTTCGCCTTCCTGAACCACCCGAACGCCCAGTGTCCCTCTGGCATCCATGGCATCCATGGCGTTACGAATTATATTTACAAACACCTGAACCAGACGAGTGGAATTAACCATCGACGGCCGCGTGTCGAATATCTCATCAACCACATTTATCTGCTGATTGGCCAAATCCCAGGATAACAGTTTCAACGCATCCTTAACCGCATCTTCAACATACATCAGTTGAGTTTCAACCGACTTGTTCGGCGATGAAATATCCAACAGTTCGCCGGCAATACGACGCGCTCGACGCGTATTGTTGTCAATCGTGGAAATCGCCATTTCTGCGGAGGAATTCCCCTGGACTGCTCGGAACGCCAACTGCGTCCAGCCCATCATCGCTGTTAAAATGTTGTTAAACTCATGGGCCACCCCTGCCGCCATCTGACCCGCCGAGACCTGTCGCTCCAGCGACTCCATTTCCTGCATCGCCCCGTATTCATCTGAAACATCTGAAATGTGAACGGCCATGACGGTTGCATCACCGGAAATTGTATGCACGGCGGAAAGTCGAAAGTGGGACTCACCCTCAGTGCCTGCGCTGCTGCACACAAAGTCGCACTTAAACGACTGTGATGACATATCTTTAACAAAGGCCAAAAACTCAGACTTGGCGCTTTCGGATTCCCCAAGCAACGACGCCAGCATCACAATGTCCGACGGCGCGTCCCCAAGTTCAATGGAAGGCGGCCAGCTTGAAAAGACCACATCCCCGCCAGAATCAAACACGATAATCCTTAAGTTCAGGCTTGATGTGATATTTTGTAACTGTAGGTTTTCCATTTTTTTATCGTTTACTTTTCAACAATATGTAGATTAATACAATGCAGCTATAATAACAAGCTAAAATACAATGATGTATCGGAACGACTCCTCACGTTTCCTGATTTTGCGATTTTTCCAAACTCTCTGCGACACATACTACTTTCAAACATTTTGTGGAATCCTCATTTTTCATGAAATCCGCAATGGAATTCCTCATGCAACGAATCAGTTTACTCCAGGATGATAATGTATTAAACAGTCGCATCCCTGGCGTCAAAGAACAAGGGCGCCCCTGATCAGGAGACAGGAAGGAATTGCCAAATGAAAGACTCATTCAAAACATTATTCTGGCAGGACAACAAACTGGTAATGCTGGATCAGCGTATCTTACCCTATGAGGAAAAATATCTGACATTGAGTACCGCCAGGGAGGTCGCCGATGCCATAAAGACAATGGTGGTTCGCGGCGCGCCGGCGATTGGTGTTGCCGCAGCTTTTGGCGTGGTTCTCGCTGCAATGGAGGCGAATGGAAACACGGCAAAACTGATGGCATCCTGCGATATACTGGCCGCAGCTCGCCCCACCGCAGTCAATCTGTTCTGGGCCATCAACCACATGAAAGATGTTATCGAGGCACATGGCGCTGACGCATCAATGTTGCGCGCTGAGGCCCAACGTATTCTCGACGAAGATATTGCCGCATGCCGAAAAATGGGAAGCTACGGCGCAGAGTACATCCCCGACAATTCAACAGTGCTCACCCACTGCAATGCTGGAGCGCTGGCCACCGCTGGCTGGGGAACGGCACTCGGTGTTTTTCGCTCCGCGGTCGCTGCAGGGAAAAACATCCGGGTACTTGCTGACGAAACCCGCCCGCGTCTGCAGGGCGGAAAGCTCACCGCCTGGGAGCTGCAAAAGGATGGCATCGACGTTACGGTTATCAGCGACAATGCCGCCGCGTCTCTGATGCGAATGGGTCAGGTGGATGCGGTGGTTGTTGGCTCGGATCGCATCGCGGCCAATGGAGACGTGTGCAATAAAATAGGCACCTACAGCGTCGCGCTTGCCGCCAAAGCCGCGAATGTGCCCTTTTACGTCGCGGCTCCCGTATCCACAATCGACATGAATTGCCCCACGGGTGATGACATTCCCATAGAAGAGCGGGAAGCCGAAGAAGTGACCCACATCAACGGCGTGCAGATTCTGCCGTCCGGCGTGCCTGTCCGAAATCCTGCATTTGACGTGACCCCTGCGGCCCTGGTGACAGCCATCTTCACGGAAATTGGCGTTTTCAAAGACAATATCGCCAAGGCATTGAAAGAAGCGCTTGTCAGGGACTTATGAAATTTTTTGAAAGAATAATTCTATCTATGGCCAAGCGGTGCAATCAGTATTAAAAAGGCGCTGAAAACAGTCTGGAAACCGGTTTTCCGCTGGAAGGTGAAAATGAAATTCTACAGTACCAACAAAATGTCCCCCGAGGTTTCTCTGGCCGAAGCGTTGCTGCGCGGTCAGGCGCCCGACAAAGGGCTCTATATGCCCGTTCGTGTTCCGCAGTTGTCTTCAGAGCTTTTACAGAACGCCAGAAAAATGTCGTATCCCAGTCTCGCTGCCACGGTTATCTCCATGTACGGCGACACATTTTCCGCCGAAGAGCTTCTGGAAATCTGCACTGATGCATATGATTTCGATGTCCCAGTGGAAAAGGTTACAGGACGTCGGCACATTCTGCGGCTTGATCGTGGGCCCAGCGCCTCTTTTAAAGATTTCGCCGCGCGGTTTATGGGCAGAGCCATCGGTCGGCTCGTAAGCCGACAAAACAGGGAACTTCTTATCCTCACCGCGACATCCGGAGATACCGGCTCCGCTGTGGCACATGCGTTTTTAGGCGTTGCCGGAATTCGGGTGCTGGTACTTTTCCCCAAAGACGAAGTATCCGAGCGACAGCGCAAACAAATGACCACTCTTGGAAACAACGTCTCCATGATTTCGGTTGATGGCAAATTCGACGACTGTCAGGCACTGGTAAAACGCGCCTTCGCAGATTCCGATTTGGCGTCCCTCAATCTGTCCAGCGCCAACTCCATAAACATTGGTCGTTTGCTGCCCCAATCCGTTTACTACATCTATGCGGCGTCGCGCATTGCAGATATCGCCAATGGTGAAAAAGTGATTGTGTGCGTGCCTTCCGGCAATTTCGGCAATCTGATGGGCGCGGTGCTGGCATACAAGGGCGGGCTACCGGTTGAAAAGTTCGTTGTGGCAACCAACGCCAACGACGAAGTCCCTCTCTTTGTTGAAAGTGGAATGTATCAGAAAATTGAGCCCTCGCGAGTTTGTATTTCCAACGCAATGAACGTTGGGCATCCATCCAACCTCGCCAGACTGGTGGATTTGTACGGTGGTCACATTGACGAAGTGGGGAACCTGACCCAGAAGCCGGACATGGCCGCGCTGCGTCGGGATTTTTATGCGGTCAGTATCTCCGATGATGAAACCCGGGCCACCATAAAGTTGGCATACAAAAAGTATGGCACACTTCTGGAGCCTCATGGGGCAGTCGGATGGACAGGGTTGGAAAAATATATGGACGCCACTCCTGCGCATCAGGATATGGCTGCAGTGTGTCTGGAAACTGCGCATCCAGCCAAATTCCCGGACGAGGTACGGAGCATTACCGGTATCGACCCCCCCTTGCCCGATTGCCTGGTTGGACTGGAATCAAAACCGGAAGCATTCGACAAAATGAATGTTGATTACGATGAATTCAAATCATATTTGACAGGAAAATACCAGTGACGAAAAGCATCATCATTCTTGGAGACGGCATGAGCGATCACCCGGTCGCTGCGCTTGATGGGAAAACCCCTCTTATGGTGGCGGACAAACCCAACATTGACCACATCGCTAAAATGGGCAAAACCGGGTTGTTCGCAACTATCCCCGAAGGAATGTCCAACGGCTCCGCAGTGGCCAATCTGTCAGTGCTTGGCTACGACCCCCGGGTTTGCTTTAGAGGCAGAGGTGTTCTCGAGGCAGCGAGCATGCGCATCGCCCTCAAACCGGCAGATGTCGCCATGCGCTGTAATTTGCTGACGCTGGACGCGGAGGGACGAATAAAAAATCACTCAGCCGGCCATATATCCAATGAAGAAGCCCATGTCATCATTTCTGATTTGCAAAAACAGCTTGGGCAGGAGATGGGGCCAACTCCGTTGAAATTCTACCCCGGCGTCAGTTACCGACACCTCCTCGTACTGGATGAAAGCTGGGCGAATCCGAACGTCGCATGTGCGCCCCCTCACGATTTTGTTGGTGCCGATGCCGTTGGCCTGTATCCAAAAGCAAATTCACCGGCGGCAAAAACGACTGCCGCAAAACTGGTGGAACTGCATGAGAGATCCCGCGAAATATTGAACAACCACCCGGTGAATCTAGCCAGAGTGGCCAAGGGCAAGGATCCGGCCAATTCCATCTGGACCTGGTCACCTGGAACACGGCCTCAAATGGCGACCCTGCAGGAAAAGTTCAACAAAACCGGCGCCGTCATTTCTGCGGTCGATCTGGTACAGGGACTTGGTGTTCTGGCAGGAATGGAAAAAATAATCGTGGACGGCGCCACCGGTCTACACGATACCAATTACGAAGGTAAGGCGGCGGCGGCATTGAAGGCCATTCAACGGCATGATGTGGTTTATGTCCACGTGGAGGCAACCGATGAAGCCGGCCACGAAAAGGATTTGGCGCTCAAAATCAAATGCATTGAGTATCTGGATAAACGGCTGGTTGGGCCCATTTTGGACGGAGTAAAAAAACTGGGACTGGATGTGACGATTTCCATACTCCCGGACCATCCGACGCCGGTGGAAAAAGGTGCTCACGCCAGCGATCCGGTGCCCTTTGCCATTTGGAATCCATTCGAAGCAGGAGATGAAGTGGCGCGTTATGATGAACAAAGCGTCAGGAAGGGAGCATTGGGATTGCTCAGCGGTGATGCCTTCTTTAGGTTGGCCATAAACATGAAACAGTCGGACTGAGTCTCCGAGCTGATACACACAATTTTTATTTGAGTCGCATTTTATTTCACTTTTTTTGTAATTGACTCATATTTCTGAGCCAATGTTTGCTTGTAAAGCGACCATTTTTATGTTCTACAATGGCGGGGTAAAATCGCGACCATTGGGGCTATTAACTCGATGATGAGTTTGAAAAAACGTTTTTTCATTTAGAGGTGTTAATTATGAAAAGAAGCAAATTATCCGTTTTACTTGCAGCCTGCCTTCTCCCGGGTGTGCTTGGCAGTTGCGCCGAGGATATCTCCAAAACGTATTCCGAAAAACACGACTCCAGGTATGAAATCACATACCTGCTGAGCCGCTTTCAAGCTGAAAGCAAAGTAAACGCGGAAGGTATCGTTGCAGATGGCGGGATTCGCGGTTACCATTATATGTTTGACGATCCCGCAACAGAACTCGATCGTGTGGAGCCCCGACCCGAGGATTCCACGATGTGCAAAAAATACAATGCATACGGCGAACTGGACGATTGGCTTGACCCTCAGCCCCCAACCTGCAATGTTGCAAAGGGTATCGATGTAAATGATGCCATTGATTTCAGTGGAGATGATCTCGATAAAAAGAACAGGGAAAACGACGTCGAAAACTTATCCTTCCATATGTATGGAAAAGTCGCGGGTCAGGGACTGGGATTTGGCACCTATTTTTCGAACTACACATTCGGTGCGGCACTGGACAAAGACGATGCCCATCTTCTTGAAAGAACCAAGGACGGTAAAATTCCTGTCAGTTGGTCGGATGGCCGATATACGGATAAGGGTGAATCTCTGTGCAACGACGACGATGAATTCGCGGGAACAATTGATCCTTCCTATAATAAGGAAGAAGCGGAAGAGCACCCGTACGACAAAGATGAAGCATTCGATGGAGATACCGACAACATGTATCCCGTCACCGGTTCGTTTTATATAAATGGATACATTTATGTGGACCCCAGGGGGTATGAGAAAATGATACATGTGTACGAAGGGGCGAAATACAAAGACTCACAAATGAAAGAACCCAGGTGTTTCCTGGATATGGGGCAAGAAGGGTTTGTCATGTGGGCGACTGGCGATTCACCGGTGGAAGTTGTTTTGCAAATGCCTGAAGCGTCTCCGCTGTCCGACGGTGGTTTGTGTGACGAAGATGGTGGTGAAAAATGTTACGACTTCCACAAAGTCCGCTTCGAGCTGGATGGGGCATGGCGTGAATATCATGCCAGCTGGGACGAATTCAAACAGGAAGGATGGGGCAAGGCCATCCTTTTCAATCCCAGCAGAGTTATCAATGTACAGGTTAAAGTGGTTCCGCCGGCCACTAAGGGCGCCACCAGAGATTTTGACATCTGGCTGGACAACATCGGTTTCTACGGCGGCCAAAAGTGGCCGTTTGTCAAAATACTCGAAGACGGAACCGACTTCCTGATTAAAGATACGGAAGATACGGATGACACGGCGGACACGACTGACACGACCGACACGACTGACACGACTGATACGACTGACACGACTGATACGACTGACACGACGGATACGACCGACACGACGGATACGACCGACACGATGGATACCAACGACACGACGGATACAACGGATACGACCGACACGACGGATACCAACGACTAGTGTTGGCTTGAATCTCTTTATCCTCTCACACAAATAGAAAATTTCACCACGAAGACTTTCGTGGGAATAGCCCATCAACAGCGTATTTAAAAGCCCCATGCTGAGATGTCTGATTTCTACTTTCGGTTGGCACAAAACGTATGTCAACGGAGGAGCACGCATCTTTCCAGTTCCTTCGAATATTGGAACAGGACCATATGGCGTCAACAAAAGACGCTCCCGCCTATCTTTAAAGATCCCATCGGATTCGACGCGTCCAAAGGCACACATTGAAAACACATCGCTATCCATATCCCCGAACCATCGAATTCCGCCTGTCCATCAGTGTGAGATGGCGTGCCTGACCGTTATTGTATTTCCATTATTTTGCTCAGGCGGGCGTCGGGGAATTTGTCAGCAATCTGATTGCAGCGGAACAGGTTGTCCGAGAGAATGCAAAGATTTTGACTGTTGTCGTAAAACAGGTCTCTTTCGTATCGCTTGATAATGGCCTGTTTGGTTTCATCATCTGCGATTACCCAGCGGCACACGTTTCTCGGAATCCCCTCAAAAGAGGCGTCCACGCGATATTCGTTAAGCAATCGGGAGGCGATAACCTGAAACTGCAACTCCCCAAGCGCACCAATAATGTAATCCGAACCGCTTAATGGACGAAATAATTGCGCAGCGCCTTCTTCACACACTTCGGTCAGCCCTTTCCCCAGGGCTTTCGCTTTCATGGGGTCGCGAAGTCGCGCGCGGCGAAACAACTCTGGCGCAAAACTGGGCACGCCTGTAATCCGAACATCTTCCCCTTCGGTAAACGTATCGCCAATACGGATGGTGCCGTGATTGGGAATACCAATAATATCGCCAGGATATGCCGTTTCCACCAAATTTCGATTACGCGCCATAAACGTAAGCGCGTTGCGTATAATGGAGTCCTTTCCGGTTCGCACGTGTCGCAGGGTCATTCCGCGATTAAACACACCGGAACAAATACGGATAAATGCCATACGATCACGATGATTTCTATCCATATTGGCCTGAATTTTAAATACAAAACCAGTGAACTTCTCCTCATCCGGCTCGACTATCCGGCTGGCCGCTTCTCTGGGCCCGGGCGCCGGCGCGATTTCCCCAAACGCTTCAAGTACCGTTTGAACGCCAAAGTTATTGAGTGCGGACCCAAAAAACACTGGTGTTATTTCACCACTGTTAAAACGCCGCAAATCCATATCGGGTGTCAGTTCCCGCACCATTTCAATTTCTTCCCGCAATTTGGCAACTTCGCTGATACCAATCAACGCCTCGGCCTTTTCACTGTACAGGTCTATCTTTTCCAACTCATTTTTTCGATCCTGCCTATGGGATAAATAAAAATGCACTTCCTTAGAACGAAGATCATAAACCCCTTTAAATTCTTTGCCCTTGCCAATTGGCCACGTCATTGGCACACATTCCACACCGAGCTCTTTTTCCAGATTATCTATTAAATCCAAAGGCTCCATCCCCTCCAAATCCAATTTGTTCATCATCGTGATAACCGGGGTCTTTTTCAACTTGCAGACATCCAGCAATTTTCGGGTTTGGGCTTCCACACCTTTGGTGGAGTCTATGACCATCAGTACGGAGTCCACCGCTGTCAATGTGCGATAGGTATCTTCAGAAAAATCATTGTGGCCGGGCGTATCGAGCAAATTCATGGCTTGATTGCCGTATTCGAAGCTCATTACCGCAGTGGAGACAGAGATGCCGCGTTGCTGTTCCATCTCCATGAAATCACTTCGGGCAGCTCGATCGGCTTTCCTCGATTTCACCGCGCCCGCAACCTGAATGGCACCACCGTATAAAAGGAGTTTTTCAGTGATTGTCGTTTTACCAGCATCCGGATGGCTGATGATGGCGAAGGTTCTTCTTTTTTCAATTTCGCGTTGTAGCCTGGTACTCATAACGCCGCCGAACTATCACGGGGCACTCGATTTGTCCATAGGATCCAGCGACCACTGCGCTTTTTCACATTAGTATATTCAGTGCCTGGAAAACATCTGTCTCCAATATCAATAAGTGCACCATCTTTGTACAGGCGACGCGCTTTGGCCCCTGCCAAAGCAGGTGATCAATCATATTTCAGGTGCGCGCAGTGAGATGCTTGACAACAATGTGAAGAAGTTTGAAGCTGAATTGCGATGAAACATGTTGAAGCACTCGAGGCCCCTGTATTGCTCGCCACCAAAGCGGTTGGTGATTTGTTTGCCACCGTGGGCTTAAAGGCCACATCCGGAAGAATCTGGGCATACCTCTATCTTTCCAATTCGCCACAAAGCGCAGAGGCAATTGCCGAAAAGTTGTCCATGAGCGCCGGAGGGGTGAGCATGGCAATTGGGGAACTGATGGATGTCGGAATTATACATCGAGGCGCCCGCAGCCGCAGCAGGCGTTTCTACTATCGGGCGGAAACCGAGATGTGGCCACTGGTTCGGCGCATATTTCGCGAGCGGGCCAAAAACCAGTTGGCCCGTCCAATCGCCGCATTGAAAGAGTCGCTGTCCATGATGCAGGCCACCGAATCAGAGTTGGGTGAAAACGAGCTGAATGAACAGCTCACACAGCTGCGCCATCTGGTCGATCTGGCCGATTTTGCCATGGTATTGCTGGACGCATTCATGGAGCGCACACGCGTGGAAATCAAGGCTGCTCAAAAATGGCTGTCGGTTTCGGGGAAACTGGGAGGGGAACCTTTAAGTCGTTTACGCCGCCGGTTGAACCAAACGGAATAATATCCAGATATTTCGCCAACTTTTACCCACAGCGCATTTCTGCAATATCGTTTCAACTTTCCGATGTTTCGCACAATAAACCTGTCAATTGCGTGGAATGACTGCTTAAAAAAGTGAAAACGAAGGTATGCGAACAAGGAAACTTCCCTTATAATTGCCGCACTTTTTTATGCATAGTAACGCGAAACAGGCAGAAATTTTATAACGGGAGACAGAAATGAAACCTTCTTTGAACATTCTGAGAGGCGAACTCGAACGACTATTTTCGACAGACGCGCTAACGACATTCTGTAACACCTGGCTGACCATTGACGTTGAGCAGCTCAATATTGCGAACGAGAACAAAGCAGTGTTCGCACGACAGCTGGTGGATTGGTGCGACGAGAACAATATGGTCGAGGCGCTTGCAGACGCGATTCAGTTCGAGAAAAAAGGTATGACGGATGCCCGATTGAAACACGTATATGCCGGAATTCAATCAGGAATGAGTGTGAACAGAAATGAGCTGGAAGGGTATATCATTTCCGACAAAATCGAATCTGATGATGTGTACAGTTTATATAACTGTTCAATGGAGGGCGAAGAGGATGCGACACTGATTCTACTGGTTATTCATGCACATCACATTGCGTCCCCCGAGGTATCACAGCGATTTCTGATGCAGTTCAAATTACTGGAATCGCTGAATGTTCCGTTCCTGGCAGAAACACGGGAAATGGGGACGTTTTCCGACGGGCGTCCCTATGTGATAATGAAACCGCTGAACGGAAACAGAATGAACACCATCGCTCCACTGGCGCCCACCGCAGCAATGGATGTGCTGGAAGGCATACTAAATATTCTGACAACACTTGATGAACATGCGTTGCTGCATGGAGATATCCGACCCGATCAATTCTGGGTGGAAGATACCGATGCTATTTTGGAAGTGAAAACCATTGCCACCGGGTTCGACAAATTTACCATTTCTTCCGGCTGGGTACACGGGATCAATCAGTCCGCATACATGGCGCCGGAGTTGTTCGAAGGTGCACAAGCCAGTACTGCAACGGATTTTTACGCACTGGGATGCACGCTCTTCTTCCTGCTGACCGGAAAACATGCCTTTTCTGGTCGCAAAGCAATTGAAATTGCAGGTGCCCATATTTCGAACTCACGCCAACCGGTTGAAGATGCAACGGACGAACTCCTCCCGGACAAGGTGGTTGCCCTCGTAAATGCACTAACCAGTGTCAACGTGACCGAACGGCCCAAAGATGTCGCCGCGCTAAAGCGCCTGATTGGTGAAGCCCGCGAAGACATCGAGACATTCGCCAATCAGTTGGTGCAAACCGGCACAATGGAAGACATTGCCGACGAGTACAACAGCTTCATGGCCAATCCAGCAGATCCGCAGGCGCTTTCGGACCTGTTGGATGCTGCAGATGCGTACAATGCATATAGTATCGCTGTGCAGGCGCTGCGGGATGCCGCTGTAAATGCCGATTCAGATCTCTCACTCAGCCTTCTGAAAACGGCTGCGGATAACGCCTTCAAAAAGGCAAGGACATACGATGTGGCATCCGCCATCTACGAAGAACTGGCACAAAGTCATCCCGACGACGCCGAAATTTTTGATGCGCGAGTCGCCGTGCAGAAAAAACTGGGGAATTTTGATTTGGCCATGGAACTGTTGGGCAGCCGCGTTGAAGCAGCACAGGATGCAGAAGAACGAATTGAACTTCTGTTAACCATGGCCAGGACCCTTGCCAAAGAAGCGGGCGACCCGGCCAAGGCATTCGACTATTATCTGGCCTGTCTTTCCGGCAGCGAACGAGATAAAGAAATTCTCCCGATCCTGGAAAAAACCGGCCAGAAAGAAGGGCGCATGCAGGAGCTCATTGAAGCCACTGGGAATGCCGCTAATGCTGCAGAAGCTGCCGGAAATGCGGAAGCTTCTGTTTTTCACTATCAGAAATTGGCTGCATGGTATCAGAACATCCTCAATCAGCCCTCTGTTGCATTGAGCTGCTACCAGAAAGTAATCGCGTACGATCCGTCCAACGAAGATGCATTGGATGCCATCTGTTCACTTTACCGAAGCGCCGGGCAATGGATGGAACTTTCACAGGTTCTGGCACAACGCGCGGAATCCGAGTCGATTCCGGAAGCCAAACGAAAGTATATGTGTGAACTGGCTGCTGTATATTTTGAAAAACTCGGACAAGCCCCCGGGGCACAGGAAATCCTTTCCAATGTATTGCACGAAGATCCAGGCAATACGCGCGCGTCCTCCCTTCTGATAAAAATTTATGAGAGCACGGGGGACTTTGGCAATCTGGCAGCCACGCTCGAAGAATCCGTCAAATCCATGGGAGAAGGTGCGGCTCAAAGCGACCAGCGCAACAAATTGGGCGAGATATACGAAACTCATCTGCACGATGTCAAAACAGCTGCAGCACACTACAAAGCTGCCGCAGAGTTTGATCACCTGGATGCCTTAAAAGGGCTGGAGCGTGTCTGCAAGTCTTTAGGAGATTATTCAGGGCTGCGCATGGCTCTGGAAAAACAACTGGCACTGGCAGAAACCGCCAATCAGAAAATACAGCTGCAACTGGAATTGGCCGGTATATACGAAACCGAATTCAAGGAAATCGAGTTGGCAATTGAAACTCTTGAATCGGTCATCCGCCTCGAATCCGAGAGCATTGCCGCCCTCGACGGTCTTTGCCGGTTGCATCGCAAAGTCGAGAATTTTGCACGATTGGAACAAATACTCAACATGCGCGCAACCCTCTGTACCAATGAAGATGAAAAACGCCAACTGCTGAAAGAGCGCGTCGATATCATTAAAGAAAAACTGAATGATTCAGAACTGGCAACAAAAGCGGTCAATGAGTTGGCAGAGCTGGGTGGCGGTGGCACGGTTCTCTCGCAAATCGTACGCTCTCAAATCGAGCTGGGAGAATTTGAAGCTGCTGAAAAAACATATTACAAGATGCTGGAAGATGCAGAGGATATAGAATCCAAAGTAGATATAATGGTTATCCTTGCCAGCTTCCAACTCAACAAACTCAACAATGTACTCAAAGCGGAATCCACTCTGTCCAAAGCCAAAGAGCTGGCACCGGATAATGTGGATGTCATCACCGAATTTGCAGAAATTCAGGTGGCCAAGGGCGATTATGCAGGTGCGCTTGAAACCTATGCCAGAAAAATTGACCTTGTTTCCGGCTCAGAATCCCGAGCCGCTATCTTCTGCCGCATGGGAATCATTGCCCTGGAAAATATTCAGGATGAAGATGTCGCGATGCAATATCTGGAACAGGCTATCAGTGTGGACAAATCCAATCTGGTGGCCAGCGATAAGCTTGCTGGATTGTACCGCAAGCAGTCCAAATGGGAACAAGCCATCAGTATATACGAGCGTTGGATTCCTTCCGCCGCAGCATTGACACGCGAGGGTCAACTGGAACTCTTCAGCTTCGCCGGTGAAGCGTACTTAAACGTAGACCGTAAAGAACGTGCCCTGGAACTGTTTAAAAAGGCGGCGGAACTCGCAAACGAACCCGCTTTGATGAAAAAACTGGGAGATGCGGCGTTGGATATGGAGGAATGGGAACTGGCGCGAGAACAGTTCGACAGATATGCGGCGGAACTGGGCACGGATATCGACAATGACACACGCCTTGAGCTTCTCGTAAAACGCGGCCGTGCGGCGTTTGGTTGTGAACAATTCGACGACGCTGCAAAGATGGCAAGGCAAGCTACTGTGATGGCCGCAGACAATCTCGAGGCACGCATTTTACTGTCTGACGTACTCGAACAGCGCAAGGATTACCGCGGTGCAGTGGAAGCACGTCAGAAGGTCCTGGAGTCGATTAATGCCAAAGATGACCGCTGGCTGGGAATCATTCGCAGCACGGCATTGCTGCTGTTTGAGAAACTGCGCAATCCCGATGGCGCGTCTGCGTTACTTAAAAGTGCTCTTGAGCAGGATCCAAAAAATCGCGACATCCTCGGTGAATTGCTCAAAATGCATTATGCCGCTAAGAAATTTAGAGATGTGGTATCTGTCATTCTTCAGATAGCATCCCTTATCTGCGACGACGCTCAACTCTCCCGATACTACCTCACAGTCGCAAAAGTGTACCGACGGGAGTTACGCGAACTGGATAAGGCAATTGAATATTTCAACAAAGCGTTGCAACATGATCCCGGTTTGGATGATGCCAAAAATGCATTGGTCCAGGTACTTACCGAACAAAAAGACTGGGAAGGTCTGGAAAAAGTTTATAAAGCGCAAATCGCCGCTCTCCCCGGAAATGCGCCGACAGAAGACAAAATTGCCGTTTTTAAACCGCTTGCGGATTTATACATGACGAAGCTGGACCGCGAGTCCGATGCGATCACACTCTTCGAAACCATGAGCAAAATCGATGCTGCCAACCTTGAGTGGGCAGAAAAGCTGGTCGAGCTTTACAGTTGGAATACCAAAGTAAAAGACAAGGCAATCGCGACACATCATAAACTGCTACGCGCTAATCCCACCAGAACAGACTCCTATCGAATGCTGTATCGTATCTCCTCGGCAGCCCAGGAACCGGATATGGCGTGGTGTTCCGCAGCAATGTTATCGCTGTTGAATCAGGCCAGTCCCGAAGAACGTTCATATTATAAGGACTATCTGTCCGAAGGATATCCCCCCATCGCAGATACCCTGTCTGATGACAAATGGGTCAAACTGCTCGTTCACAAAGACATGAATATGGATATTTCAAATATCTATTCCGTAATTTTGCCAACCATCGCTCAGGCAAAATGTACACCACTGACGAACACCGGACTGAACCCCGCCGCAGCGGTCGACGTGACAACGGATCCGTCAGAATTCTCCAAACTTTTGAATTTTGGTATTGGTGTTACCAGCGTTCCAGTTATGCCGCTTTTCTATCAACCCGATCAGCAGGGGTTTGGAGTTGTGGAGACCAACCCGCCTGTTCTGATCGCTGGTGCGGACGCTGCTGAAATGCGGGATTACCTGGGACTGGCGTTCCGACTTGGACAACAACTCACGTTGTTGCGCCCAGGTTTGTTTGCCAAACAGATACTCAAATCCGGAACAGAACTATCGGCCTGGCTACTGGCCGCAATAAAGGTATTTGTTCCGCAACTGCCCGTTCCAAACAATCAGATTGCTGCTGTAAACGAAAAGCTTGCACCGATTCGCAATAACCTCAATCTACAGGAGTCGGAGAAACTGCAAGGTTACGTGCAGTCATTTATGTCTCAGGCCGCAGATGTCAACGTGAAGAAATGGGCCCGTTCTGTCGACTATACTGGAGACCGTGCGGGCCTAATCCTCTGTGGCGATATTGCCATCGCCATGCGGATTATTGAATCACAGATTGAAGATGAAAAAGAGCGTGCCGAGCGCATCAAAGAACTCTCCTTGTTCATGGTGTCCAATGAGCACTTCGAACTTCGAAAGAAACTCGGCATCGCTCTGCAGGCTGGCTAAACCAAATTCATCTGATTCAACACAGTTCCTCTCATCAAATCTCAGTTAAACATCTTTGCTCATCCACCCCACCCATATGCTACACATTAGATCAACGTGTATGCTGTGTTTTTGCATCAGTGTAAACACAAACCCAACATGCAAATCGTTGTTAAAATTCGCTCGCCAATTTTTAAGGAAAGATAAAACTAGCGATTCTTCTCGTAGATAATACGAAGACCATCAAGAGTGAGATTGGGTTCATGATACATGAGAGAAGTGGCTTCGCCCGCAATCACTGCTGACAACCCACCAGTCGCGATGGTTTGGACGTCATCACCCATTTCAGCTTTTATTTTCGCAACTAAACCATCAACCATTGATGCATAACCAAAAAGGATCCCGGACTGCATCGATTGCTCTGTATTTCGGCCGATAACACTTGTTGGTTTTGAGATTTCAACCTTTGGTAGTTTGGACGTCCTGTTTACGAGTGCTTCCAGCGAGATACCGATTCCAGGACAAATAATCCCGCCCAGATACTCTCCTTTAGAAGATAGACAGTCAAATGTCGTGGCTGTACCAAAATCGACAATAATGGATGCCCCGGGAAACTTCTCCAATCCTGCCACAGCGTTCACAACGCGATCGGCGCCGACTTCCCTTGGATTCTCGTAACGGATTGACAATCCCGTTTTAACGCCTGGTCCCACGATTAACGGCTCTGTTTTAAGATATTTTCGCGCGCCATGCTTCAGACTATGGACCGCCGGGGGTACCACAGAGCACATGGCAAAACCATGAACCTGGTCCAGTTTTAGGTTGGCCAACTCGAAAAACGATCTAAATACAAGTCCCCATTCATCACTGGTGCGTTCACGGGATGTCTGCACATTCCATTTAAAAAGCAAATTCTCGGCGTCATAAAGACCAAGTACAGTATGAGTGTTTCCAACATCTGCGACAAGCAGCATTCATCATCTCCAATCTTCCACCCTGGAAGAAACAGTGTCTCATTGATTCCATTCTCAATTCAGGATGGGAAAAACAAAAATAACGTCAATATCCGATAGGAAAAACGCTTCACAAAAATCGTTTCGCCCTCCTCCGCCATTTTGTATTAACAAATTCAACTTTTCATTACTATAAAGAAAAAATAATACGATGACCAGGAAGAAGAATACAATGGCCTCAGGACTTCTTTGCAAACCCCAATGCACGTTGGAGAACAGCATCCACTGTCCATAGTTTTGCTGTGGATGATTTGTCAGTTACTACAACAACATCATCTGAAGCACGGGCTGTTTTTTGAAATGTGCGCTGTTCAGGGGGCTCCGTTGACAAAAACGATACGCGAGCCACAACAGTTTTGTCCTCATGACCGGCCGATTCAGAAGTTCGATATTCCATTTCGGCCGGCATGGCTGGATATTTGGATGCAGTGTCCGTATTGACGATTTCTTCCAGCTCATCCTCATCCCTTGGTTTGGTAACCGGCGCTGCAGAAATCGAAACCAATTCAAGCGTTCCATCGGTCTTTTCAGCAGGCTCACCAGCTAACCGCGTTTCAGCAGGCGCGTCCATTGTCTTATTGAATCCTGTCGATTCAACAACGTGGGGAGCCGAAGGCACGACGGACACTGGAGCAACGGATGAAAAATCGTCTTCGCTACTGTAAGAGCTCCCAGTTGCGGCTGGTGGTGCTATGGAAACGGGTGCGACGGATGAAAAATCATCTTCTAACTTATCCACATGAGATGCGGCTGGCGCTGGCGCCATTGACGGAGGAAGTGCTTCTGCGAGGTCTCTTTTGTCGAGAGATCCAGTGGTAGCAAATTTCTCAGTTTGTGGGACAACCGATGAAAAATCATCTTCCGGTTTTACTTCGGCAACGGCTGGCGGAATACTTGTTGGATGAACTAAATCGATAATCTCCTCACCGCCGTCAACTTGCGGTGCCACAGCTTTCCGTGGTGACAACTCGATTGTTGATTCTGGCTCAATTGGAGCATCAGTAACTTTGAAAGCTAACGTTCGTTCACTCTGCGCAATTCCAGACATTCGAGCGCGATTCCGCTGCACCCGCGCCAGCAAATCCTGTAGCAGTTCCACCTGTTGATTCATTTGGCCACCTCTCTGTGCAACTGAGCCACCGCGTCGGCAATGGTTGCTTTTTTCTGCAGCAATTCTTTTACTTTTTTCACAGCTTCTGAATTGCCCAGAAATATGGTCAAACGGTTTGACGCATCCGGTTTAGATACAGCGTCGAAATGAGCCGAAGACACGGCGCTGATATATCCGGCAACATATCCTTCGAGCATAAACCCAAAGGAGTCCGGCATAAATGTATTCCCAGTAATCTGGAGCATAAAAGCGTCTCCATACACATCAATTTCTGTACTACCCGCGCCAATCAGCGCTATTTCTCCCTGCATGTGTTCCGAAAGTACATCCATACTGATTTGCGCAATATCCATAGTATCCTTGAATACACTACCCCGTTCTTTTCCCCACCCCCAGGCCATCGATCTTACATCCTCAGAAGCCGGAATAGCTTTGAACAATTCCAAAGGAATTAACGCCATGTTCTTTTCCATGCGATTCTGAATAGTTCCCGACTTCAAGTTTATCTGAATGTACCCCGCGGCATCGAACGCTTTCTCTGTCATTACCGTTTCCTTCCCGGTTACGTCCCTGGTTTAGTGCAATGATCGTCAGCAAGCAATTGTGGTTATTGTAAGCGACTGAAAAAACCGAGTCAAATCAGTGGCATAAACTTCGTCCATTTTATAAGAGCGGCTATTGTGAATTATCCACTGTTCTGGGAGTGCGCGTTTTCCGTACAGGTGGCCGCCGGCGCCGTGAACGAGGTCGTACACCAACATTTTTTCGCTGATTAATCTGGCGCATCAGCAATTTTCGCCAGCTTTCAATAATTGACGTCGGCGCGCGTTCAGTTATCTCCAGCAAATCCAGCGCCTCCCCAATGAAATCTCGCTCCACGAGCCTTCTAGTGCGCTTGTTCCGAGGCCCTTTCACCATGCGCCGCTGCGAAATGTACGCATTGCGCACCGTAGCCATATTTTTTTTGGTAAACTGGAGTGGCTGCGCGATTGGCTTGAGTGCTGCAGAGACTGCCTTGGCCACATCGTTGGCTTCCCAGATGAGTTCTTCAAGCGCCGGATATAGAAATACAGCCAACAGAAACGCATCGGATGCGTTAAATCCATCTCGAACAAGCGCATCGGCTTTTTCCAAAAGGGTCCATGACGTATATGACACTTGCTCAAGACTGGCCTGAAAGTCCGGAAGCAGGTATTTCATCGCACCAGTAGACTGTAATTGGCGCATACACGTCGCCGCAAAACCGCTCCTCAAAATCTTAAACAGTTCTTCCAGCAATCGCGCTTTGGAACATTCCGCCATTAGTGGTGCACTCTGACACATCTCCTCAGCAAGGACGGGGTCGATGTTAAGATTCAATTTGGCGGCAAACTTGATAGCGCGGATAATTCGAACCGGATCTTCCGGCAACCGTCTTTCTGGATGACCAATTGCTCGAATAATCCCGTCATCAATATCCGCTAAACCGCCAACCCAATCGAGAATCTCCCCTTTCTCCACATCATACATCAGCGCATTTACTGTAAAATCGCGTCTCACCGCATCATCGGCCGCAGTACCAAAAAGATTTCCAGCAGCATGCCGAGACGAAAGGTCATCCGAATCCAACGGTTCTCTTCTAAACGTTGCCACCTCAATTATCTTGTGTTCCTTGAAGTGCAGATGTGCCAGCCTGAACCGGCGACCTATGAGCCGGCAGTTCCTGAATAGTGCTTTGATTTCAGCCGGTTTCGCGGAGGTAACCACGTCAAAATCCTTGGGTACTGCGCCAAGCAGTAAATCTCGGATGCAGCCTCCCACCAAATACGTTTCATGGCCGAATCGTCGCAACCGGCGAACCACTTTCAGTGCATCCAAATCCAATGACGACTCAGGGAACTGATGCTGTTTTCTAACGAACGAGATGTGTACATCCGGTGGTCGTGGCCCCATCAGCAACGGTTGTTCGGCTGTTTCCTTTGGTAATTTACTCGTCTGATTCATTCCGATCTATCTATCACAGATATATCACAGCGGCTGATTAAACCGCACCTGTATATGCTGTCCTCTACGTTGTGGATTCGGTGCTATCGTGTATACCGCTTTCCGTATCATTTTTTGTTTCAGCCGAACGCGCTTTCGGCGTTACCTTATATTAAACCACCTTCATTCTCTGAACCTCGCTCATTGTCAACTTCAAATGCCTCAGAATCATCAAAGGGAAAGCCATACTTCAACTCTCACTCCATCCGACGGTAAACACGTGCAGGATCCCATGGCAACAGCCCGACATATGTTCAAAAAGTTAGACATTTTCAACGTTTGGAGTGTACCATATTACACTCCGTCAATTCAAACAATCGCGAAAGAAACTAACACAAAGGAAATTTACAACGGAAGGCAAATTAAAACTGAACACCGGCGCCAAAGGAAAAGGCCAGTTGCGTGCTTGTTTTAACCGTCACTTTTTCTGTCCTTGCGAGGGGGAAACCGTCATATTGTTCGGTTGTCCAGGAAGTTGGCAAACCAACCGTCCAATCCATGGTTATCGCCAGAAGCTCGTACCGAAAAACAAAGCCGCCAAAAATCTTATGACGCCTCAAATTGGGACCGCTCAATAAGGATTCGGCGGCATCATACCGATCGGCCTCGGCTTCCACAAGCTTCCCGTTACGGTTAAACAACGCGATTGGCTCTGTTCGAATAATCGTCCACATAAGCTGATAGCCCGCATATGGTTCCACAGAAACAACACCTGCAATACCAATTGGATAGGATATTGAACCATCCACGCCGATGAGTGTCATGTCAACATCTGTCTGTCCGATGACACGATTTACTGTCCCTCTAACCGCAAAATCTGGCAGCCCGCCACGAACACCTTCCCGATATCCCTCAAAAAGGGACCATTTGATTTCGCCTCCCAGGGCAACCAGTTCCGATTTTGCAAGGTAACTGATGGAACTCCCGAGTTCAAACGACCAGGGCAACCCTTTACGCACATGAATGGTCGGAAAAAAGCTGCCGGACGGTGTCGAATTATACTCCGCCGTGCCCACACGCCAACGCGCCTGGTTATAGTTGCCCGTTGCCGCGTTAAAGGATGACGTGCCCGATGACGGCAGGGGGGTTACAGAACTTTCCAGTCCCAGGTAAAACCCGGAATAACCAAGGGTGCTGGCGGGAGACATTAATTTGGGGGAAATACCAAACGCATATTCCTGCATGAAACGTTCGTACGCATCATTATGGGCACGGCAATCCGTTCCATCCGCTGTACACTCGATAAATCTTGCGATGGCCAAATCCAATTCCTTCGCAACAACCTGCCTGGCGCCAACCGTTGAAAAAATCAAAAAAATTGCTGTAACCAGTGCTTTCGTCGGAATTCGACGCATAAGATTCTCCTCGGTAAACATTTACCCAAAAAGGCGATCGATTCAACCTATCAATTTCGTCCGCTCTTCGTCAAGTAGTCTTCCTAAATGAACTGTTTAAGTTCGCAGTTCCTTTCCAGCAAGTTGCGCCAAAAACATACGGAAAGAGTTCACCTGGAAGCGGGTGGAGCACCATAGTGGCCCAGTCTCTTTTCAAAACTTCATATTTCCCAGAATGTGATTAAACTGCCCGCCACTTTTCTCCTGATACGGATCTTTGTTGCCTTTTCCGCCACCACCACCATGTCCGCCCCCACCACTTCCAGGCTTCATGCCGGGGGCAAAAATTTGTTCCGCGACCTGCACTGTGACAACTTTTTCAAGCCCCGCCCCCTGAACAGTAACCGTGGTTTCCCCAATCTTCTTCCCAACAAATGTGCCCGGAGTATTGGGATCTTTGAAAAGCGCTTCTTTGTCGGCCTCGATATAATCAACACTGGTGGGCAGTGTTTCGCCGGCACAGTCTACAATATGACATTTCACTGGAGCGGCTGTACCAACTCTTAAATTCAGCACGTTGTCCGGATCGCATTTTATCTCGGTCGGCAGGCACACTTTTACGAATGTCTGTCCCTGCTTCCCATCCGATGTCCTGGCAGTAATGGTAGCGCTGCCATTGGCGACCGGGGTCACTGTGCCATCCGTTGCAACTTCAGCAACAGCCGTGTTGTCGGACGAAAAGGTAAACTGAATTCCGGGGATGGGATCACCCCGCAATTCCAAACCCTGCGCCTTGATTTTTGTGGACTGCGTTTTCGCGTTAAAGCTCATGGTGGTGGGCTCAACACTTACAATTTTGACTTCCGTGCCACATCCAGTACCAGCAATGCTGGCCGTCAATAAAAGTACGCCAATAAGCTTTTGAATCATTTTTTCTCCTGATGCCTGTTGTTCCATGACTGTACGATTGTATTCCAGTGGCAGTATAACCCCAACTGTAAATTCACAAAAGACTTCATTTAAAAATTCATTATACTACTGATGTTCAGGCTGAGATGGCGTCACTGCGACGTCGTTGCGAGCCATCCCGACGACATATGTTTCAAAACTTTCGGACCGAACGCTTTTGGGGCGAATAATTTTATCTTTCCCAAAAAGCCTGCGTACTTCCTGTCGGGCATTTTCAAAATCTTCGCCGACAAAAATCTTGCCCACAAAACGACCTCCTGGAGCACACAGCTCGGCGCCGAGCGTCAGCGCGCGCATAAACAGCTGATACGAACGACTCTGATCCACAAACCGATGCCCGCTGGTTCGCGGCGCCATATCTGAAATGACCACATCAAATCCTTTTTTGGGAATCAACTCCAGCAACTTCGCTGGCACAACATCGAGGGCACTGGCTGTCATGGCGAGCACATGGGCGGGAAGACCAATGGTCATTGGCGCACGGTCAACAGCTATCACCTTCCCACTCGGAGTTACCTTGCCGGCAACATAAAGACTCCAGGAACCCGGCGCGGCACCCAAATCCAGAACACACATTCCAGGATTTAACAGCCCGACTCGTTTATCAATTTCTTCGAGTTTGTAAACGGATCGTGCGGGGTACTTCTCACGACGAGCGCGTTTGGCGAAGTGATCCTGCTTTCGGCGATGACCGCCCACAGAAAGGTTTAGCCCTTGATGGCAGGACGAATCTGAACCAGGCTGTTGCGACTGCCGGGAACAGTGCCCTTTACAAAGAGAATATTGTCACCTGCGAACATGCGAACAATCTTCATTCCCTGTAGAGTCACTGTCTTGTGACTGTGATGGCCAGCCATTTTATGACCTTTTAAAACACGACCAGGTGTTTGACACATACCAAGTGAACCGCCGTGACGATAGGCTTCGTGCACACCATGAGTGGAACGACCACCACGGAACCCGTATGTTTTAACCACACCAGCATAGCCTTTACCTTTACTGGTCCCTTTAATGTCAATCACATCGCCACTTGAAAACAGGTCAATATTGATTTCCTGACCTACTTCGTATGTGTCTGCAACTTCCTTTGTAACACGAAATTCACGTAAATGTTGTTTGGGGGCTACATTCGCTTTTTTAAAATGACCCATTTCCGGACGATTTACGCGGTGTTCTTTTTTATCCAAATAGCCAAGCTGGAGGGCAACATAGCCATCTTTTTCCATTGTTCTTTTCTGTACCACTGTACAGGGTCCCACCTCGATGGCAGTTACTGGTGTTTTCGACCCATCTGCCTCAAATACCTGAGTCATTCCCAGCTTTTTTCCTAAAAGACCACATGCTGTATTCATTTGTAAGCTCCTCGTTTTTTAGGCATAGCCCCAAAATCGAAGGCTGCAGTTTACGCAAAACCGCTAGCGTGTCAACGTTTTTTAATGTTTAGATGATTTTCCATCCAAACCGAGAGAGTCTTGTTAACATAACCGACCAAAAGGTCCAGTCTTTTTTCAGGTATTTTGGGATGGACACGTACTTTCTGTACGCCAATACACTTCTTTATAAAGTCCAATCTTCCCAAATCACGTGTGGCGTTGGCGTCTGGCATAGTAATGTCGCGGATCACCCAGCGTGTTCAGCGCCACTTTTCTGCCGATTTGCTCAATTGCCGCGACTGCGTCCTGTGCGGATTGAGTAGTGGGTTTGTCATCATATAGCCTATAATTGGGCCGATATTCCACGGGACTCAGATTGGGCATCGCCACATTGGCGCCGTAACGCAATCCTTCCAAACGACCGCTGGGGTGCAATCCTTCGAGTGCGGTGGTGGATGCAATATTAATATCCTGGCATACCAGTCGCGTCAGCGCTATCATATTCAATCCCAGCTGATAGCGTTCGTCGGCAGACAAAATGGGCACACCGGCCATAGGTGTGTTCTGTGATGGCAAATAGGGCCCCATGCCCACCATATCAATATCCAGTCGACGAAACGTCAAAATGTCCGCCGCCATCATGTGCATGGATTGCCCAGGCACACCAATCATAACCCCCGTCCCCGTTTGAAATCCCACCGATTGCAAATCATGGATGGCTTCATAGCGTCCGGCCAGCGACTGTTCTTCAGGATGCAGCGTTCTGAAGAGTTTCTCGTTTGATGTTTCTATTCGCAGCAGATAGCGATGGGCGCCGGCATCAAACAATCGCTGATACTGCGCCCTGGACAAAACGCCAATACTCAGCGTAATCCCCAATCCATCTGTCAACACGTCGGAACGGGTTTCGCTTTTGATACGCGCCACCACTCGGCATATGAAATCAACATATGCATCTGACGAAATTTCCCCGGACTGTAAAACCATGGATCCAAATCCAAGTCTCATACATTCCCTCGCGGCAAGCAGTATTTCGTCTTCGCTCAAGCGATATCGCACCACTGTCGCATCCTTGCGAATGCCGCAGTAATAACAATTTTGACTGCAAATATTGGTCACTTCCACCAACCCGCGAAAATACACCGCTTCGCCAACGTACTGCCGCATGCACTCGTGGGCGGCGGCACGCAACAATTCGCAATCATCACCCCGTGCCGCCAGCAGCTCTGTCAGCAATCCGACGTCCGGATCCTGACATGCCTGAAGTTGTTCTATTAGATGATGCATATAAATAATGGCGGAAGTTATCTCAGCGAGCAGATGGGGACGAAAAAGGGATATTCATCCGGTTGCGATGGTTTATTTATTTTCACCGCCGCCACTGTCTTTATCTTTTCTTTCGCGAGGTTGCTCATTGTCCCCATCTCTATCCCTTGGGGGCCGTCTGCGGGATCGGTTATCTCGATCGTCCCGTCTACGATCATCTCTATCGTCTCTTCCATGATCATCTCTTTTACGATCATCCCGGTTTCTGTCATCCCGTCGACCTCTACTGCGATCGTCTCGGCCACCACGATCCCTGCCTCCACGGTCGCGATCTCTTCGCTCCCCTCTGTCATCCCTGTCTCTGGGCGGTCTTGGAGGCCTTTCCTCGTACCCTTCGGGTTTTTCCAGCAACACTTTTCGAGACAGACGAATTTTCCCGGTGCCTTTCTCTATTTCGAGCACTTTCACCCGCAAGGTGTCGCCTTCTTTGCAAATATCCTCCACCTTTTCGACGCGGTTCCAATCCATTTCGGAAATGTGCAACAGTCCATCAAGGTTGGGCAGGATGTTCACAAACGCACCAAAATCCGCCAGACGAACCACCGTTCCATCGTACTCCTCACCCACCTCGGGCTCTTTAACCAGTCCCTCAATAATGGCAATGGCGGTTTCGATTGCTGTGACGTCAGACGACGCCACATTAATTGTGCCATCATCCTGTACATCAATCTGAACACCGGTCTGCTCCACGATGCCGCGAATGGTCTTGCCGCCGGAACCGATAACCACCCGGACCTGATCCGGTTTAACTTTAATTGTCTGAATACGCGGCGCCCATCTGGACAACTCTTCGCGAGGTGCTTCCAGGGTGCTGAGCATTCGGCCCAGAATATGAACACGCCCCGCACGGGCCTGCTCCAGTGCACGCTCCATAATGTCGCGAGCGAGACCTTTTATTTTGATATCCATCTGAACAGCGGTGATGCCGTCTTTGGTTCCGGTCACCTTGAAGTCCATATCGCCCATGTGATCCTCGTCTCCAAGAATATCGGACAAAATGGCAGTGCGTTCGCCGTCGGTCATCAACCCCATGGCAATACCTGCAACCGGCGCCTTGATGGGAACACCGCAATCCATCAGCGACATACATCCCCCACACACGGTGGCCATGGATGAAGAACCGTTGGATTCGGTCACTTCGCTCACTATTCGAATGGCATAGGGGAACACGTCTTTTGAGGGCAACATGGAATCCAGAGCGCGCTCCGCCAGTGCGCCATGCCCAATTTCTCTTCGCGATGTGCCGCGAACCGGACGGGCTTCGCCCACCGAATAGGGCGGAAAATTGTAATGCAACATGAAGCGTTTGGTATCTTCGGTATACAGACCATCCAGTCTCTGCTCGTCCCCGGGCATCCCCAGAGTCGTGAATACCAGCGCCTGCGTTTCACCGCGGGTAAAGAGCGCACTGCCGTGAACCCGTGGCAACACGCCAACTTCTGTCGTGATGGGCCGAATATCGGTCAATCCGCGGCCATCGATACGAACGCCGGTTCCCATCACCCGCTCACGAACCACCTTCTTCTTAAGGCTCCCCATGGCGGAGGCGATATCAGACTCCCTCTCGGGAAATTGCTCTGATAATGTGGCCACAGCCTCTTTGGTCAGCGCATCAATCGTTTCGTAGCGTTCATGTTTGAAAAGAATTCGAGTCGCCTCATCCATTTTGGATGTGTACAATTCTGCAACTTTGGCCGCGATGGCTTCATCCTTCTGGACTGGCTTCACATCCCACTTGGGTTTACCTACGCTGTTCTTTATGGCGTCCTGCAAATCCAGCATGGGCATAATCATCTGATGTCCCCATTCGAGAGCATCAATGAGTACCTTTTCCGGAATCTCTTTGGCTTCCCCTTCCACCATGGTAATGGCATCCCGGGTAGCTGCCATTACTATATCCATATCACTGTCTTTTAATTCATCCACAGACGGGAACGCGATAAACTCACCATTGACTCGACCAATGCGTATGGCTCCAACCGGCCCATCGAACGGAATGTCCGAAAAGTGCAAAGATGCGGACGTCCCTATCAATGCCAGCACATCCGCCTTGTTCTGCCGATCCGACGCCATCAATGTGGCCTGCACCTGAACCTCGTTATAAAATCCATCTGGAAACATGGGACGAATAGGTCTGTCCATAATACGACAAGTAAGGATTTCATCCTCGCGAGGGCGCCCTTCCCTTTTGAAAAAACCACCGGGAATGCGACCACCGGCATACTGCCGTTCGGTATAATTACAGGTGAGCGGAAAGAAATCCGTGCCTTCTTTAACTTCTTTATTTCCCACAGACGCCACCAGGAGGACTGTGTCATCAATCCCAATCAGAACCGCACCGTTCGCCTGCTTCGCAATTCGGCCAGTTTCGATTGTAATCTCTTTGTTGCCAACCGTAACACTTTCTCTAATAAACATACATTTATGCCTTTCTGCCGTTCACTCGCCGGCATTCATTTAAAGGCCATGCGTATTTAGATTGTGCGTTTCGAATCTAGTCCTGGTCCCTGAGCATGTTCAGCATTCGTTCAACAAAACATATCCACGGAGCAAGACTACCGAGTGCGCACAATCTGTGCATGGTGGTTTATCCCCCAAAAACAAGGGGAGTTTAACACAGCTTTTCAGGAAAATCGAGTTGCGAGCGTCTTTTATCTTCCACTCGAGGCGAGCCCCATTGAAAAAAGCGACATTGTCGCACCTTTTACCACTGATTTTCCCTCCTCAGAACAGAAATACGTGCCCGAATCAGCTCAGCTCGCGCTGTATCATCCGTTAGCCGATTCAGTTGACGTGTCAACTCCGCCATCCGCTCAATTTCAAGGGACATTCTTGCGGCAAGCGCTCTGGCTTCGGAATCAATATGGGACATACGCCGATTAAAAATTTCAAACATCGCCATCAGTGACGTAAGTGGCTGATTCAAATCATTGATGGATGCCGCCGCTGCCTCTATGAGCATTGCTGATTCATCTGTACAATCGTCGGGAAAATAGCTGTTTCGTGCGGGCTGGTTCATGTGGAACTCCTTATAGTGTGCATCGCGGGGATGGCGGCACAATAATAAAGCAAACTATGTGCCTGTTTGTGGCTCTAACGGAAAACTGATGGATAACTATTTGAAATCACTCCAAAACAGAGTAATAGTGCAGCAGAAACATTGCATTCACAGTAAAACATTACATTCATAAATGAATTCACCTTGCTACATTCAGGAAATTTCCGGAAAAGATGGCAACATTTTTGTATCGAACAAATATGTCACAAGTTACTCTGAATGTCTGGTGGTCTCAAAAAGCCGAGAAGAAGGGGGGGTGAGACTACTTGCGGATACCCAGTTCACGGGTAATAACGCGGTAGCGCTCCACATCTTTGCGCTTGAGATAGTCGAGCATGTGACGACGTTTGCTAACCAGTTTGAGCAGACCTCTTCTGGAATGATGATCCTTTTTGTGCTCTTTAAAATGCTCGGTCAGGTATACAATACGCTCGGTCAGCAGTGCAATTTGCACTTCGGGTGAACCGGTATCGTTTTCGTGTTTTTTGAACTTTTCAATGATTGCCTGTTTTTTTTCAGTGTGAAATACGGACATTGTCATCTCCTTAAATGATGTTCATGCCATGGGCCCAGTTCTTCAATGAACCAGCGACTCCAGGCGAGTCTTACATTCTCCTACCACTTCACATCCCCCCTGTCAAATGGACTAAAAATTGGGAGATGCAAAAAAATTTGCTAGGGTCTTAAACATGAAAAGGACCTTCATGTCGAATAAAAAACGCATTTTCCAGCTGATTTTTATAACGATTGTCGGTTGTGGTCTGGTTCATTCTGGATTCAACACTCAGGTGGAGGCCGCCTCCAGCATTTCACCGTCTCTTTCCATCGGGCTTCCCCACGAAGGCGCACTGAAAAACGGTGAAGTGTTACCGAGCACTGGCGACGGATATAGACTGATGCAGACCGCCCGTGATCGTCGCGCGCGATTTGGAGTGGTCGAACTGGTTCAATTGATTAAACAATCCACTTTTCGAGTGTATCTAAACCATAAAGGCGCCAAAGCGGCGGTGGGCGATCTTTCCAAAAGAACCGGCGGTGAATTCGAACACCACGCATCGCATCAGAATGGCCGTGATGTTGATTTTGCTTTTTATATTTTGAATGTCAAAGGGAAATCCATCAGCAGCAACGAAATGATCCCGTTCGATAAGAATGGCTTCTCAATCGAACCGCCGATGAAATACCGTTTTGATGTCGAAAGGAACTGGGCACTGGTGCAGGAACTGGCGGAGTCACACAAAGTTGCGGTACAATGGATATTTGTGGCAGGCCATCTTGAAAACCTGCTTCTCGAACATGCTGCAAATGCGGGTGTATCGGCCCAAACCATTGCGCGGGCGGAACAGATGATGAAACAACCATCCAAAAATTCCCACTTTGACCATTTTCATATTCGAATTTACTGTCCTGCCAACGATAAACCCCATTGCAAGGATTTCGGTCCAAGGTGGGCGTGGTACCGATAAAGGCGCCCACAGATTGATACATTGCTGATTATGAGATCACTTGACAAATCCGCCATTGCTCAGCTGATCATTCAACTTGCTTCGCTGGCGTCTTTGGCCATTCCATTGGCTCTCTCCATTTTTACAGCCACATCAGAACCCTATTGGCTGGATAGTCCCGAGTTTACCGCTGCCGCACAGACGCTGGGATTGCCCCACCCGCCGGGCCATCCACTGTATGTGATACTCACCAGACCGTTCACACTGCTTCCGTTTGGCACTATCGGTCTGCGCGTGTCTCTTGCCAGCGCGGTCTATGGTGCGTTGGCGTCTTTCCTGTTGTTCAAATCCACACTACTCGTATTAAATCGTGTCACCGACGCTGTTCCCAAATGGCTGAATGCCGTAATGGCGCTGGGGTGTGCAATACTGGCGTCCACCACCAACGCGTGGTGGTTTCAGACTGTGCGGCAGGAAGTCTATTCCCTGCAGATTCTGCTGGTCACCGCAGCGCTGTATCCGGTGTTGCAGTTTTGCTTCTGCAGCCCGGGCGATTACCGGCGTACACGACTGCTGATTCTGGCCTCCTTTATATTCGGTCTGGGGCTTACCAATCATCATTTTATCATGATGGTATCCTTGCCTGCCGCCATTCCGGCACTGGTGGCGCTCGCCAAAAATCGTCACCACAAACCCGCACTGCAGTATGGCAAAATGCTGTCAGCGGTTGTCATTGGTTTGCTGCCGTACCTGTTCCTGCCACTTCGATCTGCTGCCAGTGTTTCGGTATCTCTGGGAAGCACCCACTCACTGAAAGATTTCTTCTGGGTGGTATCCGCCAAAGCATACCAGAAATCCATGCACCAGGAAAACGCCATTTACCTGCAGGACAGCGTGCAGGAAGCTATTTTTTCGCTCATGGGACAAATTGGCCCCGTCATCGTTGTAATATCACTGGCAGGGGCGTACCTGATGCTGCGCCGCAAGTCCACCCGCCTTGCAGGTGTTACGTTACTGTTACTGCAATTTGTGACGCTGTTCATGCGCGCACTGATGGGCATCGATCCGTTTAATCCGGATTACTACGGTTACATTCTTGGCACTGTTGCAGCCACGTCGATTTTCGTCACTGTGGCACTCGGTGTCACCACACATGTGCTGCTCTGTACCGTGCAAAGAACATCCCTTGTTGCCGCACCGATAGCGGCGCTGAGTCTGCTTTTACCACTTTACAAAGGTCAGTCCGCTTTCCTGGAAGTGAACCTGAGGGAATTTACCGCGACGCGACTCATCTACGACGAAGCACTGGGAGATGTCCCTACCGGCACGGTAGCCATCACCAGCTATTACAAGCTGTTCTTTGTCCTTCACAGTGCACGATTCATCGATGGCTCCCGCAGCGATGTACAGGTTGTCAACCCGCAATTGTTCGGATATCCCGGATACCTCGCCACAACTACCAGACAGACGCCGGCGCTTAAATCTCTGGCCTGGTCCATTTTTGTCAAAGGTGAAATCACCGAAAAAGCAATTGCAGATTTGGCGCTGCAGTTTCCATTGAGGGTGGAGCCCAGCCCGTGGTCGGAACGAAAGGCAATGTCCCATCTTTTTCCAACTGGCCTGTTGTACACGGCGTTGCCTGAACCCGCCAGCATCTCCGACGTCAGGGAGATGGCGCCAGCGCATGCAGCCCGCTGGCAAACGCTCTATTCATTGATGGGCACACAGTGGAAGGAGCACGAAACATGGCGTTTCCTCAGCTGGTGTCACTATCTGGATGCTATTTACTTTGCCCAGATGGGCGCGAGGGACGCCGCCAGGGACGCCATTGCTTTCTCCCGCAATATCGGTTCCTCCACATGGCAACTCAATCAGCTCGAGGATGCGTTGCGAGAGGGGAAAGGTCCGGTTGATGTCTCACGGTTTCGCATTGTCTTTACAGATGACACAGTGCCAGAGACAAAAGAGGAATTGGAAAAGAACCGGTAACCGCATACCAAAAGGCACAAGATGTGCCATCAATGGGACTCTATCTGACACCAAATGATCAATCGCAGGCCCCTTTTTGTCCCAACGACGCCTTTCATCCATTTCACCCCCTGGACTAATCGCTGGCAACGTTGTCCTCCTCAGGCTGAATTCCACCAATTTGACTGCGGTTCAGAAAATATACATCGCCTGCAGCGCCATATGTGTTTCCGTTACCGTTCCGACACCGAAGTATTGGCTCAAATGTTGCTCATTCAGGGACGTCAAACAACGAGTCGAACTAAATTGAGCAAATAGAAAAATGGAACGCATACATCAACTGGCACTATCCGTACTTAAGGTGTTACCAACAACCCTGCTTATCGCCATCAGCTCGGGCATTGCCGCATCGTTTTTCCTGTCATCCCATAGAGTGGCTGCCAAAGGGCGCATTGCCACTCTTTCACAACAGGACCTGGCAAAGCTTGTGTGGGACACAGTTCCCGTTTTCACGGCGACATCTGTTGCCATATTATCCATATTTCTCGCTGTTATCATCTGGCGACGAAAAACACGCCATGTGCCTGCGGAAAAAACCATCGCGTACATCAACCACCTTGGCTGGGTGGTTGTCACGGTGCCTTTGTTTTTATTATTTGAAGTTTCGGGTTTTTCAAAATCACACCCGTTTCTGGCAATCATGTGCAGTGGAACAATCGCTGCAATGATAGGGATATGGTGGTATCGATTGCCATCGCTGCCCCGAGTAGCGCTTCCGCTTTCTGAAAAGCAAATCACTGTTGTCGCGGTGATGCTGACAACCCTTTTCGCAACGCTGTTTGCGCTGCAAATGTTTCAGTTTCAGCTAAGCCACCATCATTCTCTTAAAACCGGCAATTATGATTTGGGCGTTTACGTAAACACGCTGTGGAATTCAGCCCGGGGTCGTCTGCTGGAAAGCCGGATTGTCACCGGCGGATACCATATCTTTGCGCATTTCGACCCAATCCTGGTTCTATTTTCTCCGGTAACACACTTGGATAACGATGCCTGGCCAGTGCTTTTGTTTCAGAACGTCTGGCTGGCGCTGGGCGCATTCCCAGTATTTCTGATTACCCGACACCATCTCAAACGCAATTGGATGGCGGTGTCAATGAGTGTCACGTACCTGCTGTACCCTGCTCTTCACGGCATGACGCTGTACGAGTTCCATTCTCTAACCCTGGCTGGTCCAATGTTGTTGTGGGCCATTTACTTCATTGATACACGACGATTTGCCGCCTACTTTGTCACGCTGTGCATTGCCCTGATGACGCGAGAAGATATTTCTCTCATCATGTTCTTTGTGGGAATGACCATTTTCCTCCATCATAAATGTTACAAAACCGGCCTCTTTACCATGCTGCTTTGTCTGGCCTATTTCATTACCGTTAAACAGACAATCATGGCTTCCGACAAAGCCTTCAGCTACGACGGATACTTTTCAGGCATTGTCCTCAACGGACGTTCCCTGCTGGAAAGTCTGGTCATTACCCTGTTTACAGATCCGTTTACGCTGATTCAGCAGGGATTTTCGGAACACAAAGTACTGTACCTGCTGCAATTACTGGTCCCACTGGCCATGGCGCCACTGTTCGGCAAAGGTCGCCTACTTAGCTGTATTTACGGTCTGTCCATCACATTTCTGGTCACCCGCGGCGCTGTTACAGATATTTCTTATCAATACCCAACGTTTTTATATCCGTTTTTCTTTGCCATGACGCCAGCAATTATCAAGGAACTCGGACAGGCAACCTGGATTGAGCGATTTCATTTAAAACCACAGCGGCTGATGAGCGCTATCGTAATTGTCATTATGAGTTCGACCATCTGCATGTCCTGGAACTTTGGCGCATTTCGTGAGAATGAAGATTTCAAGGCGGGACATACGCGCCTGGTTCGCTCCATGGGCAAAGAAGACAAAGAGCGATACAACTCAGTAAAAAAATTGCAGCAGATTGTTCCCGATAGCGCGACGTTGTCCGCCAGTGAATCCATTGGTCCTCACTTTGCCACCAGGGAAGTTATTTATCAGTTCAAAAAGCTCAAAGAGACGGACTACTACGTGTTGTTTGACAACGACATCCAAAACAGAAAAATGAAAAAGAAATACCGGAAATTTTTGAAAAAAGATTCATATCAACTGATCTTTGAGGAAAACGGGCTGAAACTGTTTGTCCACCGGAAATTGCCACTGCCCAGTCTCCCCGAACAATTCCTCGCCGGTGCAGCAGGCGACCGCAAGTGACCATCGAGGTCTTCGTAATCGTCATTGTCCTGGAGCGCTGCTGTTCAGAGATGAATTCAATGTAAGCAGCGTCTACAGTTCCCGACAGCAATCGCCGAATCGAAAAAATCCCACAAATGCCACAAGTATCGTTTCACAACCGATAACTATTCAACCAAAGACACCATATAAAGCGAACTTTCGCATTTTTACATCGTATACATCGCTTGCCAATTCTTTTGGAATATGCATACTGTCACGAATATTCAAACTAAAACACTGATTTTCAACAAACATTCTTTTTGGGATTCAAGCGGATCCAACTGTAAGGGGGACACAAATGAAATGCTGGAAAATTACCACAATTGCAGCGGTGCTGATATGTACCGCTGGCTGTACACGACCATCCCACAAGGGCAAAGACACAGACACAATTGACTCATCACGGGGGACAGAGACGGTGGATACGGACAGCTCAACAGCGTCCGCGACAGATACAGATTCCACCATCTCCACTGATACATCTTCTGATACGCTAAATGTGGCATGTGAAAACGGCAGCTGGCTGGACCCAACGGATAATATATGTAAAACATGGCAAATTTGTGACGCGGGCACGTTCGTGGCACAACCGGGGACCCCCGAATCGGACCGCGCGTGTCTTCCCTGCGAGGATGGAACATTTTCGAGTGGCATCAACAGTTTGTCGTGCAATGAATGGGCCAGTTGTTCGGCAGGCACGTACATCCAAACAGAAGGAACAGCGTTCCAGAACAGAGCGTGCGCAGAATGTCCAGAGGGAACGTTCTCAGATACCATAAATGCCACCGTGTGTGAGACTTGGCGCGACTGTCAGGCCGGAACCTTTTTGGCGAAGGCCGGTTCGACAACCTCCGACAGGGAATGCACTGCATGTGGCGCAGGGTCATTTTCCTCAGAAGTCAATTCTCAAAGTTGCACCTCATGGTCGACCTGTACACCAGGTACATATGTAACACAGCCAGGTACACTTTCTTCGGATGTTTCCTGCGGCACCTGCGCCGACGGGACGTACTCCAACTTGATCAATGCGTTTGTTTGCATCCCATGGACCGAGTGCGCCCCTGGCCAGTATTTACTGACAGCGGGAACAGACAGCCGTGATGCCGTCTGCGATGTTTGCAGCAACGGCACCTATTCTGCCGCTCCAAACGCCGGCGCCTGTGACAGCTGGACAACCTGCGCGCCGGGAACCCGCGTTGCATCTGAAGGGAATGCGACCGTTGACCGAATCTGTGCCCCCTGTGATACAGGCACATTCTCCACAACGTTGAACGCGAAATCATGTACCCCATTGAGCAATTGTGCGCCGGGTGAATTTGTGATTCTCGAAGGCTCCAACGTGGCCAATCGAGTTTGTTCGGATTGCCCCACGGATACCTATTCCACCCAGCTAAATTCCAGTTCGTGTACCCGATGGTCAAATTGTGCGCCGGGTGAATATGTCATATCCGATGGCACGACAACTTTCGACAGAGAATGTGGCGCCTGTGCGGAAGGGAAATATTCCTCACAGGACAATTCCGGTTTCTGCACTTCATGGACCCAGTGCGCACCAGGCACCCATGTGGCATTTAACGGAAATGCAACGACAGACAGACTTTGTGCGGACTGCAGCGAGGGAACCTATTCCGCCGATAGCAACGCAACGCAATGCCTGGAATGGACCGATTGCGTTCCGGGGCAATTCGTGCAAGCGGAGGGGTCAACCGTTGCAGACAGGGTTTGCGGCGACTGCCAGGAGGGCTCTTTTACCGCTGAAAACAAT
>JAFGQN010000104.1 GCA_016935665.1 Deltaproteobacteria bacterium | reverse complement strand
GTCACTGTCGGAATCGCCATCGGAATCGCTGTCCCCGTCACTGTCGGAATCGCCATCGGAATCGCTGTCCCCGTCACTGTCGGAATCACCATCGGAATCGCTGTCCCCGTCGCTGTCGGTGTCACTGTCGGCATCGGCTGTGACATCATCGGTGTTACTGTTCTTAGGCGAATCGTTGCACGCTGCAAGCAACCAGAATAACACTGCGGTAAAATAAAACACTGGTTTCACTTTGAACCTCCTTCGTTTGATTTTGTTTCCAACACAGTACCCATCCAGGGGCAAACAGGTCCTGATTTTCATGTTTTTTTTGAGGAGTGGTTTGTCTGTGAATTCACAGACAAAGACCCTTGTTATGTAAACCCGAAACAACATTGCTCAACGTGAGGCTTTTTGCTGTTGGCGACACCAATTCTCATCGAATATCAATTCGTATTCGGGCAGATGAAACGATTTGTGAGACGAATCTATGCGCCGCGAATCAGTGAAATCAGTTCGTCGGGGGAGAGTTGTTTGTGGTTGCCTGCGCTGTCGAGGATGGATTCGGCCAACTCGCGTTTTTGTTTGTGGAGAGCCACCACGCCCTGCTCCACGGTATCGTCGGCAATGAAGCGCACCACGGTCACCGGTTTGTCCTGGCCGATGCGATGGGTGCGATCGGTGGCCTGATCTTCGGCGGCGGGATTCCACCAGGGATCCAGATGCAGCACATAATCCGCACCTGTTAGATTGAGTCCAAATCCACCGGCTTTCAACGAAATGACAAACAGAGGCGCTTTCGTTTCATGCCATTTGGCCACCAGCGCTTTGCGCGTTTGCTGCGGCGTCCCGCCATCCAGATACAGGTATCCAACACCAATACGTTTGAGTTCTTCCTGCAATAAGTCGAGATGGCTGGTGAACTGACTGAACACCAGCGCGCGCTGATCCTGCGTCACCAAATCCTGTATCACTTCCAGCACACGCTCCATTTTGGCGCTGCCCACAGAGGTTTTATCGTCCACCAGTCTGGGATGACAGGCCAGACGCCGCAGTTTTGTGAGTCCGGCCAGAGCACTAAAACGTTTTTGACCCTGGGTGGCGTCCACCTGCAACAGCGATTCAAGAATGCGGTTACGCTCCTCGTTGTAGAGCGCCATGTGCGTATCGTGCAGTTCCACTTCTGCAATGGTTTCAATGCGGGGGGGCAAATCGGGCAGCACTGCGGATTTGTTGCGTCGCAATAAAAATGGACCAATCAACTGTTTAAGGAGCTCCCGGGCATGGGGATTGGCATCGCGTTCAATGGGGACCGCGTATTGTCGCCGAAACTGATCAAACGTTCCCAATAATCCCGGGATAGTGGCATGGAAGATACTCCACAAATCGCCCAGGTGATTTTCTACAGGCGTGCCCGTGAGCGCCAGCCGAAATTCGGCCTTCACATTTGCCACCGCCTTCGCCCGTTTGGAAAGCGCATTTTTAATCATTTGTGCTTCGTCGAGAATAAGCACATCGAACGGCAACTTTGTCAGTTGCTCCACATTGGCCGCCAGAGTGTCGTAGCTGGTAACCAGAACGGTTTTATCTGTGATCTGGTGCAGCGCTTCTTCCCGATTCACGCCGTGATACAATCGCACATCCAGCGTTGGCCCAAACACCGCTGCCTCGTCAATCCAATTGTGACACACCGACATGGGACTCACCACCAAACAAGGGCCCGTCCGCTTTTTCCACAGCAACAGCGCCAGGGTCTGCAGCGTTTTTCCAAGCCCCATGTCATCGGCGAGACACGCCCCGTTGGCCCAATGGGAAAGGCGGGCCAGCCACTGAAATCCATCACGCTGATACGACCGCAATGTCCCATTAAAACCAGCAGGGACCTTTGGGGCCATCGCCGTTGCTTCCGCCATACGTTCTTTCACCGAATTCCAGCCGTCTCCACCATGAAACGACAGTTCCTCCAACTGTTCGTCCATAAACGGGATACCCGAGCTTGGGACCGATACCGACCCTTTCACATCACTGTCGCCAAGTCCGCCAATCACTGCCAGCTTCTGGTACAGATCTTTTTGGAGAATCAGGTACTCTCTCTTGCCAAGGCGCACATACCGCTGACGTTTGCGCACGGCTGCAAGCAGTTCCCTGAAAGAGACTTCTTTGTCATCAACGGTGACATTGCCTCCAATGAGAAACCAGTTCTGTTTCTGGCGGGCCGTCACTTTCAGGCTGGGCGTTCCCGCACGCAGCACCTTCAGTTGTGTGGCCCCTTTTGGCCATTCCACGACCACATCGGTCATTTCGTTGAGACCGCCCAGTACATCCAATACGCGCTCAGGCGTGTCGATATGCCACGAAAACCCCGCGTCTGATGCATCCAGCGGCAATGCCAGCGCATCCGCCACGCATCTGGCCGATGCCACTTCGCCTAAAAGGTCCCGTTCCACAAAAATACGGGTGCCATCCTTTTCGCGAATCAGTTCTTTGGGGCCACTGCCTGGAACATATGCGGCGCCGCCCCCGGCGGGATACACATGGAGCGACAATCGAAAATCAAACTCATCTTCGGGATGAATTCGGGCCACAATGCGCTGGTCCGGCGCCACGCTTTTGCCCCTCAGAGAGGGATGCACCCATACATCCGCATCTTCCGCGGTGGCCATCAGTGCAAGCAGATCCGACGTGGCCTCTGCGGGCAACTCGTGCGGGTTTCGCGCACAAAAGTATACAAATGGGTAGGTTTGGTCGGATACTTTACCGATGGTAAATGTTCCCTGGGCCAAATCCACATCGAACAAATGCAGCGGGGTTATCAACCTGTCTCCAATCTCCTTTCCTTTCAATTCAAGCTCTCCCAGTCGAATGGATGTCTGCACCCCGTGCTCCTTTGGCGCCACCGAGAATGTGATCTTTTCGCAGACCACCTGCACAGGGGTATTCTTTTTTCCGTTCAAATACACCCTGGGTTCGTTCGCCAGACGCATCAATATGTCCCCCATTGGGGGGGATGCCATGGCGTCATACGAATACTGTCGTTGCCGAAGTATGTGAAGATAGTCCAATACCAGCGGATTCTCCCTGAGCAGATGCTGCATTCGCTGCATGTTCCATTCGGAGTCATCAATTCGACGGCCTTTGGTCCATCGACCATTCTTGCTGCGCGACTGCAAAATGGGCTCTATCAGGTCCTTTCGATAATCTTTAATGTCGTCGTTGATCCGCCACGCCAACCGCTCGCCGGATGTGACGTTCGGATCGGCATCGGCTCGTTTGGGAATGGACGCGATTTGTGCCCGCAGCTGGGTTAGTCCGAACTGCCATGCCGGGGTGCAAAATCGCTTTTTCAAAAGTTCATGGGCCGGTTCTTCCGGGTCGGCCAAAACGTCCAGCATCCACTCTATCAGTAATCGGAGATGGGCGCAGGGTTCGTCATACAATTCCTGGCAGCTGCAATCCATGCCGTACTGTGAGTCGCCGACCGATTTAAATGCCGCCATGATATCTTTGCGGTAGTAATGACTTTGGTGGCAGCCCTTAAACACAATACCAAATCCCACCTCAACATCCGGCACCAGCAAGTCGGCCCTTTGAAAGAGCAATGGCGTTTGGGCCGACTCAAACTGCTGCAGTTGCTCCCGCAACGCACGCAGGTTCTGAAGGGTTTCATTAAAGGCCGAAGGAACGTCAATGGTGTCCCAGATACGCTGCCGAAAGCTCTCATGCTGTTTTCGCTGCATCCAGAATGTCAGATACCGCTGCACCGCCTGCAAAAATGGTGCATTCTGACTCATTGCCCGGTATTTGCCGCTGCGTGGCGGGCTTTTTAAAATATCCATGAGGCTATCGTCAAAGCGACAGTGATTGCACGGAAATTGGTTCCAGCGTTGCAACTCCGCCAGTGTCAATGATGCCACATCCTCAAGTTTGTTGGTGACCAGCCACGGATGTATTTCTTCGAAACGCGATGGTCCTTCCGGAAGTTCCAGCAAAGGCGTATGTTTGGAGAATTCAGCTGCCTGTTCGAAAAGAGATTCCATATCAAATTCGGCGGGAATTACAAATGACGAACTCTCCCGCACGTTGTCCCACCGCTTCGATAATTCCCGGAGCGCCAGCATGTCGTCATCCTCGTCCCAATACTCGTCATCGTCCCAGTCTTCCTCCTCATCCCAGTCGTCATTGTCCCAGTCCTCATCGTCATACGCTGAATCAAATGCCGGTCCAAATCGGTGAGAGGGTTTCACGAATTTTGCGCCGCCTTCCATTTTAATCAGTTTCTGCCGTAATTCTTCAATGGTGGGTCTTTTTTTTTCCATGGCTGGACGCTAATAATAGCGCGTCAAAAAAACAAGAGTGAAAATGCTTCCCAGTTCAATTTTCAATCCGGGTTTCTCTTAAAATGACTACAATCCGGAGCATTTGGAAATCCACCTGCACACAACCGATTTTAACCGAACCATTTGGATAATCGGAATCGTTCTGGTAAGACCCTACGGGCCCAGCAACGCCTTTTCGATGTCGTTTTCAAGTTTTTTAGGGACAGTGGTTGGCGCGTATCGTTTGATGGGGCGGCCGTCTTTTCCCACAAGAAATTTTGTAAAATTCCATTTGATGCGTCCCCCCAGGGCGCCCTTTAATTGTTGTTTTAAAAATTGAAACAGCGGGTGCGCATTTTTTCCGTTTACATCAATTTTGGAAAACATGGGAAATGATACGCCGTAATTGACATAACAGGTTTGCGAAATCTGGTCTTTGTCTCCGGGCTCCTGATGCATAAATTGATTGCAGGGGAAGCCCAGAATGACCAGACCATGGTCTTTGTACTTTTGATAAAGTTGCTCGAGACCTTCGTATTGAGGAGTCAATCCACATTTGCTGGCCGTGTTCACAACCACCACTACTTTATCCTTAAATTCAGACATGGATACAGTTTTTCCGGAAAGAGATTTGGCTTCAAATTGATGGAACGTTGTCATTGATATATCTCCTTTTGCAAAAAAAGGGGCGCATTCTTTCACAACGGATTAAATCGCGTGCGAGTGTTGTCATGCCGGCAGTGGAGTGATTCGGGCGCTGTCGAGGACTTCACGCACCTTGCACTCCAGTTCGGCGGGGCTGAATGGTTTTGGAAGAAGGGGTGTGTCTGGTGCAAGCGATACGTGTTCGCCCAGAATATTTCGCGCATATCCGGACATATACAACAGTCGGAGTTCGGGGCGGCTGGGGTGCAGTGTATCCCATAATTCTTTTCCGGTCTGCCCTGGCATCACGACGTCGGTCAGCAGCAAATGAATCCGCTCTTTGTAATCGTTTGTCAGTTTTATTGCACTTTGTGCGCTTTCCGCACTTAACACCTCGTATCCCACATTGCGGAGAACGCGAACAGCAAAGCGACGCAAATCCGGCTCGTCTTCAACGACAAGGATGGTTTCTCCTCCACCGGCAGTTTCTGTCATCGGTTTGGGCTCCTCCTCTTTGGGTTTCATATTGGAGGCGGGCAGAAGAATTCGGAATGTACTGCCTTTCGACGGGGCTGAATCCACCGTCAGATGCCCACCGAACTGGTTGATGATGCCGTACGCCGTCGCCAGCCCCAGGCCGGTACCTTTCCCCTGTGCCTTGGTGGTGAAGAACGGCTCAAAGATGCGGTTCGTCATTTCTGGGGTCATCCCCGCGCCATTGTCACTGACAGACAAAAAGACCCATCCGGTATCCGGCGTCCTTGTCGTGCCCGTATCTTCCCATGAACGACCCGTTGCAATTGTGATGACGCCGTCTTTTTGTCTTACTTCCCTTATCGCGTCTCGCGCATTTACCACCAGATTTATAAGTACGCTTTCGAGTCGGTTACAATCAACCCTGGTGTATAACGGTTCGCTATCAGGATGGGACTGCAGAGCGATGCCTGTGCCGACAATTGGGGCCAACATGCGGCCCGCGTCCGATACGAGGCAATTTAAATCCACCACGCGTTTTTGAAAGGTTTGCTTTCGACTGAACGCCAGTAATTGGGAGGTAAGTTCAACAGCGCGCTGTCCCGAATCTTTGATTTCCCGAATATCATTGAGCAGTTCCGGGTCTGTGACAGACTGCTCGACGAGTGAGCTGTAACCCATGATTGTTGTTAGCAGATTGTTGAAATCATGGGCGATTCCCCCTGCGAGTTGCCCGATGGCTTCCATCTTCTGCGCCTGATGCAATTGCTCTTCGAGCGCTCGTCGCTGCTGTTCCGACTTTTGTCTCGCGAGCCATTGGGTGGAGAGATCTTGTGCCAAACGAAGCAGCGAACGGCACAGGAACCAACCCAGAATTCCCGCGAGCAGAATATATGTGGCACGCTGTATTATGTTGGACACTGCGAGGGAGGGCAATTGCGCAACTAAATCCGAGTCTATACGGTCGTAGACCATGGCGTAAAGCAACAGTATTTGCACCGCGCCAAGTCCTCCCGAAAACAATACCAGTCTGGGGCGCAGCCGAAGTGCACTCGACAGGACGGCAAGCCCGTACAACATCACCGGTGCACTGGTAAGCGCGTATGCCGGACCGATACGTGCCGAATCGGCAAGGGCAATCGCTGTGGGAACGGACACTTCAATGGCCGCTCCAAGCCAGTTGAGCCAGGGGCGATACCTTCCCCGGGACAGAAGTATGAGAACAACGGCCCCATAAGCGCCAACAACAGTAACGATGCCCAGCATTGCCAGTCCCAGCCAAAAGTCGAGCAGCGTCATGATGCCAAAAGGGAACGGTAAACTGATGGCGCAGGCAATGAGCGTCACCCGGGCGACCGCTTTTACACCGCGAAGCTGCTGTTCTGCAATTAGCTGCGCGTCTGGATTTTTCGGTGTGGGTGCGTTTGTGTTATCGGCGCCACTGTCCAACGGGTCCGGCTTCACATCCGTTTGTGACGAATTCGCATTCTCTGTATGGGGTTCGACGGGGCCCACGACATTTTTTGGCAGAAAGAACGCATTCACTTGAAATCACCTTTTGTTGTATTGCTGGTCGACATTTTCACGTGGATAGCGCCAGGACTCAACAAAATTATTGTATTTTTCCCAGTTTTCGCCATGCTCGTTCAGGTCATTGCGTTTTTCCTGGTTTTACGAAATACCATATATGTCTGGTATGGCAGCAACGCCTCATTGTCCTTTTCCAACATACGTCCCGCGTCGGTTAATAAATCCTGCACCGTCTCGGTGCCGCCGAGCGCCAACGCCGCAATTGATTTCTGCGCGATTGGAAGTGAAATAGAAATCCAGGGGCAGGGCAATCCCAACAGGTCCAACGCTCATGTCCGGTTGCAGACGGATGCCGACTCCCACGTTACCATTAAAGGCAATCTGCATGGGCAATCCCAGTGCAAATCCCGCTGACGGAGCAAAGACCAGCCATGTACTGGCAATTTTTACCCAGGCTTTGTCTCAAAAGGTTATTTGAATCAAATCGCCCCGGCTACCCGATTGCTTCGGCCCCTTCGGGGTAAGGGGCCGAAGACTGAATGACTCAATAACCTTTTGAGACAGAGCCTAATATTCGCAGCAGTATAGGCGCATGTTATCGCACCAACCACCTGCGCATTCAACGCCATGGATGTACTCAGTGCTGCCACACTCAACGTAGTTTCCCGCGTAATTATTTGAGGGAATGGGGGTGGGTTCCTCTGAAATCCAACTGGTCCAATGGCATTTGCTTTCATCCTGAACTGCATCAATCAATTCGATGCACTTCAGTGCGACGTTGTCACATCGGTCACGGTTTCCGTCGCAATCAAGACCGTAGACAACGTAACCTGGTGCACAAAATTCCTGTCCTTCTTCTTCGGAGAAGTAGTCACTCCAATAAATATCTCCAAGGAAAAATTCACTGGAACCGGCACAAGTGGGGCGAATGGCGCCGCAATAGCCTTCACCGGTTTTGCATTCCAGGGCATACGCTGCGGTTCTGGCGCCGCAGGTTTCACAGTTGTATCCTTCACCCTCATAGCACCAATTGGGCGTCATCGCTCCCGCGATTGCGCTCATCGTCAGTAGTGTGGCGATACATGCGATAATTGTCATTCTTCTTCCAATGTTTGTCATTTTGGTTTACCTTTCTTTTTAAATTGCCAGAACACGACACCATGCAGCAGAGTGCTGATATCCATTCTGTGAAAATATCAATTTACCGTCGCGTTCAATTTGTCTAATGTATAGAAACGGTATCATTATCAGAAAGAAAAACAAATCAAAAAAACGGCTGTTTTGTTTGTCCAGAAGCATCTGTTAATGAGTTCCTGCATGATTGTGGTAAAGAAGCTATCTGCGACAGCGTTGTCCCGGCAGTTCCCGTTGTTGCTCATGCTTTGCACCATGCCTGCTGGTTCCAATGCACGCTGGTGTGCATCGCTCGCATACTGACTTCCTCTATCGCTTTTTCTTCGCGGCAACAGCTATATGCAGTTGAAAGTTTGCAACGGATTTCGCGGGAGGAAGACTCTTTAAAACTGAAAATCCCAAGGTCTGACATCGCGCAAATGCTTGCGGCGATGGGGCTGGTGTGCGAGGATATTACTCATGACATTAACGACGCGATACGCTGCGCGCCTGAAAATTGTGCTGATGGCATTGGCGGTGTGCTGCGTTTGGGGCTGTCACCGGGCCCAGCGCACCGAAGGGGTGGATGCGGACACCAGCACTGCTTCTGTGCTCGGTGATTCGGGCGACTGTTGTGTTGAAACATCATCTGTTTTGTTTGAGAGCGAAACAGGCAGTGGGGATTCAGATACGCTGTCGCGTTTGGACACCTCGCTGGACACGGGCACAGACAGGTCAGCACATCAATGCATTGATAATTGGGAGATTCTTTACGTGAGCGACGCCGATGAGTATATGTACTTTGATTTTATGTCGCCCTATTCTGATAACGACGTGATTGCTTTTTCCAGGGATGAATGGGTGGTAATTCACAATGCGGGCGAGGTGGTTAGAACTCCCCATGCTACCGAGCTGTTTCTTGAATGGCTTTCCGCCACTGCGTGGCTGAAGGATACCCTCTATATTGTTACCGCGGACGGACAACTGTACAGTTTTAAAAATGGCCAGTGGCGGTATCTGTACCACCGCTCGGACGTCGAACGGGCAGCACCGTTTAATGAAAATCCCGAAGGCATTATGCATTGCGCCACGGCAAACAGTCTTGCTTTGTCGGGCAAAACCCTCTTTGCATCCGGGGACTGCTGGCGCGAGCATGAGGGAAGCCCCCTGTGGGATGGCAGCATTATGCGGCTGGATGACAACAAGTGGCAACGGGAAGAAGGGCTTCCCCCGGTCTCCAGAGAAACGCGTCTGTTCGAACTTGAAAATGATGCAATTGTGGCGATGACGAGCAATGATGAACTGCTCATTTTTGATGGCAGTCAGTGGTACGTGCCGCCATTTCAAGTCCCTGATTACGGCAGGGATGTCTGGGGTATCAGTGAAGCGGACTTCTGGGTGGCGGGGGAGGTGGTGTATCATGTGGCGGACGGTGTGGTCCAGCAGGTGCCGATGAGTGGCGACGCGGTGGATACAGATGCCGTTGCTCCCGATAGCCTTATATATTATGGAGCGGAATCCGTCTGTGGAACGCCCGAGGGCAGTGTCTTCATTCAGGGCATGGTCTGGTATACGGAATGGAGAGATCCCAATTTTTTCGACGTGGAAGAACGATTTGTGGAATACTATGATGGCACCGGGTTCGTTTCTATTTTGAGCGGCTATAGTTCCATCAACCAATACAGCGACTGTATGGCGTTCGAAAATGATGCGGCGATTTTTTCGCCACAATTGTACTACAGCAATGGCGCATTCGAAGAAATGGACCCCTGGTTTACAGGGCGTCTTGCTGGGAATGCCCCGGATGACATCTATACATTTAAAACCTATGGGCATGCCAGCGGAATGCATTTCAACGGCGATGCGTGGACACAGGTGAATATCACGCCATCTGTCAGAGACCTCACTCTTGCAAAGGATGGCAGCGTTTATGCCCTGGACACGACCGGGGCAATTGTTCATTGGACGCCACCGGCAGCACCACCCCAAAATGCCACACAGGCAAAGGCGTCCGCGGCGATTATTCGCCCGCCCAATTGTCAGAAGATAGTTGATATTGCGGTGAGCGAAGGCGGCAAAATGGCAGTTGCGTGTAGAAGCGGCACAATTTTGCATTTCGAAGGCAACGGCTGGCAACGGATTCCTCCCACTATTTACCGGGCGCTTTCGGAACTCTGCTATGCTGGAGAAACGCTCACCTGGTTGGAATATTATCCATTCAAAGACACGGAGAACATGCCGCATCTGATTCGGCAGCTCGCAAATGGAGAGGTCTCCTCCTACGAAACATCTGCCAGACTGGACCACATTGCCTGTAGCTCAAATGGCGCCATGATGATGGATGATGAGGGCGCGCTGCATTTTTTCGATGGAAAGCAATCCGTATTGTTGTCAGCTGTTCCAAAAGGAGAGGGGAAAATCACTCAGTTTGTGGCCAACGCCAAAACCGTTTATGTCGTCGTTGATTCTGACGCAGAACAGCAACTGTGGGTGTATTCCGACAATGAGTGGTCAAAAAATCACTTACCCATTGATCCCACCATGATGGCGCTTTCGCCCGGAGGCCGCCTGTTTATCGGTCATCGCGATGGCGTCGTGGCCAGGTGGGGATGTGATGAATAGGCGTGTCTGTTCCACCGCGTATTTGAGTTTATCCAGCCAGACTGTCTTAAGCGTGGAACTGTTCCGTGGCTGCTGGGTCAGTATCGCTCGAAACTTTTCCCAGCCTGGATGTTTACGGGATGGTGAGGTGGGAAACAGATAGGGCGAAAAGCCATGGGGCTTCACATGCAGACTCAAATTCCCGATGAAAAAACACTTAGAGAGTTTGAGGCATTTCTTTTAACACGTCACGCCGCAGTCGGTACGCCGCTGTACCTGTTACTTCATGAACACTTTGTCAGGGTATGTTTGTCGAATGGGATTGGCAAACAAAATCCGGTTTGGACAACAGACAGCACACCGATGTGATGTTATGGCGCAATTTTCGACACTTGCTGGTAGATGTGTTCAGCGGTCTGATGAGCGCAGTGACCGTTACCGCTGGCAACCGCCATGATGGCTCGGTGGCGCATCGACTTATTCGACGAACTAAAGCGCTATACAAAGAGCTGAATTGGGTGTTGGGCGATACAGCCTATGGCGGCGCGAGATTGCGCTATCAGGCATTTGCCTACCCTGGGGTCAGAATTGTAGCGCCGCCTCCAGCTGTTACAACTTCAAAAAGAGAACACGCATTGAAACGGGAGGATATCGCAATCGATTTCGAAAACAAAACAGCAATCTGCGCTGCAGGTATCAATGCTTCCCAAAGCGGCATTGTGTGGTAAAAAGACCATCAATGCAATGTGCCCTGGTTTTGCTGGGACAAAAAGGATTGTGCGACCTGCGCTCTTCACTCGCGCTGTCAGGGGGAACGACAGGGCGGCCATCGGATACGACTTCATCCGCGTGAAAAGGAGCTGCGCCAGGCACGCACAGACTGGCAGGATCAGAGCATCCGAAAGTTATATCGAAAGCGAAGTCAATGTGAGCGACTGGCAAACCAGATGGTGCTGCACGGTGCAGGAAAGGCGAGGTCATGGGGCTGACCAATGCGCAGCTCCAGGCACATTTAATAGCAACCAGATGTAATCTGCAGCTGCTTGCCAAAGCAATTGCCCTACAGAAGACTGCAAAAATGTAATTCAGACCTTGCCTTTTTTCGTCGTCCAGAAATTGCTCGCTATTGAACAATAACGGATTGGTGCGTCATAAAATCCCGTTATTCCCGACCAACTACAACGCAGCGAGCGGACAATCCAGCGATTTCACTCCATGGAACATCTATAAAATGCTGTCTCCATGAAAAAGTAGAAGGCGACTCACTGCCGCTCCAAATCCCGAACTGCGAGTTATACCGAACGCTGTTAGACGGATATGTCCGTGTCGCATCCTCTGCAGGGATGCGTTCAGGCGTGTTAAAGCTCCATTCCCGAACCGGACCGTGTCTGACCATCCAGGCCATTCCGTTCACGGACGGGTATTGTGTAAATACAGAGGCTTCCGACGCGAGACTCAGATAACCCTTCGTCATGGATCCTGTAGTAGCGGGGCCGTGACATGAATGGCCGTCACGCCCCACATTTTAGACTGCGCTGGTGATTCAACCCTGTCTGCGGAATCAGACCAGGCTTCACAGTCCCCTTTCTTCTCGGCCGCCACCTTATCGGCCGTTTTGAGATTTTGCGAAAAAATTTCTTTGGCCTTTTCAAATTCAACGTCAAACACAATTCCCGTTGCATCCAATTTTTGTTCATCCCATTCGGGTTGCTCAAATGGATGAATGTTTTTACCATTTAGTTTGGCAGCGCCAATCACTTCAAACGGCAATCCAGAATCCTGCGCAAGTTTCATTTCTTTTTTGACAACGATACTTGCTTATCACGGCAACCCATCATTAAAAAAACGGATAATAAAATCAGCGTGTAAAATTTCATGGTTTCTCCCTGAACCAACGGTTGGACTACTCGTTTATGTGTGTGGCACAAAAACGGGTGGTAACGACAGTATATCTCGTACCGTTTCCCCAGGGGGGATGCGGTATACAGGGTAGGGCACGTTGGCGTCAATGCATAAATGTCTGATTTTTTCATCAATGGCATCCACTTTATAACGCACCGAAAAATGGGTCAAAATCAAGGCGTCAAGTGGGGCACTCGCCGCTCTGTGGATGACTGCTTCAAGCACACTGTGACGACCACCCCGATTTTGGCTGGCTGCAGCGGCCTCTCCCTGATTGTCAATGAACGTGGCCTCGTGGATAAGAATACCGCTGCGCCAGTGGGGGCCATCGAAAACCGGTGTATCCCCCGAGTAAGAGAGAACTACTTCCAAAGAAGACTCGGTGACATAGTCATTGCCTTTTTCCATGCGGAGAGTGGCGATCTGTTTTCCGGATAACCCCGAAAATTCGGTCCGGAGCTTTCGTTTTTTGCGAAGGATTTGATACCCTAGACTTTTTGTCCGGTTCCCATCTGGTGCCACATGGGGTGGTCTCGATCGGCGTGGGAGAGAAATACATGTTTCACCTTTCGCGACTTCTGTGCAAGCCCCGCGACCACACCGTCTCCTGCGTCAAATAGAATACCCGGTTCTTCGATGAAAAGCCAGGTGGAAAACAACGCCGTGCTGTATCCAGTTATCGTTAGTTTTTGTTTCATGAAAGCACCCTTCAATGAAAGGTGTATGCGAGGATGCACGTCCTGACAATTTTTTTGTGTCTTTTAAACGTTTGGCGACTTATAGGCAGGGAAATATCGCCAAAAATGATGACGGATCACTATTCGGTCATCATCGTCATGCCATAACCATATGTATACAGCGCTTCCTGATAGTCTCCATCATTGACAGGTATCAAATCGATGCGACGCGGCCATGTGACGGGCAGTTTGCCTTGGAAATCGAACTCATTGTCAAACAGCACATCCGCTACGCCATCGCCTTCCGAACCGGGCAGCCAGGCCGAGACAAACCCATCCCAGTTTTGAACCTCATCGGTAACAACAAGTGCCCTGCCCGATACCAGCACAACTACGATTTTATCCACGCGGCCCGCATCTCTTGCCTCATACAAGACATCCAGCACATCGAGGTCTTCATCATCCAGCACGAGTTCTTCGCTGTACCGATCGCCGAACCACTCCGCATACGGCGTTTCACCCAGCACTGCCACCGCCACATTATAATGTTGAGTGTCATTTGGCAGAGCCAACGCAAATTCGGACATAAAGTCGACCACGCCATTCGTACCGTCTGTGGCTGCGTGGCTCGTCATATAGTTCTGAATGCCTTCGAGAATAGTTGTTCCTTCGGTATATTTCGCTCTGGTGGTGGTTTCAGAACCATCTTCATTTACTGTGGTGATCAAATCTGATCCGCCTTGCCACGACAAAGTCCATCCACCGCATTGATGCCCAATGTTATTAGCATTCTTACCGGTTACCAGAATATTTTGCGTTGTTGTCAATGGCAGACCTTCTTTGTTCCGTAACAGCACCAGTGATTTACGCACGGCCTCACGGGCAACAGCTCTATGTTCAGGCGTGCCAAGGAACGCTTCAGATTGAAACTGCGGATCGCCATAGGGTTTGTCAAACAAACCGGCACGGAATTTAATTCGAAGAATTCTGCGGACAGCGTCATCTATCCGGGACATTGGAATAACACCTTCTGTCACAGCCGTTTTAACGATTGACAAAAATCGCAGCCAATCCGCCTTGAATGGAATCATGAACATATCCACCCCGGCGTTGACACTGGCAATCACTTGCGCTTTAAACAGATCATCCGGTGTCATCGTTTCCTGGCCATCCAAATCGATTTCCTTTATCCCATCCCAGTCGCTGATGGTGAATCCATCAAATCCCAGTTCCCTTTTTAAGACACCCTGAATCAACTCTGAATTCGCGTGCATGGAAACACCGTCCACACTGGTGAAGGAAATCATTACAGAGCCTACACCCGCTTTCACTGCTTCAACAAATCCAGGCAGATGAATATCTCTGATATCTTCTGCAGGTGTGTCCCCACGATCCATAAACTGCATTCGATCGCCCCCTTGTGATGGATCGTAGGACCCGGTTCCAAACAGGGTTCCGCCGTCGCCAACATAATGTTTCGCCGTGGCAATCACATTTTGTCCGTTCATTGTCGCGCCCTGGAATCCCTGTACAGACGCCTGGGACAATAGGATAGCTATCTCGGGTTCTTCTCCAACGCTTTCATATGACCGACCCCACCGCTCGTCGCGAGAAACAGCCACGCAAGGCGAAAATGTCCACGGAATACTGGTTGCTGCCACTTCGGCAGCAGTGACCTGCGATACTCTGCGTACAAGATCAGGATCACGCGTTGCCCCCAATCCAATATTGTGAGGCATGATAGTCGCACCGTATACATTGCTGTGACCATGTACCGCATCAACGCCATACAGCATGGGGATATGCAATCTGGTCTGCAATGCGCTGTCCTGCAGTTTGGTGACCAGCGCCTGCCAGTCCGCGACTGTATTGTTTCCAGGAACGGAACCCCCACCACTGAGCACTGAGCCAATAAAGTAGGTCTGCATGTCCATTGGGTTCAATTCCACATCAAGGCCATCTTCCGACAACCATGACGGTGTTTCGCGTCGTTCAACCTGCAACATTTGTCCCACTTTTTCATCCAATGTCATTTGCGCCAGCAGATTTTCTACCTGTGGTGTTTCAGGTGTGACCGGAATTTCGGTTTCTGTAACCGAATCCGAATCCGAAACCGAAACCGAATCCGAAACCGAATCTGTCGAAATAACAGAGTCAGTAGCAATTCCCGATTCAGTTGAAGTGTCCACCCCTACATTGTCTGATTCTCCTGTAAGAGCAGAATCCTCCGGAATTTCGCAATCAGACACATCATCGGTGCATCCTGCCAAAAACAGAGTGTTTAACATCGCGCTTAAAACCATTGCGCTCAATAACCGAGTACTTTTTTGCTTCTTCACTTTAAAACCTCCTGTTGCCCAGTGAAACACTGACATTTTCATTGGTCAGACATCTGAAGACGAATGAGTATACCTCTTTTCATTCGTTTGATTGCTATGCCTGAAATCTGACGAGATGCCCGTGGCCCACTGGATAGTTTGAGTATACTTTCGCGAATACACATACCATCAAACATTTTTTTTTTACTGCAGCACAGTCTCCTATTGGTCCAGATTTGGGTCAAAAAAAGTTATGAAATTTTTTTTTTGTATATCGCGTTAATACACGCCAGCCGAAAGTTTCGCCGTGTACAGGGGTAATAGAATGGTTCAATCGTCTAAACGACGCAGTCAGATGAATTCGAACTATAATTTGGTTAAAAAAGAATTGATTGGAGATTTGCAATAAAAGATAATTTTTATCACTGCAAAAATTCAATTTGACGACATTTATTTGTATAGCATAAAATAACAGCACCGTCATATCTGTGTAAATTTGATGACTTCAATTGTCCAGTTTTTCCGTTGGAACTTCAGCAACCGGGCTCCTGGACGCAAATGAATGGAGCAAATTTGCAATACGAAGATTCTTGTGGCGAATATAATTTTCCAACCAAACCACATTTTATTCATTATTTCCGATGCAACATCCCTGGGATGAATGCTATTTTCCGTTTGATGAAATCAAACATAAAGATGGTAACGGTTTGGGGACAACTATCGGAAGGTTACACTTCTCTCGACGCATCGACTACACTTTTATTAGAGGCCTGGATGTCAGACAAGCGACGGTGTTAAACGTGGACGCCAGCGATCACCTGCCGCTAAAAGTCATATTCGCGCGCTCCCGGGACAGGCAGGATACCGGGTCCCTGGGACGAAGTGTTGAAATAAGCTCCCTTGTTTCCGAGTAGTGCGTTTTGCATACCTGTCGATTCTGTGACACACGGTTGACGCAAATTCCATAATTTCTTTGAAATGGTGAATTATTAATAAAGTTGAGTGGGTTGGATGTGCGTTCGTACTGCAATTCATTGGTGCGCGGATTGCGGGGGATGGCCGGCATCAATGCTTTGCCAGGGCGGTACCTATGAAACCTTATCCATCGTATTTGTTTATTCTGGCGTTTTTGGGGCTGTGGTTGACCGGGTGTTCCTCAGATGGTTCGAACAACGGGGAATCAGAAGAAACCGTCAGCAGCGTTTTTCAAAATAGTTCAGATGACGTGGAAAACAGTTCGGATGAAAAGGGCTCTGATATAAATAGCGCAGAGACCAGGGATACGGCACGCGAAAACCGGACAGACACCAACGAAACCTCAGGAACGGATTCTCGGAACGACACTGGCGACGCGCACACGACGAGTGATGACGCGTCTGCTGATTCAGATAGCGAAGTGACTGAAGTCGCGCTGGGATTCTCTTTTAGCGCTCAAGGGAGTGACGGAGGCGGAATGTCAGTTCGTCAACAATTATGGGGATCTGGATGTGGATACCGATGCAGATTTTGGAAATTCATGCGGCAGTACCCACGTTTCCGCCATCTCCGATTTGGCCAACCCCGTCTCAACTGTTTCTCTCGTCTCCACTCCGTGAGACGGGTCTGAAGCGCAGGCAACGGGAACACTCGTTTTTTTTGAATTTGGCGTCCCCGCACTGCTCAGGTTCTGACAAAAATCGATATGGTTTTAAAACTCCGGCTTTGAAGAAACTGGCGAATACCGTATTCTTATCGACTATGACGAGGAATAAACATTCAGGCAAGGTGCTGGACGACAGATACGAGATACTCTCCCTGTTGGACGAAGGCGGAATGGGGGCCGTGTACCTGGGGCGCCATGTCAAGCTGGGGCGCAGCGTCGCGGTGAAGTTCCTGCACGGGGAACTGAAAGGCATCAAGGATGTGGTCGCCCGATTCTACAGAGAAGCCCGGGCGGCGTCCGGTATTTCTCATCCAAATATCATCGATGTGTATGATGTGGGGGTCGCGGACTGGGGGGAACCCTATCTGGTGATGGAGTATTTGTCGGGAGAGAATCTGGCCAGTCTGCAAAAACGCAAAGGTCCCATTTCCCTCGCCGCCGCCTGTGGCATCTTGGAACCGGCTCTCAGGGCCCTCTATGCGGCCCACGAACGGGGAATTGTGCATCGGGACCTTAAACCCGAGAATATTTTCCTCATGCGGCAGGAAAATGGTCCGCCAGTCATTAAAATCATCGATTTCGGGGTTTCCAAATTCCTGCAGACGGAGCAGACACAGCTCACCCGAACCGGGGCCCTGCTGGGGACGCCTTCCTACATGTCGCCGGAGCAGGCCAGGGGGCGAGGCACCGTTGACCATCGGGCGGACATCTATTCCATGGGGGTGGTGCTCCATAATATGCTCGGTGGTGGCCTGCCGTTTGTGGGGGAGAGTTATAATGATCTTATAGTTAACATCCTGACTGAACCCGCGAAAATGCCCACCGAGATTTATCCGGACTTTCCAAAGGACGCCGAACCTATTGTCATGCGGCTTCTTGAAAAGGAGCCCGATAAGCGATTCGGAACGTGCATGGAACTATTGGAGGCTCTTTCGTCGCTGGAGGCCTTTGCGGATCGGCAGGCGGCACTTGTTGCGTTGACCGCCGATATGCCGCAGGAGTGCGTTGCCACCGGGGATTTGGGCGATACGGAAAAATTTTTGGATGAGGTAGCCGACACCCTGTACGCGGACATGGGAGAACGTGGGGGCGCCACGGTCCATGACAGGCCAAATGGGAATGAGGCAAAAGCGGATGATCAACCGCCGGAACCGACGAAACAGTCAACGTCCCGGCCCGCACCGCTGGGCAGACGCTCTGTGGGGCTGGTCCTTTTGTTTATATTTATTGCTGTGGCAGTTGGGATTGGTCTGTACGCCACCGGCTTGATGCCAGCTTTGTCGGCAAAACAGAATTCCCCGGACAACAAAACGGCCGATGTCCCCTCAAAATTGGCGACGTCCGAATCGCTGCCGGCGAAGTTGTCGCCCACAGAATCGCGTGAGGTGGATTCCTCTGTCAAAGAAATAGAATCCCCCGGGACAGAACTCTCCACGGAGTCGGAGTCGGTATCGGAGGATTCCGCATCAGAGGACCATGGAGAAGTTTTAGAAGGAACCGACAGCATCCCCCTGACGGACACCGGGGAGGCGCCTATCGACACGAGTTCAAAGGAATTCGTGACACCAGACTCTCCGGCCAACGCCAGTCCGGCAGATTCGTTGAAGGAATCCAAATCCGGTGCAGCACCTGCTGCGGCCCACAGGAAACGTCCGGTGAGGCGAGCAACAGATACACCTGAAAAGCAGAATTCAGACGATGCGGTGAAGCCCGTTGCATCCTCAGAGGATTCGACGGCAGCCAGTCCGGCATCTGATGATGCGTCCCTTTCTCCTTTGACCCCAGTCGCCATCAACCGACTGCTGGAGGCTCGCCACGGGAAGGTGATGACATGTTACGATATAGCCCGGGCCAAAGACCCGGAGGTGAAGGGCATCCTGGAACTGAAGGTGGGAATGGCGGGCAATGTGGTGGACGTCACAGTCACGGGCGGCAATGTGTCCGGGTTCCTGTCTCAATGTATTATCCGCGTCATCAAGTCCACCACTGTGCCTCCCAATGACGGCACCCTTGTGGAGATTCTGAAGGAGTACGAGTTTCGGTGAAGAGTTGGGGGGGATGTCAGTGGTTCTGCGAAAGGAACCGAAGTGGTATCGCGCTTGCCTATTCAGATTCGTTATCGCCTGGCCCATGGCGACAAGCTGCTTTCGGATGTGTTGCCTAAGCAATCAGGAGTGGTAGCGACAGACCGCTGTCTGTGATTACTTTTTTCTGGTGACAAATGGATAATTGTGATAATTTCAGCGCATACATGAAGTGTATTTTCCGGATTTAAATTTGCGTTTTATCAGTAAGGAGGAATGCGTGAAGAGTTCATTTTTTTGTTTGATCTTTATGGTTGTACTGTCCGGAGCAGACGTTGCTTCTGCCGCGACATATTTTCATTCCGCGCGCATCACGATGGTTGCTCTTAATTCCAGCGGCGACCCAACGGGGGACGAGTTTACTCAAAGCTTCACAACGCGCACTGCCGGAGTCTGTACATCTGGCCTTCAGAATAATACGACGAACTGCACTCGTTATAAAACGTTCATGTCTATGGGCAATACAAGTCAGACCTGGCGCGGATCCTTTACCCATGGCACAATTCGCATGGACCTTGCAACAATGTATGATGAGGGACCAGGAACGGATGTGATTGTAATGCAGAATGCATTTCCCGATTTGGCGCGCCGATGGTGGCGGGATCCCCTTCCCATATCCATTGGTCCGGCGGATGGTGGTTGGACGTTTGAAAGCTGGATGTGTTACCAGGGGTGCCTGACCAATGATCCTGAAAGTGACGAATATCTTTATATACGCTCACCATACTCAGAAATGCGATTTAAATACAGCTACAGGGACGACCCCAATGATTACGGCCGGGAAATAAGCTTTTCCTGGATAGTTATTGAGTGACATCTGCATGTTGCCAAATAGATTGCGAATCAGCCGATATTTATCTGACATCGGAGAAACTCCACAATGAGAAAAAAAGTTGGTGTGGGGGGGGTACTGGTAGTTGCCATCATTAGTTTGGTCTGGTTTCTTGGGCACCGGAATGCCGTTATAATGGAACCCTCTGCGAAGACGTCGAATAATTCCACCAGCGCTGCCGTAACCACCGTCACTGCGATTGAGAGAATAAAGACCCCCAGTAAAAAGCCATTGAAAAAGCCACCTCCGATCATCCCGTTGCCATTCACTGCGGATACTGCGTCCATCGATGGAGAGGCTGATGAATTGTCGCAGGCCCCGGTGGCGCCGGAGGTGATGGCACGAATGGCGCTTATGCAAAAAGAAATTGGAGACAATTTTTTCAAGATTGCCCCGCTGGCTTTTGATGAACTGATGGATGAAGAGCCCGTGAACCACATGTGGACCGGGATTGTAAAGGCAAACATTGAGCAGCGGATTGCATCTGGAGAGATTGGGGGATCGATATTAGAGCTGGCACAATGCCATCAGACACTGTGCAAAATCGTAATATCGCATGATAACAAAACAACGCGCCGAAAATTTGAGGGGGAGGTTCTGGGCGATGAACGTCTGCTGGGCCCCTACCAGGCGTTTTCCCATGTGAATGATGATGGATCTGTCGACAGTAAAATTTATATGGGAAAATATGGTAAGGACTACGAGTTGATGGAGGCTGGTCTGACCCGTGCGTATGAAATGGTGACGGGCGAATCCGCAGACAGTATTGTACCTACCGAGAACCAGATTGCTCAGGTTGAAGCGCAGATGAAATGATTTTATCGACACAACCGTCGAGAACCATTCCCCGGTTATTTTTACAATTTTTTTTTTCGGGATATATTGGCTTTTTGGGGCGTCAGGGCTTTTTTGCGAGCGTACTTTTTTCCGCTGGCGTAAAACAGATAGCTCGAAAACGGATATTTGGTGGGTGGGATACCATGCCCGCACGAACGGGATTCGCATCGGCGTAAAACATGACTCTGAGTAAGTTCGCTTTGTTTTCGATTTCACTGGTTTGGGGACAGTCGTAGGCAACCTTTCCCTGCATGCCGTGCCTTTTGTTGTATCGCGCGCCCAATCTGAAATGAGCTTGTTGCATCCAGTTTTCAAATTCTTTGATGCCAGTGACAAATTTACCGGATTTTGACAGTATTTGTCCGCCGTGTCGCAACGGATCCTCCCCTCCGTCCCGTCCCCGCAGCGCATTTTTTAAAATAGGCGTTCTTCTCACACTGTGGTATGTGCCATATCAATAATTAATGTTTTGGTACGGAGTATTTTAAGTTCAGGACTCCTGACTTCCGAGAAGAAAATATGGGGTCAAATTAGCGTTTGGGGTTCGGGGGGTTGGTGGCGTTCAGGGAAAAAATCATTCGGAGCGTGGTGCCAGGATAGTTGAACTCAGTCTGGTTCAGG
>JAFGQN010000103.1 GCA_016935665.1 Deltaproteobacteria bacterium | reverse complement strand
GGATTCGCCCATTTTATCGCAGCTGCCGCCCAAAACAAACGCTCTGCAAACAATGGTGTTTTTGTTGTCAGTTCAAAACGCTATACACTCGACAGTCAGGGAAATACCATAAAAATCCCATCGAACACCGCAATGGACCTGAATCCCGATGCAAATGGCGATTTACCGCAATTTACAGACAAATTCTGTCAGCCGCCTTCCAAATATCCTTATCTTGGCAGTGAACTCGACTGGTTGATTTTTTTGTGGGGACTGTGGACCGGGGCACCAGAGGTTCGATTTGACGTGGCCGAAATCAACGAAGTCTGGGCCAAGACAAAACCCACTATTTCGCTTGAATTCTACTCTTTATTGCATACGTCTTTTGAGGCGCACTGTGTTCCCGCTACCACACGAAAAAACGATATCATTAGCTTTGACCCGGCGTCGGGCTATGAAAAACGCTGGACGTGCAAAGACAAACCATGGACTTTCAATTCCTTTAAGGTATACACGTCCACCTCCGTCGTCGACGGCAAAGGCCGTTCCATTATTGTGCCTTATGAAAAAATCAATTCAGTAGCATCCGCATATGAACTTTGGTCAGGTGTTTACACTCGACATAATTATCAAACCCAAAATGCAGTTATCCAACTTTGAAAAATTGCGCTGAATTGCTGTCGCTATGTATAGAAATTGGCGACAACCTCATTTACTTCACTGCGCCTCAGAAGATGACCTTTGGGGCCATCATCAACTCGAAAAAGTGGTGAATCAGAAGGCGAACAGATGGCTTGTTTTTATTTTATCATGAGATAAAATAATCTAGACAGTCTAGAGCGAATCCTGGGCAAGAAAGGTGAAATCAGATGGAAACATGGCAATTACAGGATGCAAAAAACGGATTCAGCCGGTTGGTGGCCCAGGCAAAAAAGGATGGGCCTCAAGTGGTGACCAAACACGGTATTGAAGCCGTTGTGGTGCTTTCCTTTGAGGAATATCAGAGATTAATACAAAGAAAAAAAAAACTGGTTGATGTTTTATTGGCCGCGCCTGCTGCCGAGCTGCCCATTGAACGCTCTAAAGAAAAAGTCAGGGAGATTTCATTTTGAGCTACCTTCTGGACACCTGTGTTATTTCAGAGTTCGTATAGCCGCATCCCAACCAGACAGTAACCTCCTTTATTGCCGGCCAGGATGAGGTGAAACTGTTTATTTCTGCAATGACCGTTGGTGAAATACAACGGGGTATTCAGAAATTAACTGTGGGCAAAAAGCAGGCATCTCTCTTGCTGTGGATGGACGCAGTGGAAATCCAATTTGAAAACAGAGTCCTCTCCTTTGACCAACGGTGCGCAAACGAATGGGCGAGAATGTGCGTTGAGGCCGAAGCATCCGGTTTTCCCCTTTCTGCTTTCGATTCCATTATCGCTGCCATCGCACGCAGCCACAGCATGACACTGGTCACACGCAATACATCAGATTTCGCCCACACCGGAGTTCCACTCATCAATCCGTGGGAGCTTTAGGGTCCCCAGCCCCAATCCCGGTTATAATTTCTCAACAATTTTTCGACCTTATTCCAAAGCAAAATTTCGATTATTTAACATGATTCAGCGGATTCAACTGGCATGTTTTCGTAATCTTTTTAGGTGAATCAGGGCGCTGTGAAGGGCGAAATCTTCAAAAATAATGGCGATAGATGAGGGTATCCCAAATGCGGAGGTATTACTTGATATCTCGCATTGTCGGCAGCACCCCTGTTATCCTGGAGAGACATTAACCCGAGTGTATCCGCATGTCACAGGTCCCGGCTGGAACGCGACATCTCGGGTTCCCCTTTTCCATTGCTTCAACGCTTCCCAATATTTGAAACAAACTGTTTGCAACGTTTAATTGCGTCAATTCGCAGCCATTTGTCGGTGGCGAAAAATTTGGGATTGATCCCTCGGCGTGCTTCAGTTGATCGGGGTTTTTCTTTGCATGACTGCAGCATCACAGCGTCCATACCCATAAAGCGCTGATATCCGCAAGCTCCCGCCTCGTAGCACACATCACGATGCGTGTAATTTTTCTGCAACTTTCTTAAACAGTTTATGCACCGCCCTGGGACGGTTGTTAATTGACCCACAAAAACGAACATCTTCTTCCCGTCCTGATTCTGCAATGCCAACAAAAATTGACGCTAAATGTACATCCAATCCAATTGAGGAAACCGCCTTTGTATTTCGCCATCCCAGGACGTTCAGAGTTCACATCTATCCCGCCAGCGAAGAACTGCTGTTTGCGTTTAAACTGGTGCACGACGACATCTCATTTCAGGACGCCGCCAACGAAGCCGCCATTTCAGAAGATGAAGTGGAAAAAATAGTTGATTACGCAAAACTGGTGGGACTGGTGGTGTGAGTCTGAATTTATTTGGAGGCTGTACCGGTTGAGGCGTCTTTTGTTCAGGCGTTGCCCACGGAAGCAGGCGCCTGATTTTGTGGGGCTTGCACTTATTCTGGGGCCCAATACAATGTGTCCAGAGGCAATGCCCGCAGAATTTGGTGTCCACAATTACAAGGGAATTCGTTTTATGGCCAAAGGGAATGTTGGAGATGGAAAACTGAATTTTGTGATTCCCCATTTTCAGGATGGAAAAGAGAACTTCAATTGTGCGCCCATCGGCAGCAGCGACACACAGATGCCCAGTTCGCTATCGGGGTGGGTTGACTACTCATACGATTTTTCCGCCCAATTAACACCGGATTGGACAGAGATTACCATTCACTTCAGGAAAGATTTATCGGTAGCCAAACCCCTTGATTTGGAGACTGTTCTAACCCACGCGAAAATGTTTCAATTTCAGTTCGGTACTTCTTCCGCGCAGCCCATCGATTTGTGGATTGATAACGTGGTGCTGTATCGGTAGATCCCCAATTGGAAACAATTTGCTGGAAACCGAAGCGCACTGTCTAAATCTGAAAGCTGTCGCTGATTCATTGCCCAATGATTAATCCTGAGGTCTTTGGATAATTGAAACTACGTGAGAAAAACTCAAAAAAAATTCTCCGAAAAACAATTTCACGGGCACAGCAGAAGCAGGGGGCTGCGCCGGACAGCATACTGAAATTGTGAAACGGCAGTATTTGGAGCAAACTATTTCAATCGTTCTGCGGCAAATGTCTCATCTGGTTGATGTTGAAGACGACACAAGGAGCAAGACGGCCAGAACTTTTAATTACGGCGAAGAAAACAGGTCATGCGAAGGGCGCCAATCCTTCATGGGACAGAACACAGGAGTGAATAATGACGGGTAGACACTTATTTTTTTTATTGTTGACGATTCTGATGATGGGAACGTTGATTGCGTGTTCCGGTGATGATTCAGGGGGGAATTCATTTACGGATGGAGATGGCGATACGGATGGTGACAGTGACGGTGACAGTGATACAGACGGCGATGGGGATTCGGATGCCGATGGTGATACGGATAGCGATGGTGATAGTGATACAGATGGGGATTCGGATTCTGACGGTGACACGGACACCGATGGTGACACGGATAGTGATGGCGACACGGATGGAGATACGGACAGTGATGGTGACACAGATAGCGACAGCGATACAGAATCCGAGTCCGATACGGAATCCGAGTCCGATACCGGGCCTATTGAGGTGTGCGATTTATCTCCGCCGTTTAAATGGACATCGACGGGTGTGCTGGTCAGCCCCAAAAATCAGGGGGATGCTTCCTTGAAAGATCCAACCATTGTGCAGTACGAAGGCACGTACCATATTTTTGCAACAACCCACAATCCCAATGACTGGGCGTCTCTTCACTTCAATTTTGATGACTTTGATGAAGCGAAAAACGCACCGCAGACCCCTATGACCCAGTTGACATCCGATGGAAAAAACACGGTTGCACCGCAGGTGTTTTACTTCAGACCCCACAGCAAATGGTATTTGTTCACCCAGTGGAGTGCGCGGTATTATACCAATGATGACATTAATGATCCCGATGGCTGGGTGGCGGGTGATTCCAGTAAGTTCTTTAATGAAAGTTATGTCAACGGTCGGGAGCCTGGAGATATTGGCGCGCTGGATTACTGGGTGATTTGCGATGACGACTATTGCTGGCTGTATTTCTCCAAGGACAACGGCCGGCTGTACTATTCAAAAACGCCGGTGGCGGATTTCCCCAAATTTCCACAGGAATACAAAACGGTCCTTTCATTTCCCAACGACGGTGATTTGTTTGAAGCCAGCAATGTTTACAGGATTCAGGGCACAGACAAATACCTGCTGATGGTGGAATGCCACACCAATTGGCGGCGCTGGTTCAAAGCATGGACCGCAGACAGCCCCGACGGCCCCTGGCAGGATTTGGCGGCGTCGGCGCAAAACCCGTTTGCGGATGAGCGAAATGTCACCTGGTCCGCGGGACAATGGTCAGAAGATATCAGTCACGGTGAGTTGATTCGCTCTGGTTACGATGAAAAGATGGAAATCAATTCGTGTGACATGCGAATGTTATTTCAGGGGTATAGCCCACCGTATTCCGGGGACTATGGTCTGATACCGTACAGAATTGGGCTGCTCACCCTCAATAAATAACCCGTCTCCAACCATTTTCCCATCACAATTCCGGATTGAAACAGTTGCAGATGATTGACGCTGTCTACTTGCGCTTTTTCTTTTTCGATTTTTTCTTTTTGTTCGCAGGTGTGCTCCCCTTTTTTGGGGCAGTGTTTTTTTGGGCAGCTTCTGTTGATGCGGATTCTGTGGTGGCGGCTTTGGTGTCTTTGGGGGCTGGCTCACTGGCACGAATGACTTTGCCGGCAACGGCGGCGACTTCTTCGGTGTTGACGATATCGGCTTCGGAATCTTCTTTCGTCTCGGGCGCGCTATCGGGGGATGCAGGTAATGCCTCGCGTTGTGCGTTGTCAGTGTCGGACTTCAGTTTTTTTCGAGTGGTCCACCATTCATAGCCCAGGAAACCGTACATGGTGAGTGCATAGCCCAGCAGCATCAGCCCCATTATGGAAATGAGAAAGTAACGGTTGCCCTTGTCGAGATTTTCCGATGCGTGACAGAACAGCTCTATGCCAAACAGGATGATGAGGCCCACCACGTTGCGCCGTTTACTGAGATCGGCGGCATGAATGACCACGGCGGTGAGTCGCATGGAATAGTAGTAGTACGATGAGGTGGTCAGGAAGAAATAGGGGATAACCCCCAGCCCCACCGCCTCCCAGTCCTTGAGGCGGCTCATGAACAGCCCCAGTACAATGAGAAACGCGATGGATATTTTTCGCAGAGGTCCTTCCCACTCGGCCACGATATCCTTTTTCTCCTCGTTGAGACGATACTGTTCCGTTTCGCCACGCCAGGTCAGTGCCACTGCCAATCCCTGCCGCATGGAGGAAAGGTTGTGAGGCTCCACATGCGCTGTCAGGTTCTCCAGACTCTTTTTATGGGCCGCAACACCATCCACCGCGAAGGAGATGGGAAGCAGAAACAGCATTATTCCAAAAAATCCCGCGGCCATTTTGTAATAGGGAATGGGAACGCGCAGCCAGAATCGGCTTAAGGGTATGTTGCGGTTGGTGATGAGCGCGTGAACACCTTTGGCGGCGATGCCAAACAGCCACAATGCGGGGAAGTAGCGCATGAGAGTGGCATAACCGAAAAATGCGCCGGCGGTGATGGGCTTTTTCTTTTTAATGAAGCAGATACCCGTCACAATGCAGGTCAACCAGTCGTAGCGCAGCAGCACCCAGGTGATGGTGGGCCAGCGGAACGAGTAGCTGATGGTGATAAAGAGCCAGGCAAATGCAAACGCCTGGCCGCCAAATGCCCATAGCACCAGTCCCAGCATGGCAATGATAAGAACAAGATCCAGCAGCGTGGCCATCTTGATACTTTCAACCGGAATCACCTGCGTAATGGGCCTGGCGATGAGTACCCAGGTGGGCGATCCGTTGAAACCATGATCCTGCAGCAACTGCTGCCACAGGTTGCACCGAAGCCGTTTGCTTTTTCGCTGAATGAACGTGGCGTCGTGAACAAACTGTTCCCAACGCGTTTGGGTAAAGTGGGATTTCACTGCATCCTTTTGCGCCAGTGCGTCACGGATAGGCTTGAGCTGGTAGTCTTCTTCATCCTGAGCCAGGTAAATGGAGGTCCCTTTTGTGCACCATGGACCCGCTTCGTCACTGGCGGCAATGAGGGCCGGCAACAGGCGGAAATATCCCAGCTCGTCAAAATATTTGGCGTTTATGTAGTAGTGTAAAAGGTCGTATTCATCGTAGCCATTTTCAATAAGATCCGTGCTGTAGCGATTGTAATTGAGAGTACCCACTGCAGCGACAATAATCAGCGCGGCAACGAAACTCTGAAAGGCGTTCAGGGTGTATTTTCCCATCCTTAAAACAGTCGTTTTTTCCAGAAATTCCCTTGCGGCGGCGTTTTTTTGAGCACGCACTTTCAAGCGGGCGATGACAAATGCCAATAAAGTGAGGGCCATCGCGCCGGCGGCGAGACCAATTTTAACGTGTTCCGTCATGTTGCGAGTTGCCATATTCTTCTCCTCGAAGATCACAGTGTGGCGGGTAGTCTATGGGGCAACCCGATGAAAGTAAAGTGAGAAAACCAGAGTGTGGCAGATGACTGGAGCGACGCTATTATTGATAAATAATTTCCGGTTGCAGCGACTTATCGTGAGTTTCGATGAGCGCAAATGAAGGGGGCTGATGTCCTCTGGGATAGGAGCAACTGCCGGGATTCAGATAGAGAATTTCATTTTTCCATTCGATGGATGGCCGGTGCAGATGTCCGTGTATCACCACGTGCACGCCTGCACTTCGCGGGTCAATGTCAATATCATACAAATTATGAAGGACATATAAAAGGAATCCGTTCACTTCGACCAGCTCGGAGGTGTTGCCCGCTGTTGGTGCGTCCATGTTGCCGCGCACACATGTAACCGGCGCAATCCGACGCAGTTCGGAAATGACTTTTGGACCGCAAATGTCACCGGCGTGAATGATGTGGGCGATGGATTTTTCCTGCAGTTTTTTGACCACAAAATGCGGCAGCATACCATGGGTATCCGAAACAATGGCAATAGTTGTGGCGTTTATCATGACCTTATCCGACGATGGTTTTTACCCGGTCGACAAACGCTGCCGGCAATCGGCCCGGCATACGTCGACCGTAATCAAACCCCACAAATCCAATGTCCGCCAACGCAATTTCGCCTCCAGTTTTAATATTCACGAAGCGGTGATTGAATCGAAATGCGATGGCGCCCACCTCCAATGCCGCAGTCTCAATGCGAAGGCGGTCATTTAAAAATCCCTCACCAAGGTAATTTACCGCCACATCGCCCACCACCAGACCGGTTTTCTGGTCTCCCAGGTCAATTTCTGTTACGTTCCACTCTGAAAACAGTTCCACCCGCACCTGATGGGCCAGGGAGAGCACGCGATCATATGCCAGATGTGCGCCGTAGTTGAGATCTGAGACGCGAACGGTTAATTCGTGATGGATGGGATATTTTTCAAGTCGATGTACTTTTACTTTTGGCATGGGGCGACAATACAATTAAAACCCCTGCCAGGGTAGGGGAAAAGCGAAAGCGAAAATGAGTATATGGAAATAAATGAGCTTATCAGCCTGATTCCCAGATGGCAGATTCTGTTGGCAGCGGGGATTTTCGGTGCGCTCTGGGGATCTTTTGCCAATGTGGTCATCGTGCGCTGGCCCATGGAACTCTCTGTGGTCAGACCTGGGTCTCACTGTTTATCGTGCAAGACTCCCATTCACTGGTACGACAACATACCGGTTCTTTCCTTTTTTATTCTGCGCGGAAAGTGCCGTCACTGCGGCGCCCGCTTTTCGTTTCGCTACGCAGCGGTGGAACTGATGCTCGGACTACTTTCCGTGGGCGTGGCACAGGTCACGTTGCCCCAAAGCGGTGATTTTCTTTTTGGGCTGGCCGCTTATTTTGTGTGGTTCGCCTTTGTATGGGCGCTGGTTACCGTGGCCATGATCGATTTGGTCCATTATCTGATTCCCGATGTTATTGTGTTGCCGGGGATTGTGGTGGGGATTCTCGCCAATACATTTATTTTGCGGTTGGGACTGCTGGAACCGGTCATCGCAGCGGGCGCTGCGTTTGCGGTAATTCGTCTCCTGTTTATTGACGGGTATCGACTGATCACCGGTCGGCCCGGCATGGGGGCCGGTGATGCTAAATTACTGGCCATGTTCGGTGCGTTTCTTGGTTATGAAGGTGTGTTGTTTGCCTTGTTTGCAGGTGCGCTGCAGGGCGCCTTTGTGGGGGCGGTTATGGTTGTTGTGCGTCGGCGCGACGGGGAACTCAACGAACCGATATTTGAAGAAGAGCTGGAAGAGACCGAAGATGACGACAACGTGGTTCCAGACAGCCGGTTTCGCAAAGCCCGAGTGCCGTTTGGTCCCTTTCTTGCGCTTGGGGCGTTGGAGTACATCTTCGTTGGGGAGTATCTGTTGCGCGCCTACTCCCTGGCGCTGGGGCATTTCATGTACAACGTTCAGAACCTGTTCTAAAACATATATCTGTCGGGGCTTTGGTATCAGGACAACGCACTGATGGCTTCGTAGGACCAGGCCTCTCTGTGGCGTTCGGCATAACTGGTCCAGGCGGATTTGATGATGTCAACCGCGCTGGCGACATTTATGTTTGCCGTGTTAATGGTGAGATCGTACTGCCGCGAATCCCACCAGTCTTCCCCAAAGAGATAGTTGATGAATTGGGTGCGGTGGGTGTCGCTCGCGTTGACGGTTAAAACAGCTTCTTCGTGGGAGCACCCCTTTAATTTCATCACGCGCTGTTCTCTGCGTGTCATGGGAGCGACAATGCGCACATCCAGGCGAGGGCGGGTTTTGGGCATAAAACCGGCGCCGCGACCAAGCAATACCACATTGCCCAACTCCATAAAGTAATTCATCACTTCAAGCAGATGGCGGTAATGATCATCGGAATCCACGGCGTTTTGACGTCTGAAGATTTTGTCTATCCAGTCACTGATTTGAGAGCGCATGCGCTCATCCATGGCATCCACGAGTTCTTTGCGAATCTGGGAGCGGCGGGACACTTCATCCATAATGCGGATGCCCAGCAGTTCACAGTCCAGTTCTTCGGCGACCCCTTTTGCAATTTCCGATGCACCACTGCCCAATAGTCTGGAAATGGTGATCACGGGTTTTGGGGTGTGCCCCTTAAGGTATCCGTCTTTCAGCGTCGCCTTTTCGAGGTACCAGCGGGAAACCTGTTTTTCGACAATAGCCTGAATGGAGTGTGTCATAGTAATGCCCCCCCTTGGTGCATCGCCCGGCAGTTTGCGCGGGAGTGAAGGTGTCAGATTAACACCTGCAATCCTGATGCCGTTTGAGGGTCAAATTTTGGCCGATGTCAATTGGATGTAATTTCGACAGGTTTAGAGATACTCAAAGCGTTGCCCCGTTGTTTGAAGGGGAAAACGCGCATTTTTGACCTGGGTTAAGATGGTTTTTTACCCGGCTTGCGGTAGTTGATTACCGGGGTATTCGCCGTAAGGAAAGTTGTAATTTCGTCGCAAATTCTATTTAATGCGCATTCGTATTCAGAAAATTTTGAAATACCCTGCGGGGTTGAGGAGGCACTATGGCAGAGATGAAACGATGGACCTGTGAAGTATGTGGATATATTCATAAAGGAGAAGACGCGCCCGATATTTGCCCGGTCTGTGGCGTGGGAAGCGATCGTTTCACGGTAACCGCTATTGAGGAGTTCAAGCCGAAGGAATCGAAAGGCAAGTGGAAGTGCAATGTGTGCGGATACATTCACGAAGGCGCTGCACCGCCCGAAAGCTGCCCCGTATGCTCAGTGCCGGCGTCGCATTTTTCAGCCCTTGAAGTACCCAGTGTCGGTGGGGATGGACAAGTCATTGCACAGCGAGTGGTGATTGTTGGTGCCGGGGTCGCTGGAGTGACTGCCGCCGAAACAGCTGCCGCCATTCCAGGCGCCGAAGTGGTTATTATTTCCAGAGAAGCGCAGATGCCGTATTTTCGATTAAATTTGACCAGGTATCTTGCTGGAGAAGTGAGCGCGTCGGAATTGGAAATGAAATCCAGCCAGTGGTTTAAGCAAAACAATGTGCAGCTGGTGTTCGGCGATGTGGTGGCCATCGATAGAACAGAAAAGAAAGTTTCCATGAAAGACGGGACCTCCTTTGACTACGATAAACTCATACTGGCCGCCGGTGCACATTCCTTCATGCCACCTTTTCCCGGGGCACATCGCGAAGGGGTGTATACGCTTAGAACCCAAAAAGATGCGGATGCCATTATTGACATGGTGAAAACTGGAAAAAAAGCAGTGGTTATTGGTGGTGGCTTACTGGGGCTGGAGGTGGCCGGAGCGCTGCGCAACAGAGATTGCCTGGTGAGCGTTCTGGAAGGGTATGGCTGGCTGCTGCCCAGACAATTGCCAAAGCGCGCCGGGGAGATGCTGGTTGATGTGCTTCAAAAACAACAGATTGATGTCATTACCAAAGCGGCGACAAAAGAAATTGTGGGGGACGAGACGGTGCGCGGCGTTTTACTGGAAGACGGGCGAACCATCGACGCGGATTTGGTTGTTGTGTCCACCGGAGTGCGCGCCAACAGTTATCTGGCCAGACAGTGCGGGTTGACGGTGGACAGGGGCGTGGTGGTGAACGATTCATTGCGCACGGATGATGAACATATTTTTGCGGCTGGCGATATTTGTCAGCATCGCGGCATTTCCTATGGTATTTGGCCGGCCGGGTACATCCAGGGCGCTGTGGCCGCTGCCAATGCGTTGGGGGCAAATCAGAAATTCGAAGGGATTGCCCCCTCCAATCGATTGAAGGTACTCGATGCGGACGTATTTAGTGTGGGGCACATTAATCCGCAGGACGCCAGTGCAAATGTTTACGAGTATGAACAGGGAAATGTGTTTCGCAGACTGGTGGTTCGGGACGGGGTCCTGACAGGTGCGGTACTTGTGGGCGATACCGCTATGGCCAGTCAGATCCAGGAAGCCATCGACGCCGGGACCCGTCTTTCATCGTGGCCGGCCCTGCAGTCGGTATTTCCCTGCCTCCAGAGCAAATAAATATTTATAAATATTCCGCTAAAAAACGGCGGCAGCCACGAGAATGATGAGCAGCACGCCAGCCAGTATCCCGGCTGCCAGCCAGTACTTTTTCGCCTGGGCATACGCACTTCGGTTGTAACTTTGGCAGGCCTTTTCATAATGTCTCAGTTGCTCCTGAGCTTCAAAGAATGTCCGGGCGACTTTGGCGACGCTATCGAGCGCTTTTTGGGGTGCGAGTCGATGGATGTATACCAGTTCGCCCACAGCGGCCCAGGCTTCTTTTGCGTGTTTGGATTCCCCCTGCGCCTTGCTGTGGATTGTCTCCAATTCGGCTTGCTGCTCGGATTCCAGGGCAGCCCGGGCGTCTTTTATCTGTCCGATTTTCTGGTTGTAGGCGTTCAAAGCAGCTTCCACCTGCTGCAATTGATCCGCTACGCCCTTGTAAGGCGTGTCGGTATCCTCCAGTTCCTTTTGCTCCCGCGTCAATCGGTTTAGGAGGGGTGGCTGTTTGTTGTCCACCTCGGCAATTTCCTTTAGCAGTGTGGCGCGCTCCTCCTTTGGGCGCTTTAAATCTGCGTAAGCCATCTGTTTTTTTTCAATAAGCTCGCGCAGATTTCGCAGTTCGATTTCTGTTCGTTTGATTTTGGCATTCAGTCGCGCACGGTCTTTGGTCAGGGCCTCAAAACGGTTGCGGGTTATTTGCTCTTCCTCCACCGTGGGCGTCATTTCCGTTTGAACGGCCCGCAGAGTCTGAGCATTATCGCTGAACTGCTGTGCGTACTTGTGTGTCAGTGCCGCTTCCTGACGCTGCACTTCCTCCAGTCTGCTATCGGCTTTGGCAGCCTTTGCCATGGGAGAATTGAGCAATTTATGCTGCACCCCCTGCCGGTACGCCCACTGCCCCAGTCTGGCCTTGGCCACAACCAGCGCGGCCCATGCGCTATCCTTTTGCCGGCGCACAGTATCGGTTTCCGCCAATAGCTGCGGCAAGCGCTGGTACACGCGAAGTCCGTATCTCATCGTACCCACAATGCCATTTTCGCACGGCCCGAATTTAGCAATTTCAGCTATTTGGGGGAGGTCGTCGGCTTCGGAGATGGAAATGGCGCCGCCGTCATTGTTTGAAAGTGCGACGGCGTCACGGTGCGTTGATGTCCTGGGCATCGATTCATCAATGGCCAGCTCCAGTGGGAGGTCCTCCGCGTCATCGCCATCCGGCATGGTTTCACCTGCGCCCAGATCAGAAAGAGCGGATGCCGTGTCCGAAGCATCGGTTCGAGGAGACGTCGTCTTTGGAGTTGAGTCGAAATTGAAGCCACAGTGGGGACATTTGCCAGTATTTCGGGCAGAAGGTTTTTTACAGCTGGGACAATATATCATCGTTCACTCCTGTAGGTCTCAGAATACTCCATCGAAGCGGGAACTCCAATTTTTCATTTTTCATTATCGCCTAAAAGCGACTGTTTGGAGAAGGCACAATCATTGACGGCTGTGCGAGATTGACATACAGATTGTCTTTTTTTTACCACACAATTCCATAGGAAAGAGATGCCGTGTCAAATGAGATAGTTTTAAATGGATGGATTTTGGCAGAGGATGCCGACATCTGGCATCCTCGCGTGGGGGTTTGGCACATGAGTTGCTTTTGGCGGAAGCGATATGAAAAACGAGCGATATTTGAATCTGTTATTGAGTGTACATGGCCTGTTGATGTGCCTGGGATGTTGTTGTGTCTGCGTCGAAGCGAGGGCGGGTGTGAAGGGAAACGTGGAAGTGGGCGTGGATGTGGAAAACAAAAACAACACCAAAGTAGATGTTGAGGCAGAACTGAAGTTTAAAAGCAAACGCGCGGCTGGCCTTCAGGCCGAAGTGGAGGCGAAGGCCTCTGGCGTGGACAGGGATGCGCACCTGGAAGACGTCCTGGTGGATTACCGATTTTCTAAAAAGCTGCATATCAATCTGGGCTACAGCAAAAAAATTCTGGGACTGGAGTATGAGCAGGGTAAACAGACGCGATTGTCTATTCATCGCAGTTCAATGTATCGTAAAATGGAATCGTTGGGGCTGGTGGGGCGGCAAATTAATCTGCGACTGGAAGCCAAACTGGGAAAGAAAAAGAAACGTCTGTTTCTGTCGGCCGCATTGGGGGGAGACAACAGTCGGGACTACAATCTGCAGTTCTCCATTAAAAAGCGATTCCGGGATTTGGGCGTCGGAGTATGGACACTGCTGGAGCAGCACCGCATCGACAAAGATTTTATGACCGTGTACGCCGAGGTGGCATCTGCGTGGTACGAGACAGACGCCGGCAAAGTGACCCTGGAGGTGATTCACGGCGTGGATGCCATTCGCACCGAATATCTGAGCCTTTTAAAAAAAGACAGGACGGTGCATTTTCTCTGCCCCAAAATGGACATGGCCAAGTTTATCACGCTGGGAAAGGAAACCGCGCTGGTGCCCTTCGTGCAGGCAGGGATGGTGTTTGACGATTTAGACAACGCTGCGGACAATTCCCTGCTGTTTGCGGCTGGTACGCGGTTTCAATGGCATGGTCTACGGATAGGTCTCAATGTGGAGGCCATTGGGGTGAAAGACCCGACAAAAAAGAATCATCGCGACTTTCATCGGAGAAGCTTTTATGGGCAGGTTATTTACTTTTTCTAAGTCACACGCACACCCAACGATGGTTCGTATGACCGCGTCTCTTTCCATACTGTGGGTGCTGGTCTGCCTGGCGGGTGGGTGCGACGATTCATGGCATGGCCCCGAAGAAATGGAATATGATTCATTTGGTCTAAAAAAAGTTATTTCCTTTTCGCTGACATCCGAAGATATTTCCGCCATGCGCAACAATACCTACGCCAAGCCGTTCGTGCGCACCATGGTCGCAATCGATGGACAGCCGTACCCCGCCGGCATCGCGTATTGCGGTGCCACCAGCGTGGATGACTACAAAAAAAGTTACGAAGTGGAACTGGACAATGCTTACAAAGGCAGACGGATTTATCGCATCAACGCCATGCCCACCGACCTGTCCGCCAGCCGGGCCATGCTGGCATATACCATATTTGAGCAAATGGGGTTCGATATGCCCATGTATGAACCGGTGGCGGTGTGGATAAACAACGCCTATGCCGGCATGTTTTTATGGCAGGAAAAAATAGACGATACGTATTTTACCGCCCGCAAAAAAGTCCCGCTGTCGGTGTATCAGGCCGAGGATTCCGTTGCCAGAATGGATGATACTGCCAACCTGGACGAAGAGTTTTCGGTCAAGGTGGGCAACAAAGAGATGGTGGATTTAAAATACATGATTCAGTTGCTCATTCAGGCGCCCAGTGCACAGAATCGTGCACAACTCGAAGAGGTGCTCGATGTGGAGAGCGTGCTCAAATACATGGCCATTACAGCGTACATTGCCGGACACGATGGCATTGTGAATAATTTTTATCTTGCACGAACCAAAGGCGATAACCGCCTTACGATATTGCCCTGGGATTTGGATAGGACATTCTACAGCACTGTCCCAATGGAAGATGGCGAATTTTTCGACCGAAATTTCATGATGTCCCGATTTTATCACGAAGAAGAACCCTATGGTGCAAAGTTCAAATCGCTGTATCGCCAGGTGGCTACTCTGGCCAGTCCCGACGTACTGGGCGCCGCTCTGGACACATGGGTCCAAAAGATTCGCTGCGCCTATGAAAACGACCCCTATCTCTCCATCTCCGGCACCTCCCTCACCCAACATGTCACCGACCTCAAATCCCGCTTTGCAGAGACCGCCGCTGCGGTGAATCCGCTGATTCCGGAACAGATGGCTCAATAACTTCGACGTATTCGTTTTTGGCATGCACTTAGTTGCATTGGGGACGGTTGTCGGAGAAATCACTGTCGTTCATGGAAAAAATGCTTCTGTTGCCCGGGGGGAATTGTGGCGGTTTGGCTCCAGGTTTTTTTAGCGCTTTTTACAACTTTTTTAACATTTTTTGAGCTTTGGCGCGCCATTGGGGGTCCAGGGATAGTTCTTCCAGGAGGGTTTGGGCCTTTTCGGTGTGCCCCAGTTTGCTGTGACAGGCGGCGGCTTCATACAGCGCTTCGGAGCGTTTGTTATACCGGGGGTGTTTGGTGAGCAGCTGTTCGTAATGAATGACGGCTTTACCGCAGCGACCGGTGCGTTTTTCACATCTGGCAATATAATGGGTGGCCACGGGGACACTGCCTTCCGACTGAGAGGGGTGGTCCAGGTAGGTGCTGAAATGGTGTACTGCCGTACTGCAGTCTCCGCGATTGTAGGCGGCCAGACCCGCATTGAAATCCGACGTGTCGTTGCCTTCCGCGGCGTCATCAGCCGTGGACTCTTCGGCGGGCGCTTCTTTGTCTGCAGAAGAGGGTGCTTCCTGAGATGGAAACGGAATGGTTTCCAGTGAAGACGATTTTTTCTTTTTGGCGTTCGCAGGTACTTTGGGCTCTGCCAGCTTTTTAGGGCTAGCGGACTTGCGGGCCGGGGCACCACTGCCTGTAGCGGCGTCAGTTGATTTGCTGCGTAACAAATCGGCCGGATTTTTCTGAACATCAGCGGATTTGGATACATCACTTTGGGGCAGAGGCGCGGCCTCGTCTGTTTCGGATGCAATGGCGCCTTTCGCAACGCTTTTTTCCTCATACAGCGGTTTGTATCCAGGCCCGGCTTTCTGAATCCGTTGTACCGTTTTCGCCGTCTCGGCCTGCACTTCAGATTTGTCAGCGGATTGAATCTGTGACTCTTCGGATGGGGGCAGCGGCGCAGATGGGGGCGCTTCCCGCTCGATGGCCGGTTGTGCACCTTCAAACGGAACGCCTGCAGGAGCTTCCAACATGGTCGTATGGGATTTTTGCTGAAGAGATATCACTCCGAAAACAACAGCGGTCAAAGCCACACCGGCCCCGAGGATGGCCGGTCTAAAAACAAACGATTGAATTTTTTCCCAAATCGATGGCGTTGGCACAACTGGCGCGGGCGGAACGGTGTGGAAAGTGCTGGCTTCTTCGCCCCGGAAAGACGCGGCCTTTTTTTGGGCCAGGCTGAGAATATCAACTCCAAAATGGGCAGGCAACGGTGGCGTTTCGATGTGTTTTGCCACATTGCGAAGGCCCATCAAGTCTGCATACGCCCTCTGACACTCACCACAATCGTCTTTATGACGCATCAAATCCAGGGCCGTTTCCGCGTCCAGTTCGTCGTACGCCAGGTCGAGCAACAGTTCGTTGAATTTTTCACAGCTGTAACTCATGACAGCTCCTTTGCATATTCCTCATACTGGTGCAACTCCAGACGAAGCGCTTCCAGGGCGTACCGCATACGACTTTTCACGGTGCCGATTTTAGCATCGACCACGTCTGCAATTTCAGCAAACGGCATCCCGTGATATTCCCGCAAAATAAAGACCTCCCGTTGGTCCTGTGGCAACTGATCGATTGCTCTGGCCAACGCCTTTTGAAGTTCCCCGGCGCCCGAACTTCGCTCAGGGGTGGGTGCGTTTCCAGAGACTTTTTCAATCAGCGCCGGTCCGTCATCCCCCGCGGCCGCATCCAGCGACGCGTGATTGCGATGTTTCGATTTTCTGGCGTGATCCATGGCTGTGTTTCGGGCAATGGTGTAAATCCAGGTGGAGAATTTAGATTGATGGCGAAATGTATCGGCGCGGTTCAGTAACTTGGTAAAAACGTCCTGGGTTAAATCCGCCGCAATTTCACGGTTCCCGCATTGCCTGACCAGAAACACATAGATGGGTGCCTTGTATTTATCAAAAAGCGCTTCGAAGGCAGCCGCGTCTCCGGTTTGAAACATCGCAATCAATTCCTCGTCAGTTTTACGAACCATATACAGGGTGCCCTTTTGCAGCATCCAGGGATCGTGTTCCTTTCGAGTCTGACGCACATCCCTGGATAAAGATCTTGTATATATTGATGACCACTTTCTTCAAAGAACTCTCCGTTATTAACTGACCATGGGAGAATATCAACTTTTTTCAGTCGCACAGGAATTTCATTGCTGAGTTGGGCGATATCGCGTCTGTGCGTCGCCATGTGCGCAATATTAACTGTTTTTCGTAATATTGTTTAATGATATACACAGTTAAAACGTAATTTTGCTTTGCAATAAATTTTTAACGTGGACCCAAGAGGCTGAAAATGGTTCGACCAAAAACAGGGGCGATAATCGTTGGTATCTGGATGTTATTAACTTGCGGCTGGTGTGTGGCACAGAATTCCGCCGCCAAAAGTGACACGCAGGCGAGTTCTTCAAAAAAAGCCGCCTCCAATAAGACAAAAAAAGACGGCAACTCCGCTAAACAAAATAAAAAAAACAAAAAAGGTGGGCAGGCAGATGATGGTGACACGCCACCGCCTCTGCCACCGCCTTCGGCAAATGCATCTTCAACGGAGCCCGAAAAGGGGACATATACAGTCCGGTTGCGGGATTTGGAGGATCGCGTGAATCGGCTAAAGGAGCAGATATTTCGTTCCAAGGCCAGACTAAGTCTATTGGCGGAGACAGTTCTCGAAAAGAAGATTGCCGGTGCGCAGGCCAGTCTTTCCTTCCGGAACGAAATGGGCGGCTCATTCCGTCTGTACAAAGCGTCTCTGCTGCTGGATGGCGGGCCGATTTTTCAGGAAACCGATGAATCTGGCAGCCTTGCCAAACGGCAGCATATCGAGCTGTTCGAAGGCCCAGTGTCACCAGGAGATCATACGCTGGAGGTGGTTTTGCAGTATCGGGGGCACGGATATGGCATTTTTTCATACCTCAAAGGCTACACGTTTAAAATAAAATCCAATTACACATTTACCGTGGATGAGGGAAAATCCATTAAATTGCAGGTAATTGGATTTGAAAAAGGTGGACCAACAACGCCTCTGGAGGAGCGTCCAGCGGTTCGATACGTGGAAGAATTTTCAGAATACGATGTGCTCGATGGAAAAAGTGCGCTTGAGAAATCAGAAAAGTAGCCGTTCATGACTAGCTGTAAACGATTGGGGTTATTGCGTTACGGATTTACGCTTCTGTCCGCGTTTTTGTTCACAGTGGGCGCTTTGCGCCCGGCTATTGCGGACGACATCGACGATATGACAACATCCATGCGGCAACTGCAGGCCAGCGTCAACAAGTTGCGCAGTCAGCATCTGGATGTGCATGGGTATCGCGGCGTGCATTACGCAGAGTCCCGGCTTGTGGACGGAGTGAATCATTACGATTTGAAAGATTATCAGCGCGCGTCCATTATCCTGTTGGATGTGGTTGAGAATTTTCCCGGTCACGCCGTGTTTCCCGAAGCATTGTTTTATTACGCGGATTCCCTCTTTCTGGCCCGTGATTATTATGGAGCGCGAACTGAATTTCAGCGATTTCTCAATGAAGGGGAAAAAAACGGATTCCTGTTGTTTCGTCCGGCTGCCATTTCCAGACTGGTTGAAGTTGCCGTTCATCTCGACGATTTTCATCAAGTCGGCGATTATATTGAACTGTTGGAACAGAAATCAGATGCAACTGCGCGATATATCACCGGAAAGTATTATTATTTTCAGGGGGATTACGAGAAAGCGCGAGCGGAATTTGCTCATGTAAAAGATAACGAGGAACTGCAGCTGAAAGCGGCGTACTTTATTGGCGCCACCCTTATTAAAGAGGCGCGTCTCGAAGATGCGGTGGCGGCATTCCAGCAGGCCGTTGAAAAGTATCCCGAAGTTCGGCCATCGTATCGTCAACTGCAGGATTTGCTGTTTTTGGGATATGGCCGCGTACTCTATGAAATGGATGATGTGGAAAATGCCATGTCCGCCTACGGGCATATCGATAAGTTTTCACCGTATTACGATGCGGCGTTGTATGAATCTGCAGCAGTGAACATGCGCGCGGGCAATACCATTGGAGCCGAGCGGATTCTGGAGGTGCTGACGGTTTCCATACCCGATAGCCGATATATTCCTAGAGCAAAATTGTTGCGCGGGCAACTGCTGGCCAGCGCGGGCAGGTATGAAGAGGCGGAAACTGTATTTGGGCAAACCATTGAGGAATTCTCGCCGGTGGAGGAAATGATGGATAAGGCCCTTGCGCAAAGCGGTGATACCGGTGAATTTTTCGATTTGCTGATGGCCCGCAGTGTGGACACGTTGAATGTGCAAAGTCTGGTTCCAAGAGAAGTCGTTATCTGGGCCGGAGAGGAACCGGAGGTAAAAAGAGCGTTTCTGGTTACAGATGATCTGGCAAAGGCGCAGGAGTTCACCAGTGAATCAAAACGATTGGCGGAATTGATTGGTGCTGTCGTTAATGGCACCAATCCGGTAAACGCCATTCCGTTACTGCGTTCGGGGATGCGGCGCAACCAGCAATACCGGAATCAGTTGGCGAGATTGACAGTCCGTTTTTTAAGGGAACTTGAGGATGACGTGCCCCCGTCCCTTGTGGCGAAATTGGCATCGCAGCGGGCGCGCCTGGAAGCGGCTGTTTCTGATTTGCCTATTGACGACAAGGCGTTTAAGACCAGGGAACGAGACGCGCGAGAAAAGTACACCGCATTGAGACAGGAACTGGCCAGATACGAGGTGATGCTCGACAAGTTGCAGGCAGTGATTGTTGGGCTGGAGACATATATTGAAAAACCGGACTATCGCTCACAGGTTTCTAAAAGCGTGTTGGATGGGTACTGGTCTCAGTTGGCGAGGTACAACTCGGTGGTGAAGAATATTCGCGACGAGATGGCTTCGGTGAAACTGGATATTGAAAAGGCGCGCTATCAGGCCGGAATTGGCGGAGAGGAAGACCAGCGAGATACAGCGGTCGTAGAAATGCTGTTCGCGCTGACTGAAGAATATTCACAGATGACGCGCCATTCCGGTCGAAAAGCAAGTCGCTACAAGTCAGCACTTGCGACCCTGTTAAAAACCATTTTGGTGGTTGATCGACTTTCCCAGGATATTGAAGTAGCCGCGACAGATGAGGTTGCGAAAATCCGCACTGAACTGGCGTCCGAGGAGGCAAAACTGCGGCAATATCAGATTCAGCTGGAGGCGTTGAATACGGAAGCGCGTGAAGTTGTAAACGGGGTGGCACGAGAAAATTTCAGTGGCATTCGTAAGCGTTTCGAAGAATTGATGATCAAGGCAGATGTGGGCATCATCGATATTGCGTGGATGAAAAAGGAAGAACATAAATCTCGCGCGGTTCAATTAAGCCGGAATCGCACCAACGAAATACAGTGGCTGGATGACGAATTCGAAGAGGCGGATGGGTTTGGCGGGAAGTCGACCGAAACAGGGGAGTAGCAAATCGGTGCGTAATCGAACAACATATGTGTTAAGTGGGCATTGCGTAAACGAACGAGTGGCAGGGATGGGCCCGATGTTGCTTTCGCTGCTAATTTTTGCCGTTCCTTTGCGTTTGGTCGCGCAGCAGGAGTCGCCTGATGTGTCGGCGGTTTCCGATGCGGATGTTCCCTCAAAACCAGTGGGCGATGAACCGGATAATTCCGTGAATTTGTCGGAGTCAGGGAGAAATACTCAATCAGAGAGTACGGAAACGGTTCATTCGGAAGAGAGCATTCCCAATCATATTTCCACAACGGTATTGAACATAAAAAACGCGCCAACAGCAAATCAGATGATGTTGCTGGAGGAGCAACGAAAAGTGGATTGGGAACTGTATGAACGTCGGGCACAGGAGTTTCGCGAGTCTATCCGGTCTACGGCAACGCGGCTGTATGAAATTCGTCGTAAAAATATAGAGCAGCAGTATGAGGGACGCATCAAACGAGAAGAGGAGCTGGAAGAGAAAGCGTTGAAAAATGCCATTGCGTATTTTGAGCGGTTTCTAAAGAAGTATCCGGATTCGCCGCCCTATACTCCGGATGCCATGTTTAGACTTGCGGAATTGTATTACGATGACTCCTATCTGGCTTACATCGATTATCTGGATAAATACGGAGAGGCCGCGGACAGGGGAATGGCACAAAACATGGCGTTGCCCGAAAAGGATTTCTCCCGTTCAATTAAGCTGTTTCAGGATTTGGTTAAACGATATTCCAATTATGAAAATATCGACGGCGCCTACTATTTGCTGGGATACTGTTTAAAGGAAATGGGGCGTGACAATGACGCTCGGTTGGCGTGGTTGAATCTTGTTTGTCCAAATAAATTCACTTATGATGCGGCGGAGATTGCGCAAAGCAAAAAAAATAAGCACACCGATATGAGCAGCCCCGCCTCCTCGCTGATGCTTGAAAGCGTTGATACGGACACCGACGGGTTTGTAAATCCATTCGTGGACTGTAAACCAGTGGTAACCAATAGCCGATTCTTTTTTGAGAGCTGGTGGCTCATTGGCAACTATCATTTTGATTTTGATATTTCAAAGTGGGGTGTTGAAACGGCAATTGCGGCATACGAAAAGCTGGCATTGGATGAGTCCCACAAGTTTTATGACAAAGGATTGTATAAGCTGGCATGGAGCTATTACAAGGCGGACAAATATCCCGAAGCCATTGCCACTTTTTCAAAAGTGGTGGATTATTCAGACAAAAATAATATTCGAAATTCCAGCATGCGTCCGGAAGCCATTCAATATCTGGCAGTATGCTTTTTTACCGATGATTGGGATATGAATTCCCAGCCGGATTCTCAGACTGCCCTGGAGCGAATTCAAGATCCGGAATTAATGCCGCAGGACAGGCCGTGGGTAAAGGAAGTATATACTCGCCTTGGTGATATTTTTGCGGATAACGAAAAACATGACGAGGCGATACAGATTTGGGAGCTGGTTCTGCAGCGCTGGCCATTGGACAAAGACGCGCCATTTGTTCGGGACAAGATAGCCAATTCATATCGGATTCAACGAAAATTCGACAAAGAGTTGGTTGAGCGAGGGAAACTGGACGAGTTCGGGCGGGGGACCCAGTGGTGGAACGCCAATATGGACAGTCCCGAAATTCAGGCGAAGGTGGAGGACATGGCCAAAGAGGCGCTTAGCAACGCAGCATTGTTGCATCATCAGCAGGCGCAGGCGTTGAAATCCCAGGCGAAAGCGGCGGGCGACGATGAAGTGATGCAGTTTGCACTTGAAGAATACGGGCTGGCTGCAGATGCGTATCGAAAATATCTGGAACAGAATCCCGACGTGGCCGATGCGTACGATTTAATGTATCAATTGGCCGACGCACTGTTCTGGTCGGGGCAGTATGCACAGGCCAGAGAAGAGTACAGACGCGTTCGCGATTCCAACCTCGATGATCGTTACCGTGAGGATGCGTCCCGAATGGTGATAATTTCTTTGGAGCGGCTAATCGATGAGGAAATCAGGAGTGGTCGTTTGGTGCTCAGGGATAAGCCCCCCGAATTGGTCGGTGATCCACCTGCTCCCCCCAGTATTCCTCTTCCAGCCATTGTGATGGAACTGATGCGGGAACGTGAAGCATTTACGGACTCGGAAGCCACATCCACGGATGCGGGCACCTTCGAATATCAGAGTGCACAGAATTTTTATCGATATGGTCATTGGGATGAAGCCAAAAAACGATACTTTGAAATTTATGACAAGTATTGCCAAAAGGATGAAATAGCTGTCTTCAGTTGGAAGACATTATTGAATATGGCGTCGGAGCAGCTGGATTTGGATTTCAAAGAGCAACTGGCATTGATGGAGCAGGAGAAGAAATGTGGCGCGGGCCTGAATCTGCAGGATGACGAAGGATTGGCTCTGGACAGTTTGCTGGGCGATGTGGCCATGCAGCGGGCAATGAATGAATTTAAGTCGTGTATCTCCGGGAAGGACTCTGAAGTATGCACCAGTGCCGGCGAGCAGTTGGTTGCTGCTGTGGGACGAGCCCCCAATCACCCCGGTGCGGATGCCGCTCTTCACAATGCGGCGTTGGCATATGAAAACGCACAACGAAATAAAACAGCAATGGAGTTATATGGTCGGATTGTTGATGAATATCCCCAGAGCCAGTGGATGGATAAGTGTCTTTTTAAGCAGGCATATTCAGCGAATGCCTTTTTTGAGTACGATCAAGCGCTTCGCACTTATAAAATACTGGCGGATGAGTCGCGGTTCGAGCAGTCGGAGTATCGAAATGATGCAGTGCTGAATACGGCGCTTATTTTGACTAATTTGCAGGACTACACACGGGCAGCCAATTATTGGAATCAATATTCGGGGTTAACCGATAATTCCGAAATGAGAGTGGAAGCGGCGTTCAATGCTGCCGATATGAAGTTCAGGGCAAAAGAGTATCGCAAGGCCATTGATTCGTTTGAATATTTCGTGAAAAATTTCAAAAATAACGACAAGGCTGGACCCTTTATAGTGAAAGCGGCGTATCGAATTGTGCAATGCCATCGTGCCCGCAGGAAATTACGTGATGAACGCAATGCAGAAGAAAAAGTCATACAGTACTACAATGAGTATGATCCGTCCCCCGGCTCTATGTCTGCGGAATACGCGGCGGAAAGTCGATTTCTGCGAATAGAAGAAGATATGAAGAAATTCGAGAGTTTCGCCATTTCGGGCACTTTGAAACAAATTGAAAAACAAATCGCAGAAGGCGCCAAAAAGGTAAGGGAATTTGAGACTCAATATAAAGAAGTTCAGAAATTTAGACGTCCTGTGTGGTCGTTGGCGGCCGCGTATAGAGTAGGATATGCCTACGAAGTGCTTGCAAAGGCGATTCTTAATATTCCGCCACCACCTTTGGATGCGGCTTTACAGAAACAATTGAGAATGTTGCCACCGGAAGACAGGGATCTGGTAATGATGGAATACGAAGACAAATTCCGAATGGCAATGGAACAACACGTGAGCAAAATGGAACAGCGTGCGGTGTCTGAATACAAAATCGCAATAAAAATGGCACGCGCCGGGAATTTGAGCAATAAATGGAGTTTACTTGCGTTGGAGAGAATGAATGCGTACGACCCCGAAAATTTTCCGCGACAGCATAATGGCCTGATGCAGATGGGCACCGATTCTCTGACAGTTCCCCCATGGGCGGCGGGAGGCGCCCAATGAGGTCTGTTTGGAATATGAAACGGGGTTTGAATAGGTGCATTCGGCGCCTTCAAATAGCGCATGGTGCCTTAATGGTGTGTTTAACATTCTTCGTGATGGCGTGTGGCGCCGCAAGGACTTCGCGCCCTGGATCTGAACTGGGGGATGGAACAGGACCTGCCACACGACAACGGGATGGGCAGGGAAAGGCGGTCACAGGCGCCGCCGGATCCAGAAAAAGTCCACTCGAGTTATCACCCACAGGAAAACAATATTTTGACACCGGCGTTATGGCCGGAGCCAGTGGCAGGTTAAAGGAGGCGGAGCAGTCATTTCGCCAGGCAATTCAAAGCGATCCTGCTGCGCCTCAGCCGCTGTATAATCTGGGTGTTGTGTATGAACGCAAAGGCGCAGATTTGAAAGCATTGAATTATTATCAGATATCGATAGAAAAAAAAGGCGATTATCTTCCAGCAGTGAGTGCAGCTGCCAAAATTTTGCTTCGTTATGGGAAAGCGGAGCAGGCGGTTCAAACAGTACATAGTGCCAGTTCCAAATCTCCTGGAAACATAAAGCTGTTAATTTTGTATTCGGATGTTCTCGTTTCCGCACAGAGATATGACGATGCTATTCGTATGGCAAAACGAGCGCTGCGAATTGACGAGCGAAGCGCGATGGCGATGTTGCAAATTGGTAAAGCAAATTTGAAAATGGGTCGAATTGAATTGGCCGAATCCGTTTTCAATCAGGTTGTAAGTATTAATGACAAGATTTCTGAGGTTTTTTTTCTGCAAGGCATGTTGGAATTACGAAAAGGATTTAATGTTCTGGCTATCAGAAAGTTTGAAAAAGCGATTGAAATAAATCCGTTTTATCCGGAAGCCCTGAACAATCTGGCCATTGAGTACATGCTGGCTGGAAATTACGAAGACGCGATAGAGATGTTGGAACGCGCTATTCAAATTACGCCGTCGTGGGGGGTATTGTATTTGAATTACGGAAATGCTCTTCGAGGAGCGGGACGCTGGAAACAAGCCCTGTCGGCTCTGAGCAAAGCCAGAAAAATGTTACCTACTACTCCTGCTATCACATTCAATATGGCTGTATTATATTATGCAGCCGATGGATTGGGCGGAATGAGCCGGATGGCGCGACTAAAAAAATCGAGAGATCTTTTTGCACGATATAAAGCGGAGAAAGGCGCATCACTTTCAAAAAGCGATGAATCTTTCAAATATATCAAAGAGCTGGATGTTCTTTTGGAACGAGAACAAGTGCGATTACAGCGAGAGCGTGAGGCCGCTGCGAAAGCCAAAGAACGTCAGCAAGCGAAGAAATCCAATGAAGCAGCGGGTGCCCAATCGAAGCCAGGTAATGACTTGGAGAAAGCCGAAGATGATGGCTGGGAATAGGGCATTTCCGTGAACCCAATTCTTCCTCTTCCCCATATTCCTTTTTCATTTAAGTACCTTAGTAATTTTTCTGTTTCGGTAGAATAATATGTTTCTTTTTTTTCTCAAAACCCCAAAAGAGGCGAAATTTCTCTTGTTGAAAGGAAAAAGCATGTGCTATTCTCCAATGCGCTTAACAAATACTGTAGTTGAGCGCAGATATTTTGTGAGTTGAACAATCAAAGCAGGGTTTTAATTACAGCCCCAACGAGGGCATTACTCTAAGGAGGATTTAGGATGCAGGCTATTGCAGAAGCGTTTGATAGTGGCGGTGGCTGGATGTATGTTATTGCTTTCACGTCAGTTGTTGGTCTTGGAATCATTGTAGAGCGATTTATTTTCCTCTTTTTCAAGTACAACATTAATGCCAATGCGTTCATGGGGCAGATTCAGAAGCTGGTTATGGCGAACAACATTGATCGCGCTATCAAGCTTTGCAACGCAGCACCTAACGCTGCTTTGCCCAAAGTGATCAAGGCAGGTTTGACTAGAGCTAACAAGGGCGAAATGGAGATTGCGAATGCAATCGAAGAAGCCACTTTGGAAGTTGTTCCTATCGTGCAGAAAAGAACCCCTACTCTGGGTGGTGTTGCGAACGTTGCAACACTTCTCGGTCTTCTTGGTACGATTGTGGGTCTGATTCAAGCGTTCTCCGCTCTCGAATCAGCGGCTCCTGACCAACGAGCTGCCGCTCTCGCGAAAGGTATTTCTGTCGCTATGAATACCACCGCTTTTGGTCTTATCGTGGCGATTCCCTGTATGACCGCGCAGATGTTCCTGCAGGCAGTTACCACTAAAATTCTGAACGAGATTGATCAGTATTCAGTGAAACTGGAGAACCTGCTTGTTTCTCGTTATCGTGCCGGTGGTGCTTAGTAGTTAAGGCTCGTTGTTGAAAAGTGCTCATCAGGGGAGGGATTCCTCCACAGATTGAGAGAAACCTCCCTGAGTACTAATATTCTGAGATTTTGTAGGAAGGACAACAGGTTATGGGAAAGCCAAGAAGAGAAGAAGAAGGATATGAGGGCGATCCTCTAATTCCTATTCTCAACCTTGTGTGTATGTTGATTCCTTTGTTGCTGTATGGTGCAGTGTTTGTGCGCTTCATGACTTTGGATGTGAATGCGCCCAAAATCGCTCAGGCGCCAGCGCAACAACCGCAGGATGAAAACAAAGCGTTAAATTTGACTGTGATGATCACTGATCAGGGTTTTCATTTTAAAGTAAATCCGATTCATCGACTGCCATGGATGTCGCAGGCAACGGAAACTGCTTCCGCTGGCCCGGATATTCCTAAAAAAGACGATGACTGGGATTTTGCTGAATTCAATCGGAAGTTAAAGGAATTGAAGGATTTGCATCGTGAAGAGGTGAATATCATTCTTGGTGCGGAAGACGATATTCCATACGAGGTGCTGATTAAGGCTATGGACTTCTCTCGTGGTGGATCAGAGCCGGAAAGTCAGCTTTTCCCTGTTGTTACGCTGACTCGCGGTGTGGTCTGATTTATTGTAAGGACCAGGAAGTTATTAGATATAGCATATTCCATCCGGTTATCGGATTTTAGGGAGGAATTCCATGGCTCAAGGACAAAGCGCTGTCGATATTGATGCGATATGGGCAGAAAAGCAAAAAGCAAAGAAAGAAGCTCGCAGACGCCGTAAGGTCGAGAAAGAGAAGTTGCTGATCAACTCTCTCATGGATGCTTTTACTATCATCCTGTGCTTCCTCATGAAGAGTTTCGGCTCCGATCCTGTTCAGATCCGACAATCTGATGAGCTTATGCTTCCGCGCACCAGTGAAGAACAAAAAGGCTTGGAAGACGCGATTGTGATCGCGATTTCCAAACGGGCAATTATGGTCCAGGACAACAAGGTTGCTGACCTTCGAGACGGCGTGGTGGACGAGAGTTTGAAACGCGACGGTCAGGATGGGCTTTTGATTAATCCACTATTGGATGCGTTGAAGGAGCGTGTGCAGCACTTGAAGATGCTGGCGGCTCGCACAAGTAGACCATTTGAAGGAATGGCATTGGTGGTCGCGGATAGTAAAACCAGTTACCGCCTGGTGACTGAGGTTCTCTATACCGCTGGGCAGGCCGAATTCGAAAAATTCAAATTTGTCGCGGCTGAAGGCGCGAATTATAATATTGAATAGTTTGGATTTTTCTTATACGGTCCGTCTTATGTAGGGGGATAGGGGACCATTTGTCCGCATCAATAGGTCGTCTAGCTTCTCTGAAATACAGGAAAGTTAATCGATGGCCGATACCAACTCGAAATCACGTACGACTTCATCCGGAAATAAACAAGGAACTTGGAATTCCAGTCTTGGGAAAACGCAGGGGCGACCAAAGAAGAACGCCCTTCGCGTACTGCGCATTGGAATCGTCAACAATGGCAAAATTGTTGAAGAGCGAATTATTCGTAAAAGGGAAAGTGTCTTTATAGGGCCTTCTGAAAAGAATCATTTTGTCATTTCGCAGGAAGACGTTAAAATTTCTAGATTTTGTTTGTTTGAATCCAGGGGGGGTAATGCTCCCTATGTTTTGAATTTTTCGAGCAATACTCTGGGCAAAGTTTCGATTAAGGGCAAGTTGTATGAGCTAAGCGAAACTGTTGGTCTGAAGGTCGTTCGGAAAAAAGGTGACGTGTACCAGCTGCTTTTAAACGACGATTCACGCGGCAAAGTTGTTTTAGGAAATACAACGATTTTGTTTCAATTTGTTTCGCCGCCCCCCATTCAACCCAGACCACAGTTGCCGGCTGCCGTGAAAGGTTCTCTGTTCCAGGGATTGGAGTTGATAATTACATTATGTTTCATCATTTCCTTGTCCTTTCATTCGGCGATCATTTTATATTTTGAACTAAATGACTGGCCTGAAAAAACGCTGGAAGAAAAATATAGAGATTTGCAGGCGTTATTGAATGCCAGTGAAGCCACATTCGAAAAAGAGAAAATAAAAGACAGCGATTTAAAGGACAGCAAAGGGGATAAGGAACTGGAGAAAGAAAAGGAAGAAGCGAAAGAAAAAACGAAACCAAAGGTCGAAACACCGAAAGCAAATCTTCAGAATACGCCGCCGAAGGATTCTGAAGAAGCAGCCAAAGAAAGAGCCCGGAAGAGAGCTGAACTCGCGGAGCAAATGGCGCAACAGGGGATAAATAAAATCCTCGCAAGTCTGGGGGGGGCTGGTGAAGGAGCAGTGATAGACGTATTAAGTGGTGGTGATGTTGCGGCGGATCAGGATGAACTTCTGAGTCAGGTGAACGGGGTGGGGGTGCAACAGGGCGATGGAAAAGGTAAATTGAGCGGACCAGCGGGAGGTAAGGGCGGTGAGACTGCCGCGGATGTGGAACAGATTAAATCTTCTGAGGGCGACAAAGATGTAAAAACGAGGGGGCCAGGACCAGAGAAGCAAATCAGAGGTACCGTCAAGAAGAAAGCTCCCATGGCATCCGGTGGAACCGGAATGATGAGCTCAGGAGACGTGGCCTCAGTCGTAAATCGGCGAATTGGAGCGATAAAAGGCTGTTACGAACGTGGGTTAAAGCGAGATCCTTCCTTAACAGGAAAGATTACAATTCGCTTCACTATTTCAGGCAGCGGTAAAGTCACCACCGCGAGACCAACTTTAAATCAACTGAATGGTGAAGTCGGAGACTGTATTACCAGTGCATTTTTGCGATTCCGATTTCCCCCTCCAGAGGGTGGCACCGTTACTTTCGAGTATCCCTTTCTATTCACGCCAGCCAATTAGAATAAAAAAAGTGTCCTTTGAAATTGGCTGATTTTGCGTTCGGTGATTATTTAAAATCGATCAAAACAGGCTGATTGTAGATTTTGCTTTTTGACCAGGGTGAAATTTGAGAGTTGTTTAAAACATGAACAAATTAATTGGCGTCGCGATATTTATCATCGATACGACCATGTATGGCTGATCATAACGGTTTAAGGGAATGCGTCGGTTTGACTATTTTTTTAAAAATGTTGATTTGCTGGAACTATACATTGCGATGACATCAGTTTAACATTAAAATTTAAAGCGGATACATGCGTGCGATAATGCATGCGAAGGCGCTTCACGGCAAAGAATTTGTAATTTGATTTTCTTGCCATTATGTGAAACATTTGTTTGAGGAAAAAAATGAGACTTTTTGCAGAAGTTAGACAGTTGTGGACTGCTACTACAGTTATAGGGTTGTTCCTGATTAGTGCGATGGTAGCTGGTGCTGAGAATCAGGGAAAAATGAATCCAGACGATAACGTTGCGGAGGATATTGCCGAGTCGGAAATGATCGGTTATGTTCAGACACAACTGGAAAATTCATTACATATAGAAATGTTTGTTCGTAATATGATTGATAATGCACGAAAAGAGAAGGATACGGTTAGAATTTTGTGCATTGACGATAAGTTGACGAAGATTCAGACGCTATTGCAAGGGATACAGAAACGCGTAAATACGCTTGAGTTGGCCATTAATGCCAAAGATTCGGGGACGGCGAAACACCAGTTCGTTATTTTGCAGGTTAGTTTTAACAAATTGAACGGGTTGCGTACACAGGCCGATACTTGCGTGGGAAACAGCGACATAATAGTAGGTGCATCTGAATCTGAGGTAAAGGTAAGCGAAGAGATTACCACTGAAGAAGCAACGACACCGGAACAGGAAATATTTACACCGGAACCCACTGTTCGTCCAACTGTGGCCAGTGGATTCCGATAGGCGGTTGTTTGGTTTACCTGCTGATGGGGAGGGATGCCAGGCGATTTAACCAGAAATCAATTTTATGAGAGTCTTCTTTCTCTTTTTCCTTACATTGCTTTTCATCATTTCGGTACCAAAGAGTTCCAAAGCTCAGGCGTGGCTTGAAGACAGAGATAGTTCGGAAGGACCAGGGATCAAACTGAGCAGTTCGCTCGTACTGCATCTGGGGCTCGGAACAGAAGTGGGATTCGATTCCAATGCCACTTATGACAACGATGCTGTTCGTGCTGCAAGACTTCGTGTGACGCCATACGTGGACATTTCTACCCGCTCTGGAGAAAGAACTGAAAAAATTGACGGTGCTGTGGACAGTGCGTTGCCGAAGGCGTTGTTTCGGTTTGGTGTTGCCGCTTTTTACGACAGATATTTTGCCAGTGAAAAGGACCGCGTAGAAAAATTCAATAGTAAAACAAATCCATTCGGTGTGGACAGTCATTTGAATTTTACTGTTTATCCTGAGCGAAAAGTATCTCTGCTGGGAGGTGTGACGTATATAAAAACGCTGGAACCTTACGAATCGTCATCTGATGCTCAGAACAAGCATCACATAGTCCCAATGTTAGGTTTCAAGATTAAACCAGGTGGCGGCACTCTGACAATAGAACCCAAATATCGTTTGGATTTACTCGTGTTTGACGACAAACGGGTGGGGATCGACTACAATCGTTTTTCACACGAAGCCAGTTTGTTGACCAATTGGAAAATTTTTCCCAAGACGGCTCTGATTTCGAACGTGATTTTCCGACCTACTGTGTATTTTGGCGACCACGCACAAAACGTGGATTCGTATCCGTTGCGAAGCTGGTTTGGCGCCCAGGGATTGCTCCTCGAGCGTTTTGGCTTTAGAGCGCTTCTGGGATATGGGGTAGGGTTTTACGAACAGGATTCGGATTTTGAAGGTATTATTGGGGACGGCGCCGTGATGTTTTATTTTAGTAGAGGCGCCAAACTCACTGTGGGCATAAAAAGAGATTTCATGGATTCGTTTTACGCCAATTATTATGTGATGACTGGCGGATACGCGAATTATCAGCGCATTTTTGCCGGACGATTGCTGCTTTCGTTTGATGGGAGTGTGTACAAAAGGAAATATGCGTACTTCGATAGAACTGTGCAGCGCGAAAATGATACCAGCGTGACACCGGATCAGTTTGAAAGAGATGATGTCTGGATTGCATTCAAAATCCTTTCGGAGCTTCGCGCTTCTGACTGGTTATCCTTCCATATGTCGTTGCGATTTTTAAAAGATGTGACAGACTTTAGTTCAACCATAAAGGATACATCACGTAATCCGCTGCCCACGGAACATGAAGACGCATCGTTTTCGAGAGTCGAAATTTTCCTTGGCGCCCGAGCGCATTACTAAAGGGTAGGTTTGATTAGAATCATCAAAAATGGATTGATGGAGTTTATCGTTCATTGTGTTTGGGCAGCAATGTTGGCGATGGTGACTTTATTCCTCGCAGGGTGTACCCCGGCGTTGCGAGGCGGAAATACGAATCCCCCTGTCGGTGGTCCTGGCGCAACGACAACGATGCCAGTGGAAGATACCACCCTGGGCCCAGGTGACGTGTTCGATGTGCGGGTTTTTGGCGAAAAGGAATTAAGCTCTTCATACAGAGTTGCCTCCGATGGGACTATTGACTTTCCCTTGATTGGAAGCATTGTTGTTGGCGGTTTAACGCCTGCCGAAACTAAAAAGCGCATCGAAACTGAACTGGTGGCCGGCGACTTTTTAAAAAGGCCTCAGGTTTCCATTCTGGTAAAGGAATATACCAGTAAAAAAGTGTCCGTGTTTGGCCAGGTCAACAAGCCTGGAACGTTTCCCTGGCAGGAAGGCATGGGGGTGGTGGCAGCCATATCCATTGCGGGCGGGTTTACCCCCATGGCACGCACTGAAAATACCATGGTGACACGTGTCGTGAACGGTAAAAAGGAGAACTACGTTGTTTCAGTTGAAGATATTGGGGAGGGCAAGACCACCGATTTCAGCCTGAAGCCAGGGGATATTATATTTGTTCCGGAGCGCGTGTTTTAATTCTCCCTCACGGTTTTAGGACTCATTGTTTTGGGCGCAGGCCCATTAGCAATGTGAACGCCAGTAATGAAGCGAAGCACAGAGGAATGGGAATTCCTGGAAGTGTTGGGCATCTGGCAAGGCCAAGAAGTTGTCTGGTGGAAAACCAAATGGCAATTGCAAGACCGATAATGGTGCCGCCCCAATAGATATAGCGGCGCGCGGGCAGCTTTTTGAAGACAATGGCAAATGTGACGAGTACGTATGCCACGAATACCGGCACGCATGCGGGAACATGAAGTAATCGGGGACAAAAGGGCGGAGCGGTCATCTCGTTCCAAACAAGCCAGAATGAAATCAGACTGGACAGTACAGCAATGCCAATCGCAATGCCACGAGGCGTGTCTAGACCCGTTTTTGCATCAGATAATCTTTTCAATGCTTTTCGTCCTACCTATTGCCTTACTTTTCCTGAAATTGGATTTACGCAATTCCGACAGGCGCCGGTCTATTGGGTGAAATCGCACAGCTCTGCCATGACGGCATCCACGTGCCCCTTAACGCGAACCTTTTGCCATACCTGTTGGATGGTGCCTTGGGGATCAATTAAAAATGTGGTGCGGACCACACCCATGTATTCTTTGCCGGCCATTTTTTTCAATTGCCAGACACCAAAGGCGCTTGCGGCTGTTTTTTTTTCGTCGCTGAGCAGCTCAATATCGAGGTCCTTTTTTTCAATGAACTTCTGATGGGAGGCAACAGAATCGGGACTCACACCCACAATGACAGCGCCTTTTTGAAAGAATTGTTTCTTTAATTGTGTAAATTCCATTGCTTCCGTTGAGCATCCGGGAGTGTTGTCTTTGGGATAAAAATAGAGCACCAGCCATTGGCCGATATAGTCCCTGTTGGTACGCAATTCATCGTTCTGGTTGTGAAGTTTAAAGGCGGGCGCCTTTTTTTTTATCAAGTCGGATGAATTCATCGTGCGAGTCTCTTTCCTTTTTGTTGCGTTGAATAGTTTCGTTTGATGGCTACATTCGGCCTCGGATAATAATCATCAACGTATCGCCTTCGCCGGGTTCCGTTTCCAGATACTGGGTATCGCCTTCGCCGGTTTCATAAGTGCGCGGCCTAAGATTTTTTCCGGGTTTGATAATCAGCCGGTATTCCTTCATCGTTTGCCTTACCTGAGTGGTGCTGCAGGATGTGAGTATAATTGGACTCATAATCAATGTCAGTATCAGCAATATGTGGTGTGCGGCTTTCATAATAACCTGAAATCAACTTCGATAATTATGGGGATGCCTGTGTCGAGAGTCAATATGCGCCTGTGGGATTTTGTTGAATCGGAGCTAACTGCAAATTGAAACGCATTGATTTTCACAGCGGCTGCGACCGCTCGTGGGAAGACCGGCGTCCCTTTGGGTGTCTGTTTGTTCTGTTTCAGCTGGAGCGTGGATACACGTTGCCAGGCAGTGATTTATCTGTGCTTCACATTCGCTTGACACTGTCATTTTCTGATACGTGCAACCACTTATCGAAAGGCAAATGACGCCCCCCCAGAAAAACGCAAAATACCGTTGGATTTCTGACGATTTCAGGAACATCGGTCCTCCCCGTGTGAGAAATGGAAACGCCGCAACCGCAATCGTTGCTGCCGGCTAAAACGCAAACGGTTTACAAATGATATGGCGAATTTTCAGTTTAAAAAAATCATTGGAGGGCGCAGGAGAAATATGCACGGCGGTGTCGGCGCCTCTGGACGTACCGGCAATAAACACACAGTCCTTGTTGCCAATGAGACCGGCGTCGCTGGTCATGGCCGCCATTTCGGCGCAAACTTTTATTCCCTGACCAAACAGGCGCAGGGTCTCGGCAACCAATTGTTCTTCGCTGTAATGCAGCTTATTGCGAATCGCAGAACCGATTCCTCGCAGCACCAGCGTACCGGTGTGGATGGTGGCGCCGGCGGATTTTATTTCCTGGCGCAGTTCCGGCGCCATTTGCTGAACGCCGTTGGAGCGAAAGCCGGTATTGTGGGAAACGATAATGAGATTGGATACACTTTTGGGGCGGAGGTTGCAGGCCAAAACCCCGGTTTCGCCACTGGTGGAAGCAACAACAACCGTTGACAGGTTCTGATTCACTGCGTAGTCGAATGCCTGCTTCAAGGTTGCTTCTGTGTTTTGTGGTCCACATTTAGTATCCATGTGCGTCTATTCCTTCCGTTGTTGGTCCATGCATAGATGGAGCATATTGGATAATTGACGGGCGCTGTCAACCGCCTTTGCCTGAAAGTGATTGTTAAAAAACACCATTGTGCGCTCGGCCTGCCTGTCCAGCTGCTGGATGGGGCTTACCCATTCGCTTAATTCCGCTGCAGTGTATTTATAATCGTATCGCTCATACGCATGATTGTGCTGATACCATTTTTGTCGGTTTCGGCCATGAAATCGCACATATGCGATGTTGGAGGTGCACACATGGAGTCTGGGGAGCAGTCCGGGCAATTGGGGTTCATCCACGCAGCAAAAGCCAATTCCCAGTTTGGACAGCCATTTGTATATGGCGTCCGCTGCCCATTCACCGTTTCGAAACTCTGCCACCAGTGGAAATGAAAATCGTTTGGACACATCCCTCAAATACTTGCGGTTCAATTCATTTTGCAAAAAGGAATTGGGGAATTGCAGCAGCACGCCCCCCAGACAGTTCGCCTCTAAAAGGGGAGCGAGTGCTTGAGAAAACTGTTTAAAATCAGCAGTTACCGGCGTGCGCTGATGGGTGAACATCTGATGGGCCTTGACCGCGAACAGCAGTTTGCCGTCGCTTTTTTGCACCATTGTTTCCATTTGTTTGGCAGTAGGCATGCGGTAGTAACTGAAGTTCAATTCCACGGCGCTGAAATATTTGGCGTAGTAAGACAGAAAAGCGTCGCTTTGCAGCGATTCCGGATAGAAATAACCTTTCCAGTCCGTATAGGAGTATCCACTTGTCCCAATGTGAATCATGGCTCTTCTGATACTACCAATTCGATTTGAAAACAAGGGTGAGCCTAAAGGAGCGATACTGGAAAACACAACCGTGTGGCATGTCACTGCACCATATTTGTAAAGTAGCGAGAAAACGGGACCTCAGATTGGTTTTTTAGATGGACAGTATGCCTTTTTACGGTTGAAATTCGAACGCATTGTTTTACAGTAGCCACGCGAAAACAAAGACAGCTTCCGAACGTTTTATCGGATATGCAATAATATTTTCTGCACGCAGAACAACCTGACGACCAAGTCGTTTATTTGAAGGAGAATTACGATGTCTCAAACTCGTTCAAAACTGTGTCATTCCCGCGCCACAGATTATCAGCCCAAACTGCCTGTTTCCCTGAGAGAGGGATTGGCCAAAGTCGTGGTTGAAGCCGGCGAACCTACGGAGTCCATTGCGGATCAGGACAAAATCAAGGCGCTTTTCCCCAGCACATATGGGGCGCCGGTGGCCAAATTCAAAGTGGGCGAAGCGAAAGACGTCCGTCCCCTTAACGTTGGCGTCGTGCTTTCCGGCGGTCAGGCGCCTGGTGGTCACAACGTGATTTCGGGGATTTACGATGGAGTGAAGTCCGCCAGCCAGGACAGCCGTGTGCTGGGATTCTTAGGCGGTCCCGGTGGATTGGTGGATGGCAAGTTCATCGAAATCGACGACGACATCATGGACAACTATCGCAACTCCGGCGGTTTTGACATTATCGGTTCCGGCCGCACCAAGCTGGAAGACGAAGACCAGTTCAAAGCCTGCATCGAAGTGGCGAAAACCAACAATCTGGACGCCATCGTCATTATTGGTGGCGACGACTCCAACACCAATGCCGCAGTGCTGGCCGAGTATTTCAAAGCCAACAATGTGGTATGCTCGGTGGTGGGATGTCCCAAAACCATCGACGGCGACCTTAAAAATAAGTACATCGAAACGCCTTTTGGATTCGATACCGCAGCTAAAACCTATGCGGCGCTTATTGGCAACATCGCCCGCGATGCCAACTCCGCCAAAAAATACTGGCACTTCATCAAATTGATGGGCCGCAGCGCCACTCACATTGGTTTGGAATGCGCCCTGCAAACCCAGCCCAATGTTTGCCTGATTTCCGAGGAAGTGGAAGCCAAACAAATGACGCTGGCGCAGGTGGTATCCGAAATCACCGACGTGGTCGAGGCCCGCGCCAAAAACGGCAAGAAATTTGGTATCGCGCTGATTCCGGAAGGCTTGGTGGAATTCATTCCCGAAATGAAAACCCTCATCCGTGAGTTGAACGACGCCCTGGTGGGCTGTGAAGCCGAAGTGGAAAAAGCCGCCAAAATCGAAGACAAAGTGGAAATCGTCTCCAAACACCTCACCGCCCAGAGTGCCGCTGTCCTTTCGGACCTGCCCGCCGGTATTCAGTTGCAGCTGCTGCTGGACCGCGATCCCCATGGGAACGTACAGGTGTCCCTCATCGAAACCGAAAAACTGCTCATCGAAATGGTGGCCAAAGAGCTTGAAAATCGCGAGGGATACAGCGGCAAATTCAAAGCGCTGAACCACTTCTTTGGATACGAGGGTCGCTGCGCCCATCCGTCCAACTTTGATGCGGACTACGCATATGCCCTTGGCTTCTCTGCGGCTGTGCTGGCGCAGAACAAAATGACCGGTTACATTTCTGCGGTGAGCAATCTGAAAGCCGGTGTGGAAAACTGGGTCGCCGGTGGTATTCCCACATCCATGCTCATGAATATCGAACGCCGTCACGGTGAAGACAAACCCGTGATTCAAAAAGCACTGGTGGATTTGGAAGGCCCCGCGTTTAAAAAATTCGCCGAAAACAGAGAAAAATGGGCCATGGAAGAGGCCTATCTCTATCCGGGCGCCATCCAGTACTTCGGACCCTCCGAAATCTGCGACGCCATCACCGAAACCCTCAAACTGGGCGCCTGATTTTTTAGGATTCCACCTGCGACTTTTCGTTTATCCTTAGACAAAGCGTGTTGCATTTCCGTTGCGCACACTCGGGACCGCCAGGTGTTTATTTTTGTGCAACGTGTTTCCTCTGAGCGCACACGCAGGTGAATTTCGGGCTGACATCATGGACAGTTACCGAATACATCTGGATCTGTGATGGATCTTCAGGGATACCCCCCGGACCCTACATTTGGGGTATACATTGCAAACTGTAATCAATGATCAGACCCATGTGTCTGCCCTGTCCTCGCAGGTTCCGACCAGATGTTATGATGAAAAAGTATCTATGCCGCGCGACGGGCTTTTCGGGAAGACTTGTTCACTTTGGCGGGCCCTTTACCGGAGTTCCGCTGGCGTTGTCCCGAAACGGCTTTGGGGGTGCGTTTGGGTTTTGATGCCTTTTTGTTTTTAAAGCGCGGTTCTTCTTCGGCCAGCTTGGAAATGTTCAGTGGGCGGTTGCACACCTGGACGGTTTTTAACGACCGCCACAGTTTTCTGGGAATATTGGCGGGCAGCTCCACAAAGCTGAATTTGTCCTGCACATGAATACGACCAATGTGTTGGCTGCTGAGGCCCGATTCGTTGGCAATGGCGCCCACAATATTGGACGGGGTGACGCCGTGGACATCGCCCACTTCCAGCTTGAAGGCCTGCATGTGCAAAACGGATGGCTCGAAATCCAGTTTGATAGCCGGTCTGTGTTCCACCCGCGCGGGTGGTCTATCATATTCCGCCCGCTCCGGTCGTCTGTCATGTTCCGCGCGTGGTTTCCGCTCGTGTCGGTCGTCCCTGCCCCGGTAATTGTCCCGGCCCTGCCGGTCTCGGTCGTCCCGGCCAGGGCGACGTCTTCTGCCATCGGCGCGTTCTTCGCTGAACTGTGCGCTGCCAAATTTTTTAGCGGCCGTTTCCGGTAGCAAAATGGGCCGGTCGCCCTGCAGAATGTGGGCGATGGCTGCCGATACTTTCAGGGGATCCACATCGTTGGAGATAAAATAATTATGAATCAGATCTTCGAAAAATTGAGTGTTGGCGGTTTCCAGTGTTTTTGTGATCTGCTCGTTAAACCGCTCAATGCGTCTTTCGTTGATGGCGCGGATGGAAGGAATGGTCATCCCCTCAATGGGCTGCCGGGTGGTGGTCTCGATGGCTTTGAGAATGCGTTTGTCGGACGGCGTCAAAAAGAGAATCGCCTCTCCCTGCCGACCCGCACGACCGGTACGACCAATGCGATGCACATAGGTTTCGGCGTCGTTGGGCACATCAAAGTTAAATACGTGACTGATGCGGTCCACATCCAGTCCCCGTGCCGCCACATCGGTGGCCACAATAATATTGAGCTTGCCCCGCTTGAGTTGCGACACCGTGCGCTCCCGGAGCGCCTGGGACAAGTCCCCATTGAGTGCGCAGGCCGAAAGACCGTGGGCACAAAGGCGTTCGGTCACTTCCACGGTAGCGGTTTTGGTTTTTACAAACACCATCACGCCGTCGTGGGATTCCATCTCCAGAATGCGAATGAGCGCGTCCGCCTTTTGGGCGCCAGGGACAACCACATAGCGCTGCCGGATAGCTTCGGCCGCCGAGGTTCGCGATTCGATGAGGATTTCCTCCGGTTCATTGAGGTGGCGGTTGGCAATGGCGCGTATGGGTTTGGGCATGGTGGCTGAAAACAGAGCGATTTGTCTTTTTTCCGGCAAGTGTCCCAGAATCCATTCCACATCATCGATAAATCCCATGCGCAGCATTTCATCGGCCTCATCGAGCACCATGGTGGAAAGACCATCGAGCAAAAGGGTGCCGCGCCGCATGTGATCCATGACGCGTCCGGGGGTGCCCACCACGATGTGCGCCCCGCGCCTCAGGCCCCGCAGCTGAACGTCGTAATCGCTGCCGCCATAGACAGGCAAGACGCTTAGTCCCTTTAAATGTCTGGAATAACTGGTAAAACCGTCAGCCACCTGGTTGGCCAGTTCCCGAGTTGGGGCCAGTACCAGCACCTGCGGTCGGCGATTGCTGATGTCGATGCCCGATAAGAGGGGCAACGCAAATGCGGCGGTTTTACCGGTTCCCGTCTGTGCCTGGGCGATTAAATCCCGGCCCGTGAGCAGCGCCGGGATGGTCCGGGTTTGAATGGGCGTGGGCATGGTATAGCCGGCATCCGCAACCGCATGCAAAATGGGTTCGGGCAGCGCCAGGGACGCAAACGATGTGATATCAGATGAATTAGTATGATCAGTGGAACTCATATTGAAATACCTTTCCTGTAGAAGCAGGCTCAGATACTTCGGGCTGGCCAGCGAATCAGAGCGGCACCTTAATCGATTTCCATGAAAAATTCCAGTTTTTTTGCACAGCGGTGTGTTTAAAAGCGCCTACCGCGAGGGGGATGATGAATCGTGTTCAATTGTATTGCGCAAACATTCTAAAAGACATGTTAACCATATACTATTTACCTTTGAGCATTTTTAAAATCTTATCAAGCATCTGTTTAATTAGATAAGACATGCTTATTTGAATAATAATGATATTCGTTTTGAATTTAAACAACTGATGAAATATAAAAATAAAATTATTGGCTTGTTAAATTGCTAATATGAATGATTAATCCGATTTTCGTAAAATAGGAGTTAAATACTGCATTGCTTGTTTAATCAATCTGACTGATGTGAATGATATGCTGTTTGGATGTCAGGGCAGTGAAGATATTTTTTCGTTGGACGGGCGTGTTTGCGAGGCCTCGGTGGCCGCTTTAGCGGCGGTTGGGGAGACCTTTCCGCCTTTTTTTCCCTGCTGTTTGCGCCAGGGGCTGATGTATGCCTGGTAGCGGTCCGTGCCTTCAAACAGAAACTGACCATGGGATTTCACCTCGTCGGCGGCTATTTTGTACCAGGTCCATGCGCGATGCATAATGTTTTTGGTTTGGGCGCCGTCACTCGGTTGGATGCGGGATTCCGCCATGAGCCGGTTGAGGGTTTCGTGGAGTACTTTGGCTTCGGCCGCAGCTGTTTTGTCAAATAATGTGAGCGCATTCAAAGGGTCTGGGTTTGCCTGATAGAGCATCCACAGCGCCAGCAAATCAATGACCATGTCGTGATGGCGACGGCCTTCGCGAATCCCCCCCAGCGCCAACTGCAATTGTGGCATATGGCGATAGGCAAATCGCATGTGTTTGAGCAGGTAGCGACGCAATTCAAATCCTTTGGCCACCGCCTCTTTCCAGTGGCGGTCAAATGCCGGGCGCCCGTTGAGGGTTATGGAATTCTCCTCTACAGCGAATTTAAACGCCGCCGCCCGTTCCGCCAGACTATCCACATATTCAGGGTCGATGCCCGTTAACAGCAGCGCGTCCCGATCCTCCGATGCCACCCGCACCAACGCGCTGGTCTCATGGACCACAACTTCCGGCGGAATATTGCAGTGCACAATACGCGAAGCATCAAGAGCCATAAATGCATCGTAACATCGGCGATAGGCCTCGTTGTTTTCTGCCAAACTCATATCCCTCTCCTGAAAATGGCTGCAACCTGTGTATTGGTATCGTTGCAGACAGATTAATCAGATGGGTAAGATGGTGTCAAGGGGCGTGGCAGAGCAGCGACGGAGATTTATTGGGTAACGATGACGGCGGATTTGATGTAATCGAGCTGGGGGAAGCTGGATTTTAAGTAGTCGTTGCCTTTGGTCTGCATGAGCATCTGGGAGGGGCCGCGGCCTCTGGGGGCGCCTTCGCCGTAGCCGCTGTAGATTTTTTTGACCACGCTCATGTCGCGCACTTTGCCAAAGGCGGCAAAGCCCATGCCGTCCAGTTGGCTGTTGTTTTTAAAGTTGATAAAAAACTGGGTGGTGCGGGTGTTGGGCCCGCCCATGGCAAACACCACGGTGCCGGGTTCGTTGCCCTGCTTGACGGGATCGTCCTGTATCTTTTTCTCGCGCCACAGTTTGTTCATGTCGGGATTGCCGTGGATGCCCGCCTGGGCGATGAAGTCCTCGATAACTCTGAAAAAGGCCACGTCGGTGTAGTAGCCGGTGGTGACCAGCTCCCAGAACCGCTGCGCGCCCAGGGGCGCCCACGCTTTGGTGACATCAATTAAAATGTCGCCTTTGGTGGTTTCCAGTTTCACCGTGTAGGTGCCTGGGCACTCCTTTGGAAACGCAGCGGCCGCTTTGGGTGTGTCGGCGGCGTCTGTTTTCTGGGGATTGCCTTTGCAGGACAAAAGCAATGGGATAATTGCAATGAGGTAAATCAGTTTTGTTTTCATCATGAGGTTTTTTTTTCACAGACAGGTGGCGTTTGGCAACGGTTTTTTAAAAGTTTTTAAAGCATGCGGGAAATAATGGTCATCGCCCCGCCCCGGTTATTAAATTCCCATGCAACAGGAAAATCCTCAATTTTCTTCAGCGAGTTAAATGTGGTGATTAATTTCGAATATTCTGTAAGAATAACTGAGTTCATCGATACATCGAGCCAAGGTTATACACCTCAGTTTCCAACAGAAGATGCAGGAGTGCAAAACATGCGAGTGTGTACTACCATCAAATTCTTTTTCCAGGCCCAACTTCGTTTATGCTGAAGACACCGATACGCCCGAATGAATACGCATGACATAAGTGCCCGCCGGAAACATGGTATTCCGATCCCCTTCTTTCCACCGTTTCAACGCATCCCAGTACTGTGAGACAAAATATTTGTAACGACGTATTGCATTGATTCGCAGTTTTTTTTCAAGAGAGAAAAATCTC
>JAFGQN010000102.1 GCA_016935665.1 Deltaproteobacteria bacterium | reverse complement strand
CCTGATAAAAAGTCAGGCGCCTTCAAAGTAATAGTCAAATTCCTCTTGAGGCGGCGGTCTGGCAGGCTCCGGAACAGGCGGTTCAGAAGGAAGCCCAACTTCATCGAGATATTTTTTTATTGAAATGCCGTCGGTTATGGCTGCGACCATTCGCATTTTGCCGCCACAGGAACATACCTCTACCTGAAGATTGAATGTGCGAGCCAACAGCGCAGCCCACAGCAGGCGATTTTTCGATTTGCCGCGAGTTTTTTCCAACTCCTTTGTGTCGGGTTTCTTCGGCACCACCGCTAACCTCATTTTTGAATGAGGTGCGAGAACGCCATGATATCTCAAAAGATTTTGTCTGGGCGGGGGTACTAAGGCTGCTAATTTTTCTATTAGTTCGTCTGGGGAGAGAATGAGGTGCGTGGTGCCATCTGACCAGAGCGTTTTTAGTTTGAAGGAATACTTCTCATCTGAAATCCGCTGCAAACTTCCAGCCGCCAGTGGCGGGCGGGCCACATAATTGCATAGATTCTCCAGCCCATGTTTGTTGCCGGCGGCAATTTGCCGCGCAGCATGAAGCGAGAATCCACGCGATGCGAAACACAGATGCCCGGTTTTCACGCCCTCGGCCGGGTCCTGCAGTATTCTTCGCACCCGCTGTCCCGCTCGTTCGCCTATCGACACCAGACCAATGATCGAGGCTGATGTCATTCCCGCCAGCAACGGTTGCTCCTGTGCGAAATCATCATATGCATCCTGTGCCAACACACCACGCTTCTTCAGCATCCGGATCACCCGATGAGCGGTGGTTTCCACAATCTCCTTTTCTCTTTTACGTCTTCATCTTTTAGGGGCGGCGCCTGATGGAAAGTGTTTTTTTTTGTTGAACATCCCGTCGAGCAGTAAACTGTGGAAATGCGGGTTGAGATTGAGCGACGAACCAAATCTCTGCGCAAAAGTCACCGAGCCGCCGAGGCTGTCTTTTATTCCCAACTCTTTCGCCTGCCTGCGATACCAGCTGTCACCGGTGTAGCAACTTTTGCCTGCAAAAGTTATGGGCCGGCGCCAACCACACGCAGAAAAATCCGCAACACATCCGATAGCAGTCTACCATCATGGGCGAGACGATACCGAATCTGCATGGGCAGGCTCAGCACCCACTGGCGAACTGGCACATTCTCTGGAAAGGTATCATCTACCAGCCGTGCAGATGTGTCGGCCATCCGCCTTCCTGTACATGAGGGGCAAAAACCTCTTCCTTTGCAACTGAACCCAACAACTTGACTTTTCCCGCAGTCGTTGCAGCGTTTTTCACGAATCCATGTGCCAGCACGCCACACTTCAGAAAATCCCGCTCCCTCTCACATTTTGCTTCGCAAAATAGTTGCCGGGTGCCGCGAGCAAGTCGCGACTAATCCTTTTCAACATGCCCGGGCAAGGTGTGCCCTTCCGCCTCGATATTCGCCAGGAATGTCTCAAGATGCGCCAGCAGCACCTGGTGCAGCACCTCCTGCTGCGGCTCGCGGCGTTTGTATTCGCAGGACGGTAATGTATTTGGGGCGCATAACATCGCCCCCTACTCGGCCGTTTACGCGAGTTGCAAAAAAAATGAATTTAGTCGGACAGACGAAGCAGACCTACATCTATCGCCCAACAACTTTTCGATGAAAACAACTTAAAAAAAACGCAACGCCAATTCATCCGCCAAAAGCATTGCTTCTTCACCGGGAACAACCCTGGCGCCGCAGCGGGTCAACCAACCGTCGTTCAGCAGTTGCGCCAGAGTCTTTTTAAAATCGTCATTATTCTCAATAAGCGGTTGCAACGCGAGCAAATTCACCCCATCCGTACAGCGCAGTCCCAGCATCATCAGCTCCCGCGCAAAATCCAAATCGGAAATCTGCTCAAAGAATCCATCACCAATCGCAATGTCACGATTCAATGCATCTATAGTCAATTGGACATCGCGCCATGTGCCCAGCGTGCCCCCATTGCTGTAACGCACCCGCACGTCGTTCATTTTTACAAAACCATGCGCCCCAGACCCAATCCCCAGATATACGCCGCCTTTCCAGTAGTGACAGTTGTGCACACTGCGCCGACCGCTCTTTGCATAATTCGACACCTCATACCGTTCCAAACCGTAGCGGTGCAGTATTTCTCCTATCGAATGCCACATTGTTGCCCGATGCTCACCTGGTACCTCGTTCAAATCCATGCGGGACAATGGCGTGCCATCCGCAATCGTCAATTCGTAGGCGGATACGTGTTCCACTGTAAGATCACACAGCGCGAGGAGTTCCAATCTCATCGCTGCGTCATCCAGTCCCGGTGTCGCATAAATAAAATCCACGCTGACATTGGTTGCACCACATTCTCGCAACACCTCCATGGCGCGCTGCACATCCATCACCGAATGCCGACGGCCCAACCATTGCAAACGGGAATCATTCATGGATTGCACGCCCAGGGAAAATCGATTGATACCAGCATCCAGCGCCGCGCCAACCCATTGTGACGAAACATCCTGCGGATTCATCTCAACAGTGATTTCAATATCACCTTCGGTTGGACCACACGCCTCAAGCACCTTTGCCATCGCCTCCATCGACCAGAGGGAGGGTGTACCACCCCCAAAATATATGGAAACAGGTGGACGCTGCATCCCAATCCATTGTCGTCTTAACATGAGTTCCCGTTTCAACTGCGAAGTGACTTCAGCAACAGGAAGAGGCGACACCACATTGGATACAAAATCACAATAGACGCATCTGCTTTTACAAAACGGAAAATGAACGTAAATGGAATAGTCGTTCATGTAATATTAATGAAAACAGAAACCGGAAGATAAATCAGAAGCCCACAATGACATCGTTATGGGTGATTTCCTCTTCCAACGCCTTGAGTACGGCATGCTGAGTAGACTTTTGCCATCCTGGCGCCACCCGCTTTATTAAACTGGCCACATTGCGCACGCTGTCTTCAATAGTGGACACAGAAATGCCTTCACCATCCAATCGGCGACCTATCAAATGACCTTCATCGAGATGAATCCGCTCCAGATACTGCGGCTGCTCCAGAAAGGTTTTGTCTGATTTGCTGCAATTCTTAAGGCGTCTTTCCAGGTCTTCGTCAACTTCGAAACCAAGAAAGAAAAATTTGGTGGTCGCCATGGGTGATTCCTACCAGACGAGGTTGCTGGCTTTGCGCAATCGAGGGGTTACCTGAACTTTTTTTTCAAATTTACGGCAATCCAGGCAGGAAAACGAACGCCATCTTTTGGCAGATGCTTCGTTGAGACATTTATCATAAAACCTGCAGTCGTCTTTTCGATGAAGAGAAATTTCACGAATGTCGAGCGTTTCATCAAGTCTTTTCATATAATCACCTCATAAAATCAATGTCGCCCCTGCCAGGAAAAAGCGAGGGCCGAGTATACTGCAATAAATCTGCAGCGCAATCCATATTACAACAGTTCTATTTGATTTTTTGGATATTGTTGGTCATTTTTTCTGGAAATATTCCACAAATGTTACATATTTGGCAAAAACTATTGCCATTACCCTGTTGCAGACCACTAATTACACATCATCGCCCAAAGTGCAATGATACTTCGTATATAGTTTTTATTTTTTTAAAAAAAAGCTTGATTTGTACAGATGAAAAGTTTTGCCAACACGTTCAGATTTTCAATTCGAAGTAATCTTAAAAAGATTAAAGTACAGAATCCCAATGATCTGCTTTGAATCCAACTAATCCGAAATCGCTACCCAGAACAAAAGGTCTCTTTATAAGATTTCCATTGGTATGCAGGATCTCAATCGCTTCGGATTCGGACATCATTGTCATTTTGTCTTTATACCCGCCATCGCGATAGTCTTTGCTGGATGTATTGAACAGTTTCTTCAGCTCTCCATTTTGATGCTGGAGCATTTTTTTCAGCTCTGCTATGGATGGCGGCGTTTCCCGAATGGGCAGCGCTTTGTACGCAATCCCTTTTGCCTCCAGATATTTCAACGCTTTTTTGCAGGTGCCACAACCACTGTAACAATACACTTTCAATGACATATCCCGATCCTTTCATACCAGCGACAAAACGCCGATGACAACCTATCCCATCTCCACTTTTCCAACCAAATCGGATGGACGAATGTTCTTCTCGATGCAGTACTTTTCAAGGGCATCGATTATCTCGATGGCCACCATGGGGTTGGAAAAATTGGCCGTCCCCACCTGAATGGCACTGGCGCCGGCTAAAAAGAATTCCAACGCATCGCGCAAACAGGTAATGCCTCCCATGCCCACCACCGGAATCGTCACTGCTCTGGCCACTTCGTACACCATGCGTACCGCCAAAGGTCGAATGGCCGGTCCCGACAAACCACCAAAACCGACTCCCAGCCGTGGCTTTCGGGTGTTCACATCAATGGACATACCCCTGAAGGTATTAATGAGCGACACGCTATCGGCGCCAGCGTCTTCAATGGCCCGCGCCACATCTTTTATGTCATTGGCTTCGGGAGACAACTTCACCATCACTGGCAAGCGGGTGGCCTTGCGTACCGCACGGGTCACTTCCGCGGCCGGCTTTCCGGACACACCAAAATGGATGCCACCGGACTTGACGTTGGGACAGGAAATATTGACCTCAATGGCAGCGATCCCCTCAACGTCATCAAATTTGCGGCACAGCTCCGCAAACTCATCCGCGCTGGTGCCATACGCATTGGCAATTACAGTGGCTTTGGCGTCGCGCAATCTGGGCATCATATCGTTCACAAAGACGTCGAATCCAACATTGGCAAGCCCAATGGAGTTGAGCATCCCCGATGGTGTTTCGCACATGCGTGGGGGGGGGTTGCCTGGTCTGGGGGCCAGCGATATGCCTTTGACACTAATGCCGCCAATGACGGATATGTCCATCACATCGCTGTATTCCAGACCGTATCCAAAGGTTCCCGAGGCTACCATTACAGGGTTTTTCAACACGAGTGGTCCAAGCGTGGTTTCCAGAATATTGCTCACTTTTCACCTCCGTAGATGCTGGCCGCAACAAACACCGGACCATCGGTGCACACATATGTAAACGAACCGTCCGGCTTCACCACCGCGCACCCCTTGCACGTCCCCATACCGCAGGCCATGGGTGATTCCAGTGCCACCTGGCACTCCACGCCGGCATCCATGGACACGCGCCCCACGGCTTCCAACATGGCATTGGGCCCACAGGAATACACAACACAGTTGGGATCCTTAAGCACATCCACCAGCGGTTGCGTCACCAGGCCCTTTGTTCCCACGGAGCCATCTTCGGTGGTCACGATCAAATCAGCCGATGCCTCGATTCGCACCTTCAGCGGCAAATCATTGGCTGTGCGCGCACCGTAAAGAAAAGTGATCGGCACCCTTTTGGGTACCAGCTGTTCCATTAAAAATACCAGCGGCGCCACGCCAACCCCGCCAGCCACCAACACCGCGCGACTGGATTTGGGTTCAATAAATCCGTTGCCCAAAGGTCCCAGCACGTTCAATTCATCGCCCACGTGCATATTGCACAACAATGCGGTGCCGGGTCCCACGTCGCGAACCAGAACCTGCCCCACATTTCCCGCTTTAACGATGGAAAAGGCTCGGGGCAAAACGGGATTGACGCCCCATGCCCCCCGAATCATCACAAACTGCCCTGGTCGGCCCAAAAGGGGCGTTTCACAATCAAAAGAGAGCAACGAATAACCGGGGGCCACCGTTTCCACATTCTTTACTATTGTTTTTAAATATTTTTTATTGGTGTGTTCAATCGCCATGGAGGTGTTGTAATGGCGCCCATCGGCAATGGCAAGTGATTTTGGCAGGTTTCAACGGCAAAGGCCCTCCCCAAAACGGATATCAGAACAATAAAAGTTCTATCTGTGGATTTCGATGGAGCATATTGAGGACCAAAAGTAAAAAGCCTGTTCTGAAAGAGTGTGAGTGCTGTTCCGCAGGGACGATATCGCGTGGGAGCGGCTCCGCTGGCGGCGATTTTTAACCGTACGGCACAAACGTGGGCAAACGAAACAGCTGATGCGCACCGATGGCGGGGGCCTTTGCCTCTATGGCATTGATGGCGCCACCTTCAAGATTCCGGATACAGATAAAAACCGAATTGGGGCTGATTGATTACGGTGTTTTTTTGTTTAAGCCACGATGATCATGGTGAAGTCACTGGCCAGAAACACCCGCTGATCCGAGAAAAAAGAACACTGCGTGCAAAAGCGAAAAAGAATTTGGAAAGGATGACGCGCTTGTCGAGCTGACAATTGGCTCTGCCGCCCGGAAGATGTACCCGGCTCTTCCCCAAAAAGATGATTGCACGAGTCATTCATTGTCAGCATCAGCTCAAGGGATACACACCTCAGATTCTTCTGACATCTCTTGTCGATGCCCCAAAGTACCCGGCCAAAGAAATACTCAGCCCGTACGCATTCGCTTTCGCTTTCGCCATAGCCTCCAACGCATTCGGGTGTTTTGTCTCGTCGACACATGGACGTGCTCTCCAGGCAATTTACCCCGGCGCAATTCAAAAGTGTCTTTCAAAAGTGTCTAATGTTGCGTTTCGAAACCGAAACTCACGGGTGGCAATCAAACCATTCGTAGCTGGAACCGGTATCACTCAAAACCTGATACAACAGCCCGCCCGCTGCGAGAACGCGATATTGACGGAACGGTCGGCCAGGGTCCACGCCCGAATGTTTTGGCATTTCCGTTTGTCCCACCGGTGTGCCGGCGCTGTCAAAACACGCCAAAAAACATTTGTCTCCATAATAGAGCACCGCGTAAAGGTTGCCTTTCGCGTCCGCAGCCGCATACGAAATTGCCCGCAGGGGTGGCGGCTTCTGGTAAAAATGTGTAAAAATGTGATCCGGTTTTTTCCCGCGAATCACCGTGATGAAAAACTCTCCCGTTTCCGGTTGAACTATTCCCGCTGAAACAACAGTTGTGTTATCCGGGGCCACCCATCCAGGGGTCATTCCGTTTTCTTTTTGTATATAAATATTCGACTCATCGGTTTCGGTCAGTTCACCGTTTACAGTTGCAATTTTTTCGCTGCCCCAAATCTGATTATCCAGATAAATATCATCTCCCACCGCATAAATTCCAGCCGTTTCAGACGCGGGTCTGATGTTGGGCATTCGCTTTTTGACCGTGCCATCCGCATTGAAAAAAACCAGTCCCTGAGGTGCCTGTCCGGCGTCCGCATCCAATACGGCGATGGTGCCGTCTTCGGCAATATCCACGTCAGATGGCATAACAAACCCAGCGTCGGCGAGATTGAATGTTTTTTCAATTTGACCGTTGTCGTCAAAATAAACCAACCTTTGCTTGAATGTGTCGAGAACCACCAGTCGCCCCTCGGCGGTCACTGCAAATCCCTGTGGTGGCATTGGCTCTTCGCCGCCCCCTTGCGGTTTGCGTCCCAATTGCGCTTCGTCCAAACCGTATTTGACGGATGCAAATACACGGTGCGTGGCATTGGTTCCGGGTTCCGGCAGCATCAGACGTTTTGCCGTCGCATCGGATGTATCCAGCGTATTGATATTGGAATCCGTTGTGATGTCAACGGCCGTTTCGCTCTCATGGTCATTGCGCTCTGGTATCCCTGAATTGCGCGGATTGACAGATTTGGAACTCAATGTATCTCTCTGTTCTGACGCCACCTGGATTTTAGCTTCAGCGGAGGTCGAAGAATCTGAATTGATGCGGTAAACAAAGTAGGCGGCACTCAGTAAAATCAATAGTGCCCCCACCATCCATTTTTTATGGGATGTCATATCGGTTTCGCTCCTTGTATGCAGTTTGTGATATTCATTCTCGTTTGGGAGGACATAAAGGTTTTCATTCTGAATTATGTTGATATAAAGACGATTACCAACCGGTTCTGGAAACCGCGACGATATTGCTCATGGTCGACAGATTTCGAGTCATTCGTCTGCATCTCTGGCTGCAGCCAACGCATTCGTAAGTTGAGACGTACCCCCCGGCTGCAGAATAATTCTCAGCTACCAGAAAAATATGGCTTGTGGTGGCAACAGCATCGCCCGCTCTGACGTTCGCCATATTGGATACAACCGTACCTGGAACGCATCCGCCGCCTGTGGCGCTTCGAAACTGGTTTATGCTGCAGCCATTCCCATCGGTATTGGGATCCTGGTCCGTTCCGGCGCCCCAGATAGTGTCCACAAAGTGAATGCAATCTGCACCATATTCCACACTGCCATTCGCTGTATGAGTACAGCTGGGACAATCGCCCGAACACGCTCCCCGATTGCCCGGAGTTGCACCGCCAGTACTTGTGCCATTCCATCGGCCATGCCCCCACCAGTATGAAAAGCCCATGGCGACACGAGACCGTGCCAATGCGTTGGTCCGTTGCGTCGACAGATTGCTGTTAAAATGATAGGCGAGCGTGAGGGCGCTACCTGAAATCCATCCCCATACAGAACTTGCGTGCTCAATCCGATAACGCCCATTCGAAGGCGATGCAACAACAATTTTTACCGTGGCCCAGTTTGCAATCGTCCGCAATACCGTTGAACCGGTTGCAGTGGAGTACAACGGTGTATCACCCGTTACATAATACACGTCATTCAAAATCAGATTTCCGCTTGCCACTTTGAACGGATGTGCAAGACCGGTTTCAAATTCGTCTGGATCATTACCCAGACACGCTTCATCGTCCGGGTAACTCAGACAATCCACGTTTCCATATTCTTCTTCACACGATATCAAAATTACAAAAAACAGACATACACACAAACACAATTTTTGTTTCATTTAAACTTTCTCCATTTTGGTTTGGTCGCACATGACCATTCATTGTTACGTCACTGTTTTCAAACACGTGCTCATGATGCGGTGAGAAACCCCCTGTTTCAAACACAGGTCATTGTTGCATTCTCAAAGGGCCTACACAGTTTTATCACAGTGAATTTATGCTATGCGTGTAGCAGTTCTGCATGGAAAAGATAGCGAAAATTTGCGAAATTATTATAACGTGTTCACCTGTTACAGATTGGTCATAAAAAAAGTCCTGCGAATCCAGGTGCCAGCACTTTACCCCCTTGGGATTCAGACAATGCGGCCGATTCTCCATCCACCACAGACTCTGGGCACAATACAGCCCCCCCTGGCGACACAATGGGCATTCGAATTGACGTCAGTCATTCCGAGGAGAGAAACAACGTAAGGTATCACTGCGTGATTGTAATTCCCAAAACGTTAAACGGAAACGACAATCCCGAATTTTTTGGACGATTCGCAATTCTCCTCAAGTATTTTGAAAACAGAAAATTCAAATCATTTTGAATAGATGGCACACCTGCAGAAAACGCTGAACCGTTGTTGAAAGGAGGTGCGAGAAGAGGTGACACTCCCCAGGGAACATGCAAAAATCCTGCAGAAAGATGAAAAAAAGCGAAAGGAGGCCCCAAATCATATGCGAGAAGCTGTGGCGGGGACGTATGAAGGGGTCTATTCGCCTGCAGAAAGCAGTCCTGGCGGCGAGAGAAGCCCCTAATACCGCAAAGGGAAATGCTGAAACAGTGTGTGAAGCTGGGAAGATGGCGTATGGAGATTCAATAATGGCATGAGAATGTGACAAGGAGGGATAACTCACTCGGCGGGTTCGACGCTGAGGTCGCCCACGCGTTTCAAGTCGCCAAATTTCATTCCCTCAAAGATCATGCTCACCATGCCCACAAGATTCCCGCAAATGATATCGATAACCCAGCTGAACAGCGCAAAGGCAACCGCTACCGAATCTTCCACCCCCGCCATCTGGGAAACGGCGATTCGAGCAGCAGCGTGATACACGCCCACGTATCCAGGAGCCGATGGCAACGCCACAGCAGCGCCGAGGCAGGTGAGCAGCACCATGGAGTGGTCGATACCCGACGGTAAATCGAATGCCGCCAGTTTCCACGAAAAGTGGGCCAGAGCGCAGCCCCACAGGAACAGTTCCAGCAACATAACAATCGCCACCCCTTTAAAATCCTGCAATGCGCGAAAGCCCGCTGAGAATTTAAGCCAATACGACCAGATAAACTGCCCCAACCGACTCTGCCCCAGTATATTTTTTTCCATTTTCGAGCGGGCAATTACAATCAGCAAAACAAATGCCACGCCCAGAATGATGCCGGACCAGGTAATGAATGTTCTCAGTACATCCAGTTTTTCGGGCAGGGGCGCCACCTGGATAGCGAGAAACCCCACCACTGCCACCATGATCATATCGAGCATTCGCTCAAGGGCCACGCCTCCAACAACGGTGGAAAACGGTATGCCCACCGCTTTGGCCATGGCTGCGCTGCGAGCAAGGTCGCCCATTCGAAGCGGCAGTACGTTGTTGGCCAGAAATCCGATGCCCAGACAGCGATAGGCGCGAATCCAGGGCAAATCCCCCATGCGCCGAAGCAGGTATTTAACCAGCAGCGCGCGGGCAACCACAACTCCCGCCCAGTATGCAACAATGGATAAGATTAACGGCGCCACGCGAATTCGACTGGTGGTTTCCACAAGCTGTGAAAACTCCACACCATTGAACGCATACAATAGACCGCCTATAGAAAGCACTATTCCCAAAACACCAATCAGGATTTTTTTGGGGGTATATCGCCGTGCTGCAGCTGCTTCCTGTTTCATTGATTGCAATTTTCCTTAAATACCGGTTTAGCAGAATCAAACTTGATAATTGACAACGTATTGCCCTATCATCCGCGGAATGATTGAACAACATTTAAAAACGAAAATGATTACTGTTATAGGCGCCGGGACCATGGGGACGGCGCTGGCTCAATTGCTTGGTATCAGCGGCCATTCGGTTCGACTCTGGGCGCATGAACCCGAACTGGTTTCCACAATCAACGCCGAGCACGAAAACAATCTCTTCATGCCCGCAATGATCCTCTCCAGCAACATCGTTGCCACCCATTCCTTTGCCGAGGCTCTCAAAGACACCGATTATGTTATTTCAGTCACTCCATCGCAGGTGATTCGAAGGCTGTGGCAGGAAGCAAAACAGTTCCTCGCGCCCCACGTTCCCATTATCTGCGCGTCCAAGGGAATTGAAACCAATTCCGGCAAACTGATTTCACAGGTGTTCGAAGAAGTGCTGGGCGATAACGCATCAAATCGACTCGCATACCTTTCCGGCCCCAGTTTTGCCAAAGAAATCATGGACGAACAGCCCACAGCGGTGGTGGTGGCATCCAGCAACAATGAACTTGCGACCGAGGTGCAGGAGCTGGTCTCCACCCAGCTTTTCAGAGCCTACACGACGAACGATGTCGTTGGAGTGGAAATAGGCGGCGCCATTAAAAACGTGATTGCCATTGCAGTGGGCATGGCCGAAGGGTTGGGACTTGGCATCAACTCCAAAAGCGCGCTCATCACGCGCGGTCTGGCCGAAATTACGCGTCTGGCCGTGGCTTGTGGCGCCGAAAGAGAAACACTGGCCGGTCTGGCTGGCATGGGCGATTTGGTACTCACGTGCAACGGGCATCTCAGCCGGAATCTGCAGGTGGGCATTCGTCTTGGCAAAGGCGAAACACTCAAGGAAATTCTGGATAGCATGACAATGGTGGCCGAAGGAGTGGCCACATCCCATTCCACGCTGGCGCTTGCCAACCGATACGATGTGGAGATGCCCGTTACCGAAGTGGTCGTGGCCATTCTCAACGACAACATAACGCCCGCAGATGCAGTGATGACCCTCATGGGCCGAAAGCTGCGTCCGGAAAAAGAATAGTCGCCGTGCTCCGTTCCCTCGCCCGCAATTTCATTTTCATCCTCTTTCCTGTCATTCTGGCAGCGATTGTCATTCTTGGAAAACTGAACTTCGAAGCGGCGCAAACGTTTGGCCGCTGGGGAGAACGGTCTATTTTTGAGAGCACCTTTCTTTTGGCCAAGGAAAAAGTCATTCGCGTTGAAAACGAAATCATCAAAACCGACAACGCCTTTCTGCAAATCGTGGACCCGACCAACCTGAACAGCGCCTGCGAGAAATGGACCAATGGCATGCAATCCAATCTGGTCAAGGCTGCCGTCATATTCACAGCTGAGGACGAAATTGTTCAATTTTTTCATCACCAGTTGGAGGCAGATGATGCGGAGGCCACGTTCAGGCTGCTAGAGGACGAAATAATTCCCAATACCAATTACTTTGATTCTTTAAACCAGGACAAACACTACCATTGGGAGATTGACAAAAAGGATTATCTGATCACTACGTTAAGCACACAGTATGAAGATCAGATTTATACTGCTTTGCTGCTGTACGATACTGGCGAAATAATCGGAACTCTCTTTCCTGCGGTTATATCGGATGTGGGCACGGATCGCGTGGTCAATGTGGAAGACGGGCACGGGCAACGGGTGTTTGGTGACGAACTGGGCGAGACGGGCGACTTCAGTGTGGTAATGCGTTTTCCCTCTACCCTGTACAAATGGAAACTGCAGCTGGCGCCTGTTTCCGCGGCGCTGTACACCGAGAAAGCACAAAACGTGGCCATCGGCGAATGGGCGCTGCTGCCGGGATCGTTTGCCATTATCGTGTTTGGTCTGTTTATTCTGGCCATGGTGTGGGTGAGAGAAAGGCGCTTAAACAAACTGAAAAGCGAGTTCATCTCCAACACGTCGCACGAACTTAAAACGCCACTGGCGCTCATCCGCATGTTCTCGGAATTACTGGCCATGAAGCAAGTGAAAGACCCCGATAAAATCAGTCACTATCACCAGATTATCCTGAAAGAAACGGAGCGCCTCACCGCGCTGATTGACAACGTACTTGATTTTTCCCGCATCGAACGGGGCAAAAATGTGTATTACTTTGAAGAATTGAACCCAGAAGAAATTGTCTCCGCCGCCATCGACATCTACCGTCACCGCGTTGAGGCCATTGGTGCATCGCTGACATTTTCATGTACCGACATTCCCACCATTCGCGTCGACCAGGACGCATTAACGCTGGTGCTGCTCAATCTTATCGATAACGCCATCAAGTACGCCACGGGCACCGATGTGATTGGCGTGGAAATGTATACGCGTGGAAAATATCTGTTTCTCGATGTCTATGATCGCGGCAAGGGAATTCCAGGAAGCCATCTCAAACGAATATTTGAACGATTCTATCGATACAAAGGCCCCGACGAAGAATCCAACAGACAGCGCGGCTCCGGCATTGGACTGAGCCTGGTCAAACACATCGCCAGGGCCCACGGCGGATATGTCACAGTCACCTCCACGCCGGGTGTGGAAACCCGATTTTCTGTCCGATTTCCGCTGCAGTAGTTAAAGCAGATGATGCCTGTCCCCAAAAAGGATATGAAACTTATTACTTTGTGACGATGACTTCGCCCACGTGACCGATGCCGCTGGCGTTGGAATTTACCCAGTGCACAGCGAAGATGATATCGAGTTTTCCCGTTTTTTATAATTTAATCTCCGCGCAGAGACGCTGCATGCGGCCGCCCAGCGTTTGGTATGCCAAACCCTCGCGGCTGTAAAAGAAGTCAGGAAAAAAGGCCATTTTGCCATTGCCTTCCATATTTCAAGATGAACAGAAACCTTTTTGCGATAATGGACGATATGGTTTTATGGTATGATGTTGCAAAACAACGACAAAGCAGGGGGAAGATGTTTGAAATAAAATTAGTGATAATTGGGCTGACCATGCTGACGGTGTTGACATCTGGATGCAGTAAGCAGAGCAAACAGGACAGCGCAGACATATCATCGGAAAATTCAGACAGCGACGCAGACACGGATTCAGACACGGATTCAGACACGGATTCGGACACAGACGATGATCCGCCATCGTCCGACCCCGAAGGCAGTGATTCCATAACCGATTCGAGCACAGGTGGTGATTCCGGCAGCGACGAGGATACCGAAGACACGGATACTGTGCCTGCGGAATGCCGGGTGCCTGCAAACGAGTTTGGCGCAATCTCCAACTGCACAAAAGTTGCGCCGCCCAACAGTTTCGAACCAGAGCTGCAATGGTCGTGGACCGGTCCCGACAGCGAGGTCGACAGTATCGTTACGCCGCTGGTCGCCAATCTCACCGACGACAATGGCGATGGACTGATTAACCTTTGCGATGTGCCGGATGTGCTGGTGGTGGCGTCGATGAGTGGTGGCGCGCCCTACAACGAGGGGCATATCTATATCCTTGACGGAGAGACAGGGGCACTCCATCTTCGGGTGCCAACGTCGGTGGACAATACGGTGACCCCAGCCATTGGCGACATTGACAGCGACGGCATACCGGAGATTGTGACCACGGACAGTCAGGGATACCTGCTCGCATTCGAGCATGATGGAATTCTCAAGTGGCAAGGCAGCGAAAAATGGCCCGGCGCTTCGACCTCCACGGATCATTACTCCGGCGCCATTGCCCTGGCCGACCTGGATGAAGATGGCGATGTGGAGATCATTTCCGGGGAAATGGTATCCGATCACAATGGCAATCTGCTCTGGATTGCGCCATACGAATCAGGCCCATGGTCCGCCACCACCGTGGCCAATCTGGATGGTAAACCGGGGCTCGAAGTCGTGCTCGGCAATACGGCATTTCACGCCGACGGTTCCGAATATTACATAAACTCCGAAATCATCGCCGGCTACCCGCAGGTGGCGGATATGGACGGCGATGGTCTTCCCGAAGTACTCGTCACGAACGCAAACGGTCTGTCCATGCTCGAACACGACGGTACCACAAAGTATCGAGATCTGACGCCGACTGGAACCGCTACCGTGGGCACCAACTGGGTTCGCCCCGCAACAATATTTGATTTCGATGGCGACGAAGCCGCCGAGTTCGCAATGAGCTCGGGATCCGCGTACACTGCCTACGAAAGCGATGCGACAATTATCTGGAGCGCACAGGTATCGGACACGAGTGGTATTGCGGCGGGAACCGCGTTCGATTTCCTCGGAGACGGAACGTCCGAAGCCATGTACGCCGATGAGCACAACATGTTTATTTTCGATGAAAACGGTCAGTCGCTGCTCCAAATGCCAAGAACGAGTGGCACATTGACAGAGTACCCGGTTGTCGCCGACATCGATAACGACGGTTCAGCGGAGATTGTAGTGGTGTCCAACGGGGGGTCGCCTACTGTACAGGTAATTCGCGATATTGGCGATCGGTGGATTCAGGCGCGACGCATTTGGAACCAGCACACCTACCACGTCACCAATGTTCGCGAAGATGGCACCATACCACGGGTTGAACCCAACAGTTGGGAACTGTTCAATACATTTCGAACCAATATTCAGATAGAAAACGGCGGCCTTTGCAACGCCGTGGTACTGGAGTGACAACTCAATATTCCCCGCATCTTTTGGTATACGCATCGCGATTGCACGCTATATCACAGGCATCGCAATAAATGCATTGCACATATGCCCAATACAGTTTTTCTGCTTCTTCTCCGGCCACCGCGAAACAATTATCCAGATCATTGCTGCTCGTCCACGAGGTATTGTAACACTCTTCCAGAGCGACACAGCGCGGTTCGCTCTTGCACTCAAATGTCACCGCAGTGCACGGCCCGCCGTATCCGGCAAAGGAAAAACAGGCGATTTCATCTGCCTGGGCGTCTTCCGCATAACAGGGAGAATCCACTGTATTCACATCTTCTTTTTTCCCACACATCGGATAATCTTCGGCGAAATAGTCTGCACAGGCCTGGGGACACGTATCGCACACAAGGCATTTATGAACAGCAAGCGCGAGTTCAATGGACGCCGCCGTGGCACCTGTTTCTTTGGCGCAATTGATTGAGCATTCTGCCCATGCGTCTCCGGTCAGACAGTTATGATTTCCGCCGCAACAAACATCTTCGCGGCATCTTTGGAAATTGGCGCATACCACATCGTCATCGCATGCATGCTGCCTCGCCTGACATCGTTCAGTTCTCCCGGCACAATGCCAGCAGCCCGTACCCGCTGTTCCGCCACTGTAACAGTGTTCAAACGTCTCCTCGCATTCGGTATCCGCCGGCACTTCGGTATCCACGCCGCTGTCCGTATCGCCGTCACTATCCCCATCGCCATTGCTATCCCTTTGCGCATCACTGCCTGCCGCGCCGCCGCTATCGCCATCGGAATCACCGTCTGCATCGCCATCGCTGTCACCATCGCCATCACTATCGCCATCGGCATCACTATCGCCATCGGCATCACTGTCGCCATCGGCATCACTGTCACCATCGCTGTCGCTATCGGCATCGCCGTCCACATGGCTATCGGACTCACTTTGTGCAGACTGTGAAGCCGACAATGCTTCCTCACCGACATTGGTCCGCCAGCATGCGGGCCACAGTGCCAATCCAGTGAAAAAAATCGCCCAATTTATTCTGTAGATAATCGCACCCATAAATACCCCTTTTTGCAAACAAGAACCCAGAAAACATGTGTAATTACTATGTCGGCGAAAAGGAGGTAAACCGGTTCTTTTTTTTTAATCAAAAAATGAAGCTTAATAATTTGTAACGATGACTTCGCCCACGTGACCGCGGCCGCTGGCTTTGGAATTAACGCAGCGCACGGCGCGGATGCGACGGATACTGTACTCACTGTAACGACTTCTCATCCAGGGCACATCCGAGTTGGACTGCATCACATAACAGCCGCGGGCATCCAGCGCGGCAAACACCTTAGCCAGGGCTTCCTGATTTTCCATACCAAACCCATGCTTCTGATACGCCACAAAGCTGGATGTTCGGGACAGGGGAATGTATGGAGGGTCCATATAAACGAAATCCCCTTTACGGGCGGAGTCCAGCACATTTTCAAAAGAGGCCACCCGTAAATCCACCGATTGCAACGCCGCAGATACAGCGCGCAAATTGTCCACATTGCAAATGCGGGGATTGCTGTGCCTGCCAAAGGGCACGTTAAATTCCCCCCGGCTGTTCACGCGATAGAGTCCGTTGAATCCGGTGCGGTTGAGATATATCATTCTGGCCGCCAGACCCGCCAATGACATGCGTGTCAGATTTTTACTGCGCACTTCGTAATAATGGGATTCGGTATATCGGTGGCGTTTCAGATGCCGGATAACTCCTTCCACATCATCCCGAATAGCCGTGTAGGCGCCAATCAACTCATCATTGGTGTCCGAGAGAATCGCCCGGGCGGGCTGCATTTCAAAGAAAAGCGCGCCGCCCCCTACAAACGGTTCAAAATACCGGTTAAAACGTGGCGGTAATGAATCTGTTAAATGATTCATTATCTGCCGTTTTCCGCCAACCCATTTTAAAAAAGGTTTGGGATTTTCAGCAGCGGCAGGAAATAGTGATACCACTTTCTGTTGAGCCCCTGGCATAAAATCTTCCTCTTCATCTTGATTTAGAGAACACACAGGCATCCGCCCGTTATGTTACAGAACGATACTTTGAGTCCCAATGTCAAATAAACATATAAAAAAAATGATTAATTTTTCGCGTAATACCGGATAGTTATTCGATCCCCGATCGATAATCAGGGCAAAGGTGGGAACCGTCTACTCCACCACGCCAAACCGCTCAACCCAGGCGTTAAAAACAGCGATATTCCTACTGCCATAGGACGCCACCTTTTTTTTGACACACTCCAGAGTGCGCGGAACGTCGGGTTTCAGGCTGCCTTTGGAATAGTAATTGTCCACATATGTAATGAGTTGTTCTTCCAATGAAACCGGCAGAACATCGCGATGGGGCAATGGCAGGCCCTGCTGCACGATATCTTCTTTGGTTAATCCCACACCCACATGGCGCTCACACACATCGGCATGGCGGCCAAAGCCCAACTCTTTGAGCAGGGCCGCTCCCAGCAAACCATGCTTCATATACGGCGCCTCACCGGTACAGCCAATGGCCGGAGCGTTGGTCTGGGCCACGCCAATGTCGTGCAACAGCGCGGCTTCCTTTAAAAAAGTTAAATCTATTGTTATATCCGGAGTGCGACATGCCAGTATCAGAGCCGACTTTGCCACGGCTTCGCTATGCGCAATAAGAATGTGCATGCCCTTTTCGTTTTGCGGGCCGTATTTTTCGAGCAGTTTATACGGATTCATCGAGTGCCTCTATCCATTCGGTTCGAATAACCCAAATATCGTCATCGAGATTCGGCATCACCGCCTGCAGCAACTCTGCTGGGCGCGTTCCACCAGATCCCTGCAGCTGCAATGTCATGGAAACGGCAGTTCGACCGGATACATCCGGGATTGGCAAATCAGCCGGTACATCGGTGACCACTTTTGCGTCAAGAACATACTGCCGAATTTCCACCATGCGAGAGTCGCCCTTGCGCACCCGCTCCACTTCCAGGGATTTCAATGTTATCAATTTTGACAAAGCCGCGTTCACACTGTCCGCAGTCGCATTGACAAAACTCAGGTACTTTACAGCAGTGTAAGCCGCAGACAACTTCGGTTCACCGTCCTTCAACGCCCGCACTTTGCGAACCACCATGTCCAAAGGCAGCATGTGCTGCAGCCGTGAAAGCATCTCCCCCTCATCCGGGGGATTAACCAGCCGAACATCGAATGGCTCAGCAAGCGCGGCGGTCCCCAACGGCAATGGAGGGGGCGCCTCCATTTTGGGTTTGGGGTGAAATCCCTGCGTGTACCACAGCTGTAATCCAGCTCTGGTCAGTCCGCGCATCAAATGCCGCATGCGATCCAGATGGCCCACATACACCTGCCGCCCGTAAAAGGCCACTTCCAGTCGAAACCGTTCCGACGAATCGCCGGCCTGAATGACTTTTGCAGGTTTTGGAAATGCCTTTTTTGATTTTTCTTCCGCACGCGGTGCTGACGCGATGGGGTCATCCGCAGGTTTAAACGGCTTGGCTCGCAATTCTGATTTTTTACACTTGATACCGCAGTGATGACACACAAAATCGCAAAGCCCATCGCTGGACTCAAAAACACCACATGGCGGCGTCGTTTGAGATGCATACGCGCGATCCCGTTCCTGGCGACGAAATGCCTGATTCACACCGGTGTCAACATGAGCCCAGGGAACGATCGCCTGATCGGGAATGCGTTGAAGCATGGCGCGCTTGTCGATTTTCTGCAGCAATTTGGACCAGACATCGGCTAAAAACATCTCATCCCAACCATCAAACATGGCGCCGTTGTCCACCGCTTCCTCAATGAGTTCAGCCAATCGTACATCGCCGCGGGCAAACACGCCTTCCAGCACGCTCATGCCCACGTTATGTGTTTTCAGTTTAATACGCTCCCGCCTGGCCATGTCACGCAGTAATGATTGTCGGCGCAGAATTTCATCATCGTCCAGCATTTCCTCCAGTTCGAACGGCGTGAGCGGCTTGGGAACAAACGTGGATACAGATACCACCACTTCTGCTCGACGGCCGGCCTTTTGGCGACCCAGATTTCTAACCTTCAGTGCGAGATCGATAATCGCCTCCAAATCCGCATCGGTTTCCGTGGGCAATCCCAACATGAAATAAAGCTTTATTCGACTGAAACCCCGCTCATAAAAACGCCCCGCAGCTGAAAGCACGTCGGATTCAGAAACGTTCTTGTTGATAAAATCGCGAAGTCTCTGGCTGCCGGCCTCCGGAGCCAACGTCACACCGGACGCCCGCAATTTCGACAACACTTCAATAACGTCTGCAGACAACCCGTATGCGCGCAATGACGGTACGGAAAAGGATACCCGCTTTTCGAGATACTTTTTTCCAAGTCCGGCGACGATTTGTTCAATTTCGCTGTGATCGGCGGATGACAATGCCGACAGCGACACTTCGTCAAACCCCAGCCCGCAGGTGGCCTTCTCCAATATTTTTTCGACGGATTGTTCGCTGCGCTCTCGAACCGGACGGTACAGATACCCGGCCTGGCAAAACCGACATCCTTCGGTACATCCCCGGGCGATTTCCACGCTGTACCGATCAAACACAGCCTGAATAGTGGGCACAGGGCCACTTCCGGCTGGCGTCGATTCCAGGTCTTTTATCACCGCGGGGCGAACATTCGCGTCGTTGTCGATGATAATCATACGACGGGATGCGTTATCCAACCGCCGTTGATACAGGTTGGGAGCGAAAACAAACGGCAGCTTATCCAGATGGCGAATCAATTCATCTCGACTGAAGGCGCGATTTCTACAATCTGCAATTTCAGTCAATAGCGTGGGAAGCGCCTCTTCGCCATCGCCCAAAAGCACTATATCCACAAACGGTGCAATGGGTTCCGCTTCCACCGCCACCGGTCCTCCCACTACCACCAGCGCATCGCTATCGGACCGCTGTGCCGCACGCCGCGGAATGCCTCCCAAATCAAGCATGTGCACCACATTGGTAAACGTGAGTTCGTACTGCAGGGAAAAACCCACCACATCAAACTGATTCAGCTCGCGTCCGGTCTCCAGCGACAAAAGGCGCAACTGATTTTCCCGCATCACGTTGACCATATCCGGCCAGGGCATGTACACGCGCTCAGCGGCCAGGTGCGCAAACCCATTGACCGTTTCGTACAGGATTGAAAACCCGATATGGCTCATCCCAATCTCATAGGCATCCGGAAACGCCAGAGCGATGCGCACTTCGGCATCCTCTTTCGCGACGCTCCCAAACTCCCCTCCCACATAGCGACCGGGTTTTTCCACTTTTAATAAATATTTTGCGTAAGGACTATTCCACATAAACCACTTATCTGAGTTAGAGGCCGCTTTCTATATCGGCACGCCGCTTGCTATTTATGGAATATTGGACAGGTTTGCAAACAAAGAATTATCTGCGCTGACGTTTGGCCATCATTTGCCGAATGGCTTCTTTAAGACGTTCAACACGAATGGAGTATTGTCCGCCGGGATGCTCTTCCTGATACTCCTGGAACATTTTCATCGCACCGATATAATCTCCAACATTGTATCGCCCCAATGCAATTCGATATCGAGCCTCCTCGCATCGGGGATGTCTGGGCCTGGCCGCGATGAAACTGAGCAAATCTCTTTCTGCAAGACGCCACTGCTGATCCACCTCCTGATGCAGCACACCGCGCCACAAATGCGCGTAGGCACTTCGATGCCCATCAGGGAACATGCGCAAAAATTCATTAAAACACTGTAACGAGTTTTTACGCACTCCTTCGCGACCGTACAATTCGCATAAAGAGAAATAGGCATCTTCCTGCAACTGCCCCACAACCGGCGATGCCACATAAGAGGTGAAGGCCGCACGTGCGCGGTCATAATCACCAATATAATCCATGGCCAACCGACCCACTTCGTACTTGGAATTCTGAGCGATGGCGGTTCCAGGTGCCGAAGAAGCCACTTTATCAAACGTGTCTGCCGCTTTTTCGTAGGCTCCCATCGCAGTATAACATTCCGCCAGCAAAGAAAGCGCCGTAGTCAATTGCTCGCCCTCCACACGACGCGCTGTTTCTTCGAGCAGTCGGGCGGCATAGGGAACATCGCCAGCGCTCATGGCCGCTTTGGCGCGCACCACAAAGCTCTTGCTCTCTTCATCTTTAACGGCTTCGGTATTTAGAGTAACCTGGCGCTTTTTCCATTTCCGATGCTTTACACCTACATTGGCAACTTTGGGAACGTAATCCTCACTGGGATTGAGTGTAAATCGCACCTGTTCGCTCACCTGTTCGTTGGTCAACTGTGCTTCGATACTTTGCATTCCCGGTTTGGACAGACTATAGGAGACTGGGCCAGCCGGCACGCGCAACGTCAATGGGGTAAATCCGACAACCCGGTCATCAATTTCCACCTGAACGTGCTGCTGATCGCCATCAAACCGAACCAACCGCCCCGAAATAGTGCCTGGATTATTGGAAATGGACTCCACTTCCGCAGCAAGGATGCGCTGACGGTCTCCCAAAGACACGACGCGACCCGTTCCAGGCACCTGAAGCAGACTGCCCGCGGCCACGTCCACCGCTGGGCGTGTTGTATCGTTGGGAACGACTTCCACCTGCCCTCTTGTCACGGATACCTGAGTCACGCCATCACCAAAAACTTCCACGGTGAAAATGGTTCCCTTCACCCGCACGGTGGACTCCGGCGTATGAATTTCCATTTTGCGTCCCAGGCTGCCGTCATAATCCACCGCCAGTTTTCCCCGCTCCAACGACAACGAAATCAATTCCGAAGACAATTCATTCACAGACCAACTGGTTTCGTCCACCAGCGAAATCTTTACAAAGCGCCCCATGCGAAAATTTATAATGGCGTCTTCCGCAGCGGATACCGTTGTGCCCGGCTGGAGAATCAAGCGTTCATCCATACCGCTGAACGGTTTGCCGTTTAAATATACAATGCCCTGCATCTTGCTGATATGGCCCTCGGACAAATCCACGCCTGCCAGCACTTTCCGTTTGTGGACAGGGACTGGAGGGGAGACGGCAATCCCGGCAATGGAATGATTTTGCGGCTGTTTATAAAAACCCAGCAACAGAGCCAGAACGGCTCCGACAGCGGCCAATGCAAATCCACCCACGTACAACGGTTTAAAACGCCGTTTTTCGCGGGGTGCAGAAAATTCCCGTGCAATTTCATGGATGGAGGGGACCAGTCTATCGTAAACAGAATCCTTCCGTTCCTGAGACAGCATCTCTGCTGCCACTGGATACTGCTCCAACTCACAAAGCCCCTGCCAGGCCACCTGACAGGCGTCGCAACGCCTCAAATGCATATCCACCCGAGAACGTTCCACAGCCTTCAACTCTCTGTAATGAGTCAGCTGGGTCAGTGTACGCTTACATTCTTTATTTACGGGTTTCATATCTTTCACTTATACAAATGAGAAAGCAATTCCTTCCTCGCTGCCTGAAGTCGTGAACCGATGGTGGATACTGTGGAGTCCAGCAATTCTGCTATTTCCTGTAACGAATATCCCTCATAGGTATATAAAATAAATGTTTCACGTTTTTTGTCGGACAACCTGTCAAGCACATCGTAGACCTCCTCAACATTCGAAAGTCTGCTCTCGGGCGTGCGTCGAACCGACGTTCCGCGAACCTCATTTACCTCTTTTACCGCCGTATTCAATCGACGATGTCTTGAACGAACGCGGATTTCCTGTCGGGCCACATTGATAGTAATCCGAAATAGCCATGTGGAAAACGCAGACGCTCCTCTGAATTTACGAATAGATTGAAAAACATTTAAGAAGACAAGCTGAACAAGATCATCGACATCTTCCTGGGGGCCAAGCAGCAGACTCAAATGCCGATGCACGCCATCCACATGGCGTTTGAACAACTCCTGAAACGCAAATGTGTCTCCTTCCTGACACCGTCTAACCAGACTGCTGACGGATTCAGGTTTGGATTTCATTGCTACACCGATTTTACCGAGTACCCCTGTAGTCATATTTTTCATACTGGTGTCTGCTCCAGTCCTTTCCCTTTTCTTATTATTAGAAGCCATGGCACTCCGGTATTATGAAATTCGAACGCAATTCAAATAAAAATATAAATATGTACACTAATTAAAACACCAGCTGTAATCCAACAATCGCAACTGGCATCACCCAAACATGACTGTAGACCTCAACCCCATTGTTTACAAGTACATCTCTCACAAAGGGGAAATTGCACCCGCCCTGCAGAAAAAACTCGAGAAGCGAAACAATACGAACATCCATTTCCAGCATCAAATTACCACCAGGCTGAAACGTCATGTCCGTTCGGGGACTCTCAAGCCGCTGCGATTTATACACCGCGAATCCAAGAGAAAACCCGACCCAACCCACCAGTCGAAACACGCGCTGTCGTAAAAAAACGTGTCCCACATACAGTTCTATAGGTATTTGACTGAACGTTCCCGATACTTTTTCGGCGCTGTAATGTGCACTCCCCTGCCACCCCAGGGAAAATGCCGCGACAGTATTCCGTGAAAAAATGCCCTTTATCGACAATCGTGGCCCCGTCAGAACTTCGTTCACCGACCAGACACTGGCAACCGCCAGCCCCATTCCCAGCGAAAAAAAGCGCGGATAGGTCACATTTCGCGATTTCGACTTCTTTTTGGTGCCACCCACTTCTTCCGGTTCCAAAATCGCAAGTCCTGCCCCAAGCGCAGGCAGCTCCCCTTCCGACTCCAGATAGGGTGTTACGGTTTCTTCGACCACCAGGGCCATAGTCCATGCCAGCTGCTCTGTTTCAGCCTGCCAGGAAACGGTCCGCACCTCAGACACACTCTTACTGTCATCTGCCGAATCGATTGTCACAATCAAATGTCGCTCCGATATTCGACGCAGCGTCACTACCCAGGCAAATTTGATGGATGGATCCGATTTGGCCATAATCGGTCGTTTTGTAATTTCGACGCCGTATTTCCCCAGTCTCACTTTTAGAACGCTGGCAAGTGCCTCTCCCACTTCCTGCAAATTCGGTTCATGTTCAATGAGCATCGCAACGAAGACAGAATGACTCGAACTATTACTGGATTGTTCCTCCTCGCGCGACGAAACCGGCACGGCAAATAAAATCAGTATCGCTGCAACTGTAATTATGGAAACAATATTTATTTTCGGGGTAGTCATGACAGCGGATTACATTAATGTTGCTCTTTATAAATATGTATTACCACACACTACATAATTCAAAAGAAATTCGAAAGGAATGAATTGAATTTATCGAGCAAAAATGAACATATTGTTTCAAAACCGGTTGCACTGGTAACGGGTGGCGTACGGCGGCTGGGACGATGTATTTCCGAGCATTTGCAGCGGGATTTTCGTGTGGTTGCGCATTTTTGTGATTCATCTGCCCATGCAGAAGAACTGGCACGAACCCATCCCGACATCCTACCGATGCAGGCCGATCTGACATTACCAGGGGCGCCTGCACGTCTAATCGATAGCGTTATCGACGTATTTGGCGAACTGCATTTGCTGGTGAATAATGCGGGCCTTTTTGTCAACGATACCACTGAGCTTGTGCAACTCGCCAAAATGAAAACGCTGAACGTGGATGCCCCTGAGAAACTGATTGGCGCAGCGAGATCGCATTTGTCCCGAAATCATGGTCAAATCATAAATATTTCCGATATCGCCGGTATTCGTCCATTTAAACTCTACAAAGCATACTCTCGTTCAAAATCTGCAATTCTGCAATTCTGCGCCAACCACGCACTCGAGCTGGCCAAAGAAAATATTCGAATAAACACCATCTGCCCCGGCCTGGTGCTTCCATCTGAAAACGAACAATCCGAAAAAACTCTTGCACACCTGCAGAGTCAGATTCCGTTGCAACGCATGGGTAAAGCGCAGGACGTGGCAGAGTTGGTCGCATTTCTGGCGCACTCGAATTTCATTACCGGCCAGGTTATTTGTGTGGATGGTGGCCGCTTGCTGAACAGTGAAGCAAAGCAAAGCAATATGTCGATATAAAAAATAAAACCATTTTTGGGCCTGCATGTGGTCAGTTTCGGTGGAAAACTGGCCCCAGGGATGAAAACTATGTACTTTTACGTCCATGACAAATGACATAATTAATATAAATCCCCCAGCAACAATTCATCTCGTTGGGATCTGCGGCACAGGAATGGGCGCCCTCGCCGGACTATTAAAAGAAGCCGGATATCAAGTGACCGGTTCGGACACCGCTGCATACCCGCCCATGAGCGATGAACTCAAAAGACTGGAGATACCGATTTATGAAGGGTACTCGGCCGACAACGTTAAGCATCATCCCGATCTGGTTGTGGTTGGCAATATTTGCCGACCCGATCACATTGAGGCACAGACCGCCAGGGAATTGGGGCTGAAAATCGCCTCGTTTCCTCAAACATTGCGACAGTTGTTTTTGCGCCAGCGAAATTCACTGGTAGTCGCCGGAACCCACGGTAAAACAACCACAACATCCCTTTTGGCATTTCTGCTCGAAAAATGCGGTCAGGATCCCAGTGTGCTTGTTGGCGGCATCACGGAAGATTTCGGTTCAGGATACAAACTGGGAAAAGGAAAAACATTCGTTGTGGAGGGCGATGAATATGACAGCGCCTATTTCGAGAAGGTCGCCAAATTCCTTTCGTACAAACCTCATGCGGCCATCATCACCTCGGTTGAACACGATCACATAGATATATACCCTGACAGGGAAAGTTACTTCGGCGTTTTTCGGTCGTTTGCGGAATTGGTCAAACCAGGACCACTGGCGATTTATTCGGGCGACCCCGGATGCCGGGAAATCCTCGAATTTGCGCATATTGACGCAAACATTATAACATATGGAGTCGCCAAAGATCCGTTCCTCTATGAACCGGCGTGGCTGGCCACTCCAAAAGGAGAGGGACTATTCGAACTAACTATCGAGGGAGTAAGTTCCGGCATCTGGGAAACTCCGCTCTTTGGTAAACACAACATGAGAAACACCCTGGCCGCGCTCATACTCGCGCATCGGGCTGCGGGTGTGGAACTCGCTCAGCTGAAGGAGGCACTGCCTCATTTCGGAGGTGTTGCAAGGCGGCAACAGGTTATTGGCACACCCAATAATATCACGATATACGATGATTTCGCACATCATCCGACGGCGGTCCATGTCACTCTGGAGGCACTGCGAAGCAAGCATCCCAAAAGCAAAATTATCGCCGCGTTTGAACCACGCAGTGCCACAGCTTGCCGAAAAATACATCAGGAACGGTACAGTCGTGCTTTTTTAGCTGCGGACATGGCATTCATCGCGCCAGTCGGAAGAAGTTTGCCGCCAGATGAAACTCTGGACATCAACGAGCTCGCTGCCGCAATCAATCGCAATGGTGTTCCCGCCGAAGCCACACGATCAATTGAGCACCTGCAATCGTTACTGGAAAAACAGGCATCCCCCGGTGATATTGTTGTTCTTTTCTCAAACGGTTCGTTTGGAGGAATCCACCAAAAACTTCGGGATTCTCTTGTGTCCAACAATTGATGTCGGACAAACCGGGGTCAACCAGGACATATTTTCCATAATTAGCCCAAAAAGAAGCGTTCTCCCAACCTTTCACAAAATTTCAAAAAACCAATAACATACCAATATCATTGGCAATTCCTCAAATGACGATATAGGGGCGACACAATTTGACAAATTAGGTCATTCAAAACACCGCAAAATTTTCATAGCAAATATATTCCAACGACAAAGATATCCGTCTTTGTCGGACAAAATGGCAGTACAAATCACTTCACCGCTCACCGCTCTCTGGGCTTACACACTAATTGACAATAAAATCATACACATAGACATTAAACTCATCAACAGCTGCAAAGTTGGCATCAGCATTGCATCATAGCTTTGGCATAACGCGGATACTTAAATAATTTAAACCGCGATTCAGATAAACTTTAGAATTAGTAACTTAAACACTCTTACTCACTTATCTTACTTGCCTTTGTGCGATTATGCTCCTTCTCTTG
>JAFGQN010000009.1 GCA_016935665.1 Deltaproteobacteria bacterium | reverse complement strand
CGGTTCCGCGGAAATGGGTTTCGCGGATAATAGGGAATCCGGTTTGAATCCGGAACTGCCCCGCAGCGGTATTGGAGAACGAACCCCGCACGATTGCACTGGGAAACCGGGAAGCAGTGGGAAGTAGGTAATTGCCAAAGAAACTACGGTTTGGCAACACGCTTCTGAGTCCGAAGACCTGCCGGCGCCAAACAGTGTTTGGTCAATCACAATGCGGACGCTTCGCGGGAAGTGATCTGAATTTACTCCAGTATCCCTGCTGGAAGCAATGCGGATGCATCTTCAACACGATCTGTCCTGTTGAAACAGGCAAGTAGCTGCTACAGGTGGGACCACGCGATGGAAGACAATCTGCTGAGTATCGGAGAGCTTTCAAGATTAACACATATTCCGGTGGCGACGATTCGGAACTGGGAGCACCGATACGGGGCGCCTGTTGCTGACAGGCTGCCCTCCGGGCATCGGCGCTATTCTCTGGCGTTGGTCGAGAAACTGAAGCTGGTGCGTCTTGCGGTGGCGTCCGGGTACAAGCCGTCGCTGGTGTTGAAGACATCTTTGGAGGAACTGCAGGCGCTGCTAAAAAAAATGGACTCAAAGCAGCGGCGTCAAAAAGCATCTGAAACTCAGGCATTACTGATTAACAGCGCCCCTATGGAGTTGATGCAGCTTTTCGAAGCCATCAGACGCATGGACGGGCGTGAAGTCGAAATACTGCTAACACGTGAATGGATGCAAGGTGGCGCCAGAAAATTTGTGTACGGTTGGGCAATGCAGTTTTTGAAAAATTCAGAACCATTATATGCCACATACATGGACTCCATTGCGTTGAAACATTACGCTATTGAGCAGATTCAGTCTTTCCTGTGTTCTCGCTGGATGTCCATGTCAAACACAATCGGCACAAAAGACATTGTACTCACCTGTCTTTCAAATGACTACAATCTGCTGGCATTGCACATGGCGGCCACGCTTGCGGTAACCGTCGAACTTGGGGTGTTGTTTTTAGGAGGGAACACCCCGGTTTCTGAGATTGCGGAAGTGGCGAAAGCTCATGGAGTCAAAAAAATACTTGTGGCGCTTTGCCCAGCCAGTGATGTCCCCAAATCCGAAGGAGAGTTGCAAATGCTTGGTGAACTTCGAAATCAATCCATCGACGTCGCTGTCGGTGGCAACGCATCGTTGACCGCCATTGAAGGCGTGTTTGTTCTTCGATCATTTAATGAAATGGAAACCTGGATGCGCAAAACGGCGATGTAGTTTTTTTTCTTGCACTTTAACTCTCAATTTCAATATAAACCATTTGTAACTTCATTCCGGGAAACGGAAGACGGTGAAAATCCGTCGCGGACGCGCCACTGTAACTGACATTTCCCGGTCGATTTCACTGCAACTGATTTGGTGCTGTTTCAGCCCAAATCCCTTTGAACGTTGTGGGAAGGAATCGACTCTCCCAGTCAGAAGCCAGGAGACGCCCCGGAATGACACGGCACAGATTGTCTCGCGATTTGGACAGTGTTGGTAATCAACAGATCCCTCTTTTATTTAAAGGAGCGTACTGTTTCGCTCCTTTTCTCGCGAAGTCAATTGTGCTGTTCCACTGGCAGGTATGCCGGAAAGGATGTCTCTTATGAGATTGAACGGCGCAAGAATGGTCGTCGAAGCGCTGCGGGCGGAAAAGGTGGACACCCTCTTTTGTTTTCCCGGTGCAGCCATCCTCCCCATTTACGATGAACTGTATCTTCACGGCAAAGGCATACGGCTTGTCCAGCCAAGACACGAACAGAGCGGCGTGCATGCCGCTGACGGCTACGCGCGCATCAGTGGCAAGCCCGGTGTGGTCCTGGTTACCTCGGGCCCTGGCGCATCCAATACTGTAACTGGTATAGCCACAGCAGCAGCGGATTCCACTCCAATGGTTATTATTACCGGTCAGGTTGGTCAGCATCTTGTCGGCACCGATGCGTTTCAGGAAGTGAATATTTCGGGAATGATAATGCCCATCGCCAAAGAGGTGATTTTTGTAAACGACATAGATGGGCTTCCGGAAGCGTTGGGACGGGCATTTCATTTGGCAAGCTCAGGCAGAAAAGGCCCGGTACTGGTGGACATCACCAAAAACGTCCTCCTGGATTCATCGGAATTTAACTACAGGAGTAAACCGTCCATCCCAGCGTATCGCAGTCGACATGTGGCTAAACAAAAAACAATAGAAAAGCTGGGCAAACTGATTGCCAACTCACAAAGACCCCTGATTCTTGCGGGAGGGGGAGTGTGTGAATTGAAAGCGGCGCAAGCGCTGGCATCTCTTGTTGAGAAGAGTGGAATTCCAATTGTTTGGACGCTTCGCGCACCACATTTGGGTATTCGAAACGAACGTCTTTCTGCCGGGATACTTGAATTCAGGAATAAAAATGTCACTGCAACAAAAGCGGGATATGCATTCTACAGGTGCGACCTGCTTATCGTTTTGGGCGCGCGGTTCAGCGAACCTACTGTTGGTGGTCAGCACAAATTGCTTCCGCACGCCAAAGTGGCGCATGTTGATATTGATCCGGCGGAAATTGGAAAAAAAATTCCTGTTGATCTGCCAATCGTCAGCGATGTTCTGCCCGTCATTGAAGCACTGCAGGTTGAATCATATACTTTTCACGATTTCTCTCAATGGATTCAGGAAATTCATTCGCAGAGCAATAATCGGGCATCATTCGATGCTTCATCACATCAGGCTCTCCGGCTATTGCAAATGATACAGAATGTTTTTTGCAATCCCGTTCTTTTTGTTTCGGCGTCTATTTACAAAATCAGTGGTGCAATGGAATATCTTTCCAGCAATTCGTTTAAAACTGTGATTTCCGCTACAGGAAACGGGTGTGCGGAATTCGCATTGTCGGCTGCCATCGGCGCTGCTATCGCAAAACCGGAAAACAACTGTATTGTAATATGCGACACCACGGAGTTTTCCCGATCCCTGCCCGAACTGGTTACTGTGAGAAGAGAGAATGTGATGTTGAAAATCATCGTGTTCAACAATTCGTTCGATTCTGATTTGAGCTGCTATCTGAAGGAATACGAAACGCGAATCAGCTGGGTGGATTTTTTTAAAAGAATGGGAATGGCCGCCTGGATCATCAACCACGAAGACGAAATCAGTGCACAACTGGCTTCTTTGACAAACTGCGAAGCACCTGCACTGCTTCAGGTTAATTTGTTGGGTTTGTAATCAACACCACAGAGGAGAATGCATAATGATTACTCATGTACTCGGATTTCCAGTAATTGGAAAAAACAGAGAATACAAAAAAATGCTCGAAGCATACTGGAATGAAAAAATCGATGAAAGGGAATTGAATCACCGGTCAGACCAACTCCGCCTATTCAATTGGCGCGCACAAAAAAACGCTGGTATGACCTACGTCAGCTGCGGCGATTTCGCCCTTTACGACCATGTTCTGGATACATCCATGATGCTGGGCGCAATACCACATCGATTTGGCACATGGAATGAAGCCTCTGAAATACCGCAGTACTTTGACATGGCCAGGGGAAACGAAAAGAAGAATATTCCCGCAATGGAAATGACCAAGTGGTTTAATACAAACTACCACTACATCGTTCCGGAAATTGAAAAAGGCTTCACCCCCAAACTATGTTTGAAAAAGCTGATTTCGGAAGTAGACCTTGCTTTGGCCAATAGTTTTTCACCTAAACCAGTGCTGGTTGGACCATTCACATATTTGTCGCTCGCCAAGAGCGCAGAGGGTGTTGATGTATGGGACAGTCTGGATGCCATTGTGGATGTGTACATTGACGTTCTGAAACAGATCGGCCCCAAAGTCGACTGGATTCAAATTGACGAACCCATCTTGTGCCAGGAATTGGGTGAAACAGCATTAAATCGGTTTCTCGATGTGTACGAAAGCATCCGAGCATCTGCGGCGCCAGCGAAAATACTGCTCGCTACCTATTTTGATGTGGTTGATGACAATCTAGCGCTGCTGCTGGGGTCGGGTTGTCAGGGCATCCACATTGATCTGGTGGCCGGAGAGTGGGACATCGACGGGTTGTTCGATCGATTTCCAAAATCCGCGATGTTGAGCGCGGGAGTCGTTAACGGCCGTAATATTTGGCGAACAGACCTGGATAGTGCATTGCAAACCTTGAAAAAAGTGGAGTCGGCCATTGGAAAAGACAGAATGATGATTGGATCCAGCTGCTCCCTGAAGCACAGCCCGGTAGACCTTGCAGCTGAAACACTTTTGGACGCGACACTGAAAAGCTGGCTGGCATTTGCGGTTCAAAAACTGGACGAAATATCATTGCTGGAATCCGCAATGGCTGAAAACGACATTGAATCGCAACTGCGGGAGTGGCGTGACGCAACGATATCCCGACAAAACGATCAACGAACCTGGGACACGTCAGTGAGAGAGAAAACTGCCCATATCAGCGATACTCAAATATGCCGAAATAACCCGTACGCTGTTCGATGCAAGGTGCAGAATAAAGCGCATTCGCTGGGACTTCTTCCCACAACCACAATTGGATCATTTCCACAAACGTCCGCCATTCGCAGTGTCCGACGACAGTTCAAAAAAGGATCGATTAACGAAAATGCATATCGAGACGCCATGCGCGATGAAATATCCAGTGTAATACGTGAACAGGAAGTGCTTGGGCTTGACGTACTGGTACACGGCGAGCCGGAGCGAAATGACATGGTGGAGTATTTCGGAGAGCAATTAAATGGATTTTGTTTTACGCGAAATGGGTGGGTACAAAGCTATGGCAGTCGCTGTGTGAAGCCGCCAATTATCTACGGAGATGTCTCCAGACCCCTGTCAATGACGGTGGAGTGGACGAGGTTTGCCAATTCATTAACAGAAAAGCCCGTAAAAGGAATGCTCACTGGTCCTGTCACGATAATGTGTTGGAGTTTTGTTAGAGATGATATTCCGCGTAAAGAAGTGTGCCGACAAATAGCGTTCGCAATAAGGGACGAAGTCGTAGAGCTGGAAAAAGCGGGGATTGGGATCATCCAGATAGATGAAGCGGCACTCAGTGAAGGAATGCCTGTCAAAAAAAGGGACCGGGAGGATTACCTGCACTGGGCGGCCGAATGTTTCCGTATCGCCACGTCTGGAGTAAAAGACGATACACAGATTCATACGCACATGTGCTACAGCGAATTCAACCACATAATGCCTGCCATCGCTAAAATGGATGCGGATGTGATCAGCATTGAATCCAGTCGCAGTAAAATGGAGTTGCTCGATGCGTTCAATACCTACGAATACCCCAACGAAATTGGCCCCGGCATATACGACATTCACAGCCCAAGGATTCCATCTGTTGATGAAATGGTGACGCTGCTGCGCAAGGCGTTGAAACACATCCCTAAAGAGCGGCTGTGGGTAAATCCGGACTGCGGTTTGAAGACCCGCAAATGGGAAGAAGTGAGACCTTCGTTGGCAAATTTGGTTGAAGCGGCCAGGATTGTGCGAAAGGAAAATGGTTCGGCATAGTCAGGATAGAGGGACGGCATACACGCTGCTGCTGCACGTACCTCATGGGATGTCACCAGCAGTCCCATGGCGTGGTTTTGCAGCGCGATATTGCTTCTCGCAACTGCGCCAAAGATTCTTCTCTCTGGTCGTTTTTTAACCTGATCAGCATTTTTTCGGCAAGGTCAATATGCCCTGAGCGCAGCGCCGCATAGGTCAGCCGAAAGGTTCCCTGTTCATCCAGCGCGCCAGAATTGAAATCAGGCAATAAAATTTGAACAACGGTATCAAAAGAATCTGTCTGAAGGGAAATAACAGCGAGTTGTGTTCGCCTTTTGGCATCGTCCTCTATTCCCATGGCCAAACACTGTGCCTCAAGAAAATGACCCGCCAGCCGGTACTGTTCTGATGCAGCGGACAGAAGGGTGGCATCCTTTAACGACAATCGTTCAAACAGACGCGCCGCTGGCAGGGGTTGTGCGTTTTCCGCGTAGGCATATGCCAAACGCGTGGCTGCGTCGCTGCTGCCATCGCAAAGCAGTGTCGCCTCTTCGAGAGAAATGATGGTCTCACGCAACCAGCCTTTTTTTCGATAACTCTCGGCCACCGTGAACAGCGCCGCGCATGGATTGTCGCCTTGGGCCTGCGCATACCGTCTGGCCAAATCCCGTGCCGCGACGAACAGGCCTCTTGACAGGTAGAGGGTCGTCCCCTCATAAAGCAGCGGTGCGTCGGCGGGAAACTGCCGGAGCCCCTCTTCAAGGGCCACTCTGGCTCTCTTGTCTTCGTTTGTCCCTTTCCATGCCCGCACCAGCATTCCATGATATTGTGGCATTTTACTGCCAATCGAGGCAGCTTCGGTGAGCGCGTTTGCCGCCTTTCGATATTGGGACAACTGCAGCCGGGCCTGTCCCAGGTAAAACCAAACCATGGTGCGATTGGGTTGCCGGCGCACAACACGTTCAAGAGACCTGGCCGCCTTTTCAGTCTGACCGCGCTCCAGGTAGACCACACCCGCAAGGGAGTCATAGTCGTCCTTTGTGAATCCGCATTTCTCCTGTCGCGCGGCCCAGCATGTCTGCGCCGACTTTAGAACGCGAATCGCCGCATCGAGGTCTCCTTCAACCAGCGCTCGCTGTGCGAGTTCCATGTACGGCGGCGGCGGCGGGGCCTCTTCTTCAACACCCAGCCGGTTGGGTGTTCGCCCGGCAATAGATTCGCCTGGTGAAAGGACCATGCTCCATGCAAATGCGAAAACTGCCACTCTCAGCATATCGGCAACGGGAATGCGCCTTGCGCCCATGAGCTTAGTCTCCAGACACAGCGGCGGGGCTTTTCCCTCGTCGCCAGAATTGAACACGTTCCTTAAGTCCTTTTAGGAATTCGTTGCCCGATGCAGCAATGCAGGACTCAAATGCTGATTTTAAGTTCGCGGGGAGATTCATGATGGTGTCCTCGGTGACTTTATTTTTGCTCCGTCGATACATTTTCCACTAATGCAATTTGAACACGACGCGTTGTCTGACCCACGCCTTCAGTTTTTGACCTCGGAAAGTCGCCGGCGCGAATCGCCACTGTAAAAGCGATTCTTTGGCCGGCTGCTCAAACACGCCCGGTGGTGTGGCTGAGAGGATATTCACTTGCAGCACCTTGCCGTCTGCGGAAAGCAGCAGTCTGGTTTCCACTTCCCCTTCGATACCGTCTGTCTCGGCGGACTTCGGATAGCGGAGCGGTGCACTCGCCACAGGCCGGGGCGGCTCATCCACCATATCCTCTGTCAGCACCGTGTTTTCGCCCAGCGCGGAAACCGTCGCTGTTTCCTTTGGATGCACCACCCGGGGCGGCTGTGCTGTTTCTGTGCTGAATACCGGGATGGCGATTGACGAAGGGAGATTGAGTGCCGGTAAATTGGCTTTGGCAACCTGGGCCTTCGCGGAAGATCGGCGTGGCGTCTCTGTCTTCTTCTTTGGCGGCGGGGGTTTAACAAATGGGATTTCGACGGGTTCTTTTACCTGTTTGGGACGACGGGGCACTGCTTCGAAATTGGACCAGTACGCCATGGCCACCGCGAGTCCCCCATTGATGCACAACGCAAGTGAAACAGCGATTGCCAGACGAATAAAGGAGCGGCCCATATTTACTCCTCCCTCATTACATCGACACCCACATTTTTGACCCCGGCCAGTCGGCACTGATCCACCACATTTACCAGTTTCCCCGTTGGGGCGTTTTCATCTGCCGTGACCAATACCGGGCGTTCGGGATGCTGCAGTGCAATGGCGCGAACTCTGTCCTGCACCATCCAGGCGCTTATCTCCTGCCCTTCCACCATAACCTGCCCACCCCGGGTCAACGTGACACGAATGGCACGAGTATCTGCCACTTGTGCGCTTTGGGCGCTCGGACGTTCAATTTCTATTTCCAGATTGCGCACAAAAGTCGTCGACACCATGAAGAAGATGAGCAGGATAAACACCACGTCAATAAGGGGCGCGATGTCAATTCCCTCATCCCTGTCGCGGCGACGACGTATTTCGCCAAGGTTGTTAATGACATTCATGATGCAACCCTCCGCACCGACTTTTGCGTCGCAATTTGGGCGGCGTCCAGCCGCTGGATCTGCTTGGCGGCTTTACGGCCGATGACCCGATTGGCAAAAAAAGCGGGAATGGCAACCAGCAACCCCGCCTGAGTCGTGGTAAGCGCCTCGGAAATACCACCGGCGATGCCACCGCTTTCACTGAAAAGCGTCATGGTGGTTAACCCGTCAAACGTGGCAATCATACCGGAAACCGTGCCGAGCAGGCCAAGAAGCGGCGCCGCTGCAACCAGGGTGTCAATTATCGCCCCATGTCGGCGAAGTGCGTCCTGCCATAGGCGATATGTCAACGCGTTGGTGGTGAAGGAATGCGCCAATTTGGATTCGAGGTCCACTTTTTTTGGGGCCTGTTTAATCTCAATTAGCGTCATAATCCTGAGCAAAAGCAACGTCCACGAAAGAATGCCGACTGCAAGCAGGGGCCACATCACAAATCCACCCGCTTCCACAAGCGTTGAAAGCTGGTCGAACACCCTGTGCAGAACGCCATCATTCATTAGTGGACTCCTCTTTGGGACCAGACGCCGGCACAGCCATTTGGACAGACGTTATTGGTCCAGACATGATGTTGAGGGCGGTCAGAGAATACGTTTGCATGTTTTCGATGATTCGGTCGGACCAGCGGGTCATAAGGCTTCGAACAAGTAAAAACGGAACGGCTACAGCCAGTCCCAGCTTTGTTGTAATCAGCGCTTCGGAGATGCCCCCGGAAAGCAGCTTCGGGTCGCCGGTGCCAAACTCCGTGATCACATCAAACGTGGAAATCATACCGGTGACAGTGCCAAGAAGGCCCAGCAACGGCGCAACCGCTGTGATGACCGTCAAAATGGTGAGTGATCGCTCCAGCGCAGGCATGCTCTTGAGAATGATTTCGCTCACGCGTTTTTCTGCATCTTCCCGAGGCAACTCGCGTTCTTTGATGAGCACGCGAAGCACCCTGCCAACTGCGCCCATGCCACGGGTGCCGGTTGATGCGCCGGTGAAGTCACCCGTTTTCAGCTTCTGAGCGATAAAATTGAATCGGCTGGTTCTCCAGTTTGTTTGCAGCGACAGAGTCCATACTCGCTCCACAACCAGCAGCAGTCCCATCAACGCCAGCCCGGCAATGATCCATGCCACCGGTCCTCCTTTGTTGAGCGTTCCTTGGAACCCATTATTTTTGTTCGGATCGTGACCGGTGCTCTCCGGCGAAAACAGAAATACGTCCAACCATTCCGGCGTTTCCCCTGCCGCCATTCGTTTCGCCTGTGCTTTGGGTCCATCGTCCAGCAACCGATAGCCCCCTTGTATTTTTAGCAGGACACCCCCTGTTGTGGATGACACACCAAGGGCGGCGATGTCTCCAATGTGAACAATCTTCCCGTTTATCTGCTTGCCATGCAAATCGAAGAACATCCCATCTGCCACGTGCAATCGGCTGCCCGTATCAACTTTGGCGACGGCCTTGTCGACGGCCAAAAGAAACGCCGCTAAGTCATCTTCTGCCAAAGCGGCATCTTTACCACTGGCTGGGGACGTAACTGAATGCAGCGATTCCCCGGAACCGGCCGGCAGGGCGTGCAACGCGGCGTCATTGTCATTTAAAACCATGTGCCTCTCGGCCAGACGGTCCCGTTTGGCTTCCAGCGCTCTGCGACGTTTTTTCAAAGCAAGCAGTTCAGATTCGGATTGCCTGATTTCGCCCCCGAACTTCGCCCTTTCCTGTGCCAGGTTTTGCTCAAACTGGTCCGCAGAGTTTAAAAGCGCGTTTCGCGTTGCCTGGAGTTGTTCAAGTTCATGGGCATACGCCTGTTCAAATGACGGCACCTGCGCAAACACAACCGTCGATGAGAACACACTCACGCAGAAAAATATCAGCATCCACAATCTGCAAAGAACACACACGCTCATTGGTCCTTCCCGGTCAAAAACAAGGGCAACCGATAACGTCCCTCACGGATTTGCTTTTCTACAGAATCAAACAGCCGCTTGATTTCATCCCGTTGCGCCCGGTCTTTTATATCAGTGTATTCAAAGTCACCCTTCGGCTCTCGCACCACGCGACCCCAGCGGTTTTCACCAGCATAAACAAACATGGCCACCGTGCCCACCCGCACCACGCGCACCAAAGAGGGACGCGTATCACCGGTAAGCACAATCCGTTCGTCATCCAGCGCCACCGTAGTGGCCAGACGCCGCTCATCCTCTACAAAACGCCACATCTGGGCAGCGGCAGATGCTGCATCGATCGTACCGTCTTTAAGCCCCCTGTCAATCTGCGCCAGCGCGTCAAGACGTTGTTCCAGCTTGAAAGGCAAACTGGTCAAAGTGACCTTTTGCAACCGCGAGGTAGCCTGAAAAACGGCTTTTTCAAGTGATGCGGACCGTTCATCCCCGCTGGAGATGGACGCTTCCAACTCGCGTACCTCCACCTCCAGCGCCTGAACGTGGATACGTTCGGCGTCTTCAGTAAGTTTGAGTTCGCTTGCGCGTGTTTGCAGGCTTCTCAATTCAGTTGCCGCAAGGGTCCGCCTGGTGCGCAACCCTGCATCAAGTTCATTGATTTCCGTGCGCAGCGCCGCCAGTTTCTCAGCCATGACGGCGGTCTTTGATTCGCTCCTCTTTGCTTCGCCGGAAGAGGATACGAACGAAAAGAAAATGATAACCGCGATGTACGGTGTGAAACGCCACCTGCTTTCCCATTGCCTCGTTCGCCCCTCTGGCCCCTTCAATTCATTCACGGCAGATTCTCCGCTTTGCACAGGCCTATGCCGTTAAAGTGCACGCTTTCTCGCGCCTGACGAAGCACAAAATGATATAGTGTCCATTCACTGGGGGGAAGCAGGCCGCCGTCGTTGTACAAAACCGACCGCCCCTGGTCATCCACCAATGGACCGCCGGTCGCATCAAGCAGATTCGTGAGGTCCTGATTCTTCAGCTCTTCTTCGGTTACCACCATGTCGTCGCCCGCAACCGCTGCGAAGGCCTCAAAACGCATGTCTTCATCACCTGTGGCAAGGGTATCCCAAAAGAGATGTATTGCGTGGGGATACACAAACGCGCCAATAGTCTTGTTCGCCTCGATAGCTATCCCCAGGGTTTTGTCTTTGCCGTTTAGACATTCGTAGTATCGCACCTTCAGCGGCAAACCAAACCGAAACTGGATGGACCGTGCGGTGGCCGGATGGCGAGCCGTTCCCTCAATCAACGCGGACCAGCTGTTTTGAATCATCAATTGAATGTCTGCGGTATCGGCATTTGAGCCGCCAGGCAATTTTGTGGGGGGCACAATGCTGAAGCCTAAATCGAGTCGTCTTGCCGGAAGGTCATCAAGAGTGGTTAGTGTCTCGCTCCCAGTGGCTGCCGCGGCAAGGTCCATCACCTTTGGGCCCGCCCATCTCGCAACTTCAGCACCATCGTCCTGTTCCGTCAGTACAACGTTGCCTATCGTAATAATGAATTTGTCAAAATCGGCTTCCCATCCATCAGAAAAAGCGTAGGTCACAGTGCCTTCGGCGTGGGGGAATCCCTCGCGCAGCGCGGCGCCACCGCTGACGTCGAGGGACAGGCTGCCTTTGCCTGCGGTATCTTCGCTGACGCAGGCAGAGGTAAGCATTGTGAACAGCCCCAGCGTGAGGCCAAACGTATACGTAAAAAAGCCGTGCGATGTCATTGCGCCCTCCAAATCACCTGGTACGAATACCGGTTGCGCATCGCCTGAAGCAATGCGGTTTGGGCCTGTGTGCCTTCAGAAAACAGATAGTTGCCGTCTGCGTCGGTTTCAGTGAGCGTCGAAAAATCGACCTGGCCAAACCATGCATCCAGGAAAATCTGAACCACGATGCGGCCTGAGCCAACGGTAGAATTATCAAGCGTTACGTTGGCGGCGATGTTTTGCACAATTCGCATGGCGCCTTCATCGGGTATATCCAGTGCGGCACGAAACGGTAAGGTAGTGCCATCTTTGGTTGCTGTTCCCGATATTGCAATCGAGTGACCGCCGAGTTTGGCAAACTGTGCAGGCGCACTCCCCGCCGGCAACTGTTGATCGCCCGGGGGATGAAGATGCAGCTCGGCAGAGTGACAGGTACCCGCTTCGCCCTGGACTTCGCCGGTGGACGTAGGTACTGCCGCCAGCAGATTCACCACGTACTGTTCGAGCACTTCCCCCAGCACCGCTCCGTAGTCGTATTGGGCATGGGTGGGACACGCCATGGCAACGCCCCCAAAAATTCGCAGGAGTGGATTGGGTGCGGCTTTCGCCATCGGTTCTCCGCCATAAAAATATATCGGTCCGAAAACCGCGTCGGCACTGGAAAGTATCACGTTCCATCCTTTTACGGTTGTAAAGCTGGTTGGGGCCTGTCCCACATTGGTTGCCCCCATTACGGCGGTTCTAAAACGGATCGTCTCACCGGCGGTTTCCGCATCACAGGCGACGAACGGCTGTGAAATAAAAACCAGCGTCACTACCATTGCGGCAATGACACCACGAATTTTACTGTGTTGATGTGTCTTCATCACTGACCTCTTGAATACAGTCGGAGGAGTGAGGCAACCCGTTCCTGAGGCGCCTCACTTCTCCGAACAGTTTTTTTATTTATCAACCACCATGAACCGCATCGTTGTGGCGGTGGCCAACTGGTTACTGAATCGAATAACGTAAGGAACGGGCGCCGCTTCGCCGTCCATCGCCAGTTCCAAGTGGTAATGCTCCGGAATTTCGGTAGAGCACATGCCATTCGCCCCGGCGGCACTAAGACCTGTTACATCAGTTTCATTGCGGTGCATCACTGCTTCCACAGAACCCGCGGTGTCCACAAAAATCACGTATTCACCATTGTGAGTTACGGGAAAGTGGATGTAGCTGGACGTATTTGCCGGGAGGGCCACTTCAATTGGCTCATAAAGATCGGCGTGTGCGTTCTCGAATTCCGCAAAAGCAGTCACAACGCTGTGCTGGTGAGGCGTGCCGCCAAACAGAGTGCAGATGCTCTCGGGGTTGATGACGCAGCTGGTGGTGTCGGCGCCGTTGTGACCATAACCGGCATCGCAGTGGCACGCATTGTCGTGGAGGTGACCGTGTCCCCCGCACTCACCGCTGTGCTCTTCTTCTTCACAGTGTGCTTCAGCCGCTTCCTCATGACAGTGTTTGGCGGTGCCGCAAGGGTCGATGGCCCAATGGCTGTGACCCTCATCGGTCACGCAGTTATAGGCGGTGTTGTTTTCGCATTTGAACGTGCCGGCGGTGCAAGTGGTGCTTTCGTCCAAACATGCTGCTTCACTTTCAGAAACCTCGACACACGCGTAACCCAGGGCAGCGCAATCGGCTCCCCAGTGAAAATGGGGTTCCATGCCTTCTACGATGTGACAGTATTGCACTTTGTTGTCGAGGCACTGTTCCCAGCCATCACGCACTGCGACACATTCGAACGATTGCTTCTGTGCAGGACGGCAAACAGCTGGATTGACCGGGCCGTTGGTGTAGCCGTTGTCGCAATGGCACACACCGTCGTGAAGGTGACCATGTCCGCTGCATTCTGCCGCGGTTTTGTCATCATCTTCTTCGCAGCCCTGAGCAACAATCAGTGCGCCCATGAACGCCGCCATTACAATGCACTGGAACAGGGGTTTGCTGAATTTGGGTAAAAATATTCTGGTTTTCATAACTCATTTCCTTGATTGTTTGTGAGGCTCGCAGCCTCATCATTGTTGTTATCTTTTGAGTTGGGTTTTGCGGCACGAATCATGTCTTCGATGTGCCAGGTGATGGTGCCCATTGCGTAAAACGGTTCACCGGCAATAAAATGTCGTTCGGGAACCCGGGACGGGACTGCGTCGGGGGAAACGAAGTTGCTGGCATAGTTAAATTCGGCCTGGCGATATTTTCTGTTCAGCAGGTTGCGTAGCTCCACGCCAACGGAGAAGTGCCATAGCCGAATATCCGCACCGGCGCCCACCACATGAAACGGATCGCCAAAAGTATTGAGCGGCAGAGGTCTTCCCGGAACGAATGTGTAGCTCGCCCCGAAACGCCCATCCACCGGTACTTTGCCCAAAGACCAGTTTCCCAGTTGATGTGCCACCGCCGCTTCCAGGCGGATGACCAGCCTGGGAATGTACGGCAGCAATTCTCCGGTTGCATCAAGCGTCCCCTGGGTCCATCCCACGTTGGCCAGCACATCCACCATGTCGAACAGGTGTGCCCGCCCGCTGAAAAGGACGGAATGTCGCGTTGATGCGCCCACCAGTACATTGCGCCCCTCGGTTTCGCTGAAAAGAAGATCCTTGTTCACCTGGGTCAGGCTATAGCTGAGCTGGGTGTTCAGCATGAAGGGCGCCCCCTGTGCTCCGTACCGATAAGCCACTCCGGTATCAAACTCCTGCGCTTTTGCAAACGGCGCAGTTTCGTTGTCGGATAGAGCCGCCGCGTCTGTGGAGCGCGTTCCCTGTCCGTAGCTGGCCAGGGCGTGCAGCCCCTTTAACATTCGTACATCCAAAGTTACCCTTGGATTGAGTGCGAAACCAAAGCTCTGGCTCGTCTGGTCTGGAATCCGGCTTCCCTCCCTGTCCGCTTCGGGCTGGTTGTGATCAGTCACGCCGAAACTGAAGGTATCGATGCGCACACCGCCGCGCAGGGCAAGCCATTTAAAAGGACGAAGCTGCGTACGCAACCAGCCTGCAAGATTGAACACCGTGAATTCGTTTTTAAAAACCTGCCGGTATGGAATAGCGGTTATCGAGCGCAGGCGAAGCTGAGCCGCATCGCCGTGGTCAAAGCGGGCGGCATATCCGATGGTGAGTTCCTGTCTTTGCTGAAATAGCGTTCGGGAGAGGGTATAACTGCCACGGGAGCCGCCCATCACAACATTGTAACGCATCTCCAGGCCATCTCCCCGCTGAGCCAGGAGCGGTTCTCCGTTGTCGTCCACTGTTGAATCGGTAATCCACCCAGTGAAATTGGTGCGAAGTCGCATGGTGCGATAGCCGAAAAACAGCACTTGCTTAAAGCAGGCGTGTTCGGGACCGGCTTCAGTGTTTAGTGCCAACAAAAATCGGTTGCTCTCCCCCCCCTGATTCGGGTCATAGGTCCCGAAAAAGCCGATGTCGCCCGAAGCGTAGTCATCCTGGCGCACCACTCCCGGTTGATCATAACGGGTGGCGTAACCGTAGATGCTGATACTGTATTTGAAGTTTTGTTTGCCCCAGTCATCACTGAAGCGCCCCAATGCCATCGCCCGTTGAGCGGCTCGGTTTTCACCGTAGCCATCGCTGGTGAAATATTCAAAACCGGCAAACGTGCCTGTTTTTTCGTCCGGTGGCGCATAAAGAACCACAGTGCGCCGGGTATTCCATCGGCCAATCCCCTGCTGCACCTGAACCCCGCGATCATCCACTCCAAGACGATACTCGGCGGTTCCGGCAAAGGCGAAGTCCCCCTGTTCCGGATCGAACGCACCTTCGGTAATCCCAACGCTTCGCACCATTTCCGGAGGGATAAAGTACAGGTCCGTGTATCCGTGGCCATGGGGATTGCCCACTTCGTTAATAGGCACGCCATCCACAAGAAACTCGAGGTCCTGCCCCTCTTTGGAGGCGAAACCGCGCATGTAGGTTTCGTTGGCATGTCCCTCGCCGCCATGGCTGGTAGTCAGTACACCGGGCGCCATCATCAGCTGGTCCGCCACATTCTTACGCGGGATGATACGCAGCTTCCCCACTTCAAGTTCGTAATGGGCTGCGGCCGTCGCCTCGTTTCGACGCTGCCCCACTACCGTCGCGTCCTGTAGTTGGTAATCAGTGGATTTGGTTGGCAGCGAAGGCGTGGACGGAGGCGTTTTGCTTTCTGAAAGCGTGAGATCCAGTTCATCATCGCCACTGTCTGTATCCGAATTCTCATTCTCTGCATCATGTGGATCGGTATCCGATTGCCCGGATATATCAGTGGCCTGATTTTCCTCTTCCGTGGTATCCGCGATTTGCGCACGCACAGGTACACTCAGCAGCAACGAAAACAGCAGCGCAGTCCATCTCAAATTTTCCCATTTCACGCAGTGCACGGTTACACTCCCACGGCACACCACACTGCTGCGCCGCATTTTTTCACGCATCACGTCGCGCACACAAAGGCACCACGTGATCGCCAGAGATTTGGGTCCAACAAATAGTTCTATTGAGCTAGCTGAATGGAAGGTCAGGTGGTGAATGTGCAGGCGACATCAGGTATACCCGCTGGCGGGCGAAGGGATCCGTATCTTTTACAGAAAAGACAGTGTTCCCTTCCATTGCCACATACAATGCCATACAAGGTGGCGCTGTCACAGTTTGCGCCGTGAGAAGAAGCGTGTATACCTGACACTCCTGGTGCGCTGGGGCATCATCATCGGGTGTATGGTCACCGGAATGTGGGGACGACCGGTGTTCCGAGTGGTGGTCGTTGGATTCGCTGTAGCGAATCACCTTACCGGTTTGCGCATCGATAGTGTGTGGGACGAGTGCGAAATGCAGGGCGGCAACAACCTGCGCCAAAAGAAGCATACACGAAAGGGCAGCAGCGAGCGACTTTTGACGGTCTCGTTGCCATATGCCGCTTTTCATATGCATCCAACCCCTGGCCATCGTCGTCAGTGCCTCCTTCTGTTTTCAGATGTACAGGATGGACATGTCCCCGAAACAACTAAATTATATTCGCTAACAACGAATCCTTTGGGAGCAAGGCGCGTGGTTACTGCGGGATTACTCTCTAAACAAAAAGCATGATCGCATTTATTACAGTAGAAATGAGGATGGTGGCACTTTTGGGCCAACCCGTAACGTGTCGTTCCGCCAATGACCACCGGCACAAGCATTCCGGCTTCGACCAAAGCGTTGACTGTGCGATATACAGTGGCAATACCCAGTGACGGATACTGCTCCCTGGCGAGCGCATGAACCTGATAGACTGACAACGGCCCCGCTTCATCGGAGAAGCAGGCGGCGATTACCTCCCGCTGTTTTGTATTGCGCTGCAAAAAATCGAACTCCTGCTCCTCACATTGAATCGCATCCTTTACGCGATACTGATAATGCGTAATCAATAAGAGTGCCGTCTTTCGTTGTCAAGGGGAAAAGGGAATCGGCCGGGCGTATATCGATTGCAAATTCTGCAGGTGGTTGCAGTTGCAGCGGTTGCGTTCACGGGTCGGTGTTTGTCAGAGTTTTGGTGGAGGGTTGGATACGACGGTAAAAGCAGTTTCGCGGTTTACCGTCTTTATTTTTGGTGTGGCAAATATCACCTCTGCGAGGGCGAACCTTGAAAACCAGCGAGTTTTGTTCGCAGTTTACATACGCTTCAATGAGCTCGAATGTCTCCCCGGAGGTTTTTCCCTTTTCCCATAGTTCGTTTCTTGAGGTGCTCCAAAAAGTGGCATTGCCGGTCTGCAATGAATGATTCAACGCCGCCTCGTTTATATAGGCAATCAAGATAACCTCTTTCGTATCAACGTTCTGCACGGCAACCGGTAAGACATCCAGGCCTTTTTCAGCAATGGCGTTCAGTTTTTTATAATCCAGCTGCAGCTGACAACCTTCTTCAAGTTCTTTTTTTGACAATTTCCATATCCCTTTCAACGCTGTGTTCTTTCATTGCGGCCAGAGGATTCTACTTGACCCCCTGACTGTAGCTGATTATTGATAATGCACTATCAATAATGGCAAAATTATTGGTATTAAGCCAAATTTTGCAACTTTGTCGGACTACGGATTACATATGCCGGAATCTAAATACAAGGAATACTCCAATGAAAACAATTAAGTTTTATGTCATTATCATTTCAATTTCCGTGACTCTTCTTGCTTCTTTCGTTCTGGTGTATTTTTTGAAGGACGTGTCCTCAACAAATACGCCCAGCAACAAGCTAAGGGTCTTCACCAGCATTTTGCCCCAGGAGTATTTCGTTAAGCGAATCGGCGGCGACCGGGTCGAGGTGCAGGCGCTGGTAAAACCCGGCAGTAGCCCGGCGACATATGAACCCTCTCCACGCCAGATGGCGGCGTTGTCGGAGGCGAATCTGTTTTTCCGCATCGGCGTCCCCTTTGAAAGGGTTGTGTTGCCCAAAATTAAAAATAACATGAAGAACCTGCGTGTGGTGGACACCCGCGAGGGCGTCTCCCTGAGAAAAATGAATTCCCATAGCCATGGCGCCGGAGACAACGAAGAGAATAAACAAGCGGCGCATCCCCATGACAAAGACGGCGCTGACCCGCACATCTGGCTGAATCCTCGCTTTGTTATAATTCAGGCCCGGACTATCGCCGACGCTCTCATTCAGGCCGATCCAAAAGGGAAAGCCGCCTACGAGAAGAACCTTGCTGCCTTTGTTAAAGCGCTTGATGGGTTGGATGCAAAACTAAAAAAAACGTTCGCGCCATTTAAGGGAAAGGCCTTTATGGTGTTTCATCCGGCGTGGGGCTATTTCGCGGATGCCTATGGACTGAAGCAGGAACCCATCGAAATCGAAGGAAAAGACCCGAGTTCGAAACAGCTTGCCCGCATTGTCGAGACGGCGAGAGCGCAGGACATACACATTATATTTGTTCAGCCCCAATTCAGCCGGAGGTTGGCAAAACGGGTCGCCGAATCCATTGGCGGCAAGGTGGTCGCCATCGATCCGCTCGCCCGCGACCTTATTTCGAATCTTGAGAACGCTGCCGCGAAGGTGAGCGATGCAATGAAGGGGTCAAAATGACCAGAACGCCAGAAACAGCAGCGGAACTGTCCCCGGAACCATCTGCGAACGCTCGTCCTGTCATTGAGTTTGAAGATGTCTGCTTCGCTTATAACCGGGAGGAGGTGTTGCACAACATCAGCCTGTCGGTGCCAGGCCAAACACTTACGGCCGTGGTCGGTCCCAACGGTGCCGGCAAGAGCACGTTCGTGAAACTCACACTCGGACTCCTTAGCCCGGTGCGAGGACGCGTTCGCGTGTTTGGCGATGCGCCGGCACGTGTCCGTCGGCGTATCGGCTATGTCCCCCAGCACATTCAGTTCGATTCGGATTTTCCCGTGAGCGCGCTGGACGTGGTACTGATGGGCCGGGCTGAAAAGCACTGGATTGGCCCCTACCGCCGGACTGATCGCGACAAAGCCGAAAAGGCGCTTGTACAGGTGCAACTCCAACAGCTCGCCCGCCGCAGTTTCTCCAGCCTCTCCGGCGGCGAGCGGCAACGGGTGCTTATCGCACAGGCCCTTGTCGCCAATCCTGAAATACTCCTGCTCGACGAACCGACCGCGAATGTGGACACGCAGGTGGAACATGAAATATACGAGCTGCTGCACGAACTTAACAGGCAGATGACCATTGTTGTCGTGTCGCACAACCTGAACGTAGTCACGCGTCATGCGTCCCATTTGATTTGCGTCAACCGGGTCGCCTCCCTGTGTCGCATGACCGAAATGACGGAGGACCGTATTCATGCATTTTATCGCGGCGACATGGCGATGCTGCAGCACAGCGCTGACTGCCAGATATTCGACCCCAGCAACGCCATGCGCGAGCCCCACCACGATGTTAAGGGGGAGGATCGGTCATGAGTCTATTTTGGGAACATTTTTTCAATCACGCGTTTCTGCAATATGCGATACTCGCCGGGCTGCTCGCTTCTGTGGCCTGCGGCGTCGTTGGCAGCTTCGTGGTGGTTCGGCGCATGACGTATCTGGCGGGCGCCATCGCCCATTGTGTCCTGGGTGGCATGGGCGCGGCGCGGTACCTGCAACGTGTTCAGGGAGTAACATGGATGACGCCGTTTTTGGGCGCCACTTTCGCGGCAGTGGTCGCAGCGCTTATTATTTCGGTTGTCACATTCAAGGGACGGCAGCGGGAAGATACGGTTCTCTCCGCTGTCTGGGCAATCGGCATGGCGACAGGTATCAGTTTTATCACCGCCACACCGGGTTACTCCGAAGACCTGATGAGCTATCTGTTTGGTAACATTCTCATGGTGGGCGCCTCCGACCTTCTGCACATCGCCATGCTGGACGCTGTGGTGGTCGCGCTGATGTTTCTTTTTTACGACAAATTTCTGGTGATTAGCTTCCTGCCTGAACTCGCCCGTCTTCGTGGTGTCCGTGTGGATGTGTATCATACGGCATTACTGGTGTTAACGTCTCTCACAGTCGTTATCCTGACACAGGTTGTGGGACTTGTAATGGTTATCGCGCTTCTCACTTTACCGGCGGCAACGGCATTTCAGTTCGCGGGCAGGCTATGGAGCGCCATGATTATTGCCGCTGGTTTATGCGTCCTGTTCACCATCGGAGGCATTGCTCTGAGTTACGGTCCCGAATTGCCGGTCGGGGCAACAGTAATCCAGCTGGCAGGGGGCGTGTACCTTCTTGTCCTCTTTGGAAAGAAGGTATGGCGGCGTTTGCATCAGCGTGCCATCACAAATCGTTCTTCGAACGCAGCGGAACAAAAAATATGATGAACACCTCGACCGTTGCACCCGGCACAAAAGCACGAAGCCCCCAGCGGCAGGCAGGCCTCATTTTATTGGTGCTTTTCGTCGTGTTCGCCTACGGCATTCTGGCGGTCGCCCCAGACAGCACATCCATCCAGACGCTTTCCGTTGTGTTCGCGGGCATTATGCTGGAGGCCATGCCGATGATGCTTTTTGGGGCGCTCGTTGGCGGACTCATCGAGACATTCATCAGCCGCGAACGCATGACCCGCATTCTGCCCAAAAAAGGAACAATAACGATAATTTTCGCCGCCGGCATGGGGGTTCTCTTTCCGGTGTGCGAATGTGCAGTGGTACCGGTAGTGCGGCGGCTGCTGGGCAAGGGACTCCCAGCCTCCGCAGCGATTGCGTACCTGCTGGGCGGCCCCATCGTCAACCCCATCGTGGGCGTCTCGACGGCGCTCGCATACAAATTTGATTGGCAAGTGGCGGGGATGCGGCTGGGGCTCGGTTACCTCATCGCTGTGACCGTGGCCTTTATTATGGGACGGATTTTTGACAAAAGAAAACTCTTGCACCAGGACATTCTCGATAACGTCACTGTGGCATTTATCACCGGACGGGAACTCGACCTCGAAAAAAAACGTAACGCAGACGTTTCTGACGAAGCCGACAAAGAATGCATTCAAGGGAATCAGACTGCCCGAAGTGACGCGTGCGACTGTGGGTGTGAACTCGATTTCACCAACGCATCATTTCGAACCCGGGTCGTCGCCGCCTTTCGTCACGCGGCGGAGGACTTTGTCTCGGTGGGCCATTACCTGGTGATAGGCGCATTCATCGCAGCGCTGGCGCAAACCTACATTGATCGAAAGGTTTTTCTGGATATCACCGAACACCCGGTGCTGCCGTCCCTGGCGATGATGCTGCTGGCGGTGCTGCTCAACCTGTGTTCCGAGGCGGACGCCTTTATCGCCGCTTCGTTTCGCGGATTGATGCCGTTTCAGGCACAGATGGCGTTCATGCTGGTGGGGCCGATGTTCGACCTGAAATTGCTCCTCATGTACCAGGGCGTATTTCGCAAGCGCGCCATCGTCACTCTGGCGGGACTCATCCTTGTTGCGGTGTTCGTCGCGGTGTTGGGAATATCGTTTTTCGGAGAACAGCTGAAATGAGTACCATTGCAAACTTCCTCGCCATCTGGTGGCGCCCGCTCCTTTTTTTCGCCTGGTTCCAGGAACTGTCTGAACTATTGATAAACGATCGATACACGGCATTTCTGAGACCCGAATTCGGCTATGTCCTCGGGATTGGCACATTCATTGTCGGAGGTTTCCTGCTGGTTGGTGTCGGAGAAATGCGGTCTCGCCAGTTTAATCCTCGCCAGGTGCTAACCGCGTTGATTTTACTTTTGCCCCTATTCTATCTGCATAACGCGCGGGGCGTGTCACTCGATTCGTATGCGTTTGAGAAACGTTCCCTCGGTTTCGCGTCGTTGACGCCAAACGGTGAATTCGAGACGAACGACCAGACATCTTTGAACCCTCTGCAAAATCCGCGGCGAAACAGGCAATGCCGGGTGAAAGCCCAAAAGGTCAACATCCTCGATTTGGGTGACGCACCCAGCGTTTACCAGGGAAAACGCGTGAAGCTGGTGGGGATGCTGCATCAGAGCGACGCATGGGTAAAAAAGGAATTCGGCGACGACACGCGTGTTGTTTTTCGTTTCATCGTCACCTGCTGTGTCGCCGACGCGTATCCCGGTCTGGTGCTGGTGCAGGGAAACGACCTTCCAAAATTTTCGGAAGGCACATGGGTGGAGGTGGAAGGCACTTTCAGGGTATTGAAAAAAGACGGTCACCGCGCAATGCTCATGGAAGAGTCCACAATAAAAAGAACCCAGGAACCAGGTCAGCCTTACCTTTTTTGATGGCATTCCTCATCCCGTTGCAAGTCAGTATTGTGTTCTGAAAAGGCCGGTTTAATACATTTCCCTTTTCAAGCCAGTGCCGCAATCCGTGTGGCCAAAGATGCCGGTCCCGCACTGCGCAGCGGCTGCTACGTTGCCGCCGTCAGACTGGCCGCCTTCGTCACCATCAACTTGTAGATATTGCCAAATGCATTCGCCCGGTTGGGGGTCAGGCTGGCCTTGATGTCCGTATCACGAGCGAACGCTTCAACCGCACTGTGAGACCCTCTCACCACGTCATCCGGCGAAAGACCGCTTAACGCGTCGACAAGTACCGCGAGATATCCGCGCACCACATGCGACTCGCTGGACCCGCGATAAACCATGACGCCGTCAACGCACTCTGCAGCGACCAACACATTCGAAGCGCATCCGCGAACAAAATTTTTGTCCACTTGCTCTCCCTCGTTCAGTGGCGGCATATTGTCCCCCATTTCGGCAAGCATGCGATACATTTCGAGTTTATCCATCTTGCGCAGGCTGTTCATCCCCTCTGCAGTCTCGCGTAAGTATGTTTCCATGTTAGTCAGTGTTTTCATATCTCTCCCTATTCTGGCCTCATTCCGATGTCAGGTTTGCTTCATGTTTTGTACGAGATGGTGGCCCGGGCAAAGGAGCGGTGCGCCAATCCTGGTCGCGGCGAGTTGCACTCGTTAACGGCCTGGAAGCCGTTCCGAGCGTTGCATCTGATCCCGCTCCCGCTGCTCCTTGTATTCGATGCTGTACCGCGCCCAGGGAACCGCATTTAACCTGCGGTAGCCAATGGGCTCCTCGGTGCCTTCACAGAGTCCGTATTCGCCCTCATCGAACTTGGCAAGCGCGTGATTGATTTCTTCGAGGAGCTTTACCTCCTTGTTCATCACCCGCAACGTAACGGCCTGATCCTGGCTCACGGCGGCCTGATCGAACTCTTCCATCAATTCATCGGGCGCTATTTTGGTGCTGGTCTCTGCGCGGGTGTTGATACTATTCATCAGAGCTTCTTTCCGAGCCAGCAATTGCTTTTGAAGCTCGGATGCCTGTTTGGTGGTTAGACCATTTTTCTTTGCAGCCATTGTGCCCTCCTGAATCCAAATGCAATCAATTTGCATGTAAGACAAAAAGTAAGGCGGGAGTTCAGGATGTCAAGTCGTCGTTTTTGAATTCTTGCAATCCGCGCAAATGCCGGTGAATTGAATGGATATGTCCTGCACCTCGTTTTCCAGCGCGTATTTTTGGAGTCGCAGATTATCCTGACGCCTCATCGATTTCAGACAGGTAATGCGTTTACATTTGGTGCAGACGAAATGGGGATGGTTCGGATTACGCTCATGGGTGAGCTCGTAAAAACGGGTCACATCGTTTGAGACAACTTTTCGAACAATGCTATGTTGTAAAAAGATCGCCAGAATTCGATAAATCGTCACGACATCCATGTGTCCGCTCACTTTTTCTTCGAGCGCTGTCGTTGAAAAAACCGGATCCGATTCTAAAATGGCATTTAGCAACAGAGTGCGCTGCCGGGTGACCTTTAAGCCTCTTTTTCGAAGGAGAGCAATAGATTTCTTGTTCGTCATAGTCAATCAAACTAACTACAATGTACTGAACTGGCAAGTTCCTTTCCGGCATTGATTCGGAGTTGGTAAATGAAAAAAAAAGAAGCTGCACAGAACGGCGATGGCCCGGCCGCCAGGTGAATCATTTGTTGTTCTGGATTCGTCACTCAGATTTCCGATTGATTTTTTTCCCTTTGATGGCGTCCATGGGCAGAGACGTTCACTGCTGACACCCCAAAACATCTGCAGAAGGAACCGGTATTTGCGATACCGCTTTTTTCATGCCGTCATGCGCAGTTGCGGTTTTCCGCGGATATAATCAAGGGCATCTTCAGCGGTGTAATTGGGGATGAGCGTTACGAGGGCGCCTGCCACGGCATGCTCATCTCCACACGTCAACAGCGGCGGTTCTCTATATTCACCCCTGGATTGCGGCAATCCTGCCGCAGACACCAATCCGTTGCACACGCAAAGCGCGCCTGTGTCGGAGTTGGTAGCTGGACGATAATCAAATTATGGCCGATCACGGATTTGGCAGCACAATTTTGTTGGACCATCTCCTGGGATTACATGACATCGACTTAATCATTCGTTTCAGACAAAACTATTACTTCGAGTCAGAAATCTATTCTGGACAGGCACTGAACGCTGTGGCGCCTAATGGCCGTATTCGTGTATTTCATCATGCGCGCCTTGCTTCAAATAAAATTATGCAAGGCCGTCAAAATGAAAGAGGCGTGGTGCATTGCCACAAGCATCACCACCTGCAATTGCAAGGATATTGTTAACCCTTACGGAGGACGTTTCGAGTGCGAAGAAATCTTTCGAGATATAAAAGACTCGACAGTAAAATATTCTCATTCATCCTGTCATTGAAAAAACCGATAGATTCCGACAATTTGTTCTATCAAGGATGAATATCTTTAAGACATGCTCAGTGTTTCTATCCATGAGAAACTTCGAATAGCCTGATTTCATTGCCATTGCGACGACCATCTCCGATGGGATCAGGTCCTTCCTCATGGTTCTGAGCCAGCTGTGAAATTTTCGCCAGACGTCGCTTCGAAAATTGATTGCGAGGTGTTGCAGCAGCCCCTGCGTGATACAGCCGAGCTGCACGTATCGATGGTATGCATCCATTTTTCCTCTAACCGCTCTGCGGTATTTTTCGGGTTTGTAGACAATGTTTTGATTTCCCGAACACCGTTTAATTGGTTTCATATCCTTCATCCAGAAATGATATGCGTATGTACCGAGAGTGTGTACAGCCTGTTTGAACGACACCTTGATTTTAAAACGCAGACCATACAGTCGGATGATGGTTATGGCGTCGAGCTCCAGAGAGGAGGACATCAAAATGATTCTTCCCCTGCCGGGATGTTTAGCGAGAACAAATCGAACATGCCTTCCCACGGGGCGCCACAGCAGGTCAACCACACAATATTTGATAGTCACTTTTTCTTCCCCATACACCGGGCTTTGAGCAGTTGGAAAAGACTTTCCAGCTTTGAAGAGATTTCGCAGAACCACCTTGTCGCCATAGAGTTTTGGTCGACCTGGTTTCTTCAATTTCGACGCGGTTGCTGGTTTCCATGCTACCGCGTTATACCTGGCCCTGGTGACCAGGTGATGTCCCTCTGCCAGCAAAGGACTAATGATTTTCTGGCGGGCATAATAGGCATCGGCAACCAGTATGGCAGGCACATCCACAGCCTGGACGACATCGAAAAACAGAACGACGAGTTTGTCCAGCAGAGTTTTGGGCTTTTGTGAACGATGCGTGGTGAGACCCTCGCAGATGCGGGAAACCAGCGGCACGGCAAACACCTGTCCAACTGAAGAACCGACGAGTAAAGAGACCGCCTGGAATGAATGTCCCATAATGAATTCAGCCTTGGAATTGTCAGAGGACTCCTGGTGAAGACTTTTTACGGCAGTGTCACAATTTTCTCCTTGACAAATGCCGATAGCAGCAGCATGCTGTCGGTATGCATGACAAAGAAATTTTGCGTTTTCTTGCCCGAATTGAAGACATTAAAAAACACCTTGCATCTTTGGGGGAAATGCGACCGGGAAGCCTGTCAAGACAATACAATATATGTGGCAATCCAACCTGTCGCTGCAAAGACCCTGAGAATCCAAAAAAACACGGTCCCTACTACCAGGTCAGCTATTCGCACAAGGGAAAGAGTACGACACAGTTTGTAAAAATTGACGCCCTGGCGGAAACAAAAAAGCAGTTGAAGAATTATCAGACCTTCAAAAGCCTGACCGAAGAATGGGTGGCGCTATCGGTGGAGATCGTAAAGCTGCGAAAGAAAGCCGAAAAGAAGAATTCAAAGAAAGCATCATCCTGATTCGGTATTGAAGAACTTTTCACTGTCGAGTTAAAGACTGGCGATTCGGTCTTGGCCTAAAACACACCAAAATCAAAAATGAAAAGCGAGGGGAACAGCTGCTGTTTGCTTTTGCTCTGGCCGCGTTTCTACTTACAATCGTAGGCTTGGAGAGAGAGCGACTGAAATTCGACCGTTTGCTCAAGGCAAATACACCTGCAAAACGCGCCCATTTTCTGTTTCGGCAAGGCAAGGAAATTGTTGCTGGTGCGCTTTCCAAAAGACTGGTACGACAATGCCTTCGCGCAGTTATGCGGCAAATATCCAAAGTGCTGAAAATGAGTTCTTATCATGTCATGGCTTGAGGGGATGACTCAGGATGCAAGGGGTTACTTCAGCAGGCCAAGTTGTTCCATCGGGTCGACTCCTGGACGAGCGTAATCCTGGGGATTCGTTCCTTTGGGCAGCGTGAATCGGTGCACCTCTCGTACATACAAACCAGGGGTATTCAATTTCTTCAGGTAATAAAGATCTGAACACAGTTTATCCAACAATGAGTTGCCGTAGATCGGACAATCAGTATCGCCAAATTCAAATCCCAGTACCACACCACTCCATACGTCGGCATCTGGCGATTTCCAGTAAACGATGGTGGCGGCATCCTGTACATCATCCTTCCATCGTGCAATATCCTCATCAGTTGAATACACGAGATGGTATGATTTTTTGCCCGGAGTTGTATTCAGAATGGCCAGCAGCGCATCCTCTTTGCACCATGGCTGAACGCTTTGCACAAAGTAGCTGCTGCCAGGCGGTGCAACCAAATATTTTTTCAGGTATTCTGTTATGAACACACCGGATGTAACCCCTGGGCAATAGTGATCGTGAAATTCCATGGCTCGAATGGCTGGAGTGGGGACGCCCGCCAGAATACCGTTGATAATGGTTACAATTCGAAACTCATTTCCATTAAATATCTTGCCGCTAAACACCGAAATAGCGTCATCGGGATTGGCAAAAATGGCGTCTGCTGTAACAGTTGTTTTTTCAATCGTTGAAAAAAGCGGGTAATGAAAGTTGTTCCCAATGCGGCGCATACGTTTTAGGGCATTCGGATCAAATTCCAGGAAAGTGCATATACCACTTGCTTTATGAAAAACAGCAAACCATAGGGACGCAGTTGCACTGCTGTGGATTTCCACCAGAGAATGATTACCACGACTGACGCCCAGTGTGTGCCCAGGACCATCAAGGGCGCCCTGGGTTGTGCGTCCCTGCACTTCGGCATAACCGGCATTGGTGAGCACAATGAAATCACCGCTGTGTGGACGCGTAATATGCATATGGCGGAGGGCCTGAACAGCAGCTGAAGCGCCAACAAATTTCCAGTACTGATAATTCATATCCTCATTGGCCTCAACTCGATGTGCCAACGTCGTAAACACCGCCAGCAACAACAGTGCGACAGGCAGGTTATTTAAAGTCTTGTTTTGACATGTTTTATTTTGCATACGCTTTCTCCTTGTTTGAAGGTCGTCAACAAACAGCTGCACTCCAGGGTGGACATGGTACCCTGAAATGCGCGTGCTACGATTTAAATAATTTGTGCTACTGAGGTGATTGAGTAGTTTCTGCGCCTCAAAGTGTCAAGAAAAAACGTGTCGCTGCATTTTTAAATCGCCGCTGCCAGTGAGAAAGATGAGTGCAACTATTTAAATGAGTCTTTTCGAGGTGGAAACGATTTGTTCACACAATTTGTTTTATTAGAGAGATACCACGCCCGTCCAGTTGATGATGCGCTTTTCCTGAACATGGCAGACAGCGGTTTTCATTTCCCGCCTTAATGTCCATGTAACTTTCCATGCAGTTTTCGCAAATGTGGCTATCCCTGATTGGCGCGTAATCGGGGATGTCTGCAGTGACAAGCTTCTGATCAAATAACTTGTCCAATGGCCATTTCAACAAGTGGAATGACGCCTCTGTAGACGCTGCCTTGAATTTTTTAACCAGTTGCGGGTCTCTGTTCTGATTCACTATGACCTGAGTGAAGAGTTCCGTAAACGCAGGATTGTCTTTTTTTAGACTCTGATGAAAATCGGGTTTAAGTAAAAATCGAATGCCTTCTTTGGTACTTCTTTTGGCAATGGTGACAGCGGTCTTGCCAAAATCTTTGTAGATAAGCCCATTATTGCCAATGGAGCATCCAGTAACAAATTGAATCCCATCCACCATGCAACTATTGACTTCTACTATCGCCACAATATCTTCCAGTCCATCGCTGGTTTCCTGCCAATAGCGCATTCCAGCGGCACCGGCAACGACGCCCATACTCAATCCAGGACAATAGTGACCGTGGAGAATACCCGCTTCTAAAAGAAGCGTTTCCGTGTCGTTGTTTTTGATTAACGGAAGAAGTTTTTTTCTGGGGAATTTTTTCATTTCCGCCACATCCGCTGCCTTTCGTTCCAAAGGAGTGGATGAAAAAAAGGCGGGCTTTATGTCCACTACCGGTGTTTCGTTTATTGCATCCAGGCCGGTAACCGTGAGGATGCAATCTTCAATTTTAAGAAGTTTGACGGTGGTCACGCCGATGGAACCGGGCCGGTGAGGAGAACATGCAGCAAACACACCTTTGTCTTCGCCGAAGTAATTGACATGGCGTAACTTATAAGACGTCGATTTGTGAAAATCGAAGATGATCTGAATTTCATCGCATTCATCCAAACGATATAAACCGTCTGCATATATTTTGTCTATCTCAATTTTGCTGATGCATTTCTTCATCTCAAACGGATCAGCAAGGTCATTGAATTCGTTCTTTACCACGCCAATTGTTTTAATCTCCACCATTTGATTTCTCCTTAATAATTGATTCAAGGGGGAAAACCACCGGACAATTGTTAATCTCCTGAATTTTCACTCGTACACCGTATACGTCTTCTATTATTTTTTCCTCTATTTGCGATGGTGATATTGCGGAATGGATTTTGCCGTCTTTTACAAACAATAGTTTCTCTGAAAAACGCAGCGCCGTATTTATGTCATGAATACTCATGACCGTGATGATATCGTCTCTTTCAACGATTTCTCGTATCAGTGTCAGTATTTCCATCTGATTTCGCATATCGAGGCTGGCCGTGGGCTCGTCCATCAAAATAACCCTTGGGCCCTGAACCAATGCCCGTGCAATGCTCACCTTTTGAAGCTCTCCGCCAGACATCTCATCTATATACCGCAAGGCAAGGCAGCCCATATCGAGTCTTCGTATTATCTTTTCTACAATGTCGTAGTCTCGCTGTGACACACGCCAATTTATATAAGGTCTTCGTCCCATTAAAATTGCGTCATACGCGGTGAGCCTGGACGAACGGGAATGCTGTGGCACATAGCTGATATTTTGTGCAATTTCAAAGGTAGACATTTTATAAAGATTGTCTTTCCCAACAAATACTGTTCCTTTTTGTGCTTTAAGAATTCTGTTGATGCATCTGAGCAGAGTTGTTTTTCCAACGCCATTCGGCCCTAATATGGACAACAGTTCTCTTTTTTCAACCCTGAATGAAATGTCGTTGAGTACATCTTTGCTTTTGTAGGCGAAACTCAAATTGTCGATAATCAGTTTCATCTCCGATATCCTTTTACAAGGAGGTAGACAAAAAGAGGCGCCCCCAAAAAGGAAGTAAGTACAGCCACCGGCAAAACATGCGGCAGTAAAATAACACGCGCTATTGTGTCTGACAAAAGCAACAAAATGGCGCCGCAAAGTGCAGATGCCGGAACTAAAAAGCGATGGTCATCTCCAACGATTCGTCTCATCATGTGTGGACAAATCAGCCCCACGAATCCAATAATACCTAAAAACGAAATAATTACAGCGGTTAAGACGACCGAAATGAATAACCCACCGGTTCTTAACAAGTCGACTCGTATCCCCATGCTTTTAGCCGCTTCTTCTCCGGACGAAAGCACGTTATAGTTCCAGCTGTTGTATTGGAAATACATAAAGCCTGGAACCGTGGCAACAGTCATAATAAAAACTTCCTTCCAATCCGCACGACTCAAATCGCCAAAAGTCCAGAACACCATTGCTGCCAGTTGAATATCATCCGCTAAATATTGGAGAAACATGGTCCCAGCAAAAAACAAAAATCCCATTGCGATTCCAGCCAGCACCATTACTTCCGGAGATGTTTTTTTAAGTTTAGCAACCATCAGAATGAAGGCCGCTTCCGCGACGCAAAACAGGAAGGCGACTACAGTTGTGAGGTAGTGATTATCAATTTTTACTGCTTCGCCCGAATTGTTCTGAACGGTGCCCGTCCCCAGCAGTACGACAGACAAAGCGGCGCCAAAGGCAGCTGCGTGTGTTATGCCCAGCGTAAACGGGGCGCCCAGCGGATTATTTAAAATCGCCTGCATGGCTACACCGGCAATAGCGAGCCCAAATCCCGCGACAATCGCGGCAATGGCTTGCGGCAGTCGTATGTTAACAACAATCATCTCCCATTTATACTGGTTTGATTGTCCCAAAAGTATTTTTATTACTTCAACGGGTGAAATTTCGGCTGCACCGATGGACAGGCTGACTATCAGGGATGCTATAATCAGTCCCGTCAGAAGAATAATTGTCGAAACCTTTTTCTGTCGATATTTTTTATAACGTTGGTTCAGATTCATTTTTTTAGATGATTCAAATTAATTTTATTAAAAGCGAATGAATTGAAAGGTTTGGCCAAATCGTCAAAAACCGGCATGCCAACAAGGAATTCGAATATTTCATTGGCTTTTTTTCGTGTGGAAATATCTTTGAAATGATCGGGATAGAGAAGTTTTCCGGTATAGTAACAGTTTGCGAGCACCGATCCGTAATTGGTTGCATAATAGTTGTATGGAAGAAGGCCATACAGTGCGCCGTTCTTAACTGCATTTAGAGTGCGGTATTCCGATTTATTTTTTAACTGATAAAGCGCATTGATTTTTTCATCCGCGTGCAAAGTGGAAAGATCTATAAAAATGTAATCTGGATTCCACGTTATCAGTTTTTCAGGAGATATGACCGCCACAGCGTTTTTAAACATATTTTCGTTTTCGAGTGTCACAGCGTTGGGAGTGTTGGTAAAAAGGAACGGTGGATACTCGGGTTGTGTGGATTTGACTCCCTGGGCACCTTTGAAAGCGACACCGCCAACATAGCATGTCGGCCTTTTTTCGATAGGAACTTCAGCAGTTCGTTCATTGAGATCCGTTATCGTCCGATTAAAAAAAGCGATAACGTCTGACGCTCGTTGCTCTTTTCCCATTATTTTCCCGATAAGTTCTAGAGATTCGAACATTTTATTTCTTTTTTTTGTCAGGTCTCCATAAGCCAATGTAACAACGGGTATACCCGTTCGATTGGCCAGGTCGTCCGCGTTATATCCCATATCCGCGTACGTTTTAAATATCACCTGGGGTTGCGGGTTCAGCATGGCAATGAGTTCAGGATTATCCTGACCTCGAAATTGACCAAACACCGGCTTTTTTTTGTATTGCGGATTGGCAAGTAGGTATGGTCTGGACTCGTACCAGCGCGATTCCACTTCGATGCTGTCGACTGCAACAACATTGTCGCTGCATTGCAGGTACGTCAAATATCTCAAACAACCCGCCCCTGAGCAAATTACATGCTTCGGATTGCGCGGAACTGTTACCTTTCTGCCACTGGAATCCGTAATGGTGATTTTGTCTGCAACAGTGACGTTCTCGCTAAGAGCGGTTTCGTCGGCCTCGGCATTTTTTTTTTCCCGGGCTTGGCATGAATACAGCGCAAATGCTGTGAAGAATAGACATATCGCCGTCTTTTTCATTTTGTTTCCGGCCTGTTGGCAATAGTGATTTTCATTGTTTGACATTTGTAAATATCCTGGATATTACGATTTTAAAAATCGTGATACCATAAAATTCTGGGAAGGCCTAATAATTATTCAGCAAAGATTGAAATGTACGTGACATCAAGGAGTCCTGTTGTGAAATTTAGATACAAAATATTTCCAGCTTTTTTCACATTATTTATGCTTTGCGCGGGTGGCGCTGCAAATTCCTTCACCGATACAGAACAAACAAATGCAAACATCCAACATGAGAGAGCGATCGATTCTGGAAGAAAAAATGAATTACAAACAGTACCCAAATCGACTGATGAAGAGCTGACAGCCCCATTCCCCCTCGAATCAGTGCCAACAGAAGTCGGCCCGCAGCCTGTTGAAGAATTTGAAGTTGTCGTGCGAGCTCAGGCAGACAGTAAATCAACAGCACAGACCGTTATTGATGAAGCTGAAGTCCGAGGCAATCTGTCCGCCTCGTCGGTCGATGGGCTCCTTGAAAACTCTGCCGGCGTGGATTTTGTTCGTCGGGATTCGGGCGGAAGTCAGAACAGCAGGATTAGACTGAGAGGGATGGATGAAAGCCGTTTGCTCATTCTGTTAAACGGCCGCAAGTTGAATGGCGCTGGCGTTTGTGGTGGATATTATGTTGACTGGACATCACTGTCACTCGAAAATGTTGAACGTCTGGTGTTGTATCGCGGTGCTGCGCCCGCAAAATACGGCAACAATCTGGGCGGTGTTCTCAATATCATTACTCGTGAAGGGTCAACGGATTTTCACGGTTTTTTACGCATGACGGGCGGCAGCGATGGCACGTGGAGCGCACAGCTTTCGCAATCCTTTGGCATTGGTCCTGTGTTATTCAACGTTTATGCACGACATTATGAAACCGAGGGCAACTTGCGAAACGGGTTTGCCCAGAATGAATCCATAGGCGGCGGACTGACATTGTTACTGCCTAAGAAATTCAAGCTGAGCACAAACGGTCGTTACTCATACAGCCAGTCAGGAATGCCTGTGTATAACATGCCGGACAGTCCCTACTATGATTCACAATTGCCGGATTCAATAGAGGCGCGACTCGGGGGACCAGGGGTAAATTTTTTAAACCATGGCGCACAGAAGTGGGGGCCTCTGGATTGGGGCGATGGGAGCGATATTCGAGATCATCGCGGCCATTTTGATGTGGCTCTCACCAGAAAAACAGAGCCATTTGACATGGAAATCAGAGGCTGGATGATGGAGCAGCGTCGTAAAGATCGCTTTTATGCCATTGAAGACAGCCGTCATCTTGTTTTTAGCAGGGAAGCCGCGCCCGAGAAACACAATTGGGGATGGCAATTCGATTTAAGAAATATGTTTGATTTTGCCGGTTCACATATTGTGGAATACGGTGGTGGAGGAACTTATCTGGGCTATGGCGATATTCTTGTTAAACATGTGGATGAAACGTTCTTTTCGCCAGGGGCGATTCCAGAGGACTCTGACGGAAAGACGACTGTTTCCATGTTGCACGGTGTATATCTGCAGGACATCTGGAAGATTCACCAGCGTTTTACTCTTGAACTCGGATTGCGGTTTGATATGTGGCGCGCGGACGGGCCGACCGAAGATACCAAGGTAGTGAAAGAGAATGCATTGGGGCCACGTGGAGCAATAACGGTACGCACCTGGCCAGGTGGCCAAATCAATGCGCGTTATCGTTATGCTTCGCGTTTCCCGGGGTTGCCGGAATATTACTGGTGGTTTGGCGGGTACCAGCCAGAACATCGAAAGGATTTGAGCGCAGAGAATGCGCACCAGGTTGAAGTTGAAGTGAAGCATGCCTTTGCCGACAAAACGATGGTGGTTGCCAGGGGGTATTACTATGCTGTCAGCGATTACATTCGAACCATTTTTGGATATAGACCGAGCCGGGTTATCTACAATATAGACAAAGTTCACTTTGCCGGATTTGAGCTGGAAGGCACTTATGATTTGCCCCATCACTTATACGCGTGGGGCAATTATACATTTCAGGTGACCAAAAAGACCGGGGACGTGCTCGATAACAGCACTGCGCTTTCGGATGAGCTGGTGGAGTTACCCAAACATAAAATCAATTTTGGATTTGGCTATGACGACCGGGACGGATTACAGGCGCAGTTGACAGTGCGTTTTGTTGGACTGCGCCATGCCATCATCGGTGACTTAACCGCCGCAGGTGGCAGTCGTATGGAACCAATGGATTCTTTTTGGAAACTCGACATCAATGCCAGTTACCCAGTCATCCGACAAACGGAGACCGGCAGGAACGTTCGGGTGGAAGTGTCTTTGGATAACCTGCTCAATCAGGACTGGTTGGAAGAGTACGGCTACCCAATGCCGGGACTGGTGTTTATGGCGGGAATGCGTGCCACACTTTGAAATGATTGAGATGGCGCCATCCCACACCGCTCAGGTAAGCTGATACTAAAAAAAGAAAACGATTTTTTTTCAATTCCCCGGCAGGCTTGCGCTCTAAGCGGTGCGGGCTGGATGCGGTGCTGTGGTAAAGAACAATGGAAACGTGAGACCTATTCAGGGGGCCACAAATGTTTCGCCAGGAATAGCCGATGCGATGGCGCCATCTTCGTTAAATGTCATGTTTTGAATGCACACTTCTCGGTATTGGCCGCCGCCGCCCGGGATGAAGTGTCGGTGGTATGCGGTGAACCAATTGTCGGTACCGGGTATCTGAATCACGGAGTTGTGACCGGTGCCAACCATGTTACCATTTTTAGAGAGAAAGAGTCCTGGCTGTTTTACAAATGGTCCCATGGGGCCAGTGCCGATGCTGTAGGTGACCTGGTACGTTTCATCGCGGGCGTCGTTTTCGGAGCCCATCATGTAGTAGCGGTCGTCGCGTTTGAACACGTAAACGCCTTCTCTGAAATTGTCGGTGGGCAGCAACACTTCGCTCCCCTCGAAAGAGATCATATCCGCGGCCAGTTTGCGCACGCGCGGTGTGGTTTGACCATAGTACAGATAGGCCTGTCCGTCATCGTCGATGAAAACGTCCGGGTCGATATGACCTTCCACCAATGGGTGTCCCAGCGCGTCCACAAATGGCCCGGTGGGAGATGCGGATGTGGCTACCCCGATATTGTGATTGAGGCAGAAGTAAAAATAAAACACGCCATCTTTTTCCTGGATGGTGGGAGCCCAGGCTTTGGTGCGGTTTCCCCATGAAATGTTTTTGGAATCCAGAATAATGCCGCGGTCTTCCCAGGTGACCATGTCGAAAGATGAATACACTTTAAAATATGTGGAGAGCCAGTCGCGGGTGGGACAAGTGGTGGGGTAGATGTAATACATGCCATCGTAATACATGATTTCCGGATCGGCATTGTCTTCGTTTAATACCGAAATCACAGGGTTTTCAGCCACCACGGGTTCTGTATCATTGTCGGTCTCTTCCGCGCTGTCGCTGTTTGATGCAGAGTCGGTTCCATCATCTGTATCGTTGGCGTTTTCTGATGCGGAATCCGTTTGGGTATCCGCATCCGCATCCCCGTCACTGTCCGAATCACCATCGGTATCCGTGTCTCCGTCAGTGTCACTGTCGGCATCGGTGTCCGAATCGCCGTCGCTGTCGCCGCCGCTGTCGCTGTCCCCGTCACTGTCGGAATCGCTGTCGGTATCGGAATCGCCGTCACTGTCCGCGTCATTTTGTTCATTGTCTGTTTCGCTGCCTGAGGTATCGCTGCTGTTGCCGTTTGCGCAGGCGAGGTGGATTCCCGATATGAACAGCAGGAGTATAATGTTCGTTTTCATTGAACTCACCGGCTTTCTCTAATGGCGCTATTGGTTGCTGATGGTGATGGTGCCGTTGGCGACCGGTGGCCCCAATACCGGCATGCCGTCATCGCTCCAGTTGAGCTTTTGAACCCGCATATGTCGATCGGGATTGTTTAACGGTTCGCCAACAATATCTTTGTAATCACGCCCGTGGTAAACGAGCAAATCAATAGTTCCCAAAGGAGATATGGAGAACATGCTGTGCCCCGGCCCGTACACACCGTTGCCGCTTTTCATAACCGGGACATCTGATTTTTTCCAGGAAGCCGCATCCATCAGATCCCCGTTTTCATCCGCCCATAATAACCCCACGGCGTAATTGGCGTCGGTGGCACTGGCAGAGTAGCTGATAAAAATGCGACTGTTGCGTTTGATGATCGCTGGTCCTTCATTGACCGCGTACGTCACTCTTTCCCAGTCAAAATCCGCTTTGGAAATGCTGACCTGCGGTCCATCCAGAGTCCATGGATTGCTCATCCGGGCGATGAAAATATTGGTGCTGTAATTGGGTTGATTGGGATCGTCCTGGGCAAATACCAGGTAGCGAATGCCATTGTGTTCGAAAGTGGTGGCATCAAGTGAGAAGGACTCCCAGTTGGTCTTTACCTGGCCTTTCTCAGTCCATGTGCCCAAAAGCGGATTGTCAGATGTGTTTTCGAGCACGTAAATGCGAATGGCCCATACATCGTTTGTGGCTCCCGCAGCAAAGTAGATGTACCATGCATTGTCGATGTAATGAAGTTCCGGTGCCCAGATGTGGGCGCCCATAATTCCGCTGGGGTGCCGGGCCCAAATTTCCTTTTCCGCTGCATCGGCAAGCCCCTGTGCGGTTTGGGCCCGCCGCAGGTAAATGCGGTTGTAAGCGGGTTCGGTAGCGATGAAATAGTAATATCCATCGGTGTGTCGATACATCCAGGGGTCCGCCCGTTCGAGGATCAGCGGATTGGTCACGTCGAAGGATTCAACGGTTAAAGATGTTTCTGTATCCGTTTCGGTGTCGTCGCCGGATGCTGAATCGCTGTCCGCGTCGGTGTCGCTGTCGCTGTCCGCGTCGGTGTCGCTATCGCTGTCCGCGTCGCTGTCGGCATCGGCATCACCATCGGTATCAGTGTCGCCATCTGAATCGCTGTCACCGTCGGTGTCAGTGTCGCCATCGGTGTCACTATCGCCATCAGCGTCAGTATCACCATCGGCATCACTGTCACCGTCGGCATCGGAGTCCCCGTCCCTCGTATCGCTATACGCATCGGAGGATTGAGATTCTCTGCAGGCTGTCGCCAAAACAGCTGTTATCATTATGAAATTAACCCATTTGAACATTCTCACCACATCCTTTTAAGCGTTTTCAAACCAGCATAAACAAAGTGGGGGCGAAGTTTCACAAACGGGTGGAATGAGTGAACCGGCGACGCAAACGACGGTATGAGCCGCTGTGGCTACTGCAGCTCATCAAAGTAGTCAAAAATATCAGGGAGTACGAGGGGGATCATGCCACCGTGGTCGGCGTTCACTTCCCTGTATTTTGCATTGAATCCGTTGTCCGCCAACCATGCAGCCAGAAGTTGACTGCCTTCCAGTGATGGCGTCTGAGTGCCTTCGGTCACAAAGATAGCCATATCCTTTAGGTCGTCCCACGGATATCCATGTTCCTGAACGAACGGTCCGGACAGTGGGGCGATTCCTTTCCAGTACTGTGGATACTTGCCGCCGATGTACCAGGTGCCGCCGCTGCCCATGGAGTGACCCGCCAGGAACATGGCGTCTTGATTTACCGGATACTCGGCCAGAACCAGTTCGAGAACGTTAATGACGTCCATTTCACTCAATTGATTAGTGCGTTCGCTCTCGTTGGTGACCTGGGCCATAAGTTCCGCCGCGCCGGCCTCATTGCCAAAGGGGGCTGACAATCTGAGGAAGTTGCCATAGGCACCGTCCGCTCCATTGGGAGAAACCAGCAGGTAGCCGTGCTCCAAAGCCAGATTGATCAGTTGTTTATTATTCTGTTCCAGATAGTTGTTTTCATCACTGCCGCCGCCATGCAGGAACATAAAAAGCGGCAGCTTTGACTGACCGTCCCAGCTGGCGGGCACCACAATGCGGTAGGGAATGCTTTTGCCCGCGGCTTCGAATTGATATTCGCGATGCTGATCTCCCTTGCTTTGCCATTGGGCGGATTGGGGGTCGGTCTGGGCTTTTGCAATTTTTTTAGCATCCGTCACAACGGTTTTGGGATTGGCCAGCGTGCCAAAAGTAATGAGCCGCGTGGGAGGGCCTTCGTCTTCGGTCTCTGTGTCGTCTTCGGTATCCCCATCCGAATCGCTGTTGCTGTCACTGTCTCCATCACTGTCGGTATCGGCGTCGCTATCCCCATCCGAATCACCGTCGCTATCTGTGTCTGAATCGGAATCGGCATCAGAGTCACCGTCAATGTCGCTGTCGCCATCTGAATCCGAATCGCCATCACCGTCGGCATCCGTGTCGCCGTCGGTGTCTGAATCACCGTCCGAATCCATTTCACTGTCCCCATCGGAATCTGCGTCCCCACTCACATCGGAATCGGTGCTGTCGTTTTTGTCTCCAACGCTATCGCCACTCGAGCAGGCAAAAACGGTGCCCATGCACATGAGCAAAATAAATATTCGTATCATAACTACTCCAAATTTTTTTTTATTAGCGCGTTTTTTTGTTAAGGCGTCCCTTAACGTCTTCCATCCAGGCCTCTTTGGGCTAAATTTTCAAGTCATTCCTGGTCGTACCCAATGGAACTTCATCTTGTCTGCGTCACATCGCATGTCTGTGACAGATACCCGTTACCCGCTGTAATCACGCTTGCAAACGGCGTATTTTAAAGACGAGTACCCTGCTGATTCCAAATCAGGTGAAGTTTTTTAACGGAACATTACTCATGACGGGGGAGATTCATCGATGATGCGGTCTGTTTGTTTTGTACTGTCAGGCCGGACGCTGTGGCAGGCATTGCCAGGTGGAAATCCAGCCGGGCAGGGCGGTCGGGTCCATTGTCATAAACACAGCAATTGTCTTGCCGTGCAAGATGACATATGCGCCGGGATATTTGACTCTCAATTGTGCTTCTATCGTCTGTGTATCCCGCGGCATCGCCAATTGAAGTTGCCAGAAAACAGAAATGAGCGGATCACTTTTGTGCTGATAAATTGTTACCGCGTCCCGCCGCCATTTAAGGGCCAGTTGCCAGAACATGTTGGCTTCTTCTTCTGTCTGAGCTTTTCCGGCGGCCAGCAGCGCATACAGGAGTACGGCACCAAATGAGTCTCGATGAATGAAAGTGTATTCGTTCGGGGTATCCGGTTCATCGCACTGCAGTGGGGCGGTAAGCGTGTGGTTGCTTTTTTTTGTCGCTTCGTACCCCGCCATCCAGTAAAAAGACGCGGTGGGAAACTTGTCCCGCATATCGACATTTGCACTTTTTGTTTTTTTCCAGCCTGTCAATAATGTGTAACGCTCTTTTTAGGACGGTTAAAAAGCTTTTACGCATATCTTCTGAATTGATTCTCCATGGTACGCACAGCAGTTTTAAGCGTGTGCTGAATTCGTTGGAGGACATGAAGTGGTCCAATGCAGCGTTTTGTGATATTGTCAAAAACACATTAAGCGATTTATCCGCATATAAAGGGAGAAATAGAAAAAGATGCCATTAATGTCTGCGCGTTTCGCAATATTTTTGTGGTTGATACCTATAACTGTGGGATGTGATTCCGTGCTGGATGATCTTTCAATGGATAATACTGACGCAACTGCCGAAGAGGTACTTGATTCCACTTTCGACAAAGGTGATACCGCTTCATCCACTGAGGTGGATGTGACAATCGATACGCACATGAAAGCGGATTCCGATACCGTTTCTCCTGACGATTCAGCTACAGCGATAGTTGCCGATACAGGCAGCGCCGGATATGACACTGATTTGAACACAGATTCCGACTCGATGACAAATCTCGTTTGCCTCGGCCTCAATGCGGCACCGCCAGGTGTTGCCATTGCAGATCCCAATACAGGCGGAAGTGGTGTATGTGATGGTTTTACCATGGGCACCGTGCTTGACAGGATATTTGCCACAGATATGGATGTCGCCGATATTAAAGCTATCTACGATGCGTCAAAAGATGGCACTTATGGCGGCTCAAAAACAGTGTATCCGTTCCTGAAGGAGGATGGCGGATTTGCGTTCGCGTTTTGGCGGGGGTGGGGGGATTGTCCGTCCGGGTGCATCAGCAATCAGTGGGAGTATTTCGAAACAAACCAAAGCTGTGAAGCTGTCAACACCGGCAGTTATTTGTATTATTACGATGACAGTGACAATTGCATGATGGCAACTGGGGTCGCGCGATGGGGGCATCCCATGCCGGCAAATCCGGAAAACCTTTGCAGTGCGGACAATTTACCACAGGATATAAGCGGTTCGTATTCTGTTGCGGCATCCGGTGAATTTTCCCCATGTGGAGTGACGGCAAACGACCAGCCTGTTGATACAACTCTTTTCATCACCATTGAACAGAATCCGGCCGACCTTTCCACCGGGACTGTCACCATTGGCGGCTTCGCCCATCGACTGCTGGATGCGCCATTGCCCGCCACATTTTCCCGGCGGCGAGTAACGGTAGCCCTTGCGACTGATAATCTCCCCAGCAACTGCCCCGATGGGTATACCCTCGAATTCGACCTCAATCTTGAATGCCAGGGGGCGCAGCAACTGTCTTTTCTGGAATACGGCGCCTGTGGCACCGACATTTGCTGTGATACCTGCAAGGGATATGGATTGTTGAATTTGGGCGGGCAGCAGCAGTAACGCCCTGTTTCAATTCTTTTCCGGTGGTTTGGCTGTTATTCGGTCATGTCTTTACAATAGTGCCTTCCTCTGATACCAGTAAAGGCATCAAAAAAATGTGCAGTAATTAAAAGCAGTCTCAACCAACATGAGGAGGACAGTCATGAGAAAACAGTTTTGTGTATTGGCAGCCACTATCATAGCAGGAGTGATGCTCATTGGCGCAAAGGGGTGCGAGGTAACCGCAGATACCAACAAAGTGGCCTATGTTGTGGCAGATGAGGGAATGACAACGATTTATAACCAGACCCTTGATACCGTGTTTCTGCCCGGTTGCTCAAGGTTCAATTTTGAAAAGCGGGATGGTGAAAAGTGGATTGATTACGGGCCAAATGTTATCTGTGTTCAGGAAGGAATTGGTATTCCACTGACATCGGGGAACGACCTTGCGACTCAGTTTAACGCTCCCACAGAAGTGGGCGAATGGCGGTTGCATTACGTGATTTCCAAAGGGTGCAAACAGGGCTTGCCTTTGTCGAAAGCCAATTGTACAGGAACGGAAGACATCTATACAGCGCCCTTCAATGTGATGCCCCTGCCCGAACCCACATGTGACGATTTGGCGGGAGAGGATTTTGGTCCGTGCGAAATGGTCCTGGGGTGGGCTGTTGTTGACGGTACGTGTCAGTTGGTTAGTGGATGTGGCGCCAACGGAGTGGCATTTTTCGAAAACGAAACAGCGTGTTTATCCGCCTGTGCAAAAGGGTGTTCGCAATGGCGTGTCGCGTATGTCAGGGAAGCGAACAGGATAGCCGCCTGCAATGACGCATCAGAATGTGAGGCCGTCAAAGGCACCAGTTGTGGCTGTACACGGAACCTGGTCGCCAATATGAATGCGGACAAGACCGACTTTTTCGCATTGCTAAAAGCGATGAGTGCAGCAGGTTGCGGTATCGTGACAACTTGTGATTGCCCCGCTGCAGACGGCTATGTCTGTGACAATGGGATGTGTGATTGGAACTATCTTTGATTTTTAAGATTGTATGAAGTTGGCGGTCGGTGGATTATGGCCGCTGGGAAGAAGGCATCACTTGCCGCTGGCACTCATGGTGGCATACGTATAATCAATACTTCCAGTGCCACCACCCGCTTCAACCAGTAACTTGGCTTCGTACATCTTGCCCATCTGCATTCCCAGGCTCGCCCATTTGTCAAAGTGTGCAGTGACAGAGATGCGTCCACACTGACGCGCGGTCTGACGCACGCTGAAAAACTGCGGGAATGTTGCGGTTCCGTGGATGGATGGGGCATTGTTGCGTTGGGCCTGATAAATGTTGTACGTACCGCCGTCCACTTCGAAAGAGCCTTTCATTTGTCCGCCGCCAGTGGGGGGACTGTTGGCGAACCAGTCATCCACGATGTAGTATTCCACCAGCGGATTGTTGGACCATCCGTAGATGCCAATATAATTGTATGGTCCGCCGTTGCCTTGCTTGGTGTAGGCGTAGTCGGCGGTGATGGTGCCGTAATAGTCATATGTCTGAGTTTCGTTCCATTTCAGGCCAACGCGGGCCAGGAAATCTCCGGAATTGTTCCAGTTGGCGCTGAAGGCCGCGTCAACTTTATAAACAGTCATTCCGCCGCTGTTTCCATCTCGCCACAGTTCGTAATGAAACCCACCTCCCGCATCGCCCATTCCGTTGTTGGTGATGGTTTGTCCCCCGGTCAGCTTGGTGGTATGCGAGCAGGCGTCGCCGTCCGAATCGGTATCGCCGTCCGAATCGGTATCGCCGTCTGAATCGGTATCGCCGTCCGAATCGGTATCGCCGTCTGAATCGGTGTCCCCATCTCCGCCAGTGTCGCAGCATATGGGTGTTGCATCGGGACAAGTATATCCGTCGACCCGCGTCCCGATAGCCCGACATTCGCCCGTTGCCACACAGGTATTGGGGCAGGTTGTATCGCCATCACTGTCGGCGTCGGTGTCGCCATCGGAGTCAGAGTCGCCGTCTGTATCAGAGTCGCCATCCGTGTCGGTATCCCCATCCGTGTCCGAATCCCCATCCGTGTCCGAGTCGCCATCCGTGTCTGAATCTGCATCGCTGTCCCCGTCACTGTCCGCATCAGACGAGCTTTCTTCGCAAACGCCCGACGAGTTGCATGTAAGACCATCGTCACAGTATTCATCATCAATGCAATTGCAATTTACACTGCCTTCCGTACACGACCTTCTGTCGTCTGCACCGGAGTCTCCACAACCTGTTATTAAAAGTACAGCGCACCAGATAACGACGACTGGTATGGCGAAACGAAATACTGCGGCATGTGCTCCCCTTGCACGTAACGCGAATCCAACGAAAAGATTATTTTTTGTCATGACTACACCTTTCAGTATTTTTTTATAAAGTCTGGCGCCCAGAGGCCAGGATGCTCTTTTTTTGTGAACTTATCTTGCGCGTGTGACCGTTCCATCAGTCTATAGGTACATTTTGTCACACTGATGGGAAAAAAAACAGCAATTTTACAGAAACGCGCGCATTGATGTGTCGCTACCCTGCGAATTACGCTGTTGGGTATACACTCTCAATATCGGAATCAGTCGATAACTGAAAACAGGTGTGACATATGATTCATATGGTTCCCCCGTGGCTTTCAATGGCGTTCCGGGTATGCCCGGGCGAGCAAATCAGGGCCAGTATTCGTATGCGCCTATGTCCACGTATGGTGGCGAGCCAATTCCAGTGTTTCCCACGGCTGAGTCATATCTGAGGGCGCCGAGGAAGTCTGCGTCAGGCGCCACATCACCGTTTGCGGCGTCGATGCCGGGGGAGTCCACCTGCAGTTCGACATTGCCGGGGGCAGCGACGAAAAGCGGATCCACATCAAAAACGTTGGTGCCTGGCGCACCGCCTTTAATGATGCTGTAGGAGATAGTTGGAGCGATATTTGCGTAGTTGATGGCCGATGCCGCCGGTGTCCAGATGATACAGTTGGTGATCACCGCGGCAGTGGTGGCGTCGTCACTGTAAGGGACACCTGAGTCGTAAATTGTGCTGTTTGTCAGTGTTAATGTACAATCGGCAAGATTAATATCAGCCCCGGATGAACTGTTGTCGGTGACCACCAGGTTGGAGGCATCGATGGTCGCGCTGCTTCCGGCGACTGCCGCACCGCCTATTGAGGAACTGTTGCCTTCGAACAAGACATTATAGAGAATGTGAGTGCCCTGGGAGAAATACATTCCGCCATAAGTGACAGAGTCGTTGTTCGTCACAGCGGAATTGGTGATGATGCTGTCCGATTGGGAGAAGAATGCTGCGGCGCCATACAAAGCGTTGGCCGGGTGCCCGTTACTGTCAAATTCAACATTATCAATTTGAACAACGGCATTGTTCATTGCTGCCAAACCACTGCCGGCGCCCAGTGAGAATCCGTCCCCTGCGATGTTATTCGTGAATCTGGAATTGAAAACGCTCAGTGCCGAATTCGCAACGTATATGGCCCCGCCGGCATCCATTGCATAGTTTGCCTGAAAGTGGCAATTGTCCACCACCATGGGGCCTGATTCAACCAGCAGGGCAGCACCCACGCCTTCCACGCCGCTGGTGCCCACCGCGTTACCGCCCACGATGGTGAATCCATCCACTCGTGCACCCGCACTGCCAATAACCACGTGAAAGGCGGTATTGTTTCCCGAAATAATCGTGGGATTGACCGATGGCGAAGGATCCCGTTGTTCCCGGATGGTCTCCCCCACGTCCAGCCCACCGAAGCCGCCGTATAGTTTAATATCGGGTTCAAGGGTAATCGCATCTGTGACGCCACCAAATAGAATATAGTTCCCAGAAGCCACCCACACTTCGCAAACGGGGATCTCACTGGCTGCAGCATTTATTCCCGATTGAATATCGCTGAATGATTCGGCCCAGCTGAGTCCGGTTTCCACCACTGCACCTGCGTTGATGTCCACGTAACGAATACAGCTGGGGGAGCTGATATCAGTTCCAGTATCGGAGTCTGTCGCTGAATCGGAGTCTGTCGCTGAATCGGAGTCTGTCGCTGAATCGGAATCAGTTGCTGAATCGGAGTCAGTTACTGAATCGGAATCTGATGCTGAATCGGAATCAGTTGCTGAATCGGAGTCAGTTACTGAATCGGAGTCAGTTACTGAATCGGAGTCAGTTACTGAATCGGAGTCAGTTACTGAATCGGAATCAGTTGCTGAATCGGAATCTGTTGCTGAATCGGTAACTGTTGCTGAATCGGAGTCTGTTGCTGCATTGGAATCCGTTTCTGCATCCGAGTTCGTTGTCGAGTCGGAATCGGTTCCGGTGTCCAGCTCTGTTGCCGTGCCGGTAGTTGTTCCCGAGTCAGAGTCTGTTTCAGTGAATGACTCTGTAACTGTATCGATACCGGTGTCCGCGCTGCTGTTTGAGTCAGAGGTTGTGTCCACCTCGGTGCCTGAAAAAGGACTCGATTCGGTTTCCGTGTTACTTTCGGTGTCAAAATTGGTGCCGGAATCCAAAGGGGAAGCTGTAATGGTATCCGGTATGATGTTGGACTCCGAATCCGTGGAGTCATTGCTGTTTTCGGTGCCGATGCTCCCTTCGATTCCCTCTGAATCGCGTTCGATGTTCTCCACATCCAGATAACCACACCCCGAAATTGTCAATATCAACAGAGATTGTAACAGCGTAAATGCTCTGATGCAGGCCACGGCAGGAATACGGATATGCATGTGGTTTATCTTCAAATCAGCGAATATCCTCCAACAGTATTATAACGGTAAAAAAATGAATTAGTAAACAGAGGATGGCAGATTTAGAAGAAGAGACTTTCTTAAGGCTCTATCGCGCAGCAGATTTGATTGCCAGTGCAGGTCTGGTCTTCGTAAATGGTTGCTGAATTTGTATGACACCACGACGCCGAATGGCATCCAACGCTGCAAATGTTGTGTGTAGCCGAGTCCGTATCATCAGTATTTGCAGTATCCTCAGTATCTTGATCGGTATCTCCGGTATCACTGTCGGAATCGTCTTCGAGTTCACAGCACACCTGGGTTGATTCGCTGCATTCCAACTCTTCAAACACTGTGCCCCCGTTGTTGATACACCAGTTTTGTGCGCGACAGGAGTAGGGACAGGCAGTGGTATCCGTATCGTCGTTCGTAGAATCCGAATCGATTTCCGTTGCAGAGTCAACAGCCGTGCCGGTATCGATACCGATAGTATCAACGTCGGTTCCCGTGGAATCATCGGTGCTTAGGGAAATACTCGTTCCCGTATCTGTCGCAACGGCAGTGTCACCCGCTATCCCGGTGTCCATCGGCAATGATGAATCTGTATCGTTGTTCAAAGCCGTATCCGCCAACTGACTGGAATCCGCGTTCAGTGTATCGGTTTCCAGTGATGTGGCGGAGTCACTGTCTGACAAGACAACGTTGTCGCTGGACTGCGCCTCCTCACTGGAATTGACATCATCGGAACACCCAAATGCCATAATGCCAAATACTGCTGTCAAAAGAATAATATGTCTGTGGAACTTCATGGGGCACCTCCCTGGTTGGCTGACGGTTTACGGTTTACGGTTTACGGTTTACGGTTTTCGATTTTCGGTTCATTGTGCCTATTTCTGTGAACCCTTGCGGCTGCCTGAATCGGATGAGCCGGACTTCTTTTGTCCTGAGCTGCTGCCGCCCTGAGCTGCGCTTGCGCTGGTGCTTCCGGATTTACTGGCATCCCGCTTTGACTGGGATTTTTTGCTCGCACGGGACGCATCAGTCTCTTTGCTCTGAGAGGACTGTTTTTTCTGACTCTGAGTGGTCAAAACGCTTTTACTCTCTTTTTTCGATTGGGTTCTGGCGTCATCAATGCCGTCGCCATTTTTGTCCTGAAAACTCTTTTTAGACTTTTTGGCCGTTTTGGCTTGTTTTTTGTCCCCATCTTCGGTCGTTGTTTTGTCCTGATTCTTTTTCTGGGCTTTTGAAGCGGCAGCGTCATCCGCTTTTTTCTGGGATGCCAAGGCGACAGAGTCTTTGGTTTTGTCCTGGGTCTTCAGCTGTGTCTTGTCCTGTGTTTTATCCTGCGTTTTTGTGGCAGTAGCGTCTTTGGTTTTGTCCTGGGTCTTCAGCTGTGTCTTGTCCTGCGTTTTATCCTGCGTT
>JAFGQN010000101.1 GCA_016935665.1 Deltaproteobacteria bacterium | reverse complement strand
GATATAAATTTCTCTGGTTCGCCACAGGGGGCCTCCTTCTTAAAAAAAAGGTTTGCCCCTATTCGGCCGTTTTTTGATTTTGTTGCAAAAATTGTGAAAAAAAGTTTATTTTTTTTTGGGGGGGGCTGGCAATCGCGCATTTTTTTTCAACAGTCCTTGCACAAAGTGAAATCGAAAAAATGCAAAGGAGGGAGGCGCCCCGGACACGATATGAGTGTAACCGGAGCGCCCGGAAGAAAGGACTGGTTTATTGAGAAACATCCCCTGCAGATGGGGTTGTTGTCTCAGGGGTTGGAGGCGTATCGCTTATTTGGCGAAATTAACGTTTCAGCCTCATCTGGCACGTCTTTGGTTTTGCCAGGTAAAATCGCGCTGGGCGGTCGTTTACCAGCCGCCCTGTCGACAATGGCCGGAAATAAAGCCCGAGCACACCATTTTGGAAGCGGACATCGGCCGGGCATAAAGCTCGGCATCTTCATTTTATGAACTCTATTTTTTAAAGTCATTTCTTCACCTGCAATCGTTCAATTGGGTTGTTTTGGTTTTTGTCCGCTTTTGATAACAAGGGTTTTCGTTCACCGAAAATGTCATCGTAGCCTTTGGTGGGAATGCCTTCTGTCACCGACACATCAGAATATCCACGCATGACCAGAGATAATTCACCCAGATTACCCGCAAACGACAATAGTTCCCCCTGCTCAACGGACACACTTAACGTTACCGTATTGAATCCACTGCCAGCGTCTTCAGAAGACAATTGATTGCCCGTGGCCAAAACGCGAACATTTTGCAGCAGCACCTGCGATCGCTGTTTGGAGCCGCCGCCGGCATATCCAGAGTTTGCGAAGGTACCAATAATATCCACCCGGTGCCCTGGCTTCAACAGCCCCCCAAAAGCGGACTCCCTGTTCACCACGATGGTCATGGCGCGTTTGCCTGGCTCCACCAAATCCGCCAAATCATTCTTACCATCGGCCATGCGCGCCTGAAAATCAGTCCACTGCAACACCTGCCCCTTCTTCACTGCTACCTGGATGGGCGCTCCTTTCAATTCTTTTTTTCGATTGCCCGTCACATCCCGCTCGTCCACATAAGCGATTGGAATTTGCCGTTCTGCAAAATCATCTGTTTTTAAAATTTCGCCTCTATTCAAATCGCGCGAGGCCACCATCACCGCCACCTTATCTCCACCAGTTGTTTGCTGCTCCAGTTTATAGGCGAACAGATAGTTTCCCACGCCAGCCAATACCGCCATGGATATTGCGAGTATTACGATTTTGCTCATCTTATGACTCCTGTATCAGGGACCAGTGGTTTTAATTACCACAAGAATGTTCTTCCCGTCCTTGAACGGTACACCCGTCAGTTGAAGGTCCATCTGCCTGCCCCGCACGAGGGCGAATGCTTCTGTATCGTTTCGCTTCATTGATTTTTTAAAAGGAATGGGTTGAAACCCCATTTTCGCCAGTCGTTTTACACTGCTTTCAACCGCTTCTTTAGGATTGACGTCAATGGTATACCCCAATATGGCGTTCTTCTTATCCTTCATTTCGGCGACAACCAATCGTTCTCCCTGGAATGCCGTTTCGAAATCAAACGCCCGATGGGTGCAGCCCTTTAATCTCAAACCCTCATTATCAGCCATCCATATGTTTTTATGCGCATTGGATGTATTGAAATTGAAATCCATCTTTCCAATGCACAAATGCCCCACACCGCTATCCATCACCGGTGAATTTGCCATGGCATTCAACCCCACAAGTGCCGTCACCGCCAACCCACACAGACCAATGGCCACACCACAAAGAAATTTTTGTTTTTTTGTTTTCATCATTGCACCACTTTAATCGTTAATGCCCACCATGCTCTTTAGGCTTTCACCAATAAAATCCAGTATCCCATTCACCGGTTTGGAGTTGCACAACATATATCTCTCTCCATGAGCACGTTCGGTTCGTCTGCCGTATATTTCATGAACCACATCGGCTTTGGATTCGACAAACTGATGTGCCAGTGGATTAATGTCTTTGGCGTTATCCCAGATGCCGCTGCCTTCGACTTTGCGCAGCTCTTTAAATGCCGCATCGCTCTCAACTCTGCTTATGCCGGATTCGAGCGGCTCTCGTTTTTCCTGTGATTCGCTGTTCTTATCATCGTCAGAATCCACCGGGCCGCTGTAGTACGTCACGTCATCACAGTTTCCGCCAATGGCCTGTGAGTAAGCGCCGGATGCGGCGTTTGCCTGCGCTTCCAATCTGGCCACATAATAGGCGTACACAGAAAATATCCCCAGCCACACAATAATGAAAAACGGTATCACAATGACGCCTTCGGTCATGGCCACGCCCCTGGTGTCACTATATATATTCATTGGTTTCTCCTGCGTTCAGTGAACAGAAAGCTTTTCCAGCTGACTTTGAATATCGCCCATGTTGTTTGACACGTCATCGGCAGTGGTTGAATTCTCAGCGCCACTGGATTCCCCAAATATATTTTCTTTGGGGAGTCGAAACCGAATCAATCGGCCGTACCATTTGAGCTGCCACATGCGCATATCATCCAGTTCTTTGTTGGCTCTTTTACTTTCGGTTCGAAATTCGGCAGCGGCCGCTGTGACTCGTTTATCCGATTTCCCCTGTGCCTTTTTATTGTAAAATTTTCCGATTTCATTTTCCCGGGACTGTGCTTTCTTTTTTGCAATGCCAACCCCCCACAATCGAAAGTCGTCCGGAACGGCTTTTTTCTTTAATATTCGTGGACGGGGTGATGTGTCTGACGAGGGTGAAGAATTGTTGCCGGAAGAGGCGGGGGACACGTCACTAAACGAGTTGGAGCAGCTGCCTCCGCATTGTCCATCGACGTCTATTGATTTAAATTTTTCGGGAGTTTTAAGGGGAATTTTTTCGTTTACAATACACGCATACATTTTTTCGTATGTGCGCCTGACCACTCTGGTTCGCGGTTCTTTTCTTTTGGAATCCGGCACGTTGAACCAACCTCCAAATTCGTGCTGTTCAACCACACAGATAAAATCGCCCCCGCAATCCTTTCGATACTCCTTTATTTCAAGCGCCTCCATTTGAGATGCTGACAACATCCCAATGTAATGATTCTTTACGCATGGATTTCTGTCTATCCACTCGAAGGTGGAAAAGGGTTCTTCTATACTTTTCCACATCGCACTTTGAGAATTCAGGTCTCCATGGACTTCGAGCTCCTCTGTTTTGACTTGCCACAGCGCTTTTTTGAAGGCGACATTATTTAGCAACGGCAAACACGTTTCACAGGCCTTGTGTTCGCAATCAATGCACGTCTGATTACCCGGCTCGCACCCGGCGTGTCCATAGATGGGTTCAGGGTCTTTATTGTCACAATTTTCATCGTATTCATCATCGCTGGACCAGCATGCGTTCTGGGCGCCTGCCGGTTGCGCGTCCACAGTATCGCATTTTAAATCACCATCACTCGTTTCGCGATCACTATATCCCGGGTATGCCACCGGCTCGGTACGATCTTTCGACGGGGCGCCGCCGTCACCACAGAAATAGTCAGAAAACGTATTGGCCATTTCGCCCACCAGTTTCTCCAGCAATCCCAATGCTCGGTCTCCCACTTTTCCAGGAATGCAGTATTTGGACACTTCGAAAACCTTTTTTCCCGCCTTGCCGCACAGAAGATTGAACTCTCCCTGTTCTGTGGGCAGTTCGTCAGCGACCGGCCACACAAACCCGTAATCGGAAACCGGCTTTGACTCCGTTTTCGAAATGTAAATGGCCTCGCCTTCCGCCACAAAAGGCGTTGCCTTGTTCACTACAGTGGCGACTGCGGTAAACGCTGTCAGAATGGGCATAATGATTTCTTCAGCTTCATCTGCTATTGTAGCCACTTCCGCCTGAATTCCCGCCAACAGACCCACCGTTCCGCATGTGGGCGGCGCGGGCCAGCACGTGGCGCTCACAATTGCAATGGCAATGAGCAAGACAAACTCCACCAGCCGCAACGCTACCAATACTGCCAGAATCAACGCCATAATTTCGTTGATGAGCGCAATGGTATTCATCCCGCGCGCTTTGGCCGCTGCGGCGGTAAATGTAAAACTGTCTGTGGCGTCCTGAGCCATGATGGCTTCTGTGGCCGCTTCGCCAACGCCTACCAAATGGTAAAGCAACGCACACAGAAATATTCCCATGAACAACGCCATTACCATAACGGCGCCATCACTGTTTTTGGCAATCGACTGCTTTGGTCTGTTGCTGCAAATACCGCATCGGTGCGCAGAACTATCATCGCTCTCACGCAGCCAGGTGATATTTCGAAGTGGAGTTATGCAATACATGAACGCTCCTTTTTACCTGTCCCACCTTGGAATGGGCGCTTCGCCAACCAGTGTGACGAAACGCCACCCCAACAAATTGGTTATCTGTCCTGCGTTACCATTTACCTGAATCAGTTCGCGATGGTCCTTTGGCAAATCGTTAAATCGGTGACATGCGAGGTCTCTGCCAATGGGCACAAAACACGGGAGCAGCAATACAACGCGTACACGGGCATTGTCCCCAGGTTTCACTTTCGACACATATTCACCCTTTGTGTTTAGAAAGCCCAGCCCCACCGCCCGGCTTGTCCAATCCAAATCCGTGAGCATTGTCACCACATCCACTTTGCCCACCTGTCCCAGCGCACTTTCCAGCGACATGGAGCGAAAAGGCGTCATCAGCGAACCGAAGGTTTTTTTTATTCCAGGCGACACGGGAACCAATGGCGCCCTTGCGGCTGTGCGAATGGTTTCGTATCGACTTTTCCTGTCTGCATCTTCGTATGCTGCTACTCCCGCATCTCCATTTCCCACACAATACAGGCCATTGTCCCCGCCGGCATCGCCACAGTTTGTCTTGTATGTCGCATCTTCGTGATTGTCACCCAGCACCACCATTGACGAGCGCGCTGCCTTCAACGCGGCAAAATTGACGAGAATGCCCGCGCTAAGAAACAGCGACATCTGTGCCAGTGAGAAAAAGAGAACAATGAGCGGAACACTGACCGCCAGAAATTCCACGTACACAGCACCCCGCACTGCTTTGTCACCAGACATGCTGCACCAGTTCCCGAGCGTTCACTGCCACCGTTAAAATACAACCGGTCAGCATCGCCGGTGCGAAACGAATGCAAGTGTGCGTTACAGACAGTTCTGTTCGGCCGGATGTGCGTCGTCGAAGCGGCATCAGTTTACGACCGACAAGTTTGAGATGCGCCCCAAGCTCTCCTTTTACAATCCAGATTCCGATTCCAAAAATCGCTCCGACGCAAAACGACGCCATCAATACCTGCAGCGATAAATCAAACCCCATCAATGCCCCAATGGCGGCGAATAATTTCACGTCACCGCCCCCCATGGCGTTGTACCGGAATAAAATAAGTGGCACCATTGCAGTCGCAAGCGCACTCAAAACCGATAGCCCCAACCCCATAATGCCATTGGACGCCCATCCGATGCCCAACCCAATCATCATGGAGGGCAATGTGATCCAGTTGGGAATGATGCCGTTTCGAATATCGGTCCACGTGCCCACACCACATGCGACCACCGCTATGAATACACCTGCGAACTGCAATGAAACCATGATTAATTTTCCTTCCTTTACCCAGTATTAATGATTTACTCTACCAACTTCACCCTCATCAGATTTCATCTCCAGAACGGTTTTTGTCGCTGCCTTTGTGTGCGAATTGACAGCACCGCCAAACGCCGTCCACAAACTGATACCCCCAACCGCAATCAACACCAGGAGTATGATGTACTCCACAGTAGACAACCCGCGCTCACAGGTACGCAACGAGCGACGAACGCCTCTTTTCGACATCGCGCTCTGATTTGTTTCTTTGGTTTTGATTAAGTTTTGCTTCATTTTGTCTCTCCATTGTTTCCCCAATTTTTTTTCGGGAACGGTTTATGGAATGGGCAATGCCAAAACGGTTTCAATGCCGGCGTGATAGTTCAGCAGGGCCGGTCCCAGGACCAAAGTGGCTGCAGCGAACACCAGCGCAACGGTTGCCAGCAGCACTATCTCTTCCACCTGGGCGGTGCCGGATATGTGTTTTGTGAGGGGCATCTTTTCAGTCATGGACCATTCTCCCATTCGATTTTGGTGCCCCCTATTCGGCCGTTTTGAGATTTTGTTGCAGAAAAAATGAAAAAAAGTTGTAACCCACTGAAATCACACAGATCTTTTTTTGTGGAGTGCGCCCCCGGCGAGAAATACTTTCAAATGTTTCAAAAAAAAAGACGTCATTTCCGCGAAGTCGGGAACCCCTGAAAAAACGTATTGGATCCCCACTTCCACCGGGGATGACGGATGGTGCTCATCGAACCTGAAGGTCGGCGATTTCACAACGCGGCGTCACATGGCCAGTTTTCCAAGCCAGTACAAAATACCGGGAATGTCGTTAATGCCGATGCCCACATGGAGGCTGAAGGAGTCCCGTTCATCAAACGCGTCCCGGAGTCCCAGTTGCCTCACTCCGCCAAAAATACGCAGGACGCTCCCCAGAATATACAAATCCACATCCACATTCAGCATCCACGGCGATTCGTGTTGAAACAGGGGGGATTCCACATTGTGTTCGCGGGCAATCCCAAACGAAAAACCAAGCTGAGAAACAAACAGAAATTTCGTTCGAAAACCCAACTTGACAGCGCCGCCCACTGCCACGCGATGATACGGTATTCGCTGATATAACAGCTGAGGCGCCACGGCCAGTGTCACCTGGCCCCCGGGGAACCCGCCAAACAGACTCCACCACTCAATGGTGGTCAGCATGCCCCGCTTCTGGTGGGCATAAACTTCAAACGACCGGCCTACAAAATACGGAACAAACAGCTTCCACATGGCCAAACCAAACCGTTTGCCACCACGGGCGCGATCGAACGGAACAATGGATGGTCCAAACCGTACCCCCACCGCATCTTCCCGCTCCAGAAATTCCAGGGACATCTGGATCATTTCAGCCACGCGTTCCTCAATGCCATCCTGCCGATTCAGCGTGCGAAGTCGACCGAAAATGCGGTGCAGAAAGTCCCGCGTCCAGCTTTCGGGGTTCTGAACCAGATTTTGCCGGGTTTTCCAGCTCGCCTTTTTTTTAAAATGCGCTTCCATGTATGGCGGACGTCGCCTTTCGTTGCTGTGCGCCAGATAATACTCAAAATCTGTACGCAGCGACGTCAGCTCGTTTTCCACCAGCTTCAGGTTGGATACAAAATACAGGAATTCGTCGCCAAGCACCTTGCCCACCACCATCTTCCCATATGTCGGATGTTTTTGAGGTCCATACAGGGCAATACATTGGCCACTTCGCAAAAGATTGTGAAACACGCGAAATCGTCGATTGGAGGTCCACTTCCCCATGAACCAGAATTTGTTTTTCTCATTCACCATTTCGTCTTCAAACGCATCGCACTGATCATTGGTTGGCGTATCCCGCCCGAACAGGGGCAACAGCGACTTTGTGTCCGGGACGTTTTTTCCTGTAAACTGCTCGAAGGAAAATCCGCCCACGCCCGCAAATCGTCCGGTCTGGTGGAGCTCGGTCTGCAATGCGGTGAGAACCGCCACCGCTCCCGAAATCAGCGCGACGTTGTCATCATTCACATCATTTCCATTGGGGAGCACCGCAGGGAAACCCAGTCTTTTATACGAGTCCCGAAAAACATCCACGATACAGCGCTGTACATCCAGATTATCTGTCACACGGGCGGCCCACGGTGGCTGAGCAAATCCACTTTCATCGCCCGCACCATCTGTTTTACCAAATCCCACGCACATGGCTTTTGCAATGTAGTGAATCGCGTCGTACACACCCATATGGTAGTCATACTCGCGAAACGGTTGTCCTAAAAAGGCGCCAAAAGAAAGCAGGGAGGAACCCACCACAGGAAAGTACCTGCTGGTGGCCACGGGAATAATTGCCTTTTCGCGCGTTGTATCGGTTCCCTGCAGTGTGGACGTGTCCGCAACACCGTATGGAAAATATCGCGACAGTGCCTGCAACTCGTAGGTATGGGCAACCGGCAGTACATCCCGGGTGGCTTGTATCACACCAAACAGACCTTCCTGGGGCGGCACGTGCACTTTCTGCACCCGCTCGTTGTATCGCATGTTTTTCACATCAAGTGCGATAAGATGAACATTCCCTTTATCTGAAGGGAAATGTGCATCAGCGATCCCGTTATTGGGAACCGCTGAACCATTCGTTTCTTTGGAATTGCTCAAATGTGTATTTAAAGTGGAGCGGGATTCCGATTCATTTAAAATCATTTCATAGGCCAGTCCGATGGGAAGATTGTCGAGAAGCCCACCGTCGTTCCACCATCTGCTTCGCGTCGCCGTTTCGCCGTTCATGCAACGCATTCCCGCATCCAGTGGCGTCTCGCCGGTGCTGTCACAAAAGTTCAATTTAACAGGTCCGTATGCCAGCGGCACGGCGCTGCCCGCTTCAACAATTCCCGTAATATCGTCGGCGCGCACCGAGGACGAGGCGGCATAATAAGGCAACTGAAGCACACGGCCCAGCCGTTGAATATGACCAGCTCCAGCATTCCAATGGTAGTTCACCAGCCGGATGGAACATTCGCCAGAAGAAGGGTCACCGTTATCCGTTGCGCACTCTGTCTGGAACGAAATCACTGCTCGGGTGGCTGGCGATGTCATTAATGCGCCACTGTCCGATGACGCGTTGCCCCAATGTATCTCCTCGGCGGATGTTTGATTAAGCGGAACGCCCACCGGATATAGGCACTCTCTTTGCAAAACGGCCTTGCCATGGGGATTCACAATTTGATTAAACTGATGTTTCATGCGCTGGTACGCAAACCTGGACAGCAGTCCATCACCATTTTCATAGAGCGTGGTGGTCATGCGTTTTTTGCAGTCGGCCATCTCCTGTTCACTTTCCCCAAGTACTTTGCAGTATTCGTCCGTTGTCATTCCCGTCTGTGGAAACAGCTGGTCGATGCCCAACGGCACCCAGGTATTCCAGAACCAGTTGTCCGCGTAGGCGCCTCCCCTGGGCAGTCCCGTATTGGATTGTTTATCCGGACGACAGTAGTTGAACAGCCCCAAAAATGTATTGGCATTTCCCGCCGACGCCCCTGCCGACGCCACTAAATCCACCTTGAGCTGTGGATAAGGTATGTTAGACGCTTCGCCATCTGCCTCGCTGGATCTGAAAAAAGCACGCTCCCTCAGCAACTCCATAAGCGCCCATTGCAGCCCTGCTTCATACGCTCCCAAACTGATCCCGCCCTTGCTGGTAACCGCCACCTTCTGAATCGCCGATAGTGGCGTTTCCATAATAGGCGCTATTGCCAGGGTTTCCGTATCCGAGCCGATAACCACACCTTCACTTTCTGTGGTTTCACGCTTCTGATTCTCTAAAGCGAGTTCCACTTCAGAGTCCACGTCCGCCTGAATATCGGCTGCAAGTGATACGATCAATGCGCATGACACAACCAGCCCCAAAAAACTCGTTTTCAATTGAAGATTGACGGCCTCGATGGACCCCAAAAAAAAGTAAGCGACATGTTTTTGGGCCTTTGCCAGTTGAAACATCATTGGGCCACCTGATGTTCGGTGGACCGATTGGAACAGGAACGAATGATTCGCTCCGCATCTCGATTTTCAAAAGCGGTTCTGTTTTTGCGAATGATGTTGCATTTGAATGCTTCTTCGCCTCCACAATTGTGTCGAAAGGCCAGTAGTGCGTTCATGTATACATGGCGAAACGTCGATATTTGAAGTTGGTTTTTCGTGCGACACGCCAACGAGGCAGTCATGCGATGGTCATTTTTTTCCAGATAATTGAGGCGCATACTAATAACGCCATCCACATGAATCACAAGCGGTGTGCCATCTTCAAACAATTGAACCAGCAGTGCCTCTGTTCCACTCCCCCATGGAACGTACTGATATTTTTTAAACCCCGCACGCATTTCACCTATCTGCGCCTGATCGCCAAACATGCCGGTCTGCCCGAGGCTCCCATAATAGTTGTCCAGAGCCGCATAGAACCTTTTTAGCTGCGTCTCAAAACTGATGTTTTCATCCTGCTTCAGGGCGCTATTATCGACGCGACGAATGCCGCGAATATCCGCCAGTAAATCAAAATAAGCCTGGCGCAGCATTAGCGCATTTTGGGCCAGAACTGACAAATCCGGTTGAGCTGTTTTGTCGTCTCCAGCGTCATCATCTCTATTTTTTGTGAGATGAAGGACCTGCGATACGTCATTCACATTCACCTGATTCAGATAACTGTCCACCATCGACAACTGTTGCGGCGAAAGAGGGCGACATCCTGCTGCCGCCAGCGCTCCGAAAGTCAGCGACACTGCCAAAACAACCTTTGACCATATTCCCTGCTGCATTGTTTTCATAAAATAGTCTCTCCAAAATCCATCTCGCTCAAAAATCACATTCGCACCAATTTCGCTGCAAATTTCTTTTGTCCCTACGCAACCAATAGAAATCAGTGTAGTGGCAAAATCCATTTTTGCCCGGAACAATTAAGTATGAGGTGACTTCTCAGAAATCGCAGTTTAGTTTGCGGCAGATATTATCATTGTTTTAAATACCAACAAATTGCGTTTTGGCCAATTGTGACAAAAATGAGCGTTTCAGGACGTGACGTTTGCCTGAAGAAGCACGTTGTGCAATTCTTTGTCGTGAGAATCGAGCAGCAAATCAGCTGGTCGTTGCCCGGCCGCTGTTTTTATTTTGGGGTCTGAGCCCAGGCGCAGCAGTGTTTGTGCCGCAGGCGCGGAGTTGCCAAGCACAGCCCAATGCAGCGGCGTCTCTCCGGTCCCGTTTTGAACGTTGACGTCGGCCCCCGCCTCCACCAGTGCGTGTTGAATATCCACATTGCCGCGACGACTCGCGCGATGCAGCGGTGTTTTCCCCGAAGCGGTGGCGCTGTTGGGAGAGGCTCCCACAGAAAGAAGGTAGGTCACAATGTGGAGATGCCCTCCCCAGGAGGCGCGATGCAGTGGCGTTTCGTTGTACTGGTCCCGTGTGTCCGGGGACATGCCATCCGCGATGAACTGTTGCACATGGGAGAGATCTCCCGCCGATGCAGCGATGTTGACGCCCCAAAAAAACGTTTCCAGTCGTGCCGCCACATCATCGTGCTGACGGCGCAGCGACCACTCGTACACCTGCAACAGCTGCTCATGGGAATGCAGGCGCGCCGCGCCATCGGACAGCAATTTTTGCACCGTTGGCAGATTCCCCCGACGCACGGCAATTAGCAGCGGAAAAAAACCACTGCGATTTACCAAATCCGCCTTTGCGCCCCGCTCCAGCAAATGGATCGACGTGTCGACCGCATCTCGACGCAACGCGTGAATCAGAGCGGATGAATCATCGGCCGACTGAGCGTGAATGTCCGCTCCTGCTTCAATGAGAAGACTGGTGACATCCAAATAGTCGCGCAGGGCCGCTTCCATAAGCGCAGTCATTCCCGTATCGCTCTGGTGATTAATATCGGCGCCGTATTCCAACAGCAGTTGGATGATCTTCGGCTTGTTTCTCGCGGCTGCCCATATCAGCGGCGTCATCTCCTGTTTGTCGTGTACATCCGCCTGCGCCCCCTGCTCAAGCAAAAGTCGTGTCACCTCCAGGTTTCCTTTCATGGCAGCCCGGTGCAGGGGAGAAAACCCGAAGCGATCCCGAATTTCAAGGTGCGCGCCTGCTTCAATCAGCAGCGGCATCATCTCCCACTGATTGACCAATGCGCAGCGATGCAACGCTGTAGCCCCATCTTCATCCACCGCATCCGGCGCAGCGCCACATGCCAGCAGGCATCGCGCCATCTCCGTGTTACCATCTCGGGAGGCCATCATTAACGGCGTCGTTCCGAATGTGGATCGAGTATCCGGATTGGCGCCCAACGCAACAACGGCCTCCACGGAATGGATATCGCCAGACATTGCCGCTTCGATGAGTGAACGCGCCAACACGTTCCCATCCAGCTTCGAAACAGTTTTAAATGGATTCGTTTGTTCCATGCTTCTCAATCGTGCAACTCCACTACCATTTCGGTGTCTCCAGGTTTGCCTCCTGGAGTGGGCTGCAGGTTTTTCAATCTGGCGCGTTTGCCCAGATTCTTTTCAGAAACAGCAATTGTCAGTGCCGCAAATGGACAACCGAACGGTGGCACCCCATTTTCGCCCAGATGGGTGGTCAAATCGTAAAAGGCACAATTGGTAATATTGACCTTCAATTGGTTGCCGTCCATATTGAATGCCATTTTATCACAAAGACCCGCGCTCACCAGTGTTTCACTGAGTTTGCTCTCCAGTTTCTGCACGTCGTCCACACAGGCGAAGTCCACACCGAGTCGTCGAAATTCATCCAGAATATCCGGCGCCGCCTGACGCATCACCGCTGCCGCGCTGCTGCCGGCGATTTGATACAACGCTTTGTAAATACCGAATAGTACACCCTGAGCTGCTCTAACATCTATTGCTCTGCTCATCGTCGAACTCCTTTCAGGGCCCTATAGGGCCTTCTCCAGTAAACTGATGGTTTTCTTTACCGCGTAACGGATGCCACCGAGATTCGCGCCTTTTCCGGCGATAACGCCCAGCACAGCATCCTGCCCCACCGGTGCTGCAATAACCGTCCCGTCATTAAATTCAGCCATAATCTCGAACAGCCCTCCCTGACGAATATCTCGTCCCATCGATTCCACAGTACCAATACTGGTGGAAATTTTGGCGCCCACTTCTTCCGCACTCATGTCACCCACGTGATCAATCACGAAACCGTCACGCCCCACAATCAGACATTCATGGATGCCCTCCGTGCCGTTGAGGTCTCTGAGCATTTCGTTCGTTCTGCCTAACATTACCTTCTCCTTGCTGTTGCGCGACCATTTCAGTCACGATTGTTTATTTCATCTACTGTCAGCTGTATTCGAAATTCCTTCATTTTCTCATTCCAGATGCATATCATCGATGAGCCGGTTCATCTCATGCACATTGTCCACCAGACGATTCACATAGGTACGGGTGTGCATTTCAACCAGCAGCGGATTGGTCACATCCGCCTTCAAATCCGCTTCAAATGCACGGATGCCGCTTAAAATACGCGAGAGACAATTTATCAATCGATGTCGGGACATCCGTCTATGAGCGGATGATGCATGAACAAAATCGGAAGTAATGTTTTTTTCCATCATATCACACGCTTATGCATGCGTTGTGCCATGACAGAACGGCTACAAAAAAGCATTTAACTTCGGCTGGTTGCAAAAACATGTGTTCGTTTCACACGCTACAGGAGACTTTTTGGATTCTTCCCATGTGTGAAATTCCCACAAAAAAAATTCACCCCCATTGCACCCCCCGTAAAACCGCGTTTTCAGCCGGAAGAACGCGTGTGAAACAGACACAGTCCCACGCTGTCTGCCATCAAAGTACATATGCCCGGTGTGCTCACGAGCGAATGGATTGGTGGCGGGGCATCAATTTGCGCATCTGATGATTAAGGGCATCCCGGCTAATACCCAACAATCGTGCGGCGTCCGTTTTGGTGTCCGTGCGGGCCAGCGCCTCTTCAATGATTCGTTTCGCAACGAAATTGCAAATATCATTCAGATTCTGCCCATCGGGGAAAGGCACTTCCAGTCGCCAGTCTGATTGGGCTGGCGATAATTGGGGAATGAGAATATCGTTTACATCCAGTGTCATTCCATCGCAAATCATCAGCGCGCGCTCCAGAATATTGCGCAGTTCCCGAATGTTCCCAGGCCAAGTGTATCGCCTCAGCGTCTTAAGAAAATCCGCTGACAACTGCGGGCATGGAACCATTTGCATATCCTGCGCCATTTTTTCAAGAATCTCAATGGTCAGTACTGGCAAGTCTTCCAGCCGTTCGCGCAGGGGCGGCAGCGTCAGCTGGAACACATTGAGCCTGTAAAACAAATCCTTGCGAAATCGGCCCAAAGACACCTCGGCTTCCAAATCGCGATTGGTGGCCGCTATAATGCGCACATCCACTTCCACCTGGCGTTCTCCCCCCACACGCATGAACTGACGGGTATCCAGAAACGTCAACAGCTTTGCCTGCAGCCCCAGCTCCAGTTCACCGATTTCGTTCAGAAGCAGCGTCCCGCCCCCCGCCATTTCCAGCATGCCGCGTTTGCGCCCACGGCTGCCGGTAAACGCCCCGGGCTCATGCCCAAACAGCTCGGAATCGGCCAACTCCCTGGACAATGTGGCGCAGTTTAGCGAAAAATACGGCCCATCTCTGCGCGCCGAATGACAATGAATCCAGCGGGCCCAATGGTCTTTCCCCGTACCGGATTCACCCAGCATCAATACATTGCCCTCTCGCGCAGCCGCTTTTTGCGCGAGGGAAACAATACGCCGAACGGCTGCAGACGGATAGTCGGGAGCCGTCATGCGCGCCGCCATGTTGCCTGCAACGCGCCTGCGCAGCGTTCGCAACGCCTCAGACTCCTGCTTTTTATCCAGTGCCTGGCGGACGAAGAATAAAATTTCCGCCGGTTCCACCGGTTTGGTCAGATAACCAAAGGCCCCCCAGCGCGTGCTATCCACCGCAGAAGGAATAGAGCCATGGGCGGTGATCATGATAAATTCCATCTCGGGGTAGTAGTTTTTCAACTTCGCCATGGTTTCACTGCCATCCCCATCGGGAAGACACAAATCCATCAGCACCACGTCCGGATAAAAGCGGGGAATACACGCCATCGTCTCCGCCACCGAGCTGGCCACCTCCGTCTGATATCCTTCACGCGTCAGCAGATACGCGAGATCCTGCGCCAGCAAACGCTCATCGTCGATGACCAGGACAAAACCATTTTGGGAATTGGCCTGCGCATTCATGCGCATACTCCCTGACTTCCCAGATTCCATCGCTGATAATAACGGCAATCCGTGCAACTGTGAGCACATGTCTTTTCGCCGTGGCTCAAATCACCCACCACGGCCCAGCACAAATATCCTGTTCCCTTTTCGTGGACATCACACTGATCGCAATCCGTGGCACACTGCATCTCAGTTGATACGGACATTTCATCGCATTTTCGACAGTTGCGGCAGGACATTTCATGGATACTCAATTCACATGTATTGGCCTCCCAGCAACGCGGACGATACCCCGCGGGCAGTAGCATCCGAAAGACAGTGCCCTCACCGGATGTGGATTGCACTTCCAGCAGACCGCCATGTGCCTCCGCCAGTTCTCTGGCCATGGGCAATCCCAGTCCGGTACCGGATTCCTTCGTGGTATAGAACGCCGAAAAGATGTGCGGGATATCCTCTTTGGGAATCCCGCAACCGGTATCTGTGCATGACAAAAACACCACCTCCCCTGGAAACGCCGGCCAGCGTTTGCGCACTTCCGTTTCCAAAAGATACCCGGCCTGAAGCAACACTTTGCCGCCCCGGGCAGTGGCATCCACCGCGTTTACCACCAGATTGCCAATCATGCGGCGAAACTGTGCGGGGTCCAACACAGCAATGGGAGCACCCGCGAGCACCTCCACTTCCAGGTGAATGCCGCGACTCAACGCCATTGCCCGGTAAAGATGCGCGGCGTCCTGTGCAATATTCCCCAGATTGCATGGTCGCGGGGTGAACTGCGCCGGTTTGGCCGCATTCAGCAATTCGGAGGTGACACGGGTCATTCGCCCCAGCGCCAGTTTCAAATCGTCCAGCAGCTCACTGGTGCCATTGGCAGGTTGCAGATCGTGCTCTAAAAGATTAAATCCGGCGGTTACGTTGGCGAGGGTGTTTTTTATTTCATGCCCAAGTCTGGCCGCCATCTCTCCAGCTACCGCCAACTGCTCCGTGCGCTGCCGACGTTCTTCCCGCACTCTGATGGGCCCAATGTCTTCCAACACAACTACTCGCGCATCTTCAAATCCGGGATATGAAAAAGCGGCCTGGTGATAGCCTATCATTCTACGTTCCCCATTGCGGGTAACCAACGTCAGATTGGCGCGACGCAAATGGGAATGCCACAGCGGATCCGCGCCCTGTACCACATCCCCCAGGAGCACACCGGTTTCAGTTTCGTGTATCTCCAGTATCTTCCGGGCCGTCTGGTTGCCGGCTAAAATTTCGCCCTTTTTTCCAACAATCAACACTCCACTGGGCAACCGTTCGAACACAACTTTATAGCAGGATTCGTCATCCACCGGCATAACCGGCTGCGCCATTGATGCCCTCGACAAATTATCTTTATTACATTGTGTAAGTGATTGCACACTCATCCATTACCTCAGCAATATCCGCTCTGGTTGAAAACCCATTTGAAAAAACTGGCATGCCATCCCCACGATTTTATGAAAATTAAGATAGCATGGCTTTGGGAAAGGGAAACCCCAACTGAAATTATTGTGCGCAGGTGCGCCAGGCGCGCCAGAGGGTGTACGGTCCGTTGCGATTGGAACTGAAATATATTTCCTGCTCGTCAGCGCTCAACGACACATCGACTTCGTCCGCCGCGCTGTTGAGATCGCTTAAATTTACCGGTGCAGAAAATGGACTTTGCGAATCGGGCCGGGTGGCCCACCAGATGTCGGCGCCACCCATTCCCCCCGTTCGGTCAGATATAAAGTACATCACCAGCCCATCTGCCGCGACCCATGGACTCTCTTCACGATTTACAGTATTCAATTCGCTTGGATTCTGTGGAGCTGCAAATGGCGATTTGGGGTTGGCGCGCCTGGCCATCCATATATCGGACATCCCAACGCCATCACTGCGAAACGATGTGTAGTACAGCGTCAGCATGTCAACGGATAGAGATGGCATGTGATCTATTGCAGTGGAGTTTATCTCTGTCAGTGGTACGATTTCGGCGAATGCTACAGATGAATTGTCTCTCGATGCCAGCCATAGGTCTCTGCCTCCCATGCTTCCGGGACGCGTGGAATAGAATACCATCTGCGTTTTGTCGCTGCTGCAACAGGGTGTGCCGTCGGAATAAACGGAATTCAACTCCTTTGCGGGTGCGGCGACACCAAAATCGATGCCTCGACCAGATCGTTCAACCGAATAAATATCTTCGTTGTCAGTGTCTGTCGCCTCAAAATAAAGCGTCTGATTGTTCCATGAAAGAAATGGTGCAAACACATCACCGGTAACGCCCTGCATCACAATTTCTTCGGGAGGATCAAACGGGACGGTACAGGCGGGGCAAGGTGGACAATAAAGACCGCCGCAGTCGGTAAAAAACTCAAAGCTATCTTTGACACCATCATAGCAGGATGCTGGCATGTCAGTGTCGCTGTCAGGCGCAGTATCCGTGTCTGTCGCTGTATCAGTTGCGCTATCTGATTCGGTATCAACAGAGCTGTCCGTTGTCCCGGATTCACTTTCCGTCGGCATTAGCGTATCCTGAGTATCATCGGAATCCGTTTCAGCAGTGTCACTGACGCTGTCGCCCCCCACCGGTGAGTCACTAACGGAATCCCAGGAGCTGTCATTCTCCATCCCGGTAATACTGTCCAGTTCCGAGTGTTCCGAAATACGATCACTGTCATTGGTATACAGTTCGAACCCCATCCGTCCACAGGCAGACCAGCCCCCAATCACCGCGATGGCGCCCACAACCCCCAATGTGCGCGTTAAACAGCTCATCTGGCTTAATTTACAGCAGGGCAAGGGGCTGTCCAGGTTTCCCGTCGACTTCAGTATATTCCGCCAGTTGAACTGTCAAAACAACCATTTGCAAAGCAATTGAAATAAATACTATTTTCTTTAGACCCGTGATATAGAGGAGCAAAAATACAACATGAACACCTGGTCTGATACTGAAGACGTTCACCCGTTTGGCAGCAGACCAATCAACAAAAAGAGTATCTATTTCGGTTTGCTGCGAATATTCTGTAAACAATTTGCATGGGCAAAATGGTCGACTGCGAAGTTGATGAGAATGGGGTTCGGGATATGACCCACATTGGGTTCCAAAAATAAAATGACTATATTGGTAGTAGTAACTCCACAGGTGTGGAGAACTCGGTTGACGAGGAGAAAGACCATGCAAATCGACAATAACAGCGACCTGTTATTTATTCCGCCGATACAGCGCATCGAGAATTCGCCGGACATGCTCCATGCCAGACGAAATTTTTTATCCACAAGAGAAATCCAGGCGAGGCAAAATCGACAAACAGATCAATTGAAAGAACAGTCGGAAAATGCCCGGCAGGACGCACGTAGGACAGCAGCGGCAGATGAATCAGTCAAGGATGACGCAGCCAGAGCACTTTCGCGCGAAGATACCGTCGGACAGCAGGATGCGGCATTGGAGACGGAAAGAATGCAGCTGCAGGAGATACAAAACGCAACTGCTCATGCACAGGAACAACTGGAACAGGAAAACAGCGTGGCGGGTATCGCGGACATCCTCCAGCAAATGCTCGAAACAATTCAGCAGATGCTCGAAGACAAAAAATACGGCGCCGTTGATACCACTGCAAACGCTATCCCCGTAACCTTTCCAGCCCTTACCACAAGTGAAGTCGTTGATAACGGCACCGTGACGCCAGAGGAAATGTTGAAACAACACCTGGAAAATCTGGCCCTGTATATAAAAAGAGAAGCAGAAACCGCATACCACATGCAGCACCCCCAAACCGCCAGACCCGACGCTACCCCCGTTGTTCCGCCACTTCACCATGAGGATGAGTATCTGTAGGCGTTCGTTTATTCCATTGTGTGAAATGATTGCAGCAACCGCTGCAGCACCTCATTACAATAAGAAACCGAGAGTTCTTGCTGATCACGGTACCTGGAAGTTCCTGCCAAATGATCGCCTCCATTCATCATCCCTGAAAGGATTGCGGGATTCATCGAAATAGTAAGCTTTGTTTTAAAATCAGTAGGGGCGCCGAACAGCACCTGGCGTAAACTGAAAATGCGAGGGTTCCTGCACCTCGTAGGGGACAAACCCCTGCGTCCTTGGCCAGTATTGGTTTTGCTGATATTGCAGTTCGGGATAGTAGTATGCTGACGCGGAGGGTGCTGGATTTTGTACCAATTCGTACCCTGCCGGCACTCGGTAGTGTGCGGGTTCAGGAATATCGGAGCGAACAAGATACGGAATACGGGGCAACCAATGCCTGTAGTGGGCCGGTTCCTGCACATCCGGCCTGACAGCTGCGGCCTGTGCAGTGGCTGGGGCATAGTAGTCTCGTCTGGTCAACTCCGGTTGCAGTTTTTGATAGTGGGCCGGTTCCTGGACATCATAGGCGACAGCATATGGTGCAGCATATCGCTGGGGAATACGCGCTGCATAAGGGTCGATATGCCACAGGTCAGGACGCCAACGGAAATGGGCAGGTTCCTGAACATCGTATGCAACAGCCTGCTGCGCCATTCGCGGTGAAGCGGAACGGTGCAGGTAATGGGCGGGCTCGGATACACCTTCTGTCACGGCAAATTGCCCGGCAGCTGGATTCAAACGGCTGGCAATCATAAGTTCGGGATAGATTTCGTCGATCGCTGAAATGAGGATCCGTTCCTGGACACTGGTAATAGCGCCCAGATTGAGAAGCGGCTCAGGAGGTGGATCAGCAACAGGACTGCGTTCTGGTGATTTGCCTACTGATGAGCGGAAAATCGCTGGTTCGGTAAGAAAATGAGCCGGTTCCAACCATCCCCGTTGAATGTGTGCCGGCTCCAGCCAATCGGTTTTTACTTTGAGCTTGAGTGCATCAAACCAAAACAGATAAATGGAATATTCTCCGGGACTTGCCTTGCAGTTTTCTTTCGCGAGTTCGCCAAGAGCACCGGCAATGGCTTCCTCATAAATCGTTCCCTGCAGATTTTCAGTCCCCATTCTTTCAAAAGTGGGCTGACCGTCTTTATTTACAGTAATCACCACTGGAAGGGTAGTGGTCACCACAAATCCAATTTTCTTTGACGCTGCGTCAAACGCTGTATCAATGCGCTGCTGAACAGTATCCCTGAGCAGTGTATAAATGCTGCGCAGGTCATCGAACATTTGCACCAGCTGCGGATGCGCCGGTTCTCTTACTCCCGTGTTAACCCGATAGCTTGCCATGTCTGTTCTCCTTTCAAGGCAGGATCGAATTCAATCCGACCATCCCTTGTATTGATGGTAGGGGATGGGCGTCTGCAATGACAACCGCATCCCGAACGTTGGTGAAAATTGTTGCATTCTAAACGCCAGACGTTCATCGTACGGCGCAGGTGAACAGTTCAGCAGCGACTCCAGCACAGACGTTGTGGATTGCGCAATTGTCGCAGCACTTGCGGGATGTTCCCGATGTGGCCGCTTTTCCAGGTCATTGATGATTTGACATCCCCTCACTAACAAATTCCGTCCCGATTCATCCACACGATATCTCATCTCGCTGGCAAATCCCTGAACCAGCACTCGATCTTGGCTGCCATGCTGCTGAACAAAATCATAAATTCTGCAAAGGTGCGCGTAAGTATCCAAATTGGTGCATTTAATGAAATTTTTCACATCGCTCCGGATGGATTCGTCGAGAGTTGTTGGAAAAAAGCGCCTCAGAATCTGGTAGTAGAAATCCACCTGCATGTTAAAGTAATGCAAGCCGTTATTATTGAAGTTGCGATCAAAAAAGGCGAAGTTGGCAATTTGATGAAACGTTTCGCATTCAGAATGTTTTAGCCGATAATCAAATCCGAGCCAATCGCCCAAAAGGGCGTTCTCATTTTGTAAAATGGTTTCCAGACCCGTGCCGGCATACGCTTCTGCTCGACAAAAATTGAATGGGTTGTCAATGTGACGTTCCATAAAGCGGAGATTGCCATGAATGTCATCCATGGTGGTGTTCGGCTCAAACATCAGCAGGTTATAGGCCACGTGAATATCGAAATCATTCAGCACTTTTAAGGAATGCTCAATTTCGCTTAATGTGCTTTTTCGGTTGAGATTATCAAGACCTCGCTGAGATCCGTTTTCCACTCCCAGAAAAACGCGAAACAATCCCAAATCATCAAGGGGTGCCACGGTTTCATGTGTAATACTGTCGGGGCGCGCCTTGATGGCAATCGCAGTGCGCGTTACACCGTTTTTGCGAAGCAGATCACGCAGGTGTTCAAAACGCGCTGCCGACGTATCCTTTCGAGGAAGGAAAAAATTGTCATCCTGAAAATTGAAAATACGAATTCCATGCTCGTGATAAAGCAATGTCATCTCGTCGGCAATGTTTTCCACACTGCGAATTCGAAATCGCTTCCCACCGCAGCGCCGATACCAGGCATTGATGGAGCAAAAATGACAGCTGCGCCAGCATCCCCGACTACTGAGCATTGACGCAATGGGGTGTCCAAAATAGTCGTGAAATGAAAGCCGTTTGGGGAATGGCAATTCGTCAAGGTCCTGCGATGGCGCTTCATCATTTCGAAAAACTCTGCCCTGTCTGTCCCGATAGCAAAGCCCGTCAACCCGCTCAAGCTGATGAAGATTCTTTGCAAGTGACACCATCGTATGTTCTCCTTCTCCAAGGGCGACGGAATCAATGGCCGAAACATCCGTCAGAATCTTCTCGAAATTGAAGGAGGCAAAATGACCGCCAGCGATGATGTGTCCCTGATACCCAAATTTTCTAAGCGACTTTGCCAGTTCGAGAAATTCCTGTGCTCTACTGGTAAAAATCATGGACAATCCACAAATGTCAGGATTCTGAGTTACGATGGTTCGCAGCACTCTATCCGCGTCCTGTGGCGTGGAAAATGCCACAATGCTGGTGCTATGTCCCACTGCTTCCAAACTGGAAGCTATATAACGCAACGCCAGATTCTCTTCGAGCTCGGTTCCTATCAGAGATATGTGTAAACCCATACGCACCTCCTTACGTTGAAAACTTTTTTTTATCACGCGCTATATTGCTGAAATAACCAAACCCGTTTAATGACAGAACGATACATTCAGCACGACCAGGAGGATGCAACAGGTGCGAAACTTGCTTCGGAATTGCAGGTATTTACCAGCTTTCAGATATCTGTATTGCAAATATCCTACAGGCAATTCGGTAATTTCGTAAAGGATTTATTTTGAAATGTCTGTCATCGTGGTGTTGAATTATCTGATGGGTGACATAGGGCAATAGTATTTAGACCCGTCAATTTCTCAGTTTCCATGAATCGAATATAATTCATTCGCCGTCCATAAAAACTATATGCTATTGGGCAAATCAATTTCCCCAAAAGGCATTCTCTTCGTACCTTCCCAATCAATGTATATACACATCATTCGTCGAATCATGTCTGGGCCGTTACAAAAGCACAAAACTCAGATGCCATTGACATCAACGGCGTTGAGCGTCAAAAGCCCGTTTCGCCTCCTGTGGTTTGTATTTCACGGTTACCCGGTCGGGGCGTTTTTCGTTGTCGAAGTATACAATGAGGGGTTGGCGGCCGTTCTTTCCCATTTTACCGAACAGTTGGGCCATTCGGTTTAGCTTTTTTCGATACGGTGGTTTGCCCAGTTTGATATAAAACGGTTTTTTGCCCACAGTAAGTGAAAATCCACCATCGATTTCACGATGGATTTCGTACAGATCGGCATAGCGTTTGTTTCCTGCACTGTTGTATCTGTCTCTCAATGAAATGGCATCGAGAATAATCTGTTGTGTGCCTTCCTGGTCTTCAATCAAATCCCGACGGCCAAGTCCGGAAAGCATGCATTGGGGCATGGGGTCGCCAGTGGTCCATCGTTTAAAAATTTCGCCGCTTTCATCCACCAGATAGGGCACATCAAAAAGCACCATCATGGTGGATTTGCGCTCAATAATATCGATGATGATTGTTTTGGGCAGCTTCTGGCGCACCCCGGCAGAAACAACCCACGGGGTATCCTCCAGGCGTTTTGCCACTTCAGCGAGATTCACAGAAAAAATATTCTGTTCCATTTCAATGCCCGCTGCTGCGAGAACATCACTGTTGGTTAATCGTTCGTTGCCGTTTATCTCCACGTGCTGCAGCGCAAAATATGTGGATGTCAGCGCATAGCGATATGCTGCCCCAGCACCCCACACCACCAGCGCAATGGTAACCAGTACTGCCAGCAAACGCCCCAGCCCAAATACATAAGGCTTCCAGTTGAATCGCTTTCGCTCCGGGGGCTCATTGTCCACATCGTCCACTTCCAAAGGTTCAGGGGGCGTTGCTTCCACCTTTGGGCGACGGCGATTTATCCGCTTTTTTTTAAGTTCCGTCTCTTCGCTAACCGTGTTTTTTTTACGCAGCACTCGCCGGTTTCCATCGCGTTTCCCAACGGGTATATCATCTGGCGTGCGGCGATTTTTACGATCATGGGGAATTTGCCTTTGGGGCGCCGCTTTCTCGCTTTTGCCATCGGAAACCCGCCTGTTTCCTTTAGGCCGAACATTTGCGCTCTGATGTTTGCCGCGAAAAATACTCATCTATCACCCCTTAAAAACCATTATCTGGCCATCTCCAGCAGTCGGGTAGCGATTACTTTAGCGGCATCGGGTTTACCCAGTTTTTTTGATGCAGCAGCGGCGTCGGCCAGTTTTTCAGGCGATTGGACCATACTCAATATGGCCTGCGTCAAATCCGATACATTCGTGTTTTTTTCATCCAGAACAATGGCCGCTCCCGCCTCTTTCATGGGAGCCGCGTTTTTTTCCTGCTGCTTATCTGCATGATGCGGATATGGTAAGAAGATTGCGGGCAACCCCATAACTGTCAGTTCCGCCACAGTGGTCGCACCAGACCGGGCGATAACCAGATCCGCGTCCAAAAACGCACTGGCGGTATCGTCGATAAAGGCTTCGGTTACCGCTTTTATTTTGGCATCATCGTATGTCTGTTGCACAAAGGCCAGATTTGTCGCCTGCCCTTGATGAACGACCGAAATTTTAGACGCCAGCCCCGAAGCGGCCAATGCCGCAGGTACCCGGCTGTCAATGGTCCTTGCCCCCTGCGATCCACCCATTACCAGAATTCGACAGCGTTTGAATGCCTTCTTTTTTTTATTGGCCGCATCCAGAATCTGCTGTTTAACCGGATTTCCAGTATACTCCGCTTTTCCAGGGGGAAATTCGGCCACAGTGTCTACATACGATACGAACGCCTTTTTTATGACAGGCTTTAAAATGCGATTGGCCAATCCAACCGTGGCATTCTGCTCCAACAGCGCTGTGGGAATTCCCATGAGCCTGGCTGCCAAAACCACTGGTCCCGCGACATATCCACCCACGCCAATAACCACACTGGGCGACAGTTTTCTAAGCAATGCCGCAGAAGTCAGCACCGAGACCGGCGCCGACGCCAAGCCCGCCACTTTTCGACCAATACCGCCACCGGCAAGCGGTTTGACTTTGATAAAGTCGATACCATAACCCGCTTTGGGAACCAGTTTTTCCTCGATACGTCCCTCTGTACCAACAAAGCGCACCGTCCCCCCAAGTCGCGTCACCTCATCCGCCACCGCAATAGCCGGGATGATGTGGCCACCGGTTCCGCCTCCGGCCAAAACTACCTTAAAACGGTCATTCATGATTCCCCCATGCGTCGCATTTTTTTCATTGCATTTACTTTCTTTGAAATCACTTGCCTTTTTGGGCGGACGACGAGCGGCGATTGCCTTTTCTGTGTCGACCGGATTTGTCGTCGGTATCCGTCGACTCCGCAAGCTCTTCAACATCCGCGGCCACTTCGTATTTCGACCCTCGGGACACACTCAACAAAATTCCCGCAGCCGCCATGGTAATCAACAGCGCTGACCCACCATAACTCACAAATGGCAGATTCAATCCCTTTGTGGGAAGCAACCCCATGGACACCGCCAGGTTCAGTAACGCCTGTATTGCGAAAAGGGTGCTGATTCCAAAGGCCACATAAGTGCCAAACGTGTCTCTGGACCTAAAAGCGATAACAATGCCGCGAGTCGCCACCACCACATACAACAGCAACACCGCCCATATACCAATCACTCCCAGTTCCTCACCGATAATACTGCCAATAAAATCGTTGTGCGCCTCGGGTAGGTACAGCAGTTTCTGCAATCCATCCCCCAATCCCCGACCTGAGAAGCCCCCGGATGCGTATCCAAAAAGTGACTGACTCAGCTGGTACCCTGTTGTAAAACGAGTGGCCAGCGGATCCAGAAATGTCATCATTCGCGCCAAACGATAGGCGCTTCCGGTAATGAGAAAATAAACAATTGGCGTGGACACGATAGCTGCCAGCAGAATATATCCCAGCTTGGCGCCCGCCACGAATAGCAGCGTGAATGTGAGAATAGCCATCACCATGGTGGTGCCAAAGTCCGGCTGCAACATACATGCGGCCATCAGCATTCCAGGAATAATAAGATGGGGCAAAAAACCAATGGAAAAGGACTTGATTTTAAGACTCTTTTTATTGAGCGAGTACGACAGCCAAAGCACCAGACACACTTTTAACGCTTCAGCGGGCTGAATGGTAATGGGGCCAGCCTTAAGCCAGCGAGAGGCGCCGTTCAGCGTTAGTCCCAGTGGGGTTTTACAGGCAAGCACACCAAAGAATGCCAACGCCAGCATGGACCAGACCACCACACTTTTGGTATAGATTGCGTAATCCACGCGCGCCAGAACCAACATGGCCACCAGACCAATGCCGGCGAAGATGGCCTGCTTGTTGAAAAAGAGCATGGGATTGTCGAACTTTTTGCCCGCTTCCACCGCAGATGCCGAAAAAACCATTATCAGACCAAAGACACAGAGCATCAGCACCGATACCAGCAACGCTTTATCCATGGGGCGGCGCTGCAATCTGCCTTTGTTGTCCCGCGTCTGGAAATCCGAATCCACCAACGTCAATCTCCCTTATCTGAGTTTCAGCGACGACAGCGCCACCAGGGCCAGCATGATTGAGATAATCCAAAAGCGCACAATGACTTTGGGCTCCGGCCATCCCTTCAACTCAAAGTGATGATGAATGGGCGCCATGCGGAATATCCGTTTGCCAATAAGTTTAAAACTGGCCACCTGAGTAATGACAGATACCGCCTCCAGTACAAAAATACCGCCCAGAATCACCACCAGAAATTCGTTTTTAGTGAGTACCGCCAACATTCCCACGGCGCCACCCAACGAGAGCGAACCCACGTCCCCCATAAATACCTGAGCGGGAAACGTGTTGTACCAGAGAAATCCCATTCCGGCGCCAAATATGGTCCCGCAGAAAATGGTCAATTCGCTGGCCATGGGAATCGACGGAATTTTCAAATATTCGGGAATGTTGATGCCAAACAGCACCAAACCAGAAAGGTACGCCAGAACAAGAAAGGCGCCGGCGTTTACCATCACCGGCCCGATGGCCAAACCGTCCAGACCATCCGTGAGATTGATGGCGTTGGACATGGCCACCACTACAAATGTGGCAAAAATCACATACAGCCACGGGGGCAGCGATAAACTTGCATACCAGGGCGCCGACTCAAGAAGCGCAGAGTTGTTTTCGAACGCAGCAAACGGCAATGCCAGGCGATGGCGAATATCGAGCCATTCCGGTGGCAGATTGGGGTCCATATACACATAAAGAAAAATCACCGCAGCCAGCAGCGTTTGAAACAGCAGTTTAAATTTCCCCGGCATGCCTCTGGAATCCGAGTACCGGATTTTAAGATAGTCATCAATGAAACCAATGAGTCCATACCCAACGGTAATGGCCAACACCAGCCATACAAATTTGTTGTTCAAATCAGACCAGAGCACCGTTGACATTACAGTGGCAAACAAAAGCAGTGACCCGCCCATAGTGGGCGTGCCTTCTTTTGAAAAATGCGCTTCCGGACCTTCCTGCCGCACCGACTGCCCAATGTTGCGTTTTCTCATGCGGGCAATAAACCAGGGATAAAGAAAGAAACTCATGAACATGGATGTCAGCATGGCCATAATGGTTCGAAATGGCACATAGCGAAGAACATTCAGCCACCCAAGTGAATCGGTGTACTGATGAAGATCGAACAGAAGCTGGTACAACATTTCTTTTTATCCTTCCAATATGGCGCACACCACCCGTTCCAGTTTCATTCCCCGTGATCCCTTTATAAGCAACGCATCACCGGATTTCGAAATTTCGACCACTTTTTTTGCAATTTCCAAAACGTTGTCACTGCATTCGATTTTCAACGCATCCATTCCTTCGGCCACAGCACCTTGTTTAGTTGCATCAGCGAACGCACCAAAAAGAAATAGCTTTTTCAATCCCAGTCTCGCTGCAATTCGGCCTATTTGACGATGCGCGTCCAGAGTATTTACCCCAAGCTCCAGCATATCGCCCAACACTGCCATTCGCTGCGCAGCCGGAACCATTTCGGCAAGTACTTCCAGCGAGGCGGCGACGGAGGACGGGTTGGCATTGTATGTATCATCAATTACACACACACCGTTTTTGTCGTGAATCTCAAATCGACCCGGTCGTGTTTTCGCCGACGCCAGTCCGGTTTTGATATCGTCCAACGATGCTCCCATTGCCAGGGCAGCAGCCGCAGCGGCCGTCGCGTCAATGGCGTTATGAAACCCGGGCAGTGGAAATGCGACGTCCATTCGGGTATCGTTCAGTTTCATCGTTAATGACTGGCCAAATGGTCCGGGCGTCCTGTCCAGCAGCATCACATCGGAAGAAGCACCGCCTGTGGAAAACGTCACTCTATTTTCTGCACAGGTGTGCATTTTGGAAATATGAGGGTCGTCCAGATTGACAATAGCGATGGCGTCGGCATCCAGTTCGTCAAACAACTCCCCTTTGGCTCTCGCCACCCCTTCCAGATTCTTTAATTTTTCCAGATGGGCCGGCCCCACATTGGTTATCAGCGCCACGTGGGGAGACACAATTTTTGTCAACGGCCCAATTTCGTTAAAATCGGAGCATCCCAGTTCAAACACAGCCGCGTCGTATGACCTATCCAGTTTCATCATCGTCAACGGCACGCCAATATGATTATTGAAATTTTTTTCAGGTTCATGGACTTTTTTCGAAACGCCAAGAATGCCGCTCAGCAGTGTTCGGGTGGTGGTTTTTCCCGCCGATCCGGTTATCGCAGCCACTTTCAGGTTAAAACGGCGTCGGTGATGGGTCGCCAGTCGTGTCAGTGCCTGCAATGTGTCACACACCACTATCTGCGCCAGGGAGCTTACCGCAACCGGTTCTGTCACCAATGCGGCCTTTGCACCTTTTTGGGCGGCGTCACTCACAAACCGATGACCGTCGAAGTTTTCGCCGCGCAATGCCACAAACAACATTTCGCTGCCATCCGCACGGGAATCGGTAAACACTCCCGAAACGGTCACTGCCCCATCCCCCACAACGGTGCCGTCCACAATCGACGCCACCTCCGAAACTGAATACGTCCACATGAATGGATACCTCGTTTGTTTTAAAGAGCGTTTTCTTTTCGCTTTTTCACAGCGATTGCCGCTTCCTCGCGATCATCGAAATGAAACTTTTCTCGACCAATAATCACATAGTCCTCATGGCCTTTTCCCGCCAGCAACACCGCGTCGCCTGCGCCTGCACACTGAATGGCACGTGCGATGGCCTCTCGCCTTTCCGTAATGGCGATGTATCCGTTTCGCGCATCTCCAAGTTGATTCAGTTCAAGTTTATCGTCCTGAAATTTCTGCACGCCGGGAAGTACCATCGAAATAATTTTTTTGGGTTCTTCGGTGCGCGGGTTATCACTGGTGACAATCGCAATATCCGCATATTGCGCCACAGCCGCTCCCATAATCGGGCGTTTGGCCCCATCCCGGTCGCCACCGCATCCAAAAACGCAAATCAGACGCCCTGGCGTCATCGGTTTCAAAACGCGCAACACATTTACCAGCGCGTCCGGCGTGTGGGCGTAATCCACAAAAATCGAAAATCCCAAATCGCAGGGTACCCGTTCCAGCCGCCCTGGCACCGATGGGATATGCTTCGCCGCTTTTTGCACGGTATCATTGGAGATCCCCATGGCACGACAGATACCAAAGGCCACCAGCAGATTGTTTAAATTGTGCGCACCGCACAAACCGGTCTGTATTTTCACCTCTCCGTCGGGCGTCTGGATTGTGGCCACAGTCCCGGAAATGCTGTATTCCGGAGGTGATACAGGATACAGTGTCGCCGCCAGATTACCAAGCGACGAAATACTGATAACATCCCTTCCACAGCTTTCGATGATCTTTTTTGAAAACAAATCATCCAGATTTATCACCACCTTTACGTCCAGTCGATGGGCAATCATTTCAGTGAACAGACGCATTTTGGCATCTGCGTACTCCTCCATGGTGTGGTGAAAGTCCAAATGATCCTGCGTCAGGTTTGTAAAGGCCACCACATCAAATTCGCACCCGTTGAGCCTGCCCAGCGACAATCCATGAGAAGACACTTCCATCGCCAGTGCGTTTGCCCCCGCATCCACCATTTTCCGCATGATGGACTGCACCACTGTCGCCTCTGGAGTGGTATGATCGGCATGCCATTTCTGTGTTCCAAAACGGTATTCCACCGTTCCCATCACTCCACACGCCATGGCGGCGTGCTGCAAAATGGATTCCACCAGGTATGTAATGGTGGTCTTGCCGTTGGTCCCTGTAATGCCTATGAGTCGCAGCGCGCGCGCAGGATGGTCAAAGCAGGCGGCCGCTACCTCCCCAAGGCGCATCCTGACATCCGTCACCACCAATTGAGGCAGGGGTATATCCAGCGGGGCGTCACACAAAACTGCCACCGCACCGTTGGCGGTGGCACTCTCTACAAACCGCGTGCCATCCACATTTTCCCCTTTCAGCGCTGCAAAAATGTCTCCCGGCTGAACACTTCTGGAATCATGGGTAATCCCCAATACCACCACATCACCGTCACCCACAACGCGCATTCCTGGTACAGCCGCCGCTATTTGTGAAAGCGTTTTCATTGGTTACCTTCATACTCTCCGTTCGGGCTGAAATTCACCTGAACATATTCGCCTTTGTCGATGGGCACACCGGGCGCCGGTGTCTGTTCCGCAGCAACCCCGGTTCCAAAGAACAGCGGCCGGAGTTCGAACTCCGCCAATTCCGATACGACCAGCCCCATGGGCAGTCCAATGAGCTTTGGCGTTCGAACCTGACCTTTTTTTAATGGGATCTCCGCAGGAGTTATCATTGCCGCCTGCTCATTCACGGCAGTATTCTCCACCACGGTGCCCTCCTGCTCCCGCTCCGTACTCAGTTCCGCATCTTCCGCTTTCGATGCCGGATTTCCGCGACGCACTGTAAAATTGGGAGTGACGCCCATATCTCTAAGCGCCTTGTCAGCGATTCGACGCAACGCGGGCGCCGCCACGGTGCCGCCGTAATAACTGACGAGGGGTTCATCGATGACCACCGAGATCACCATTCGTGGATTGTCGGCCGGGACAAATCCAAAAAATGATGCGACAAATTTCTCCTTGTCCCTGTAACCATGGGCGCCCGTTGATTTTTGCGCAGTGCCCGTCTTCCCGGCCACCAAATATCCTTCCAGCGCCGCCTCGCTCCCCGTGCCACCCTCTTCCGTTACTGCTGTCATCATATCGGTTACCAATCGCGCGGTGCGCCGACTGATGACTCGCCTGCGTACGGTGGGGGTATTTTCCAGAATAATTTCCCCTTCCGCATCGGTCACTTTGCGAATCAGGTTGGGCTTCATCAGTTTACCGCCGTTGGCAATGGTGGAAAGAGCGGTCGCCATCTGAATTCCCGTTACGCCAATTCCCTGTCCAAATGCGATGGTGGCTGTCAGAAATTCACTCCATTCATTATGGTGCTGCAACAACCCCCGCATCTCATAGGGAACCTGTACATTGGTTTTTTCACCAAAACCAAACCGACGCATATAACGATACAGTCGCTTGCTTCCCATTCGCCCGGCAATTTTGGCAAAACAGATATTACTGGAACGTTTTAGACATTGCGTGGGATTGAGCCAGCCATCCCGGTGGTCATCGTGAAGCACCACATCGTAGAATTCCATCCGTCCCTTTTCACAGAAAATTTTCTCATTGGGACGCAACACACCGCTGTTGATGGCCGCTGCCAGGGTAAACACCTTCATAGTGGATCCGGGTTCATACACATCAAGCACGGCGCGATTTCGCCGCTTGTCCGGATTGGACGATGTAATATCATTTAAGTTGTATGTGGGATAACTGGCCATGGCCAGCACATCGCCACTGTTGGGATCCATGACCACAATCTGGCCCGATTTCGCCTGAAACAACCGAACCGTATTCTTCAACTCCTCTTCAACCTCAAACTGCAGATTTCTATCAATGGTCAGCATAATATTGTTGCCCACCACTTTGTCCGCACCAAAAACGCCTTTAGAAAAAACGATATTGCCCTGGGCATCGGCCAACCCGCTGGCGGCGTCCTGGTTTCCCTTAAGCTGATCATCAAACAGTCGCTCCACCCCTTCCAACCCTCTGGAATCCATTCCGGCAAATCCCACCACATGCGCCGCCAGTTCTCGACTGGGATAAAAGCGTTTGCTTTCCTTCACAATGTGAACACCCTTAAGCTTCATCGCTTTGACCTTTGTGGACTCCGAAGGCGATACACGCCGTTTCAGCCATACAAAATGTTTCCTGGAGCTTAAACGCCTTTGCAGAACATCCTGTTCCCGGTCCAGTACAGAGGCCAGCTTTTTAGCGGCATACCCGGCATTTTTGACTTCGCGCGGGTCGGCATAAATGGAATCCACTTCCACTTCCACGGCCAGTTCCTCACCATATCTGTCTGTAATCAGTCCCCTTCGGGCGGAAACCGAAATGCGCCGAATGTATTGTTCTCTGGCAATGTCGGAGAGTTCTTTTTGGCGAACGACGCCCAGTGACCAGGCCCCCCAGCCCACGGCAATAGTCCCCGCCATCATCAATGAAACGATGAAACAAATTCGAATTCGAATCCAGAACCGTCTGTCCCGCGTTAGCAATAACACGACTACAGTGCTCCGCCCGAAACAGATACCACTTTCTTTGTTTTGTTGATGTGGACGAATTCTTCCGCTTTTGGCGTCCCCATGCCCAGTTTTTCCCGAGCTTCGTCCTCAATGCGCCCTGGCTCCTTCATGGATGCCAGTTCCAATCGCAATTCTCGCCGTTTCAACATGAGTCGGGTTTGTATCTTGCGCTGTTCACTGGCTTCATAGCCCAGTCGCACACCTTCAAACCGAACGTGAAGATGGTAAATCATCCCTGCCGCAGCCGCGATCAACGATAAACAGATGATCAACAGATGAAAGATGCCAATGTCTTTCGAAACGGAATTTGTCGTTGACATCGCCCGTCCACCCAGACTTTCTGTCACTCGCGCACTCACCTGCCGGCGAAAAATGGGAAAAAACGCGGGCGGCCGTTTGACCGATCCTTTTTCCGATGAAACCGCCGCAGATTCTTTGCGTGAGACCCTTCGGTTCATCGAACCCTCCGAATCGCCCGAACACGCGCACTTCGCGCCCGCCTGTTCTGCTCCTGTTCCTGATTGCTCACACGAACACTGCGACGGGTGGCATATTGCGCCAGCGGTTTGGGACATTGACACACCGGCATGCCCGGTGGACATTTGCAGGGATTGACCAGTTCTTCAAATCGCTGTTTAACCATGCGGTCTTCCAAAGAATGGAAAGTAATAATGGCCACGGTGCCACCCACCGCCAACGGTTCCGGCAGCATCTGCAATACCGACTCCAGCTCTTTCATCTCGTCATTCACGGCGATGCGAATGGCCTGGAACGTTTTGGTGGCGGGGTCGCTCTTGCCCGGACGCTTTTTACCCACGACCCGCTGAACCGCCACGGCCAAATCCCGTGTGGTTTCCAGCGTGCCTGTGGCCTCCATCTGCTTAATGGAGCGCGCCACTTTGCGCGCCATGTGTTCTTCACCAAACCGGTAGATAATATCCGCCAGTTCGTCTTCGGAAACACGAGCCAAAAGCTCTTTTGCGCTTTCCCCCGCCGAAGCGTCCATGCGCATATCGATGGGACCGGCGTTCATAAATGAAAATCCGCGACTCGCTTCATCGAGTTGATGGGATGACACTCCCAGGTCCAGCAGCATACCATCCAGCTGCGTGATCCCGGCCTGCCGAATCAATTCGTCAAGCTGCGAAAAACGACCGTGAAAAATCTGTGCACGGCCACCAAAACGCGCCAGCCGCTTTTTGGCTGCGGTGATGGCATCCAAATCCTGGTCAATACCAATCAGTCTTCCAAGCGGGGCGCTCGCTTCCAGAATGCGTTCCGCGTGTCCCCCGCCTCCCAGCGTCCCATCGCAGTACACACCTTCCGATCGGGGCGACAAAATGGAGATCACTTCATCGAGCAATACCGACTTATGTTCAAACGTTGTATCCATTAATTCCTTTAAAGGTCGAATGCCGAAAGGCCTTTGCGAATCTGCGACAGATTTGCCAGAGCTTCCGCCTGAGCAGCATCCCAACTTTCCGGTTTCCAAAGTTCTATGATTCGATTCATTCCCACCCAGGTGGCATCTGATGAGATGCCGCCATAGTCTCGATGCGTGGGGGGAATCAGAATTCGGCCATGACTGTCCACCGGACACTCCACAGCATTGGCCACGTAGAATCGTTTAAGTAGAATGACATTTTCATCAAACGTGGGTTTCTCGGCCAGTTTCTGCTCAAATTCACTCCAGCGAACAAACGGATAGACATCAAGGTGGGGATAATCCGAATCCAGCGCAAAGGTCAAAACAACGCGATCATTTCCCTCTGCCGCAACGTTTTCACGAAACTTTGCCGGCAGACTGGTACGTCCTTTTCCATCAACTGCGTGATTATATCGACCCTTGAACATTATTTTTCCCACTTTATCCCACTAATTGAGCATCCAATAGGTATCCACATCCCCGATGAATTGTCAATTTTTTAAAATATTCACTATTTATAGTGGAAGGCCAGTTTTCCAACGTATTTTATTCGGAATCAATTTCTGCTAAATTTTCAAGTATTTAGAAAAATGGGACAAAGTGGGATAAGATTTCGCCACTCATCGTTTCAAGCCGTGTTAAAAGGCACAGGTGGACCAATCTCAGCCCTCAGGTGTACGTATGCAGAAATCATCAGAAAATTCTAAAAAAGAGACAAACAACTCCAATCAAATAAGAAATGGCATGGTGCTGGAGCTCACCATCGAACAGATAAATGCGGACGGATTTGGCATTGCCAGGGAAGGCGATTTCACCGTGCAGGTGGCGGATACGGCGCCGGGCGACCGTGTCATCGCCCGGGTGGAGCATGTGAGTCATCATTCGGGAACCGCCTGGGCCAGACCGCTGCAGGCCCCACAGCGGGGCGACAAATGGAAACGGCATTTTTGCAAAGAATCCCAACAGGCGGGCGGACGATGTGGTGGATGTCCGCTGGGGCATATCACGCGCGATGTATATAAACAGGTCAAACTGGATACCGTGGCGGACGCATTTGTGGCTGAGGAGCTGCAATTGATTCCCGCGACGCTCCATTGCGGTGTCCCAAAGCATTACCGCAATAAATCCAATTTTGTGGTGAATCGGAATAAAAAGGGCCTGGTACAGCTGGGCTCTTTCGCTCCCCGGTCCCATCGATTTGCCCCCATGCAAGGCTGTCACATCAATGCGCACGCCATTACCCGTTTACAGCGGGAGATTCAAACCCTGTTCGAAGACAATCAGGTGCCCGTCCATCCCGCGCCGTCGGGAATTCGATACGTCACTATCAAAGCATTCAGTACCGGCGCATTACTGGTGGATGTGGTGGTAAATGACGAAGAGGCTCAAAACACCGAAGCTGTCGCACAGGCACTGCTGGACATACCGGATGTTCACGGCGTTTCGGTCACCTGCAATCCGGAGAAGGGAAATCAGCTGAGACATACGTCATCACATCTCCATATGGGCAAAAATGCGCTGTGTGATCGCATCGCGGACATTCAGCTGAGGATGAAGGCCACCACTTTTTTCCAGCTGAACAACGAAATTGCCGCCGTCATGTATCAGCGCGCAGCCGAATGGTGTGCTTCAGCCAAAACAGTATGGGATTTATATTGTGGCATTGGCGGGCTGGGATTAACGGTGGCAAAAAGCTCGGGTGCTGTCCTGTACGGATGTGACAGTGTAGACGACGCCATTGACCTGGCGGCTAAAAATGCGAAGACAAATCAAATCGACGCCAGGTTCACGAGCATTAATCTGAACACGTCGTTTCCTTCCAACTGGCCTGCAGCCGACGTCATATTGGTCAACCCACCGCGACGGGGCATCGATGCGCACACCATGGAACAGCTCGGCTCAAAGACGGCTTCACAGCTGATTTACATGAGTTGCAACCCCACATCCTTTGCCCGTGATGCGCAACAGCTCGCGCAACAGGGGTACATTCTGCGCGATGTCGAAGCATTCGATATGCTGCCCAACACCTCCCACGTGGAACTACTGGGGCGTTTTGAACGCGGCACCAAATAGCGCAACTTATTTTGTTTTGATTGGCATGTCTGTTTTTATTTGCCGTCTGTACTCCCCTCATCCAATGTGTGACAAATTTCAGTTCACGCTGCATTCATACAATAAGCACAGGGGAGATGATATTTGCACAGATTTGCAATTCCAATAACGTCCACAACATCATTGGTGCTCGTCTTTTTCCTTTCGTGCGCCTCTGCTTCCGCGAACACGCCTGACAGTTAAAAAAGTTCTTTGGATCGATTCGGCTGCATAGTGCGAAAATGACACCACTTTTCAAAATGTGGTGACCGAGGTGGATGAACTGCCTGTTCTTTTCGAACCGATTGTCTCTCCCACATCATTCGAACAGACTGAAGAAGCGTCCTTTCAGGAGTTACTGGAAGCACGCCACGCACATGCCGTCATTTGGATCACCTGCGCCGATTGTCGCATTCATCTGTTCACGCCATTCATTTCTCCTTCGGATTTATTCAGAGAAATCAATCTCAATGACGCAGGCAAGTTGGCGGTGGAACCCATAACGGCGATAATTCGCAACTGGTTGGAAGCGGTTATCCCTGCGGTGCAACAGTCCAAACGCAAAGTGGCCGACACTGCGAACCCCGGTACACCGACATCCGTCAATGCCAATACGAATGACGACAACGTGCCATCCCAACCCGCGCACATCAACTCAATTGCGTACATGTCACTCGAATCAAATACGCGGCAACCGGGCAAAGCAATAAACTCTTCCGCCAGCGAACACGAACGACTATCTTCTTTTAGACGAGTGCATCTGGCCGCCGGACTGGACGCCACATCCATTGGAGAGAGCCGCCTATTGCCAGGGGGATACGCTGGAATTCTGGTTCAACTGCACGAGCGACTGTCCCTGAGTGTTTCTGCCTCAAGAATGAAAACCGCTCGTTTTTCGAAAAATACCGTCAGCACCAATGTGCGCAAAGTTCCGCTGCGGTGGACTGTCCATCTGCGGTTTCCGTGGGAGGGATTCATGGGGCTGGCCAGTGTGGGATGTGAAATGGATCCGGTGCGACGGGACACGACCATCGCCGGCGCGCTGCCCAAACGCACATGGAAGGTGCAGCCCGCGCTCATCGGTCTTGCAGGATTCGCTATCCCGTTTGGCAATCGGGTGTCGTTCACGTTTCAGGCGGGTGTCCGCGTGCTGCTTAAAAAAACAATTTTTCGTATTCGAGTGGGCCCCAATACGTACACCCTCCACGACCCCTGGCTGATTCAGCCGCTCCTGCTGACTGGACTGCAGAGGGGGCTGTTCCAAGAGGGACACTTCACCAGGGCGCCCCTGTGGATTGCCCCCACGGGTCGGTCCCATACCTTGCATTTTTTTTCTTTCTTTTATGTCCATTTTTGAGACACATCTGTACTCACAGTTTGAAAGATTGGAAAATGCTGCCATTGAACCCGGTTATATCCAAGAACGAACATTCTGAGTCCGACATCCTCAATGCGGCTCTGGCAGGAGATGCACGTGCGTTGCGAGAAGTGCTGCAAACCGCCGCCAGACGCATTCACCGTACCGCCAAATATTTGTGTGCCAGTGAGTCGGAACGCGAAGATGTCGTCCAGAATGCGCTGATAGAAGTGGCGCGCTCCCTCTCAGAATTCCAGAGGCAGAGCTCGTTTTCGTACTGGATAGACAGAGTCACACTGTACACGGCTTCCAAACACATCGACAAAATCGTACGTCGAAGAAAAATCGAATCACGCACATAGTTTCCAGGGGGCGCAATCATCGCCTGAAGTCGCTCTAATCGACGCGCACATATCGAATTGTCAATCGTGCAAATGGGACCTTTCGTTGCGCGTGCTTTTGTCGGATGACAACGACGACACGGTGGATGAACTCGCGTTGCACCGGTATGTGGAAAGGGCTGTCCGATTATCTCGTCCCCAAATTGATACATCCAAAACCCGAAACAGAACACGCCTACAGTCCACCACCTGGCGTTCCATTGCCGTGGTGGCAGCCGCCATGCTGTTTGTGGGCGTTGGTCTCTTTTTCGCGATACACATCTTTGCCGCCTCGTCCAATTCAGGGAACATTCAATCGCCCATCTACGGCTCATCCGTGGACATGCCCCTTGTTGACAACTCGAATTCGCAAACGCACTTAAAATTTATGAGGAAATCACCGAAAAATATCCCCATCACAGCGACGCGCAAAATGCGCATATGGCAGCAGGAAATCTTCGTTTAAAATTTGGTAACGCACAAGGGGCATTGCGTCATTTCGATGCGTACCTCAGTAATCCCGGAACGCCCCTGACTCCGTTCATGCCAAAGCCATTAAAAAACGCATCACCATTTTGGAAGTGGCCAGATAATCAGCAAAAAAATGGAATGCGGGGCTTCAGACGTGTACATTGCCCATAAAACAACGCGATTAAAATCTCTTCGAAAAGCAAAATCATGTCAATCAGTTACGAAAGCATCGTCCCCTGGGGTAGAAGTTACAGCGAATATGGGCAGATGTTCGCGCTTGAGCCACATGATTTAAATAAAAAGATACTGGGGTGTGGTGATGGCCCCGCAGCGTTCAACAGTGAGTGTCTCGCGCACAATGGTCACTGTATTTCCGTGGATCCTGTTTATCGCTATTCCACTCACGCGCTTCGCCAACGCATTGATGAAACGTTCGATGCGGTGATGGCACAGACCCGCGCCAACCGCGATAAATTTTTGTGGACGCACATCCCCTCCGTGGAAGCGCTGGGCGCACAACGCATGGCCGCAATGATGCGATTCCTCGATGATTTTGCCAAAGGAAAGCGTGAGGGCCGCTATATTCCAGGCGCCCTGCCCGCATTGCCATTTGTAAATGACGCGTTTGATTTGGCTTTGTCATCGCACTTTTTATTTCTGTACAGCGACATGCTTTCAAAAGAATTCCATATTGATGCTATTTTTGAAATGGTGCGTGTAGCCGCAGAGGTACGTATTTTTCCGGTGGTAAATTTGAACGCGCAAACATCTCCATATCTGGAACCCGTCATCAATCACTTTAAAAATGGGGGCTATGCAATCGAATTGCAGAAAGTGAATTACGAATTCCAAAAGGGTGGACATACTATGCTTTCCATTCGTCGAGCATTGGCAACGGACTCCCCATGACATTGCAGCGTTTTATTGATGCCCAGGAAGACACTTACGCGCAGGTGGTCACTGAACTTCGTGAAGGCGAAAAACGGTCCCACTGGATGTGGTTCATCTTCCCGCAAATACAAGGTTTGGGCCATAGCCCCACAGCTCGCTTTTATGCCATTGCCGATTTGAAAGAAGCACTCGCATACCTCGAACATCCCGTCCTGGGACAGCGCCTCAATGAATGCGCCCGGATGATAATGGCCATACAGAGCAAAACCGCCACCGAAATTCTGGGCTTCCCTGATGATCTCAAGTTATGTTCATCCATGACGCTCTTTTCTGCAGTATCAGACATTCCTGTATTTCAGGATGTCATCGACAAATACTTCGATGGCATCCCGGATGAACGTACACTGAAACTGATTGGGGTCAAACCCGCGCAATGATACAGAACGCGAGGCCCCAAAAAATATCTGCCTGAAAGTACAGGGGAAATTCAACTCCAGTGGGGGTTGATGCGGAGATGGTTCATAACATCGCCAAACACGCTTGCGTATTATACCACTTTGACTTTATTGATTAACGTGATGGGACGATACAGAAAGAACGACGCATAGCCAACTGTCGAAAAAAAAACGCAACGCGGAAACTTATCGGTCTTACAGTCCATCAGGTGGTCAGAGATGGAGTCATGTATGCCCAGAGCGGTTCTTTCGTCAAAGCCCCCGGGAAAATCGGGGACGATTGCTTTATCCGTTGTACCTGAATTCAGCAAAAGACGGTCTCCCGTCGCGCGGCAGAAGTTTCTGTAATCCTTCCTGTTACTGACAAAATTCAAACTATAGTTTGTGTCTCCTGTCCAACGCGCCGGTGGGACATGCCTCAACACAGGACATACATTCTGCGCAACTTGCCGGAAATGCCATGTCGTATGCGGTTCCGACTTCTGTCAGATAGCCTCGGTTTTTATATCCAAGCAACGTCTTTTCAATTACTTCGTTGCAGATTTTAATACAGATACCACATTTTATGCATTTGTTGCGATCATGAATGATCACGGGATGACGCGTATCGCAATTCAATACGAGTCGTTCTCCTCCAATTGCGTCAGGTTTCGCGCTATATGTCTCGGAATGCTGTTTCAGTTTACAGGTGTCTCGCGATGTGCAGGCGCACTCATAACAGCGCTCGCCTTCCATGGATACCAGCGTTTTGTCTGCTGTAACCGTTACTTCATCAAATGTAGTTCGCCGTGCGTCGATGGAGATTTGCTGCAACACCATACGCGCTTCATCGGACACTTCTTTAAGCGTCACCAGACTGTCTTTGGCCATTGAGCGCCAATGCCCTCTGGATGCGTTAATGGTTTCCGGCTCCTCATGAACTCTTTTGGAAAATCGGTCTGCAATCGCGATTGCAACCTTTCGTCCGGCGGCGACAGCTTCAACCACTGTTGCGGCGCCGGTAACACAATCGCCTGCGGAGTAAATATTGTCGCTCATGCAAAGGTCTGCGCTGTCCACATCAATATCGCCCCACTTATTGGTTTTCAACCCGGATGGCGCATCCGTCTTTTGTCCAATGGCGGCAATTACAGTATCGGCCTCCACACTGAACTCAGATCCTTCTACTGGTACGGGTCTATGCCTGCCGGACGCATCAGGCTCTCCAAGTTCCATTTTAATGCAGGTTAATCTTAACAGTTTCCCCTTCTTTTCCAGCCTAATCGGCGCAGTAAGAAACTCAAAGTTCACACCTTCTTCCCGTGCTTCGTCGATTTCTATCTGCTCTGCGGGCATTTCGTTTTCGGTTCTGCGATAAAAGCAGCTGACCTCGTCACTTCCCAGACGTATCGCTGTTCTCACACAATCCATCGCAGTGTTTCCCCCACCTATTACAATGGTTTTTTTTGGGTTTTCACCAGTCCAGTTATCAAGGGCGATTTTACCCAGCCACACAATTCCATCCTGAGCCAATTCTTCACCGTCACATCGCATGGACGACGCTTGCCAGCAACCAATCGCAATGGCCACAGCATCGTATTCCCGCTGAAGCGTTTCCAGGTGAATGTCCTTGCCCAGAGTAGTGCCGCAATAAATGGAAATTCCACCCATTTTGTCGAAGTGCGCCAACTCTTTGTTCAGCAGCGCTTTGGGCAGTCTGTATTCGGGTATGCCATAGCGAAGCATGCCTCCAGGCATTGGCATGCTCTCATAAATGTACGAAGAAATACCTTCTCGCCTTAAAAAATATGCAATCGCAAGACCGGCCGGACCGGCACCAACAATAGCGACTTTTTTATCGCCTAATGGTGGCAATTCCTCCATGTAGTCTTCGTAGTGCAAATCCGCAGCCAAACGTTTGAATTCATTAATCGCCACTGGCAGTCCATTCAGGTTACGGCGACAATCCTTCTCACAGAATCTGGGACAAACGCGACCGATGGAAATTGGCAGTGGAATACGTTCCTTGATTATTCGAAGAGATTCCCTGAAATCTCCCTTTCGTCCGGCACGCACGTATTCTTCGACTTGCGCATGGGCCGGACAGGCGATGGTGCAGGGGGATTCGCAATCACCTGTGTGTTCGCTTAAAAGCAGATTCAGTGCGGTCTGACGCATCTCGTATACCGCGGGAGAAGATGATTCGTAATCCTGACCCCGCTGCGGTGTTGCCGCACAGGATGGAACAAATCTGCCGCTTTGTACATGTTTGACAACACAAACGAAACACGACGTGGTTTTGGTAACTCGCTCATCGTGGCACAGCGTTGGAATGGAAATGCCATTTCTCGAAGCTACCTGTAAAAGGGTTTCGCCAGCACGCGCCGTCATTGCCTTGCCGTCAATAGTAAATGTAATTTCGTCAGAATCCATCACCCCACCTCCTTTGCAACAGAACCGCGAAACCCCTCACCGGCTGTGACTCGTGCAATTGCATCCTGTGCACAGGATTCGATACAGCTGTTACAGCGCGTACAGATATCATTATCAACGACATAATCTTCACTAATCGCATTGAGTGCGCAGTTTTTCAGGCATAGTTTGCATTCTGTGCATTGCGCCTTATTGATTATCACATCACACAGGGCGGCGCACTCGAGTGCCGGACATTGCCGTTCTACCACATGGGCCTCAAACTCCGACCTGAAATATCGCAACGTGGCAAGGACCGGATTCGGCGCAGTGGCCCCAAGCCCGCACAGGGAACCGGCTTTTACTTTTTTCCCCATATCCTCAAGGAATTCAATGTCATCCATCACACCATGACCAGCCGTTATCCGTTCAAGCGTTTCAAACATTCGCTTGGCGCCGATACGGCAGAAAGTGCATTTGCCACAGGATTCCCGATGCGTGAAATCAAGAAAATAGCGCGCTGTTTCAACCATACAGCGGTTATTTCCGATAACAATTAATCCTCCAGACCCCATAATAGCGCCAAGGGAGTTTAAGGAATCATAGTCTACCGGGGTATCAAACAACGACGCCGGGATGCATCCACCGGAAGGACCGCCGGTTTGGACCGCTTTTACAGAACCTGGCTCGGCTCCGCCAATCTCGTAAATAATTTCACCGAGCGTTATTCCCATTGGCACTTCGACAAGACCTGGATATTTAACATCTCCGGCCAGGGCAAACAGCTTTGTTCCCCGTCCGCCCTTTGTTCCGATGGAGGAAAATGACGTAGCGCCATCTCTCAGAATTACCGGCACGTTGGCAAACGTTTCCACATTGGAAATCATACTTGGCAGGCCATGATATCCACTATCGGTGGGGTATGGCGGCCGAAATCGCGGCATTCCCCTTTTGCCTTCAAGAGAATGTATCAGCGCGGTTTCCTCGCCGCATACAAATGCGCCTGCCCCTTCCTTTACCTCAATATCAAGGACTTTGTTCCCAATCACATTTAACTTTCGCTGGCGTAATTGGTCTATTGCAGTTCTGATATTTCGAATCGCCAGCGGGTACTCGGCTCTGCAGTAAATATACAGACTCGTGGCTCCTGTGGCATGCGCAGCAATAAGCATGCCTTCCAGCACCTGATAGGGTAAAGACTCCATCAGCGAACGGTCCATGAAAGCGCCGGGATCCCCCTCATCCGCATTGCAGATAATCACCTTTTCGTTTGACGCTTTTGCGGCCAGCAACGACCACTTCACGCCAGTCGTAAATCCCCCGCCGCCACGTCCGCGCAATTGAGACTGCTTGACTTCATCAACCACAGACTGAGGACTCCGGGTTAATGCTTTTTTCAGACCATCAAATCCGCCAAACGAAATGTACGCATCGATATCAACCGGCTCGGACTTTCCAATCATCCCCGTTATCCGCAGATTTTCTTTGTCTGTGCGTTCACTGCGGTTATGCAATTGCTTTTCGGGACTCAACGACAACAACGCGTCAATGTCCTTTGTTTTGGCCTGAATATTTCCAAACATCAATGCCCCGGCGTCTGTCAATACCTCCACCAATGGTTCAGCGTAACAATGACCGATACAGCCGACGCCGAGCACAGGTACATCCGTTCTTTCTTTCAAGCGGTTTAGCACATCCTGGGCGCCGGCAGCCAAACCACAGGAACTGACACCTACCCGTATTTCGTTAATCCGCATTGCTGACTCCCGCTTTTTTAAATCGCTTCAGAATTCGAAGTGTGCTTTTACGATTCAGGTTTCCAAATATTTCGCCATTTATAGACAAGACAGGCGCCAGAGAGCAACATCCCAGACATGCAACGGTCTCAAGAGAAAATAGCCCGTCAGCGTCTGTTTCACCGTCACCAATCCCCAAATCTGTTGAAATCCAATCCAGTATTAACGGCGTTCCTTTAATATGACAGGCGGTGCCGTCACAGACAGAAATGCGATACCTGCCAGGTTTGACGCGTTTAAATTGAGAATAGAAGGTGACGACACCTTCCACTTCTGCAGGGGCAATGTTGAAAAAATCCGCACACCGATCCAGCGCCTCCTTTGAGAGGTAACCTTCACGTTGCTGTATTTCCTGGAGCCCTTTAATGATGTTTCCCTTTTCGGGGGCAAACTGTTTTAGATACGAAAAAGTGTTCATAGTCAATTGGAAATCCCTGGTCAAACAGTAATCTTTGGAATCGAAATTCAAACTGACGCCAAAGTGAGTTCAATAGTCCACATCAACGGCATAAATATCACCGTATTGATGCCGTTCTACCCAGGCATGTCACACGATGCAACCCGCCATCAGGACGCATCGACAACGGATTTTTTCACATAAGCACTTCATCTGGAAGGCATTTTCCATGCTTCGATTTCGAACACAGTACGACCAGACTTTATTGAATTTATTATGCTTTTATTGCTTTCAAATTATGTCAACAGCCAGAATGACCTGCAAATAATCGCATTTTTCAAAATGAGTTCCGGAAATTATACCGGAATATGTGCCGCCGTTTTTCTGATTTGCCGCAATTGTTTCAGCCGGCAGCTTTCAGCTAGGGTTTGGATGCAGCTGTTTCGTTGCGACAAAACATTTTGAAAAGGAGATGAGAAATGTACCTGTCACTGGCGCACATATGCATCCAAACCAATGATTTAGAAGCAACATCAAATTTCTATTGTAAAGTTCTTGGGATGACGCGTGTCTTTAATTTTTTAAAGGGCGGTGAAGTCACCGGATTCTACTTACGCATGTCGGAAGGCAATTTCATCGAAGTGATACTTGAAGAAAACGCGCCACTTGGGCCTGGTGGCGCATACAGGCATATTTCATTTGAAAGTCGTGATTTGGATAGTTGCCACCAAAAGGTTCTGGCGTCCGGTGCTCCGGTTAGCGACATCAAGTTTGGTCCGGACCGCACGTACTGCTTTATATGCAAGGATCCCAACGATGTGGAAATCGAAATTCTTCAATACACTGGTGGTTCATGTCAGATTAACGGAACAGATTGTGTTGCATAAAGGCGGGAAGCTTACACCAACCCCTGGTCCAGCATTGAATTTGCCACTTTTATAAAGCCTGCGATATTGGCTCCAAGCACATAATTACCGGACTCTCCGTATTCAACAGATGCGTTATACGCTGCACTGTGAATATTGGTCATAATCTGGCGTAATCTGGCATCCACTTCGTCTCTTTCCCAGCTTAGTCGCATGGAGTTTTGACTCATCTCAAGTCCGGAAGTGGCGACACCTCCGGCGTTGGCGGCTTTACCTGGTCCATACATGATTTTTTCACCCACAAATACATCCACCGCGTCTGGAGTGCTTGGCATATTGGCGCCTTCGCTGACAAGCCGACAACCATTTTTAATCAGAGTTTTAGCATCATTGCCATTGATCTCATTTTGCGTGGCGCTTGGGAAAGCGCAATCGCAGGCGACGGACCAGGGATTCTGATTCTCCATATATTTCGCACCAAACTCCTTTGCGTATTCTGAAATACGGCCGCGACGAACATTTTTCAAATCCATGACCCATTCCAACTTTTCAGCACTGATGCCATCCGGATCATATATCGTTCCACCCGAGTCAGAGAGGGTAACGGGTTTGGCTCCCATGGCCAACAGCTTTTCAACGGTGTATTGCGCAACATTTCCAGAACCGGAAACGGTGCAGACGCAGCCTTCCAATGTCTGCTTCTTCACCTTAAGCATCTCCTCTGCAAAGTAAACGGAGCCATAGCCGGTTGCTTCCGGTCGGATAAGGGAGCCGCCCCATTCAAGACGTTTTCCAGTAAGAACGCCAGTGAACTCATTTCTAAGCCGTTTGTATTGTCCAAACATGTATCCAATCTCGCGCGCACCAACACCAATATCTCCAGCCGGGACATCTGTATCCGCCCCAATATGTCGGGATAGTTCCGTCATAAATGACTGGCAGAAACGCATCACTTCCATGTCAGACTTACCTTTGGGGTCAAAGTCGGAACCCCCTTTACCGCCTCCCATTGCAAGGGTTGTTAAGGAATTTTTAAAGATCTGTTCAAATGCAAGAAATTTTAAAATACTCTGATTGACAGTCGGGTGAAAACGCAGACCACCTTTATAAGGTCCAAGCGCGCTATTGAATTCGAACCGGAAACCTCTATTGACCTGCATGTTTCCCTTGTCATCTATCCAGGGCACTCTAAAAATGATTTGTCTTTCAGGTTCAACAATGCGCTCAAGAATGTTTTCCTTTTCGTAGCGGGGGTTTCTGTCAAACACTCGGGAGAGAGAATCAAACACTTCCTTTACCGCCTGAAGAAACTCAGGTTCGCCTGCATTGCGATGCTCAACCCGTTGCCATACTTT
>JAFGQN010000100.1 GCA_016935665.1 Deltaproteobacteria bacterium | reverse complement strand
GCCATCGCCATCGCCATCGCCATCGCCATCGCCATCGCCATCGCCATCGCCATCGCCATCGCCATCGCCATCACCATCGGTATCTGAGTCGGTATCCGCATCGGAGCCGCTGTCCGTGTCACTATCGCTGTCCGCGTCGCCGTTGCGGCCGGTATCGTCGCTTGCATCCGTTTCGCCTGTTGTTTCGGTATCCTGGCCGCTCGTTGTTTGCACAACCGTGCGTCCCGAGATAATAAGCCTGCCTCCCACAATCACCGTCATTATCCAGTATCGATATATCTGAAGCATACTCAACCTCCGAGTTCGCACCCGGGCGGATGAACATGACCATTTAAACCGTTTCCCTGTCAGGGTTATGTTCCGAATCTGTCACATGCACGATATGTACAGTTCACATTGCCGGCAAAAACGGGGAAGGGATTTATGGATGGGGCGCAATTCCCCGCAACCTGACTCTCTGGGAGCTAACCGCAGGATTGTTTTATTCCGACATTTGGTATATTTTAGATTGGAACATATCAATCACTGACACAAAGCAGATGATAGTCAGAACCTGACGCGATGAAAACCGAAAGCTGACGGTAGATGGCAGAACCTACAACTTTGACAATTACAACCGCACCCGCAAAGGCGCAGTTATCGGACAGAAAATTGAATTCTCCGTGTTTCCCGCTGCCCGTAAAGAAGTCGCAATCGCCTGGTCGGTTCAATTCCTGCTGAACGAATCCTACACATGGAGCGATGGGAAAACCCAATTCGATACTGGAAAACCCGACAACGAGAAACTCGGTTTGGAGTTGTGGCCAATGCTGACCACATCCGTTTCAGCGGTTTATTAATCTGAGTCAAATTGACTAACCCAGTGTTGAGCAGGAGGAATCTTCTCAGTTCGTTGAATCACAGGGGGGTTACAGGTGGCACTGCTGTTGCCAGTATTTCGCGTCTCCACATCGTGATATGTCCATCTTCAGCAATGCCATAGATAAAACTTGCAGTGGATGCCAATGACAGGAACTTCCCGTCCGGCGCCGGCACGGACATCGTTTCGCCCCAGCACAAAACGGTGTCGTCCATCTTTATCCCGCAGGATTCATGGGGACCGGCATCTATATATTTAAACTCAATATCCGGCGCATCCAGTTTTCCATAGGCGGCATTCCCCCAGCATTTCACCTTGTTTTCGCTGGTGACGCCACACGTGTGTGGCTGGGTGACATTCATACTGGCGTCAATCTGAATGAATGTGTCATCGGGTGCATCGCACTGTCCATCGGAATTTGATCCCCAGCATACCACTTTCCCATCGGTTTTAATGCCACATACGTGGTTGATACCCGACGAAATCTGCACGAACTTCTCATCTGGCCAATCCTCAATACCAACGTCATCGGGTCTGCCCCAGCAATACACGCTCTGATCAATGCGAAGCACGCAGGTGTACCGTTGCCCACCACTGATTTGCACAACCGTTTCGGGATGTGGGGGGGAATTGGTTTCGTAGTAGTCCGCTGCCGATCGGCCGATGAACGGCACAACCTTGCCCGTCTCTGATATGGCCATCGCGTGATATTCCCCGTTTCCAAATACCGCGTAACGCGCATCCTTCAGTACTTTGTCCGGATTCCAGCCAGTGGCTCCCCAACACACCACATATCGCTCCGGCGTCATTGCGCAGGCATGGTCATACCCCGCTGATATTTCCGCTGCGACAAAATGGTCGACGCAGGTTTTGCCGTCCAGCGAAAGCGCCCAGCCGTCCTCACATGTGCAATAGTATCCGCCCTCGGTGTCCACACAAACTCCGTGTTCGGTATCGCATTGTGAAAGCCCTGCTGTGCATTCGTCCACATTTGAACATTCCACCCCTGAGCCCATCCATCCGTCGTTGCAGACACATTTAAAGGTTCCGGCATTGTCGGCACAAATGGCGTTGGCATCGCAGATACTGCCATTGCAGGTGGTGTCGCTGTCGGTGAGTAACATCGTGTCTGTTCCGGTTCCCGTATCGGTATCTGGTACTGAATGGGTTTGAGAATCCGTCTCCGTATAATCGATAGTATCCGTTCCAGTGCCTGTTTCCAGGACGGTTTCCGTACCAGACTCGATTGACTGTCCCGAGTCCGTGCTGACGAGTGGCGCCGAACCGGTATCCGTGGAAATAACCGCTGTTGCAGTGTCGCTGCCAGACTGAGGTTCTGCGAACGTTGCGGTATCTGTTTCCATTTCACATTCACACGGTTCCCACTGTGAGTTGTCCGCTGCGCAGCGCTGGACTCCCTGAGCCCCCAGCGTGCCACACTGACACTTTCGATGCTGCCCATCGGTGCACATATTGCCTGAAGATTCCTGTGAACAGGCCATTGCCCCAAAAACGATCATTCCCGCAATCAATCGGATTGAAACCGCAAAAGATATCCGCATAACAGTGTCCAGTCCTTTGGTTGAATGTAAGTAAGGAAGAATAGAAGCCACGTTGGCTGTTCGGATTGTGCAGCGAAATTGCCCAGCTTTTATTCGGTTTAAATTCACAGGATTAAAGGTAGCATTTCTCAATTGAAAATTGCATCAGAAATTGGAGTTATAGTCCCGTTGCAATTGAGATGCCCAATATACCCATCGCGGATTCTGACGAACTTGTCCGTGGCCCAAAGACCTGGAGGTGAAGAAGCGGGCGATGGCAGTGTATTTTTAGAATATTTGAGAACGACAACGCGTTTCGCCCGCTTCGTGAGCGACGGCGGATTGACAGGTTTTGATCTTTGAATTCAACTACTCCAGTTCCACGTTAATCGACAGTGGGGAGTAGGGTTTGGGATAGTTGCCTGTAATAAACAGCGATGTCAGCACCCCAATGGATTCCTGGTAGTAGTTGTCATCTTCGATGTTGACGGAGATGGCTTCTTCGAGGGCTTCTTTGCGGATGTCGGTGGTGGTTTTACCGTCGTTGTCGTAGAAGGACACAAACGATGTCATGGCGGTGCCCACGAAGTAGGAGTTGTGATCGTATGCGGGGTCACACGGTTGCATGCCGCCGTCCATTTCCAGTCCGGCCTCGCCGTTGGGGGTGAGGAAGCGGCAGATGGTGCTGAAGCGGTTGGCGTTGGGTTCAACCGGGTTGTCCACCGGGAATTCGTGAGCGTAGAAATTTTGAATCAGGTCCATTTTAGCCTGAACCTGACTTTTGCCATCGTAGTGATATGATGACTTCCCATGGGTGGAATTGAAGCCCTCATCCTCGCCATACCAGGAGGCATCCACGCCCAGACGCCACAGAGCCCGCGACCAGTTGTAGTTGTCGGTGGGGCGGCTGCAGGGGGTTTCGTAGAAACCGAAGTCCTGCGAGAGGGCAGGGTGCACATCGTCCTGGTCATAACAGCGTTCGGTCATTTCCCACACGGTTTCGGCGGTTTTGTACCAGAAATCCCGGTGACTTCGTCGTTCGCTTGCGGAATACTTTTTGGGATCCATATTGGCCATGAGGAATTCCCCAAACGCCCGGAAATAGCCCGGCGGATAATATGACATGTTCACGTTGCCATTCGTTCCAGGAGTATAGTCACAGGGCTCGCCGGGATAATTGCCGCAGTTTTTGTCCCACGTGTCTCCTGGCGTGGGATAGTACCAGCCGTCGCCGTATTTGTCGTTGATCTCGCATTCCATTTTGAGCAGCCAGTCCACGGTATCTTCGGTGTATTCTTCCCATTGCCAGGCGGCATGCACCAGACCCATGGCAATATCCACATCGCCGTCGAACGCGCTGTCCTGACCTTTCTCTCCCCTCTCCACATCCCAGGGCACGCCGTAGGGCTGACAATCTTGCGGGCCTTGCCAGTTCCAGCCCGCGAGGCCGCCGCAGTATTTGTCGGCAGTCTGAGTTAAAAAGTGATTTACAAAACGCCACAGTTTATCAAACAGGGTTTTGTCGCCGATGGCGGCGGTAATGGCCATGCCGTAGCCCATTCCTTCGCTCACCGTTGGCGATACCGAGTCTGACGAATCCACCCGGGCAGTGCCTTCGCCACAGGCATCGTCGTCATAGCGGACGTATTTTTCCTTCCACAGCTGGTAGCGCTCCCACACAAAGTAATTGAGCAAATCCTGAATCGCCCAATGGCGGTCGTACCACTTGGCAATGGACTGACCGTTGGGATAGGCGTAACGGGTTTCATCCCAGGGGAAATACCCTTCGGTGACAATGGGCGGGCGCGTGGTTTGTCCGCTGTCGTCTTTGGTGAAGCAGAAATCGTCGCCCCAGGAGCCCGCTTTGGCCCATTCCACGCCGTCAGGATAATAGTCTGTCACCGCGTATTCGGACTGGGAGTTGATGTCGGGTTTGCCATCCCACCAGCGAATCCAGGCGGCGCCGGGTTTGGCGGGGAAGCTGGGTTCCTCTCCCACGGTGTTCCACTCGGGGCTGTGGTTTTTATCCACCGCGCGCCATGTGGCCCCTTCGTAAAACTCATCGTTGGGGATGGGACAACGGAACCAGGGACTGCCGCCTTCCTGCACACAGGGGTATTCGGTCTGGTTGACCTGCAAAAAGATGCTGCTGGGCATGAATTCGTCTTTGGGGAAGTAGGTGAACGTTTTTCGCCCGGCCCACAGATACCTGAAGTGCACCACCGACGAACCAATGGGTTTCACGTCGGCACAGTCGTCGGGGGGCTCGGCGCCGCCGCACCCGGGATAGTTGGGCCCCAGGTTGGCGGTATAAATATGATACATGGTTTGCCGGTAACTGAAATTGTTGCAAGGGGTGCCCTGCTCGCTGATGGCATCGTCTTTGGGACCTTCGTATACCACCCAAAACTCATCGCCCTCCTCGTCTGGAATGTCCATGGAATTGACAATCAATCCGGATTCGTTGTCATACTTGAACTGCATGCTGTTGCCTGGGGTCCAGTCGGCTTTGGGAATCAAAACCGTATACCACGGGCAAAAACCGTCACTGCGTTCCAGTACGGCCACCGCATTGGGACAGGTATCCAGGGCGACCATGAGTGATGAAGGATATTCTCTTTCGCCAACCTCGCCGCTGGTGTTAATGCCAGCCTGGTCCTGCTCGCATCCGGTACCGGCAAAGCCGTTGGTATCCGGGTTTCCCCATGGCCAGCGAAAGTGAACGGTTACAAAATCACTGGTGTCCACACAGGATGGCGCTTCCTCAAGAGGGCCGTATTCCACCAGTACTTCCGGCGGTTCCTGGGAAAAGGAGAACCGGTGTTCTTCATCGATGTAGTAGGCGTTGTAGTAGTCGTGGGTGAGCTCTTCATTCGTGCCCTCGTAGTACATGGTGAGGTAGTCGCCGTCGGAAACGCCGGATATGTCGAGCGGGGTTGATTTGAGGTTGCCTGTGCCGCACGCCGTCCTGGGGTTGCTGGGCTCAAGATGGAGCTCTTTGGTGCCTTTGGGAATACAGGTGCGATAATAATTGCAATTGGATGGGTGCGGCCTGGCTCCATATACGATGGACCCTTGAATATCGGTCATCACGCGAACGGAATGCGCCAGTGTATCGAATGGCAGCAGCGAGCCGCCTTCTTCGCCGGCTCTGACCAGGTGGGGCGTGGCGTCCGCGCTGAAAAAGTCTTTAATATTCAGTTCCAGATATCCTTTGGGACAGTGTTCCTCAGGGGGTAAAAATATGGGTTCCTCGTCGTCTGTTTCGGTGTCTTCGTTGATGGAAACCGAACAGGGGTCCCACTGACAATCGTCGTTGCATTCCCGAATTCCCTGGATTCCCTTTACTTCGCATTTGACAAAGTCGCCGGGGTCGCAAAAGCAGCCGGTATGGTTGGTGTCATCGGGGTCCACCACATCAATGGGGTCACTGCTCGGACCATATTTATCAGAGTCCTTCCTGTTTGAATCCCTGTCTTTGTCATCGGAGTCCCCGTGGTCATCATTATCGTCGCTGTTGTTCGCCTGAGCCTGTGTGGACGGGTCCTTGCTGCACGCCGGCGTTAAAAACAACAGACAACCTGCCAGTAAAATTATTTTTTTAATCTGCATTTGTTCGCTCCCTGTCATTAAGTCACTAAACGATCGCTGCATAATCTGACCTTTACAATGCAACGCATCATTTGAATTCAACCATTCATCACAATGGATCCCGAAGAGGGTTTCCCGTATATTTTATTATCAATATGTCTTTTAATCACTATCTTTTTCCTGATTAAGGGGGAAATCCCGAAATACACCACACATTTGTGTATTGTGCCAAATCAAAATATCTGCAATACCCACGCTATCGTTTAACTTTTTTAACTGCCTGGGATTGCCGATATGTGGAATTCCCAATGAAATTCGATGACCGCAAAGGAAAAACATGATGTTGCACCGCATACAATTAATGGCTGTAATCGCGACTGCAGGTTTAAGCACTCTGGCCTGTCAGGCGCTTTTCCCTGATCTGGAGTTCGAGAATCCTTCCCCCTTTGATTCGAATGACGTTCCCGGCGAATACACCGATAGCGATACCGACGCGGATACCGATACAGATACAGACGCGGATACAGATTCGGATACAGGTACGGATACAGATTCGGATACAGGTACGGATACAGATTCGGATACAGGTACGAATACAGAAACGGATACTGGTACGGATACGGATTCGGAAACGGATTCGGAAACGGATAACGAGACGAAATCAGGCGCCGATTCGGATTCAGACACAATTTGCAGCGGCTGTTTTATTGCCGGCGACTGTTATGATGACGAGGAAACAGACCGTGAAAACAGCTGCCGTTACTGTGATGTGGAAAACGGAACCGATGATTGGACCATTCGGGGACAAAGTGAAGATTGCGATGACGGAAACGCGTGTACTTATAATGACAAATGTGACCAGAATGGGAAATGCTATGGCGTTCAACCTCAAGCTGCAGAATGCGTGATCGATGGCATTTCCATACCGAAAGGTGATTCAAACCAGAACAATCGTTGCGAATATTGCGACCCGGATCGGGATAAATGCGCCTGGTCTTTCAGTTCATCTGACGTCTCGTGTGATGATAATATGTACTGCAATGGTGAAGACTATTGTGATGGGAACGGTGAATGCGAGCATAAGGGCGACCCATGCCTGGGTATAACCGGAGCCTGTGCCGTGGATGTCTGTGATGAAGAAAACGATACTTGTTTCAAGTCATCGAAAAATGATTGTTTAAAGTCACAGAGTGAGACATTTTGTTCCGGGGGGTGTAACGGGGATATCCAAACTGGTTATACCATTCAATATTGCAGTGGAGAATCTGCGGATTGCAGTGGACGCACCGAGGATATACGTGTGAACACGGGGGCGAAATGTGGTTCCGGTTCCAGATGCAACGGTTCCGGACCGTTTACCTCGAACCCCTGCATGGCAGATAGCGGCTGTTACTAATAAATCGGTTCGATTGATTGGGTCCACACAATTGGCGCCACAGCGCTGTGTCAGGTCAAAACAGCACCATTCACTGCAGTGCTTTGCGTTATGTTGGCTGTACATTATCTATCTTGATAAATGGTGTTTCTCAGGCACTACACTTTCATCAAAGGGGGGAATGAAAAGTGAAAGGCGTTATTGTCTTTGCGTTAAAAAATTGCTTTTGGAGAAATTTGGCAAAAACACATGGGATTTGATACTCACCGATGCCGGTATTGATCAGGAGCCCATGGTTCTGCCAATATTAGGATATTGACGCCACCATTTTCACGAAAGTGGTGGGCTCGTTTGTTCCAGAAAAAGTGAACAGGCATAAATGTGTTCGCTTTGTGTCATTTTTCAACAGATTCGATTCGGCATTCAACCCCTTAACGGGGCAGGTGTGGCTTTTTGGGTGTGTCATTTAGACACATTGATCACAGCTGGGTTGTCATTCTTTACAAGACAATGCGAATTGATGCCTCCCTGTCGAGCAAATCAAAAATGGTACGAATATCGCAAATGATATTGGCGGTTCGATATTGAAAAATTGTCCTTCTGGTAAACGGACTGGATGGATTACAGACATTGACGCAGGAAAGTAAAGAGATGGGGAACGAAGTATTTTTCAATGATAACGAAGAGCCTCCCTCCATGCATAAGGCCGTTTGTGCTTTAAACAAATTTTCTATGGATTCCCCCACTCTCCAGACGGAATCCATGTTTCAGCATTCCCTCGGCTTCACAGAGGAAGCAATTCCAATTAATTCAAATGTGTTTGAGGCGCCCTCCAGTCGACTGCGACTGGTGTCTGAGCGTCCGGGCATGAGTCAGCGCGCGGAAATGTTTCGCGCCACTTATTATCCGGAAGTGACAGATTCGCAATGGAACAGCTGGCATTGGCAGCTTCAAAACCGGATAAAGGATCTGGCCGGGCTCAACCGGATTTTAAATCTGTCGCAAAACGAATTTGACGCCATTCAAAATCACCAGGGGGCTCTGCCAAGTTCGGTAACCCCATACTATGCCAGTCTGATAGACAGGGATGACCCTGCACAGGCCATCCGCAGAACGGTGATTAAAGTCACTGAGGAGAATACATGTACGCCGGGCGAATCGGACGACCCACTGCATGAAGACGCAGATACGCCTGTGCCTGGGCTTGTGCACCGTTACCCGGACAGAGTTCTGTTTCTGGTTACCGGTATTTGCCCCGTGTATTGCCGTTATTGTACACGGTCCAGGATGGTGGGCAGCAAGGGAGGGGAGTACAAATTCAATGTGAAACAATGGGAAAGCGCCCTTGCGTACATTCGCCAACACAGCGAGATTCGGGACGTGTTGCTTTCCGGAGGCGACCCACTGACAATTAACGATGACAAGCTGGATTGGCTGCTTTCAAATCTTAGAGCCATCCCCCACGTTGAAATCATCAGAATCGGTACCAAATCGCCGGTGGTACTGCCTCAGCGCATCACGTCAGGACTGCTGCGGGTGATAAAGAAACACCATCCGGTCTGGATGAGTATTCATTTTACACATCCGGACGAATTGACGCCGGAAGTCGCCGACGCCTGTGCCAGACTCGCCAATGCGGGTATTCCGCTGGGAAGTCAGACCGTGTTGCTGAAGGGCATTAATGACAACGTTGAGACAATGAAGTCGCTTTATCAGGGGCTGCTTAAAAATCGCGTCAAACCCTACTATCTGTATCAGTGCGATCCAGTGGCCGGGTCAGCCCATTTCAGAACACCTGTGGCCAAAGGTCTTGAAATCATATCTGGTTTGCGAGGCTTCACCAGTGGCTACGCCGTGCCTCACTATGTTATCGACGCCCCTGGAGGCGGTGGCAAAATTCCGCTGCTTCCTGATTCTGTTGCCGGGCGGGAGGATGGACACCTTCTTCTTCGAAACTTTGAAGGGAAGATTTTCCGCTACCCGGATTTTGAGATACATTCCGAGGATTCGTTGGAGAAATAAACGCAATGCGAGTTGGAATCACCTATGATTTGCGGGATGACTATCTCGCGCTGGGATACAGTCACGACGAAACCGCCGAATTTGATGCGATAGAAACCATTGACAGTATCGATTCGGCATTGCAGGCATTCGGATATGAAACCGATCGCATTGGCAATATATGGAATCTGGCGCAAAGACTTGTTGGCGGGCATCGCTGGGATTTGGTTTTTAACATTGCCGAAGGACTGTATGGCATCAGCCGGGAAGGGCAGGTACCCGCATTGCTGGATGCGTATCAGATTCCGTATGTGTTTTCAGATCCGTTTGTGTTATCGCTGACGCTTCATAAAGGCATGGCGAAACATGTGTTTCGAGACCTGGGTATTCCCACGGCCGATTTTATTGAAATCAATTCCCTAAAGGATTTGGAAAAGGTGGCCATGCCGTTTCCCCTGTTTGCCAAGCCGTTGGCCGAAGGAACGGGAAAAGGAGTTTCCCAGGCATCGCGCATCACCAGTCCAAAGGAGTTAAAGTCGGTTTGCGCGGACTTGCTGAACATTTACAAACAGCCGGTGCTCCTTGAAACCTATCTGCCAGGGCGTGAATTTACAGTTGGCATCACCGGCACCGGCGAAAACGCAAAGTCCGTTGGCGTAATCGAAATCGTCCTTGGCGACAATGCCGAGAAGTTTGCCTATTCCTTTGAGAACAAGGAAAACTGGAAGGGCAAGGTCACATATCAACCGGTGGATGACCCTGAAGCGCAACTGGCGACACAAACGGCGCTTGATGCATGGAGAGGTCTCAACTGCCGCGACGGTGGCCGCGTGGACATTCGTTCGGATGAAAACGGCGTTCCAAACGTGATTGAAATCAATCCGCTGGCAGGCATACGGCCCAACTACTCTGACCTTCCCATTATTTGCGATTTTCATGGTATAACGTATCATCAGTTGATTCAGCAGATTGTGGACAGTGCCCTTACGCGGGTTAAGAGGCCGGAAGCGGACAAAGATGTATACGCCAAAGACAGTTGTCATTGTGCATAACAGTGTGGACAACAGCAGTTCTCCGGACGAGCTGGATGTATTGGCGCAAGTCGATGCGGTATCGAATGCGCTGGACTCCCTTGATTTTTTGCCGGTACCATTGGCGGTGACGCTAAATCTCGAAGAAACCGCCAGTCGCTTGAAAGAGCTGAATCCGTATTGCGCGTTCAATCTTTTTGAATCCGTTGAATCCACAGGGCGATTTATCACCTTCGCGCCAGCGGTTCTGGATCATCTTCGTATTCCATACACCGGCGCAGGAACCAGTGAAATTTTTGTAACGACCAGTAAAGTGCTTACCAAAGAACGGTTGATGCATATGGGGCTGCCAACCCCCCGCTGGACAACAATTGACAACATTCTTAAAGAACCGGAAGCATTTCCCTTCCCCTGTATTGTCAAGCCCATCTTTGAGGATGCGTCGGTGGGGCTGGACAGTGATTCGGTTTGTCACGATTTGACGACGTTAAAGCAACGCATGAACGAATATTCCGGCAATATCGATGAATTGTTTGTTGAAGAGTTTGTGGATGGACGCGAGTTCAATATTTCCATTCTGGCGTCGCCGCAGGGACCAGAGGTGATGCCCCACGCGGAAATACAGTTTTTAAACTTTCCCAAAGAACTGCCCAGAATGGTGGGGTATCGGGCCAAGTGGGATGAGCAATCCTTTGAAGCGCAGCATACGGTTCGTCGGTTTCAAAAAACTGAAAAGGACAAAGCGCTCGTTTCGGCAATGACTGAAATCTCTTTGGATTGCTGGCAAACGTTTAATCTTCGGGGGTATGCCCGAGTGGATTTCAGAGTGCGCGCCAATGGGCAGCCGGAAGTGCTTGAAATAAACGCCAACCCCTGCATCTCCCCGGACAGTGGTTTTGTCGCCGCCTGCAATGAGGCGAAAATTGGTTATGTAGAGATGGTTCAGAGAATTCTAATGGATGTGCGCGGTTTGAATATGTAGGGAAAGCGATGTTGCTATGTTTAGAATCCGGCGAATTCACGACGACTACTCAAAACAGAACAGGCAGATTGTTAAAGAGATTCAAACGATTCTGAAACAGCAGTTCGAGTCGCTGTCCGAAGACAAAATCAATACCATTTCAGAGCAGCTGCGCAATCCTGTGAAATATCAATTGAAGTCGATTCTGTTCATCGCAGATGACACGCAGGGCAATGTCAAGGGGTTTGCAATTGTGCACCATGCCCCGGATTTGAAATTCGCGTACCTGGATTTTATTTCAACGGGGAAGGGGCGCACCGGACGGGGAATTGGCGGAGCGCTCTACGAAAGCATTCGGGAGACCGCGCGTCAGTTAAACGTGATAGGACTTTTTTTTGAATGTCTACCGGATGTGCTGACCCGTTGCAAAGATAAGTCCATACTCAAACAAAATGCCGCAAGGCTGAAGTTCTACGAAACATATGGGGCTCGACCAATTATCAACACGGCCTATGAGACGCCGGTTTTCGAAACAGATATTTGCCCCCCTCATTTGATGTTTGACGACCTTGGATATGACAAGCCTCTTGGAAAAAGGCAACTGCGGGGGATTATCGGTGCGATTCTGGAGCGAAAGTACAGCGATATTTGCACGCCTGAATACAATCAGAAAGTCATCAATTCCGTTGTGGAAGATCCCGTTCAGCTTCGCCCCCCCAAATACGTGAAAGAAGTCTCCATTGAGAAGGTCAAAGGGATTTCCCGTGAGAATCGAATCGTGCTGGTGGTAAACGACAGGCACGATATTCATCACATCCGGGAGCGGGGATACGTTGAATCACCCGTCAGAATCAATTCCATTTTAAAGCAGATTCTGCCGATGAATATTTTTCAGCCCGTCCCTGTTCACCAATTCAGTGAATCAAACATACGGAAAGTTCACCATACCGAATATGTCAAATACCTTAAAAAGGTGTCTCAAAACGTTCCGACGTCCAAATCGATTTATCCGTATGTGTTTCCTATTCGCAACGGCAAACGACCGCCCACGGAGCTGCCCATTCGCGCCGGGTATTACTGTATCGATACATTTACGCCTATTAATCACAACGCATATATCGCGGCCAAGCGCGCTGTGGATTGCACTTTGACATGCGCCTCCCGCCTACTGAAAGGCGCGGATTTGGCGTACGCATTGGTTCGGCCACCTGGACATCATGCGGAACATAGGGTTTTTGGCGGATTTTGCTATTTCAATTCTGCGGCGATAGCCGCGAATTATCTAAGCATCCGGGGCAGGGTGGCGATACTGGATATTGATTATCATCATGGCAATGGCCAACAGAACATCTTCTATTCAAGAAGTGATGTGTTGACCATCTCCATTCATGGCCATCCCAAATTTGCATATCCTTATTTCAGTGGGTTCTCCGATGAAAACGGCGAAGGCGGCGGCGTTGGATATAATGTCAACTTTCCACTTCCGGAACACATTGACGGCGACAGCTATCGCCAGACGCTGGTGAAGGCGGTAAAAAAAATTATGAAATTTAAGCCGGTGTTTCTGGTGGTGGCGCTGGGATTGGATACAGCCAAAGGAGATCCCACTGGCACCTGGAGTTTGCGGTCCGAGGATTTTGAAATGAACGGTGAGATTATCGGCGCCATGGAAATACCGACGGTTGTAGTTCAGGAAGGCGGTTATCTCGCCCGGTCACTTGGGGGGAATGCCCGTCATTTTTTCAAGGGACTGTGGGCCGGCTATCACACAGGGGCAGCCAAAGATCCACATATATAAAAGGATGGTACGGTGACCAAATCGGATATCAGGCTTCGGGAAGTGGTGTTTGCGCAGGATGCGCAACAGGTTGAGGCGATTGTCCGCAGCACTGGCTTTTTTTCTGCCGACGAAATTGCAATCGCCCGTGAACTGGTTGAGGAGCGTCTGGACAAAGGAGCTGCCAGCGGCTATCATTTTTTATTTGCACTGCGGGCGGACAAAGTGGTTGGGTATACCTGCTTTGGCCCCATTCCGGCAACCCAGTCCAGCTTTGATTTGTACTGGATAGCGCTCCGTGACGAGGAACGCGGTCAGGGCACAGGGCGGCTGCTCAATGGCAAAACCGAAGAGATTGTTTTGAGGATGGGCGGTCGAAGATTATATGCTGAAACTTCGGGACGGTCACAATACGAATCCACACGGGCGTTTTATCGACGCTGCGGGTATACGGAAGCAGCGGTCCTTGAAGATTTCTATGCGCCGGGAGATGCCAAAATCATCTATGAAAAAAAACTTGCAGCGGTCGACTGATTCAATTGCCGGCGCTGTACAACTGACTTTTCAGTTGGCCGCAGGCCGCGAAAATGTCGGCTCCTTTGGGGGCGCGGACGGTTACTGGAAAACCGAAATTGGATACAAGAGAGGCGAAACGGGTTGTTTGGGCATCACTGGGGCGTTGGTATTTGGCGCCGGGATATGGGTTGAAGGGAATAATATTGAGGATGGCGGGACGGCGTTTAAGCAGATGACCGACGGTTGTGGCATCGCTTTCACTATCGTTGAAATTGGCAATCAGCAGGTATTCGAACGTAATGTATCGTTTGGGACCCATGGGGATGGTATCGAGTTCGTTGAGAATGCTGGACAGCGGATACACTTTATTGACGGGAATGAGTTGAGTGCGGCGAATGTCGTCCGGGGCATGCAGCGACAGGGCGATGTTCACGTTTGGCATCTCCTTTTTCCACCTGGCAAGGCCGGGCATGTAGCCGCAGGTGGACACAGTGATTTTATATTCGGCCAGACTGGCGCCCCGATGGGTGAGCAAAATTTCCACTGCGCGTTTGACTTCATCAAAATTATGGAGCGGTTCGCCCTGTCCCATAAACACCACATTTAATATTCGCGCATCCTTAGGGCGATGCTCCATGAGCCACTGTTTGGCGCGCACGTATTGCCCCACCATTTCACCGGTGGTGAGATGACGACTAAAACCCTGTGTGCCGGTATGACAAAAGTCGCATCCCATGGCGCACCCTACCTGACTTGAAAGACACAACGAATATTTCTTTTGAAAGGGAATAAGAACCGCTTCGATGCATTGTCCGTCTTCGAGCGAGAATAAAAACTTCACTGTTGAATCCCCGGCCTGATGAACACGTGCTGGCGCCGGAAGAAAAAAGGACAACTTCTGTTCCATCAATCGCCGTGCAGGTTTGGCCACCTTGTGCCATCGAGGTTCGGTGAGACCATGCTTGTAGTAGTTTTTAAAAATCTCTGCCAATGCGGCTGGATTAAGCTGGTGCTGGTGCCCAAACGCCGCGAACTCGTCATATGTGAGTTGAAAAAAATGAGGGCGATTTGAGCGGATCTGGGTCATGGGCCCAAATTAGTCGGCCGATACTGTATGTGCAAGAGAAAAGCCTTGGAGAGCGGTACATGTTTGCCGCTGGAAACTCCCCGTCGACAGCGTCCGGTTTAAACGTGGGCGTGGCAATTCAATATCACTTTCAGGTGTTTAGAGCTAAAGAAGTCTTGATGGAAAACGGTCGAGGGGTTCACATACGCCGCTGTCAAACACAAAAGCTCACTCGAAAGCGACCCTGTAGCCAAGCCACAGGGAAAGAGGTGCAACCGTGCGGGTATAAAGTGTAAAAGGCGCTCTCCGTGGTTCATAACCTAAAGACGAATTTTAGTACTGCGGTAAATGTGACTGAAACGGATTATGCAATTTAGGGGGGATACAAGGATTTTAAACAGGTGTATCGTTAGACGTCTTGTTGAATCTAAAGTAAAAAAAAACAATGAAGATGAATAATAATTACATTTTTTGATGCACCTTGCTTTGGATAGATGATATTTTCAACTTTATTAACTCAAATTTGGACAACCACGGATGGAAATTGGTGATTGCGCAAATATGGAGTTTAAAGCGGAGATGGCTTCGGTTTTACCTCTGTTTCAAAAATTAGTTGCATTTCACATTTCACATTTTGGAGAAGTCAATGAGAATTTTAATTGTGTTTTGTATGTTGTTTTGTTTGCTCTCGGTGTGTAGCAAAAAAAAGAGTCCAGGTTCTGAAAACAGCGACAGTGTTGCTGATTCGGGCACCGATTCAGATTCGGACACTGACTCAGATTCGGACACTGACTCAGATTCAGACACTGACTCAGATTCGGACACTGACTCAGATTCGGACACTGACTCAGATTCGGACACCGATTCAGATTCGGACACTGACTCAGATTCGGACACTGACTCAGATTCGGACACTGACTCAGATTCGGATACTGACTCAGATTCGGACACTGACTCAGATTCGGACACTGACTCAGATTCGGACACCGATTTAGACTCGGATACCTCGCAACCACCTGTTTGCCTGATAGATAGCTGCGGGGAGAATGCGACATGCCAGGAGAAAGACGATGATATTCGCTGCGTCTGCAACTCAGGATATCAGGAGGACGGAGATGACTGCAAAGACGTCAATGAATGCCTTTCGAGCCCCGCTCCCTGTGCACAGGTTTGTATCAATCGGGATGGTGGATTCGAATGCGAATGCAATTCCGGTTTTACTCTGAACTCGGACGGTCGCAGTTGTGACGACATTGACGAATGTACGTTGAACGTACACGGATGCGAGCAACATTGCCAAAACACACTGGGAGCCTACACTTGTGCGTGTGGCACTGGATGGACAATTGACGCAGATGGGTTTGGATGCGTCGATGTTGACGAATGTGTGGCCGGTATAGATACCTGCAACGATGTAACAGAGAACTGCGAAAATATTGATGGCTCCTTCAATTGTCAATGTGCGCCTAACTATATTAAAGAAGGCAATGACTGTATCCATAGAAAGGAGGTTGCTTGTGGGACTACAAAAGTGCTCCCGAACTCGCATTTGAGCAACCCTTATGTAGCTATTACGTACTCTGACGAAGGAGGTTGGAGTATACCTGCGAATTGCGTTTGGGAGTGCGACAGCGGCCGCACATTATCTGAGGATGGATCTGACTGCGAATGTCAGAGTGGGTGGACAGGGGAAGGATGCAACCAATGTGTTCGATACGTGGACCGTGCGGACAAGGATACACGTGACGGTCTGACATGGGAGACGGCCTTCGAATGGGTGGAAGAAGGGTTGGTTGCTGCGAAGGCGGAAGGATGTGTTGTTTGGGTGGCTGCGGGCACATATATTCCCAACAATGGTGGAAATCGTTTTGAGGGATTCGATATCAGCGCTGGACTTCAGGTGTACGGCGGATTCAACGGAACAGAAACCCAACTGAATCAGAGAGAACTCGCTCAAAATGAAACCATTCTAAGCGGCGATCTCGCTGGAAACGACAGAATCGATTTTATCAACAATGCCGATAATCTGTTACATGTGGTTAGCTTGGGAGACAGTACAGCTCTGGATGAGTCGACCGTTTTAGATGGTTTTACAATTTCTGGAGGAAATGCAGATCCTGGTTATAATTCTCCTTATAACGTTGGCGCAGGCATTTATTCTTTCAGTGCAAATGTGGTTCTTTCCAACCTTATCGTACAAAATAACATGGCCACCCGTGGTGGCGCAGGTATTTATCTGGAGGGGCTATCTTCCATGATAACCAACTGCCTGATTACCGGAAATGTAGCAACTGATTCAACCGGTGGTGGCATATTAATAAATAGCAGCGAAACGACTATACATAACTGTACAATTTCTAAAAATCAGGCACTGCAAGGGGCTGGCGTGTTCATAATCAACGCGACAGTGGAAATTGCCAACAGTATCATTTGGGGAAATACGGGTGATAGCGATCAGCAGGTATTTAACCAAACGACTACCAGTCCTCCCTCTATTTCGTATAGTATTGTAGAGAACGATTGCTCTGCGATAAACAATGCTGATTGCGGAGATGGCAATTCCTCCGATGATCCATTGCTGACGAATCCTGATGCCGGAGAATTTGATTTGTCCCCATGTTCTCCAGCGATTGACAATGCAAATGACGCCGTTTCACCACTAACCGATGTTCTCGGTGTGATTCGAATGGATGTCCCTTCTCGTCCAGGTTGCGGATCCGGCGGCACCGACTGTGCCGGTGCAGCAGATATTGGCGCATATGAGTTCGCCGGCTGCCCCCAGCTGGCTGCGTGTTGGGTAAGCAGCATTTCATGTGATACGATTCCTGATATGACCTGTGTTTACCACGAAATCGACACCTGTACGAACGGTGACGGTTGCTGTCCCTCTGGATGTGACTCAACTACCGACAGTGATTGCTCACACACTTGCGGTGATAGCGTGATTGATCCGCTTGAGACATGCGATGGCAATTGTCCATCAGACTGTGACGACAAAAATGAATGCACGATTGATCTATTCCTGGGGGGAATGGAAACATGCAGTGTTGAGTGCGGCCACTTTTTGATAGATATCTGCAACGACGGGGATGGCTGTTGTCCAGGTGGATGCTTTAAATGGAATGACGATGATTGCATAAACGAGTGCAACGTTGACGCTGATTGTACCAATTTGGACGCATGGTGTGAAGACAACACCTGTCTCGATTGCAGTGACTGTCCATTTGGATGTACGGGAACCAGTTGTTATCCAGAGTGTAACCCGACCGATGCCTGCTGCACATCAGATGGTCACTTGTGTCCCCATGGGTGTTCAGACACTGGCGTCTGTTGGCCTGATTGCAATCCAACAGATTCATGTTGCAATGCTAATGGTACAGCCTGCTATTACGGGTGTTACAGTGGAACACATAAATGCTATCCTGACTGCAATCCGTATTACAGCAAATGCTGCAATACCGACGGTACAGCACCATCAGTGGTAGACGGTCACGCTGTTCCGTTTAAAAAATGGAAGCCTTGCCTTATAGGTGAAAAGTGGGACGGGGATAAATGCGAATGTACAGGATACCCAAAAGATCAACCTTATTCTGAAACGGTATGTCCCAGTGGGTGGCGCTTGCCGACGGCCAATGAATTTATGGCACTTGTGAACAATTGCGACTATCACTCAGATGGAACTCCCTGGTGCCATTGTGAATCAGATACGCAATGCAAGACCGATTTTCCAGGAAGCAAGCAAACTGGACTTTGGACATCAACCAGTGTCGTTGGGGACTCATATCACAAATGGATAACCAATTCTGGCGGCGATTTCTTTACAGGAAATTATCGAACAGGAGATGCGTACGTACGCTGCATAAGTCCTCTGTAAACAAGCTATCCTGATGGACCGATATTTTTCAGTACGAGACACTTGGGGGGCAACACTTGGGGGCATGTCATCACGGTTGATAGTTACCACCTCGAATATCACCTGCCTGTTTAGCCCATGAACTGATTCATTATTCCAGACGCTTGCACCAATTCTATCTTGAGGGCATCCGCTGTATCGAGCTTACACAGAGACTGACAGAATCATGAGGCCACCGGGCGATGACTGATTGGGCTACTCGGATTTTCAGGTAAGTGGTCTACACAGATGCTTTTTTGTTTACAGACCACTGGCGCTTTCGATGAGGGTCATCAGTTCCTGTACCACGGGGCTTTCCAGGTTTCCCTGAAATGTGTGTTCCATTCGTGCGGCCAGGCTGGGGATGTCTGTGTTGTCGATGTATTTGGATTGTCTGAGGATGAGGCCCAGATGGGCCACAGTGGATGCAAACACAAATTTGGGGGACGGCTCGCTCACAAAGCGAATGGCCGATACAGGGTGGGTTACAAGAATACT
>JAFGQN010000099.1 GCA_016935665.1 Deltaproteobacteria bacterium | reverse complement strand
CATCCACGATGGTGACCCATGTATCGCCTTTGGGACGTTGGATAAAGACCTCGTCGTCAAGCCTCTTTCCCATCAGCGCACCGTTGCATCTTCCGACAACAGCGAGGAGAAAGAATCCAGTGATGCTGCACGGCGCATCCTTTTTCCAATGAAACTTTCCCGCCTCGAATGCTATTTTCGCATTCATGAAATCAAACGTAAACGAAAAGACGGCAATTGCGCCGAATGGACGGCACCGCCAAATGGTTTTTGTTTTTCCTATCGGTATAAGCGATTCGGTGCTGGGACCATACAGCGATCAGGGGCGTCCCTACACGGATGAGAACGGCAAGGGACATAACGTCATGGCCTCGCAACTGCCGGACGGACGTTATTTCATTCTGGTCAGTGAGACCCGGCGGCTGGCCGCCATCTGCGCGTCGGATTCGCTGGATGGGCCGTGGGCGTTGGAAGGCACCATCACCACCAAATCCAACGGATTCCCGGTCGATGTCGGTTCCGGAAGCAATTTGCACTCAAATACTACTCTCTGGGTACAGCCCGATGGCACCATTATTGGCACCTCTCGGGACGGGGTTATCATGATAAGTACCACCGGCATTCCTGGGCCTTAAAAAGTGCAGTCCACCAGTGTGTATGCCAATATTCCGTTCGCCTCAGGCGGCACACCGGAGGATCCGGTACTATGGTACAGCGGTGGACAGTTTCACATGATTTACAGTTACCCTCTCGATAGAATTGCGTACCATCTGACCGCTCTGGACGCCATAAACAACAGGGAAAACAAAGGGGTGGCGTTTCAGTCCACCGAACCGTTCCTTAAATACGAAGACGGCACTGTAAATATCTGGACAAACTGGAGCGCCCCCTGGTGTACATGGAAAACGGCCACGTGAAATACTTCACTTTCGCAGCCATTGATGTGGATAAAGACCAGCACGTAGGTGGCGACAATCACGGCAGCAAAATAATTGTGGCCCCCTTCGATGGCGAGCGCTTTGATTACGAAACCGGCATCGAATAAAAATACCTTAATGGTGTGGGTATTCCTTCTGAACCACCAGCGTCAATTCCTGCTCGTCTGTGGCAGTTCAACGCAGGAATATTGGAAGTTTAAACGCTATTTCGTTTCTATCTTCCGTCCGATATACACACCGGCCTTTTGTTCATATTTGAATTTAGGCGTACAAAAATAACATTCCTCTGGCGCAAAATGTATCAGAAATTGTGATTATCGTTTGAGAGTAACGGAATTTTACATTTCATATCCGCCAATTGGTACACTAATTTGAGAATTTGAAGTCTTAAAATAATGCCTGAGCTGATTCAGGCATTTTTGGGAAACCTCGAAATCTCAAATAGTCGTATTGGTGGGATTTTCGGACACAATGAAGTGAAAATGTTTAAGCAATCTAAACCATATTTGCAATTTCGGCTGCACTCTCACTTGGACAAACGCTCTTTGGGTGGCCATAAATTCAAATGTGAACGAAAAATTGGCAATTACACGAAGTGAATTGGTGCACTTTTGCATGGATGATTGCTATTTTATTTTCATGAAATCAAACATGAACCCCAAACAGTAATTGCGCCGAATGGAAGGTAAGGCAAAATGGCGATTATGCCTCCTAATGACGTTTTCCTAACGGCAATTTGTGATAAGACAGAGCTGATGCTAAAAATGTGATAATCAGAGGTCAGGACATTTACACAACGTCAACTAGCTACAGATTGGGGAATGAAAGATGTCTGGATTTTTTTGCGAACCAGCGCACAGAATGTACAGAGACGCGATGTTTTTGAAAGATGCTGGTCGACTTGGAACACCCGATCATTTATTTGGTCTTGCAGGGGAATGCGCGTTGAAAGCGGTGCTTTGTGGCCACGGTCTCATACAGGGATTGAATCCTCGCAAACGATTTAGAGTGCATATCGACAAACTATGGAACGAGTTCAACTCCCAGATACAGGGAAGAGGAATGGCACCCCTGAACGCTTCCTGTCCGTTCGTTGATTGGAAAATTGAGCATCGATACAAAGAGGATTCCTTTTTCACGGCTGCGCGGGTCGACAGGCATCGCGAAGGTGCCTCACAGGCGATGCAAATTTTACAATCGGCCCAACAGGGAGGTCTTGTTACATGACTGTTCGATTTGAGGATGCGTGGGACAAATATTTAGAGGTTTTGTCCGCGCAAAAAGAAAGCCTTCTGTCTGATTCTGGCAAAATTGTCGTTATACGTGATTTAACAGGAAGAATTCGACTCGCCCTGGAACACCGTCCAGAGCAAAAAAAAATCGAATCCCTACTTGCGGAGCTCCACCGCGTTGCGGGGCCGTTTTGCGTGGAACAAATCCTCGATAAAGATTCTTTGATCGCACCGGAATCGATTTTTGAATCCAAAGATGCATTTGAAATCAAGTCTGGAATAGGAATATGGGCCATTGAGCGACTGGTCACCGGTGCAGACTGGGGAAGGGGGCCTTTGAACAGTGCCGACCAGCCGCCATGTGCAACGCTGTATGGACTAAAGGGGGGCGTCGGTCGCTCGACCGCATTGTCGGTCTGGGCCTGGCATCTGGCAAAACGCGGTCGGAAGGTCCTGGTGCTGGATCTGGATCTCGAATCGCCTGGGGTATCCTCTCTTTTGCTCCCAGCGGACAAGCTTCCCGACTTTGGTCTGGTGGATTGGTTCGTCGAAGACGCCGTTGGAAATGCAGACGCCGATCTTATCGATCAAATGGTTGCAACCAGTCCACTCGACGAGGATACCCGGGGACGAATACTCGTTGCACCTTGCAGAGGTTGCGTCGGTCAGGACTATCTGACAAAGCTATCGAGGGTCTACCTCGACATTCCCAAACCGGGAGGTCTTGTGACGTTTGGAGAACGGTTGGCAGATATTCTGCAACAACTCACCACGCGATACAAACCTGATCTGGTTCTTCTGGATAGCCGGGCAGGCCTGCACGACGTGGCGGCAATCTCCACTACGAGACTGAGAGCGATGACTTTTATGTTTGGGGTAGGTACAAGACAAACCTGGGACGGATACCGAATTCTTCTTCGCAGCTGGGCTAAGTATCCGGAAATTGCCCGGGATGTGCGCCAACGGATACGACTCGTCGCGTCGCAAATACCCGAGACTCTTCGAATCGAATATGTTGATCGCTTCCGCCTGTCTGGCTATGACCTTTTCTCCGAACTCCTGTATGAGGAAGACAATCCCAATGATCCCGACTGTAATGAATCTTTCAATTTCGACATAAATGACATGGATGCGCCGCACGATCCGTTGAAAATCAATTGGGCCCGAGGGTTTCAGGACTGGGATCCTACATCAAAAACCATGAGTGACGAAGAACTGCGCGCTGCTTTCGGCGATTTTCTGGATCGGGCCACTGAGCTTCTGGAAGCAAACTATTCAGCCGAAACAGTTGCAGGAGAGTAGGCGTATGACAGTGAACGGACCCACAATATCCCCGAGAATATCGAGAGACCTTCTACTGAAAGCAATACAGGAAAGTATCCCGCCAGTGCCAGCCCAGTTCGATGATGTTGACTGGAAATTCGTTTACATACCTGACCGCCACACAAGGGCGCTTGAACCGGATGTGATGCTGGTATCAGGGATTAGGGGCGCGGGAAAAACCTTTTGGTGGCACCTGCTGCAACGGGATGAGTACCGCAAAATTTTGTTGCCCAATGCGTCTGTGTCTGTGGGATTTGGTCAGGGATCGAGTGCTGCCTGGCCCGATCAGGATGAACTCCAGCGTTTATTGGAGAAAAAACGGAAACCGAGATTGATTTGGAAAGCCGTGATTTTAAGACAAATCACGCCCCAGGCAGTTGAGTTTGTCAACTGGGATCAATTTGTCGACTGGGTGGTGGAAAACCCATCAGCCGTGGCGTCGCACTTTCGGGAGTTTGACGACGAGAAGCGGCGCAGCAACGAGTCTCATATTGTGCTGTTTGATGCGTTGGAGCGCACAGCGGACAAGCGCACAGATCGGGAAGCGCTTCTCTCCGGACTGTTGCAGATAGTCCTTGAACTTCGGAGCTTCAAGGCGCTTAGAGCCAAGGTTTATGCGCGCCCTGATATGCTCGACGCGCCAGAGGTGAAGAGTTTCCCTGACGCGTCAAAGGTCCTTGCCTCAGTGGCCAAACTGGAGTGGCGCACAGTGGATTTATATGGCCTGCTTTTCCGTTATCTTGGCAACGCCAATGACGATTCGGCGGCAAATGCTTTCCGACAGCTCGTAAAAAATAATGTTTCTGGTTCAGATGCCGACAATCACGGCGGCTGGGAGGTACCTCATGGGCTTCGTGGAGATGAATCGCTTCAAAGAGCCGTCTTTGAAGCGATTGCAGGTCCATATATGGGAACTAATCGTCGAAAGGGACTCACCTATACATGGGTTCCCAACCACCTGTCAGATGCCATCGAGGCAGTGAGTCCGCGAAGCTTTCTTGCTGCAATCCGGAAAGCAGCCGATGAGTCGACCAGCCACGATTTTGCGCTTCACTGGAAAGGAATCCAGGAAGGCGTGCGTTATGCGTCGGGTATCCGTGTCGATGAGATTCAGGAGGATCTTTCATGGGCCCACGAAGCCATGACACTCCTGAAGGATCTCGTCGTACCATGTCCTCGAGAAAAGATTATTTCAGCATGGAAACAAGGAGGGCTTCTTGAGAAAACACTGATTGGCTTGCCCGAAGACACCGAGAATGCCATGCGTGAGCTACGCCAGGTTGGCATTTTTAAGGAGCTCTCTGATGGGAGAATCAATATTCCGGATATTTACCGTCTCGGTTTTGGCTTACGGCGAAAAGGAGGATTCATTCCCCGTAGATAATCTAAAAGGGGGCAAGTGTTTAGGGGCTGTTGCCCAAACAAAATTTTCACTCCCATCACCGTTTCGAAACAAAATTGTTTGAAAACAAAGGCAGTCCCTAATTCCATATGAGTCGCGTTGTCACTGGGCTTCGTGAATTTAAGCAAAAATTGTGGTCTGGCTCTAATCACACAAAATGTGTGTGTTTTCCAATGTTTTCATGCCAAATTGATTTGGGCAACAGCCCCTAATCACCTGACCCCTTTGTTTCGTGACCCCTTTGTTTCGCCGCTTCGGAGTTTGTACGCGTTGACAGCGTGTATGTACCAAAGGATGCCGTGTATGTACCAATGGATACCGTGTATGCAGACCTGGAGAGGATGGTTGTGCCCATATTCTCCATGTATGTCCCCATGAGGACCCATGTGGATATGTATTCGGGCTCTGTATGTATGTATTTTTGCTCTGTATGTTCCCCTGCTACCCATTTTGGCAAACCGCTTTGGGGAGTATGCACCCCGATGGTCCATGTATATCGCCGGGAAGGTGGGCAATGAATTTTCAATCTGCGGCTTTTGGCGGTCTTTTTTTTTATTGTTCACAGGGGACTGGCAGTGAAAGATGCTTACGCCACATCGGCAGTCGTCGCAATCTCACTGGATGATGTGGACTGCCGTTCAGCATTTTTGCGACGCATTTCGGCGCTGGCATAATAGCGGTTGTACCGGTCCACATCGTCATAAAAGGCCATT
>JAFGQN010000098.1 GCA_016935665.1 Deltaproteobacteria bacterium | reverse complement strand
CGTTATGTCCCTTAAAAAACTTGTGATAGAGACCGGTATCGGCCAATTGAAGTTGTCTTGATTTTCGCATCTTTGTCTCCCTGTTAGGGGATATACATGGCAAAAATCACGCCAAATGCAGATGCAGGAATTTAGCGCCCCGTGAATGCACACCTCCTGGCCAACCGGTTTTGGGCCACCTCGTTGGCCATTGAAGTGGCCGCACAACAGCGCGCCTATCGGCTGGCCGTATGGACGACTCCGTCCCCAAAAGACTGTATGGACGACTCCGTCCCCAAAAGAGTCCCCAAAAGACTGAAACATCCGAGGCGCCCATGCCCACCTGCGGCGAGGAGGAGTTTTTGGTCTACCGGCAGGATGTCTGGACCTGCGTGCCCGCCATCACGCTGCCCACGTGCAACGCCAGCGAAACACTGGTGTGGAATGGCAGCGATTGGACATGCCAGGGCGTTTTTACCGGCAGTCTGCCCGCCTGCAATGAATCGCAGGTGGTGGCCTTTTTGGATGGCGACTGGCGCTGCGCCGAAGTGGTATTTGGCGACCATCCCTTTTTGGATATTTACCGCGACACCCTCACCCAACTGGCCCATTCCAAAGACATATACCAACGCGCCGGCGTGGCCGCCAATCCATCCACCCCGGAATCGCTGCTGACCCTGCTATCCACCGATGACGCCGATTCCGTCCGCGCCGCCGTGGCCGCCAATCCCAACACGCCCGTTCCCCTGTTGGAAACGCTGGCACAGGATGATGCCATCGCTGTTCGCGAGGCCATTGCCAAAAACGACAGCACGCCATCCGACGTCATCACAGATCTGGCCAGCGCTCCTATCGCCAGCGTGCGCCGTGCCTTGCTTTCAAGAGCCACCCTCTCTGAAACCATCCTGACCCTTCTGGCGGGGGATTCGGATTCTAATGTTCGAAGTGCCGTTGCCCAGCACGCCAACACGCCCGCTCCTGTCCTGCAAATGCTGGCGAACGACGCTAATGATTATGTCTTATATTTTGTGGCCCAAAATACAAATACGCCGGCGGCAACGCTGGAATCCCTGTGCACCAGTTCAAACCATTCCGGTTCTGAATTTGCAGCATGCAAAAACCCCAGCCTGACAGTAGCTTATATTGTACAACTCGCCTTATCCACCGATCAATATCTGAGAGCTGCCGCTGCAGCCAATCCCAGTACACCAATTGATCAGCTGGAAACCCTTGCATTGGAAACGAACGCAGATATTGTCTATGGTGTGGCCCAGAATAAGAGCACCCCGGGAGATGTACTGGATGATTTGGCGACGTCCACGGTTAGCACTGTCCGCGAAAATGTGGCCCAAAACCCCAATACAACCGCGACCACGTTGGCCAAACTGGCTGCCGACAGCGATGATAATGTGCGCCAAAATGTCGCCAGACATCAGGCCACACCTGTGGGTACCCTGCATCTTCTGGCAAGTCATTCAGATTCTTTCACGCGCGCCTATGTAGCGGCGAACCCCGCCACGGCACCGGCAGATGTCGCATTGCTGCTGAACGACTCGGTCTATTATGTCCAATTGTCAGCGACGCAACGCCTGGATGTGACGGCAGCCCAAACGGTGCCGGTGCTCGAAGCGTTGGCTCAATCCAGCATGGATGTTTTTTACTATGACAACGTGATCACTCATCCCCACGCCACACTGGAAATTGTGCGGTCATTTTTGTATCACCTGGAGTCCACTCTCAGGCGAACTGCTGCGGCGCAGGCGATCATTCCGGTGAATTGACATCTGGACGTACCGGCCCCGCCGCAGGGGCATTTATATCGAACTTTGCAACATTCGGTTGTGTTCCCGAAAATGTGTGTTATATACATCCCATCACACAGGGCGTCGCCGGTCGACGTCCCGCCAAGTTTTGTTATGAATCCATACAGATTTCGTCCTTGCCTGGCTTAAGAGAATACCTCACCTTAGATCGGCGCTGCCAACCGCAGCAAGGTGACCACATGGAGATTATATGTCATTTGAAAATCTCGGCCTGTTGCCGAGCCTGCAAAAATCCGTTTTTGCCAAAGGGTACACGCGCCCTTCCCTTATTCAGAAAAAAGCGATTCCTTTTATCCTTCAGGGAAAAGACGTGATGGGCGGCGCTCAGACCGGTACCGGAAAAACCGCGGCGTTTGCATTGCCCGTATTGCAGATACTGGAAAAACAAAATCGTCGTGAGCGACGTCCCCGCGCCCTGGTGCTCGCTCCTACCCGTGAGCTGGCGGCACAGGTGTTTGATAATTTTCAGGAATACGGCCAGCACCTGCACCAGCGTTGTCAGGTGGTGTTTGGCGGCGTTAATATTAATCCGCAAATAGATACGTTAAGACGCGGCGTGGATATTCTGGTGGCCTGCCCGGGGCGTCTGCTGGATTTGGCCGGACGCCACAGCGTGGACTTGTCGGCGGTGGAAATCCTCATTCTGGATGAGGCCGATCGCATGCTGGATATGGGATTTATTCACGATATCCGTAAAGTGCTCAACCTCTTGCCTCAAAAGCGGCAAAATCTGCTCTTTTCGGCCACGTATTCCCCGGAAATTCAAAAGCTGGCCCAAAAAGTGCTCAATGATCCGGTAATGGTGGATGCCAGCCCCAGAAACAAACCCGCAGAACGGGTGAATCAAACCGTTTACACGGTGGCGCAAAACCAAAAGCGCCATGCGCTGGCCCACCTCATTAAATCCGAAGCGTGGCCGCAGGCGCTGGTGTTTACGCGCACCAAACACGGCGCCAATCGACTGGCCGGGCAGCTGACCAAACAGGGCATTGATGCCGAGGCCATTCACGGCAACAAAAGCCAAACTGCCAGAACCAAATCGCTGGCCAGATTTAAAGAAAATGAAATCCGAGTGCTGGTGGCCACCGACATCGCTGCCCGGGGAATCGATATTAACGAACTGCCCCACGTGGTGAATTTTGATTTGCCCAACGTCCCCGAAGATTACATTCATCGAATCGGGCGCACCGGTCGCGCAGGCGCCATCGGCAACGCGGTATCGCTGGTGGCAGACGCCGAACGCAATCTGCTCAACCCCATTGAACGGCTTTTGGGCCGCAGAATCCCCCGCAAAATAATCGATGGCTTTGTGGCCGCGAGCATCGAGGACGACCCAGCAGATCACAGCGACATGCTGCGCCCCAACTATCACGCTCCCCGCAACAACGCCTCCGCCGGCGACAGAGACAACGCCATCGCCCGCCCCCAAAGGCGACGTTTCCGCCCACGCCGCAGAAATAACACCCCCACCAGAACCAGCGCCGCATAATCCCAGAGGGGAACGCAGCTCTCATATCGTTCCTGCCCAGGAAAGGTAGAGATCACAAAGCGGTCGGTATGAACCGGAAGGGTGTGGTTCAGAGCACCAAATATGCGATTTAAACCGGCGTCGGCAGTGAACCTTTTAGCCATGGTGAAACAGCGGTGACAGCCCACCATAATGGACTCGTCTGTCGAGCCACAGGTTGCCTGTTTCGCTGCCATTTACAATAAGGAGAATAGTCTCGCCGTGACCTGTATGGCAAATGGGCAGCGCCGTTCAACACGTCACTTTTCCAGTACGCCTCAATCAAATGATCGTTCGGGGGCTCGTACTCAAAATTATGTGTGGTTACCCAGTCCGCGTCCCACATAGACGTGAACCGAAACGGTTTTGATAAATCGATTTTATGTCCCTGCCTCAAAGGTGGCAACGCGGAAAGTATCATTGACCACGTGTTCCCATGGCAACAGTGTGATTTTTTTGGGAACTGGCACAAATAAGTCAGCGCCGCCTGGGGCAAAACTTTATCGCCTTTTGTCATTAACCAACTTGCCGAAGACGCCCCGTTTTTATATTATGACCGATATAACTATCATTTTCATAGCCAATTGGCTCAACGACCTCTGGATACAGGATGTTCAACTTCCCAATGACCACGTCATGCACAGCAAGGAGCGCCCGATGAAACACAGTGCAATTTTTTTAACCGTTTTATTCTTAACCACTACCGGCATTCACATTGCCAACGCAGAGGAAGCAACCGTCAATGACAATTCGACCGACCAGCCCTTCACAACCGGGACGTCTTCGGTAACGGCACAGCCTGCGCCTCCCCAAACTGATGTCAACCGATTTCGAATCGACATCAGTTTGTCCATGCTCAACATCAATTCCTTCTATAATCTGGACGCCGATTCAGTGGAGGCCCTTTACGGCGTTACCCTGGGACCGCTGCAGGCGCCCCTGGGGATTAGCATTGGCGGTTCCATTCGAAATCGCGTGTCTCTGGGCTGTCGCTTTCTTTTTGGAATTACCTCCAGAGAGTATGAGGAGGATGCCAAGGGGACGTATCTGGACTACAAACTGTTGCCATACATTGAAATTGCCTTTGGCAGTCGCCGAGTGAAACCGTTTATTACTTTTTCTGCTGGGGTGGGGGGATATAAGTCCAGTTACACATCCGAAAATAACTACGAAAGCGAATTGAAGTCTGTGCAATTTGTGGCCGGAGCGGGCGCGGGTGTGCATATTTTCTTTGGGGAACGCGGCTCTCTGGATTTGTGGGTGTTCGAAACTGTCGGGGTGGGCAACGAAGCAGAAACCCATACATTTGAGGACTTTGACGACACAGAGTCAGACATCAGTATACTCACCGCCACAACGGACGTGCTTCTCGGTGTGGGGCTCTGGATTTAAAACGCACGCTCGCATTATAAATGGCAACCGTTCAATTCTCATCGGGCCCCTCTGATTGAGAATCTGCATTTGCTGTCGCATTCAAATCATCGAACGCTCCCTGATTTTCGCGGATGAATGCGGCGCGCAATCGGAACAGGTCATCAATGCCGTGATTAAACATCTCCAGCTGGTCGCCAAATTCCGTATCGAGATTCAATCCCTCCACCGCTGTTTGCCAGTCTCCATCGCCAGGAAGCATTTTGCTGTCGAGCTGCGCTTTGCAATATCGGTGAATCTGCAAAATAACGTGCCCCAATTCCGGCGCCCCCATTTGTGTAAAGCCTTCCACGGCGGCATCAATCATTTCTTCGTGGGCCACATTGCGAAAATATGCGGCAAATCCCCAGCCCTCCACCCAAAAAACAACTTTGGAAGACGCCCAAAACCATTGAACCTCTGGCGATAATTGACGAAAAAACGCAATCTGACTGTCGGCGCCGCCATCCGTCGGCCAATCCATGATATCGATGAGATCCAACGTCTCCGTCACCAGCGCCACATCCTCTTCGTCCGGTTCATCGCTTCCATATGTACCATGTTCGGACAATTCGCCGTCTGTCTCCGAGTAATTTCGATTACGCCACTCTCTTTTCAACAGCACACGAACAATTTCATATCCAATGATAAACAGAATAAGCCACTTTAACATTGAATCACCTGGTGTTACCTCCGGCTCTGTTTTTTAACGCTGCACCGCATTTCATGCACTGCTTTTTTCTAAATAACCAGATATTGAAATGCATTTTACCGCAGGACGGGCAAAACGTGGTGAGTCGCAGGTATAACGAAGTTATTGCCAGCGAAAAAATGGCCGCCCCAAATAGAAATTTCCGGCTTGCCCCCCGAAGGTAAAAATTCATCCACAGCATGGCAAACACCCACAGATATCCCAACGCCAGCAGCAGCTGTTTCACCGAAATCCGCCGCACCAATGGTATCACCACATACATCAGCGCCAGCAGGAGCATAATGGATCCAACAATAATATTCCCTGAGTATGTAATAAACAATTCTCTCAATGTCGTCAGTCAAGGGGTCATCCCGTCACGACCGCCGCCTTTCGCCCAACATATTCCAAACATCTGCATAATTTGCACGTGCGGAATGCAAAATTTGCATTTATTTCATCTTCGACTAAGCAAAATCTTTAAATTTCAGCCAGTTACAAAAGTGGCACAGGGTTTGAGATGGCATCCGGATGTGCGCCAACAACGGGACACATCCCGAACAAACAAATTAGGAGATATCGCATGAAAACGAAAAAAATGACAATTGGTATTCTCGCCGCCCTTATCGCCACTTCAATGGTATTTGCAGTCAATGCGGGCAACAAAAAAGGAAGAGGTCAAAATGGTGACCGGGGTATGCGGGGATTCCCCATGCTGGCCAGCCTCGAACTCACGGAGGCACAAGCGCAAAAAGTGGATGCGCTCCGGGAAAAAGAGCGCGCCGAAATCGATAAAATCCGCGCCGAGATGGACAAAGTCCACGCCGATATTCGCGCCCAGTGGGAAAAAGAAACCGTAGACAAAACCAAACTCAAATCGCTGCATAAAAAAATGCAGTCTCTCAAAGCAAAAATGGGCGATGCCCGATTGGAATTTCGCCTTGGAGTATACGATATTCTGACTCCAGAACAGCGCAAAAAAGCCGCAGAGGAACGCAAAGCGTTTCATGAAAATCGTCAGAATCGCAGAGGCGGAAACGGCAACCCGGATGGTTATGGTCAGGGCGACGGTCCCTGTGATGGCGGGTGCGGCAGAGGCCGGGGACGCGGCGGTCGCGGCATGGGACGCGGCATGGGCGATGGCCCCATGTGGTAAAATCAAGTGGTCTCTTCCATGTCCGCCATGTATACTCCCCCGGTTCTCAAAAATTCCCGGCATGCACCGGAATTCAACTAAACCATGACAACACTATCCCCAAACGACCCCATTTCCAAAAACAGATTTCATCCCGCTGGAACCCGTGCCCGTATCTGGCGAATCGGCCTTCTGCTGGTATCCATTTTTCTGGGGGTGTTGCTGGTGTCGTTGGGAATATTCGAATATCGGTCAGCCAAGCAAAACGGACGCCGGATTACAGAGGCTCAGGTGATGTACATGATGCTGGGTTTTCAAAAAGAATTGCGCCGTCCAAACAGCCCCGCGCAGGAGACCACCGAAGCGCTGTATCTCATGCTTCAGGAACAAGGCGTCCATCGGGTGGAGATATACGACGGCTCCCAGCTATTGCACGGCATTGGCACCGCCGTTCACGCGCTCTCGTTAAACGGCTTTGAAACAATGACCCCGCCTGCGCCGGTACGCGTTCAGTTCATTGGAGATGACCTGGTGCACGCCCGTGTCGACCTGCCCCATCGACGGGGGCCTCGTGCGGGAATGGGAATGGGCAGACGCGCCAACCGATTTGGCCCATCTTCTCGCACCGTCCTTTTGGAACTGGTTCCCAAAGAGGCCATCGTCTTAAGAGAGCGCGCCTTTCAAATCATGATTCTCGACATGGTGGCGGCTATTATTCTAATGGGAGCAGCTATCATTTTCTGGCGACTGTCGGTGCGTCAGGACGCGCTGCGCATGCAGCTCGAAAAGGACCAGCAATTGAAAATGCTGGGGCAGATGTCAGCAGTGCTGGGCCACGAACTCAAAAACACCATTGCATCCGTCAAGGGCCATTCCCAGCTGTTGGAAGAGGAATTGCTTGGAAGTGCACACGAATCCCGCGCAAGGCTTATTGTCAGTGACTCCATTTACCTTCAGAATCTGACCGAACAGATGCTGGCATTCGCTCGCTCGGGCGCGCTGAACAGGGAAAAAGTATACATTGACGACCTGGCGGAAGCGGCCACCACGTTTTCAGAAGCGCCCAATGTAACTGTGCAGATTGACGGCAAGGAGGCCACGTTCCATCTGGATCGTCAGAAAATGCAACAGGTGCTGGTCAATCTGCTCAACAACGCCCACCAATCAAAGGCCACCGACATCACTTTGTCCCTCCTGGCGCATGATCAGGGGCTGCAAATCCGCGTCACCGACAACGGACCGGGGATGGATGACGCCCACTTGGAAAAAATATTCGACCCCTTCTACACAACACGGGCCAAAGGCACCGGCCTCGGTCTGGCACTGGCCAAACGGGTTGTGGAGGCACATGGTGGTACACTTTCTGTTCGAAGCACTGTGGGCGCCGGCACAGCATTTACCATTGAGTTGCCGCCCACTTCAAAGGAGGCCCGCCCATGACGTTCAACGTACTGGCAGTGGACGACCGGGAAAACATTCGCGCATTCATTCACGACGCCCTGACATCCTCCGGACTTGACGTGGACGTGGCATCAGACGGGCAGGAGGCGCTCAAACTGCTTGGAAAGCACCCGTATCACTTAATGATCACCGATTTAAAGATGCCGAAAATGGACGGTATGGCACTGCTCAAAGAAAGCCAAAAGCGCTATCCGCACATGCCGATCATTGTACTCACCGCCCATGGCACCATTCAAAATGCCGTGGAAGCCATGAAGCTGGGTGCGGTGGATTATCTCACCAAGCCACTGGAATCCCCCGCTGCACTGCGTGATGTGGTGCGCAGTCATCTGCCGCGAATGGGAATCGCCCAGATACCGTCCGATGGACCAGATATGATCGCCACTGACAAAGCGATGACGCCCGTGCTGAACATGCTGGACAAAGTGGCCCCTACAGATGCCACCGTTCTGCTCACCGGACAAAGTGGCACCGGCAAAGAAGTGGCCGCCGCGCGCATTCATCAGCAGAGCAACCGCAAAAACCAACCGTTTGTTGCTGTGAACTGCGCCGCCATCTTAGGCACGCTCATGGAGAGCGAAATGTTCGGGCATGAGAAAGGCGCGTTCACCGGCGCCCATGAGCAAAAGCAGGGACGATTCGAAATGGCCCACCTTGGGACGCTTTTTCTCGATGAAGTGGGTGAACTGCCAATGGAACTGCAGGCGAAGCTGTTGCGTGTGCTGCAGGAACAGCATTTTGAGCGTGTGGGGGGTAGTTCATCCATCCGCGTGGACGTTCGCATCGTCGCAGCGACCAACCGGGATTTGCCATTGGAAATCGACGCCGGACGATTTCGAGAAGACCTGTATCACCGACTGTCGGTCTTTCCCATCCACTTGCCACCGCTCAAAGATAGAGCGGCAGATATTCTCCCACTGGCGGATTTTTTTCTCGCGCGCATTTCCCAAAAACAAAACCGACCACTGCATCTGACCGATGATGCCCGTGCCACCTTGGCGGCATACCACTGGCCTGGTAACATTCGCGAGCTGTCCAACGCCATTGAGCGCGCTGCCATCATGTGTTCTCCCCCGGCCATCACTGCCGCAGATTTGTCATTCGCCACACCGCCCCCGACACACAATGCGACTGCGGCCGATGGCAGTGGCACATCGTTAAAGGAAATGGAAAAAGAGGCCATTTTAAAAGCGCTGGCAAAGGCCGACGGACATCGCAAGAACGCTGCTGCGAGCCTGGGCATCAGCCTGCGGTCGCTGTACAACAAACTAAAAGAGTACGGTATCGAGTAGACAATTACAGATTTGGGATGACGCGGACAATCTGACCGGGCTTCAGCTTAACCATCTGAAAGGTCCGGTGCCCTTCGGTAATAAATGTGAGTTCGTGCAAACCGGGTTCCACTTTAATAAGAACCGGCAGATAGCCGCGCATCTTTCCATCCACAGACACGCGCACTCTGCTGGACACATTCACCGGCGCGTTGATAATCAGCGACGCGCGGGTTTGTTGCTCTCCCCCGCGAACAACCGCCGCCCCCACTGCGCTATCGTCTGATGTGGAAGACGTGCCGCTTTTTTTGAAAAACGGATTTGTCGAATCCGCTTTCCCCACGCTCTCACTGGCGGATGTCCCGGTGGCGTCTTTCCGACGTGTGGCCACCGCTCCCGCCCTGTGGCGAGCGCCCTTTGCCTGCGCGCCTGCCGATTTCCGTTCCGCTTCCCCTCTAACACTTTTTTTTCCGCCTTTGCGTTTGGTCAACGTGGATTTATCCAGCAGCGCCAGCTCCTCCCCATTGTGGGGTGTACCGGTTTTGTCATCAACGGATACCTCTGAAAGCGCTGTCCCTGCCGCATCCATTTCACTTCCATTGATGGACGCCGAATCCACGTCACCAGGTTCAGCGTTCGCATTCTCGTCGACCGATGCATCCGCAACTTCAGGCGCATCCACAGAGATAAGCGCAAACGTCAGCACCTCGGAGCTGTCCACCTGGACATCCTTGTGGATGGCTTCGTATCCCGGTGCGCTGATTCGAATGGAATGATACTCCTCAGATTGCTCCAGATACACATACGGCGGATTCCCCGTAATCACATCGCCGTCCACTTCCACCACGGTTCCATCCAACTGCTCAGGCACCACTTTAACCGTCAGTTTGCAGGAACTCGCCTGTGTATTGTTCACTTCAATCGTGGCCGCGTTCACCGTTTCCCGCTGCCCGGTGGTCAATTCAAGGAAAATCAGGCCGGAAAGTGCAATAAAACCGCACGCTGCCAGCATGTAAAAAATGACCAGCCACACTTTTTTACGTGCAGCCATGCGCTCCAGCTCAGGCATGTCAATAATAATCGTAGGAAGTTTCATCTCTGCATTAAATCGTAACAAAGCCATGCGGCCCTTTCTTTTCCATATATATAAAGTCGTCGACTTCGCTCCGATATTCGACGTTCTGAATCCAATTCGCGCATCCCTACTTCAGCGGCCTGACCGCGCGTACTTTAGCATGTTCCCGTTGGAAAAAAAAACCCCTTCGCAACGGACACCGACGATTTCTTCATATCCCGAGGAAGAATTCCTTATCACTGGACTTTTTACCTGTTGTTGGCCATCATAAATCCGACAAAACGAGCTGTCACAACGCCTGGAGGCGTCCACGGGCAGGCAGGGAGATACCGCTTGAGTGATTCCATAAAATCCTTTTACGACAGCATTCAAAGCATTGCTGATATTCAGCAGTTGATTGACGACGAAGAGCGTGAATCGGTGACCCTGGACTACAAACAGGCCGACCGGCGCTGGAATCACACGGCCAAGACCAAAATCGCCAGGCATATTTCGGCATTCGCCAATTCAGAAGGCGGGATTCTGGTATTTGGTGTGGAATGCGATGAGCAGGATAAAGACAGACCCGTGTCCATCAAAGGACTGCATCCACAAAACGCGGTGGAGGATTTGGACCGAATTGTCACTGCCGCCATCCGTCCCGAAATCAAGGGCTGGGAACGCAAAAAAATATCGGATGACCACCGTGATGTCCTGCTGGTATACATTCCCGCCAGCGATGCCGGGCCCCATCAGTCCATGAAACACAAACAGTATTTTCACAGGTCCGGCGCGCAATCCATCGCTATGGAACACTACCTGGTGCAACGCTATTTTGGACGCCACTTTTCTCCTTTGCTAAACATTGAAGTCACCGCGCCAGGGGGCCTGCGCGCCATGTATCCCAAAAAAGACTGGACCCATTATTATCCCATTCAGTTTGTTATTCGAAACAATGGCAAGGGAAACGCCAACGGCTGCAGCGGTCATCTCGTATTGCCCACGTCTCAATATGTCTCCACCAGCCACGCGGCCACCTATTTCAATACTCAGGTGGAACAGACCCGCAGTTGGGAGGAAAAAGTATCGGGGCCGCACTACTTCATTATTTCAAGAGATATTCACCCCGGCGCCAGCTACTGCTTTTTCGAGCTGGCGGTGGCCTTTCACCGACACCATATTGACCGATTCGCAAAAATGCCGTTTTTAGACTGGGAGATTTTTGCCGAGGGAATGATCCCTCAAAAAGGCCAATACAGTCTGCCAAAAGAATTCATCGCCATGTTGAAAAATTCGTAAGAGACCTGGTGGAAAACGCGAAATGCCTGCCTGTCAGAGGTCTGTTTCATCCCCGAGGCAGCCAAAGGAACCGTCCGCCTTGAAATAGTAAACGTAGTTGACGGTCTCTGATGGGCCATCGTCTTCGGAGACCTCGGTTTCCTGGACACATTTGGTGGCGTACAAACTTGTGTCGCAAGCAGATGCGGACCACTTTCCACTTAAAAAGGAACATTCGGTTTTAACATCATACCCCTCCTCCTCCACCTCATAGCAATATTCATCATCGCCTTCGCCCATGGTGCAGCTTCCCCCCATTGCATTTCCGCCATCATCCCCTCCGTCGTCGCAAGCGGTCCCCAAAAATAACAGTAGTAAAGTCAATGTAGATAAGCCCAGTCTAACAAGTTTCATAAATTCTTCCTTTCTGCAGTCATATTTTGAAAAATCTGCACAATTCAATGAAAAGTGGCAATTGGACCGAAACCGTTTGTTTATATTCATTTACCGATAATTTGCAACGATGTGTGCGTCTTCACTGCTGCATCACTGTGTTTCATTCACAGCAGGTTGCAATTGTGGATTCGAGCATTACGTTGCCACTGACAACAAACAAAAATTATGGAGGAACAATAATGAATATAAAATCCAATGTCTGGCTCGCAGGTCTTTTCCTGTGGGCGTGTGGGGGAAACGCGCCTGCCACATCAACGACGGTACCAACCACTTTGGCGGATGCATCGACCACAACAGCCACAGCAGATGCGACGCCGGCGAATGCGCCCCCAATGAGCAAAGCAGTTGCGGTGTTGTCCCCCACCGAAGGCAACAGCGTCAAAGGAACCGTTGCGTTTATTCCTGAAGACGGCAAAATTCGTGTCTTCGCTAAAGTAGAGGGACTTACCCCTGGCAAGCACGGTTTTCACATTCACGAAAAAGGCGACTGCAGCGCCCCCGACGGCGCCAGCGCCGGTGGTCACTTCAATCCCGAAGGGATGGACCATGGCGGGCCCCATGCCACCATGCGTCACGTGGGAGACCTTGGAAATCTCGAAGCCAATGAGGAGGGCGTCGCGACCCTGGAATATGTGGACGCGCATTTAACACTGGAAGGTGAACACACCATCATCGGCAAGGGCGTCATCGTTCACGCCGAAGAAGACGACCTCATCAGTCAACCCACCGGCGCCGCCGGCGCGCGCGTGGCGTGTGGGGTTATTCAATAGACCATTGCCTGCTTTTGGGGTCAGAACCCCATGTTTTTCATACCGTCCGTAAAAAAAAGGCGTTGGTGTTGTGAAAACACCACAGCCTGTTTCCTCCTTCGGCACAGCCTGACGCGAGATCTTTTCGGGATGACGAACGTCTTCACCCATCGGACTCAATCTGTTGACGAGGAGAAAATCATGACAGCGAAAACAGTCTTTATTCTTTCAATCGTTTTTCTGTTGGCATCCTGCGCAGCCCAACCGGCGCCGCAACCCGTATCAAAGCTACCTAAACAAATCAGTGACGAGGAACTCATTAACAGCCTGCTGGGCGCAGAAATTGCGACAGACCCAATCACCACCAATACAGAAGAAGAATCTGTGGAACAGGACACGGAACCCATGGAATTTGAGATAGAGGAGTAAGCGCAAGGAACGTTGCGTTTCATTGCCACTCAAAGGTGTAGTGATGGGTATCGATGCGGTCCTGTATCCGACCGTCTTTGGTGGTCACGGAGTTGATTTCCTTAACGATAGAAAAGATGCGACGAAAAAGGAAAACCAGAGCCAGAATCATCGTACGACTACGACCCAAATGGCAATACGGATCTGCCATTTTAGCAAACAATCCAACCAACCACGTCGTATCGTCACATGGTCAATACGACACACCTGGCCACTCAGTGCCCAAATCATCATACCAATACGACCAAAACGGCCACGAAAACCACGGACTTCCCAAACAATCCGGCCTGCCACATCATATCGTTACAAAACTCTTACGACAAAAATGGATACCATTTACGACGTCATCGTGGAAATCTGCTGAAAATCATAAGATGGGAAAGTGGTGAGGCTGTACGATGTTAAATCGGCCAGTAACAAATACATAAGACGAAACCGGATACTTTTTACGGCGTCATCGTGGAATTTGAACGAAAACTATACGACCGGAATTGAGTGAGGCTGTACGGTGTCATTTCGGCCAGTAACATTTTGTTCATTCCATTTTATCTTCATAGTTCAAACGCACGACATAATTAGTTCCTGTTAAGAGTCTTCTCTCTTTCAAATTTACAATCGACACTGTTTCTATGTTGACAGCATCCACAAAAAGTCTCAATGGTTGATTCAGATTTGTATGAATTAATTGCAATGTAAACCATGGTACAATAGTTTTAGTTTCTAATCTTCTTCTAAGAAATTGAAGAAACAAATCATTCAATTGAAACTCATTTTTTTTAAATCTTTTTAAAAATACATTGGACGAAAAACCATCACTGAAAACAAAACCGCGTTGAGAAGATTCAGATACAAGCATATCAATTTCAGAAAAAACAAGTCCATGTTTTGCCAAGGTCATATCAAACGACGCCCTAATGCTTTCACGCTTTAGTCGAAAATTCTTCCAATCTGCCAATGGATCATTTCGTTCAAAATAGATTAAAAAAAGGCTCATAGTTTCCAGTATTCAATAAAATATATGTGATGTATTTATGTGCTGATTAGGATGGACATGCGGTCTTCCGACTCCTCCACCAGGCAGTTGGTGCCCCGCATGTTTCATTGGTCTTCCGGGAATGGCTCGTTTGGCAAGTTGAATGGCCTCTTTTCGCGAATCAGTCATAACATCTCCACCAGCCTTTACTATCTCTTGAGCACGTTTTTGCGAAATCTTCCTTCCTTTTGTTACTCCTCCCGCCGTTCGAGTTGCAAGATAACAGGATAAACCATATGGATCAATCCAGCCCCAGCAATTCGGTGAATACCAGTATACATTTTGCCATGGAATTAACCCCAGCGGATCCTGACTGATAAACGCCCCCACATTCGGGTCAAAAAACCTGAACCGGTTGTAATTCAGTCCAATCTCTTCATCATGGTACTGGCCCTGGAATCGCAGGGGATTATCTATCTGATGTTCGTATTGCTCATCCACTGCGCCATGGGGCGTATAAGTTGCGGACCACACAACCTGACCGATTTCGTTGCAAACTTCGTGGGGGAGACCGACGTTGTCGTTTTGATAGTAATAAATGCCGCCGTCCGCATTGATGTGGGCCAGGGGTTCGAAGGTGCCGGGGTAGTAGATGAATTCTCGATGTCCACCATACCCCTTGTCATCAGATAATAGTTGATCACCATCCCAGGTGAAGCGAACCGCTGCACCATCCACCAGTTTCGCAAATCGACGGCCCTGGGCGTCATAGACCATTTCCACTTTTTGGCCGCGTTCGTTTTCAGACTTGCATAAGCGGTCGTTGCCGTCCCATTCGAAGGTGGCGATGCCTTTTTCGGTGTGTCGCTCCACCAGATTTCCGGCGACGTCGAAGTAATAATCGGTGCCG
>JAFGQN010000097.1 GCA_016935665.1 Deltaproteobacteria bacterium | reverse complement strand
TTTCTCTGTTTGGGTCACTTGATGGCGGCTTGCTGCTGTTGCTGCTGTTTAAACCGAGGCGGTTTGCCATCAGTGTAATGATTAGCATTAGCAGATTCATCAGAGAACGGGTGGCATCGGGAATTGAGTCATCATTGGCCAGCTGCTCTTTGGCTGCTCTCAAAGCGTCCGATACATCAATGTTATCTATGGTCATATGTCAACCCGTGCCTCTCGTTTCAAGCAGGACCACTATAACACAGGTTTTAAAATCGAAATTTTGGCTTCGAAATGCCCCTTCTTTTCCCATCGGATTTCAGCCCCTCATCCCGCTGTGAATTCAGTTGAAAAGAGCATTCGAGCAAATCCTCGTAAACAGGAGGACGCAATTCGGGAAAACCCTTTACTGGAGGGGATTTTTCATTTTTCTGCCAAAAACACTGTCAAGAAAAAAATAAGTACGAATGTCTTTTTTTTGAGGATATTTTTTCAAACATGGGTGGCCATGCCTGAATAGTTACGATATTTTTATGGTCATAAACTCAATTGTAAATCATCAGTCGGCAATTTTTCCGGATGGAAGGCAGTATCGAAATGGCTACTAAACGTTCTAAGGACGGCGAGGGAGCGAAACCTTTGGTCAGAATACTTGCGGTAATGCAGAATTGAGAAGAGTCGTTGCAGGAAATCTGCTTTGTCGAGTGCAGATGAATCGTGAGGTAAAATGACTAAGAAGAACAGTGAAGAAGAACGTTTGCATGCCATTCTCGAGTGTAGCCGATTAGGCACATGGGAATGGCACGTCCAGACAGGTGAAACCCGTTTCGATGAGAGATGGGCGGAGATTGTTGGATATTCGCTCGATGAACTGGCGCCAGTCAGTATTAAAACCCGGGAAATGCTTGCCCATCCTGATGACTTGGTTGAATCAAACAATTTATTGCAGCGTCATTTTTCCGGTGAACTTCCCTACTATGATTTTGAAAGTCGCATGAAACACAAAGACGGCCGCTGGGTCTGGGTTCATGAACGCGGGAAGGTAGTGTCTTGGGCGGATGATGGCAAGCCACTGATAATGCTGGGTTCCCTCGATGATATTGCTACTGAAAAAGTTACTGAGATGGCGTTGGAAGAAAGCCTTGGACTTTTTGGCAGCGTTTATGATTCCAGCCCCATCGGGATTGCAATAATTGACCCGAAATCTCAAAGATTCCTGCGAGCAAACCAGGGATTTCTTGAAATAGTTGAGTATACCGAAGACGAACTGCTTGAAAAAACTATTGCCGATATAACACCCCCAGAGGACTGGCAAAAAGAAGTTGAGGCAATTGAGGGCAGGCTGAGCGGCACCGGTGATGATTACATTGCCGAAAAGCGATATTACACGAAATCAGGCAGGATTGTTCATGTGTTATTAAGGGGAAACACATTTCTCGACAAAGAAGGCAATCGGCTTGCTGTGGCAAATGTTGTCGATATTACGGAAAAGAAGGCTGCGGAAACGAAGATTGAGCATCTCAACCGTGTACTTCTTGCCATAAGAAAAGTCGACCAGTTGATCACAAAAGAACGAGATCGTGACAAACTCATTCAAGGCGCATGCGATAATCTGATAGAGACTCGCGGCTACAATGCCGCCTGGATTGCATTGCATAACGAATCGCTGGAAATAGACAAATTTTTTTCTGCCGGACTTGGCCCGGAGCGGATTAAGTTGGAAAACCTGTTCGTTTCAGGAAAAGGCGTTTTTTGTGTGGAAAAGTGTCTTTCTCACAACGGCGTACAAGTTATCGACTCTCCTGCAGATGTATGCGGAAAATGTCCGTTAGTGAATCAGTACGGCAATCTTTCCGCCATGAGTACGAGCCTCAAATATGGTGAAACGGTATTGGGAATTCTCTCGGTATCCATACCTGCCACTCTTGTTCGTGATAGCTCAGAACAATCACTCCTGCACGAAGTGGCCGATGATATTGCCTTCGCACTGCATAATATGAATGCCGAACACGAAGTGAAATCGGCGAGAGAGAGGGAATGTGTGCTTGCTGAAATGCTTGATGTCGCGCCCAATTCAATAACCATTCATGATACCGATGGTAAGTTCCTGTTCGCGAACCAGAAAACATTCGCATTGCATGGGTATACCCGAGATGAATTTATGAATATCAACCTGCATGACCTGGATGTTCCCGAATCGGAAGCGCTGCTCGCGGAGCGTTTCGGTATTATTGAAAGAGATGGAGAAGCCAGATTTGATACTGCTCATTATCGAAAAAACGGCATATCTTTTCCGCTCGAAGTATTCGCGAAGAAAATTGAATGGAATGGCAAAGCCGCCATTCTCAGTATCGCCACCGATATTACACACCGCAAAGAAACAGAAGAGAAACTGAAGGCGAGCGAGCAGAAGTTCAGAATCCTTGTGGAAAACGCGAATGACATTCTGTATTCAATTTCTCTGGACGGTCTGTTTACTTACGTCTCTCCGAATTGGATGCAGCTTATGGGGGAGCCGGCAGAAGAAGCAGTCGGCAAGTCATTCGAACCATACGTCCATCCCGATGATGTTCACGTCTGTCGAAGTTTCCTGCACAGGGTCCTTTCCTCCGGTGAAAAGCAAAGCAGCGTGGAATACCGGGTGAGGCACGGTGACGGTTCATGGCGCTGGCATGTTTCCAACGGGGCAGCTGTGCGGGATGCCGGCGGCCATGTTACCGGATACGTGGGCGTTGCCCGTGATGAGACCGATAAAAAACAAATTGAGCAGTCCTTGCGAGTTAATGAAGAAATCCTTACGATTACGAGCCAAATGGCAAAAATAGGTGGCTGGGAATTGTATCCTGAAACAATGGAGGTTACGTGGACAGACGAGACATATCGAATACATGAAGTCTCGAAAAACGTTAAACCGCCACTTGAGGAAGCAATTAATTTCTGGCACCCGGAAGATCGCCCAATTTTGATGAAAGCAATTCAACAGGCTCTTGAAAAGGGAATCCCCTACGATCTTGAATTACGGTTTATCACCGCAAAAGGTAAAAATCTACATGCACGTACAAAATGCCACCCGGTTTTACACAATGGCAAGGTGGTTAAGTTGCAGGGATTTTTCCAGGATATAACAGAAGCCAAACATGCACAGAACGCTCTTGCTGAAGAGAAAGAACGACTGATGGTCACACTGCAAAGCATTGGCGACGGTGTTATCACGACCGATACATCCGGCAATGTCGTCCTGCTGAATAAGGTAGCGGAACAAATGACCGGGTGGTCTTCTGTCGATGCAAAGGGCAGGCCACTGGAGGAAGTATTTAGCATCATCAATGAAGTGACACGAAAGCAATGTGAAAACCCGGTTGCCCGAGTCCTCGCTACCGGGAGGATTGTGGAACTTGCGAATTATACGGCTTTAGTCGCACGAGACAAACGTGAGATCGTTATTGCAGATAGCGCCGCACCTATTAAAAACGGCCACAATAAAACGATAGGCGTTATCCTTGTATTCCGTGACATAACGGAAAAGAAAAAACTGGAAAGTGCTGTCGAGGTATCGTCAAGACTTGATTCTCTGGGGGTACTCGCTGGCGGTATTGCCCATGATTTCAACAATCTTCTTGGCGGTATCTATGGATACATAGATATGGCCATTGAATCAGCACGGGACGGGCAGACTTCTGAATATCTTTCTAAAACAGCCTACACCATTGAAAGAGCCCGAGCGCTGACACAGCAGTTGCTTACATTCGCCAAAGGAGGAGCACCAGTACAGAAAATTGAGCCATTGTTTCCCTTTGTGAAAGACACCGTACAGTTTGCACTCAGCGGGACAAATGTTTCCTGTGATTTCAGTATTCAACAAGATCTTTGGAACTGCAATTATGACAGGAATCAGATCGGCCAGGTTATCGACAATCTTGTTATCAATGCTCAGCAGGCAATGCCGGTGGGCGGAAGTATAACTGTTTCTGCGCAGAATGTTTTTCTGGCCGAAAAGGAGCATCCTCTGCTTGCTGAAGGTAACTACGTCAAAGTATCTGTACAGGATAAAGGTGTTGGCATCCCCAGGGAATTACTCGTCAGGATATTCGATCCATTCTTCACAACAAAAACAAAGGGACATGGGCTTGGACTGGCGACGTGCTACTCGATAATCAATAGACACGGTGGTTGTATTGATGTTTATTCCGAACCCGGTAAAGGAACAGTCTTTCATGTATATCTGCCTGCGACAGGTGCATCAGATGGTGATGCTGTTGTACAGCAGAGCGTCCAGCACAAGGGAAGCGGAACTTTTCTTGTGATGGACGATGAAGAGGCTATGCGTGACATTTTGAAACAGATGCTCGAATCATTCGGCTATTCAGCAGTCTGTGCGGGAAACGGCAAGGATGCGATAGCGTTTCTTAATGCAGAATTGGAAGCCAAAAGACCAGTGGCCGGAATGATTTTCGACCTTACCGTGCCTGGGGGAATGGGCGGTATGGAGGCGATAGCAGAATTAAGAAAGATTGATGCCAAAACGCCGGCGTTTGTCGCAAGCGGCTATGCCGATGGGACTGTTATGAAGAATCCTGTTGAATATGGATTTACGGCAAGCATAGGAAAGCCATTTCGAAAAAAAGAACTTATTGAGATGCTTGAAAAGCATATGAAATAGAAATCAGGGGATAACATTGGGACGTTCCCAATTAATGCAACTTAACTACAGACCAGTCGTTTCGGCCGTTATCTTGGTCGTTCCTGCACATTTTAAAGCATTATAGTTGCTGCTGGCTTTTTCTCTGACTCGCATTCTCAGAGCGTTGGAAACTCAAATCCAGATTTTGCTGCTCCCGCTTTAATCCATTTACTGGGAAACAAGGGGCTTTTCGCCCAGCACCCGGCGAAAGTATGCGCCAATATCCACGCTGTCCCCACCCGTAGCAAATGGTCTTTTGTCAGGGGCTTTGAAATCGTAGGAGAATACCGGCGTTGTCTCGTCGAGGGCGCCAAATCTCATATCGTGAAAATAGATTCGACCTTCTTTTTCACTCATGACGTGCCATCCTTTTGAAAAGGTTTTAAGACGCGAAAGCACTTTGGCGTCCACACGTTTTTCCAGCTTATCGTTCCTTGGAAAGAACTGAAATTGTATTGTGGAATCTTTGTCCAGAAAACTGTGGTACCCCAGCCAAATACCATCTGGTCCACGGGCTACACCATACCAGAGTATTGTGTTGAAAAACGCCGGAGAGGTCATCACTTCACTGTGGTTGATACCGGCTTTCGCCAGCTCCGCGTCGAAGTGCCTGCCAATGAAGAGCTTTGCTGCACCGGCGCCGGCGAGATAGAGATGACTGGCCACCAGCCCGATGATCACCAGTCGGTGCGCCCATTTTTTCCGATACGCGACCAGAGCTGCTATCAACGTGCACACCAGCGGCAATGAATAGAGGGGATCTACAATACTAATGACCCCAGTCGATAGACGGGCCGGATGAAAGGGCTCGAGAAAGCCTGTGCCATAGATGGTCATGATGTCGAGGAGACTGTGGGTCACCAGCGACAGAAAGAACAACGTCATCCACCGCAGGAACGATCCCGGGTCTCCCCTGTGCATTTTTTTTACCCCCCTGGCAAACACCGGGCAAAGGGCCACTGCAAATATCAGGCTATGAGAGATTCCCCGATGGACAAGCAGTTGTTCGGTGGGGTGGAAAAATGGCCCCATTAAAATATCAAGGTCGGGCAGCAATCCTGCCAGCGCGCCATATCCCATGGCTTTTTTTCCGGAGGTTCTGCCCCCAACCGCTTCTCCCACGGCGGCGCCAAGTGCCACTTGCGTAATACTGTCCATGGTGAGCGTCCTTCCGTTAAATGAACCAGCATCTCACGGCAAATCTGTCGGCGAAAACATAAACCCTAAAGAAAAAGTCAGAAACTGTAACCAGTTTTTGGTATACCCATCTCCTGTACCTGTCGTGTCTTTACTGGTCCCCTCTGCGCCGCCGGCCAGATATCGAATATTGACAAAGCCGTCTATCGATTGGGCGAGACGGCGACCCACCGATACATTCAGGTCAATTATCGCGCCCTCGACGTCGCTGTTGGAGCCGTTGATGTACTTGATGGGCGCCCATATGCCATCCATCTCTGCACCCATCCACACCTGGTTGTTGAACTGATGGCGAAAACGCGCTTTGAGCAGTGGAACCGGTCCCACATCCCGGTTGGCGACGCGCATGGTGCCATCACTGGAGGTAAAAGTAATTACTGCGTTTCGCATTTGCAGAGATCCTCCCAGAGAGAGCTCGGTATTTTTGCGGTGTTTCAACACGTCCACCATGTAGCTCAGTCGATAAAAATCGAAACCGTACAGGAGATCCATGGGCGTTTGAGCCGGAAATGTCACATTGTCAATGCGGACATCCTCGCTAAGCGTTACGTTTGTTTTCAACTGGAGCGGCTGGTACAGGGCGACAATGGTGTGACGGCCGCCCAGCACTGCTTCTGCGCTGAAGCGTAAAAAAAGGAATGCGTTGTCCTGTCCGCCCTCTTTGCGATAGTCGAAATACGTATTTCCGTTGCTGAACTGAATCTTGTGATATGCCGGTACCAGAAGACCCATCTCGGTAATTCCGCGAACCTGAATAGCTGGCTTTTCCTTATGGATATTTGCCAATGCAACCGAAGCAAACGCGATGCGGATAATTACAAAATAGACAACTGAAACGATTATAATTTTTTTGTGGTCAGTCATTCCTGCCTCCTTCATCACATGCGCTCTGCCATTGCGATTCTGTGCCATTTACGCCAGTATCAATCCCGCGATACGAACAAAACGGTCTCATTTAATTTTTTGTTCCGCTGCGGTTTACACTACCAATATAAATCTATTCAAAACCTTGTCAATGGTTGTTCGGTGGATAGGCGCGTTCTTCGAGGCAGATTCGCAGTAATTTATTGAGTTTATAATACTATTTATTCAATCAACCAGATGAGATTCCAAAAAAAATGAGTAGATATTATTCTTTCGAACAGATATGAATAGATTTGGGGCATACAGCGGAACGTCCCCAATGATACGCCGAATCCATGCTGCCAGTGGCCCCTGCAGTGTCCTGATTATTTCATCGGAAAGGACGAAAGAATCCGCCCCGGCAAGAGCGGTATGCCGAGGTATATTCGTAAATGTGCAAAAGAAAACAATTGGTGAATTTCCACTTCCAAAGCCCTTTTATCTATGATTCAAATACGCCGAATGAAAGTCAGAACCGACATGATTTTAATATCCCCGGGGGGAGCAGTTTAATTCGGAGGAACAATGAACGAGAATGTCTGGTTTGCATTCGGGCTGACGGTTTTTGCCGGTCTCGCCACTGGCGTGGGCAGTCTGATGTCGCTGTTGTCAAAAAAATTCAACCCCAAATTCCTTGCGGCGTCATTGGGGTTTTCTGCGGGAGTGATGATTTATGTCTCTATGATAGAAATCTTCATGAAGGCAAAGGATTCTCTGAGCGCGGCTTTGGGCGAGAAAACCGGCTATCTCTATACGACCATCGCATTCTTTGTGGGAATTGGAATCATTGCACTGATTGACAAGCTGATTCCGAACTACGAAAACCCCCACGAAATGGGCAACATGGAAATGGACTGTGACAAGAAGTCCGCGCCAAAACAGAATGACAAACGACTGATGAGAATGGGGCTCTTTTCTGCGCTGGCCATCGGCATTCACAACTTTCCCGAAGGATTGGCAACGTTCATGGGAGGGCTCACGGATCCCGCGATGGGAATCAGTATTGCCGTGGCCATTGCCATTCACAACATTCCAGAGGGCATTGCGGTGTCCGTCCCCGTATATTATGCCACTCAAAGCCGCAAAAAAGCATTCTGGCTTTCGTTTCTTTCAGGTATTTCTGAACCCATCGGCGCCCTGCTGGGCTACTTTATTCTCAGAACGATATTCAGCGATACCACCTTTGGACTGATATTTGCCGGAGTTGCCGGTATCATGGTTTATATTTCACTGGATGAGCTTTTGCCCACCGCCGAAGAATATGGAGAACACCATATTGCCATCAGCGGACTCATCGGCGGCATGGCGGTCATGGCCGGAAGCCTGGTATTGTTTGCCTGATTGCCAGGCATCAAGATTGGGCAAAGCGGTGGGAAGGCGTCCCTGGAAGCTCTGTTCTAAATACGGGATAAGGAAAACGGGGATGAGCCGAAAAACCAGAAAGACCCCGGCGAACTGTACCAGAATCACGTAGCCAACCATTAGCGGGTGATTCCAGTGGTGGTCTCCGCCGTAACCCGTGGTGGTGAAGGTTTCCGCCGCCCAACGGTATCACTGGGCCACCGACACATCCACCATGATGAACCACATATCGCTTTTGGGGCGGTTAACAAAGACTTCATCGTCAAGCTGTTTTCGCATCAGGGCTTTGGCCATGGGGGACTCGACACTGATTTCATCTCTTGCAATATCCCATTCGTCGGCGCTTTTATCTATTTAATCTCATTGCAGTTCCCTTTTATTTCCAGAACAGGCTTTATAAGAATCCGGTATACGATTCGGAAAGAAGAAGGGGATATTATCACGGTGCAACTACATCCACGCAGCGCACAACATCGTTGCTATCAAACTGTTGAATCAGTAAAAACTCATGCCGAAATTCAGACCAGGTCCATGACCCAAATTGCTATCGAGATCAAGTAATCCCCTGTATTGCACTTCAAGATGCATGCGCATGGTTTTCTCTCGTAAAAATTCAATACCAAAGAACGCAAACCCTTCAAATCCAAAGGCTTCACTGGCTGAGGCATTTGTAGAATCGTCGTCATAGTGGTTTTCGTCGGTCTCATCAATGTCGCCCATCCGCAGGCCAATAAATATACCAACACCGCCGCCGATGTAAGGGGCAATTTTTTTATCGTTTAAGAATGCACCCATTGTAAACCCACCGAAAAGATTAAACCTTTCCGGCTCACCAGGCAAGTTTACGCCAATATACGCACCCGGACGAAGATTTCTGATTTCAAACTGGCAGTCGTATCCTGCCTGTCCATAGGCATAGGCAATATCGCCTGGACCAAATATACCGCCTCCCCCCAAAAAGCCGCCCTGATATATTCTTAACGTGTTGCTCTGCTGATACTTTGAATTTTTTTTTGACTGCCCATCCGAACCTTCTGCAAAAGCATTTACAAGAATTCCAAGCACCACAGTCAAATCGTTTTCGCTGTTGGCGGTCTCAGAATGTGTTTCCGCGACAACGCCATTTGCCTTCCTTCGGTAAACCGTCACAGTTATTTTCTGCCCGAGTCCAACCAGTTTGCCGTCAAACCATCCATCGACTTTTGTCTTTTGGGCAATTTCCTTTTTAGGCAACTCCTCCGGTTGAGCAGAAGCAGCTTCCGAAGATTCCGGAGCATGTATACGTTGCCAATCAATTACATTGGCGCCCTCTTCGGCCAATTTGCTTTTAAATATTTCAGTCGCCGCGTTCGCCACATCCGCCGACACATTGACATGATCAAATGGAAATACGATGTTTTTATGTGGTAATTCCGCTGCCACTGAAGACGCATATGCGATGAAAATGAGTACTGCAAAAAAAATGAAGTGACTAAAAAGTGGTTTCATATTCATTACTCGGGTTGCCTTTTCTTTTTGAATTATGGCCTTTGAAAAAAAACGGAACAATATCATGAATATCATGAAATACGATACAAAATAAGCAAATTGAAAAGTTCGTACAATAAACAAATTCCAGGAATAATTCTGACATCCCTGAATTTCACGAGACCAATGTCCAAAACAACGATGCGGAAGCAATCAGGTAAGGACTCACGCTACTTGAGAGCGGTACGCTTGCAGCTGAAGGTTGTTTCTGCTTTGGGCGTACATTTCCATACTTCACCATGCGCTTTAAAAAATCCACCTTTGTTTTTGGTCAAAATATATCCTTCATCAACTTTTTCAATATGAGTATATTGAGAGGGAAAACAGCTAACAGCGAAAAGTGAAAATCCTAAAATAATTAATGCCTTTTTCATCTTATTACCTCCCAATCCTATTCTTCGACTTCGATGGTTACAAGGTCACAAGGGGCGTCTTTCCCATCAGTGGAGCAGAGCCAAACCTGACCATCCACTTTCATTCCATGATGAGAACCAACAGTGTAGTACTTACCCTGCGTGGCTGCAGGAGCCGTTGCGAAAAAAAGGTTGGAACATCCGGTGCTGCAAAGCGCCAATGTAACCAATGCTGCAAAAACGAATTTCATGTTTCTACCTCCCTGGTGGCATAAATAAATGCCCGTTAAAAAGAGCGAACCGTGTTTGGTAATGTAAACGAACCATGTAAAATTATTGGTATTTTGTCAAGATTTGATATATTTTTTTTTTAACGCGCTTACATCGCACCAGAATTTTGACCATAAATACGCAGAACGCCTTTGTGCATTTCAACATATCGATTTTATTAAGTGCCGTATCAGTTGCGTGGAGAAAAGGTGGACATTCTAGCCGGCGCACTATCGCTTGATATTCTGTATAAGAACAAAGGAGTGGCGTCTCATGTCATCACCACCGGCAAAGGATTGCACTCAACCAAATCAGAACATGCCAAAATAGCCCACACATGCGATACTGCCATCTGATGCCGAGGGAAAATCAATTGAAAAGCTGTTTTCAGCATTAACCTCGATGATTTGCAGGAATCTTTAAATAAATCGATTCGGTATAAAGAAATATTTCGACGGCGTCGGACTGCCGTTAGAACCACCGGCGCCAATACCTGCCAGACCGTCTCCCTGGACGATAGTTCTAAAATGACTTTTGAATTAGCTGAGTTGGAACACCATTGCCATCCTCCAATGCAATTTAAGGGAAATGATCACGGGGACTGGAATATAGCAGATTGATGCAGTGCGCTTTTTAATAGGATGAAGGGTTCAAATCCTTTCGAATAAAAAGTTCAATTTCCTGTTCATCAAAAATGCAGTCATACGGCATATTTTTTTTAAACTCATTGTATATCTTTTTAAGTTTGCCTTTGCGCACATCATTTTTGAATACCAGGTAATAGTCGGTCTTTCTTTGTCTTTTGAACTGAAAGATTGTTTCCCTGATTGCAAAATGGGGTCCAATGGATTCGCTGGCAGACACGGTTGCATCGGGCGGGACAAGTGATTTCAACTTTTCCACCGTCTCAAATCTGTTCCTTTGTCTCGTTTCCTGGGAACGAACCAGCCGCGTATGCCCCGCTTTGAAATCCTGATTTTCGTGAAAGGCGCCAAAGTTGTACGACATGCATACTGTGGCGCAGAGAATGGCAACAATGGCTGCACCAATAAAACGGGATGAGTTCAAATTGAACTGGGCCAGCCATTGCGCATTTGGAAGCGATTTGAGAATTGCCGGTGTCATGGCGAAAAAAAACGGATAGAGAAATGTGGCGTATTGATAAGAGATGTCGGTCACCGCACTGCGTGAAACCAGAAAGGTGACTGCCAGCCCAAAGACGCAAGTGATCAGCCGCGCTTTGCCGGCAACCGGTATTACAGCAAGGGGGACCAGAAGTTGAAGCAAATATAAAACCTTGTTTTCCCGAAGCGCCAGACGAAGCAGTGACATGGGCTCGTTTACCAGCACAATTACCAGACTTTCCGCAAGGGAGTAATTGCCCACGAGAACGCCGGAAAAATAGTTGTCGTAACTAAAGCTCTGGTCCGAGGACATGAAGACGAGTTTTACGGTAATATAGTACACAGCACACATAAGCATAGTCGCTACGCCGGTTTTGAAGTGTTTTCGAATGACAAAAACATAAAAACCAACAAAGAACATAACGAGCGAGAGATCTTCACGAATGAGTAAAAGCAGCGTCAATGTAACGAAATAGACGCGGAACCGCCGCGTATCAATAAAGTACATCGCCCATATCATGGGCGGCCCCGCCAGCGCCAGCGAATGAAATTCGTACAGCGTCATGCCGTGAAGCGCTGGATAGAGCAGGTAGGCGCCGCTCATCGCCACTGCTATCCCGTTATGCTTCAGATGATGTCTGGCTGTCATGAATACGGGGAATGCGCCCAACGCCAGCCACACTGTTTGCAGCAATAGCGCCGCTTCCGCACTTCCATTAATAAGCATAATGGGCGAAAGGAGGATAAGAATGGGATCAAAGTGCGCAAATATATGAGTGCCGCCTTTCACGATATGACATTCAAGAAGCCGTCCGTGAGCACTGTTCCACAGGGTGTTGACGTATATGCCCAGATCATAATTTCCGGTCTTTAACGCCTGGTGATGGGACAACTGAAACTGAAACATTTGCAGACTGTAAAACGTGGCAAATGCTGCCACAATGGCAAGCGACACCAGGGTACCGTGTTTGAGACGGCCCTGGGCAGTCAACGGGAGATTGCGCGGCAGTCGATACCACCATATGCCCGAGATGGCGGCAATGGACGCGCACAGAAATACCACGAGAAACGGGTGCGATTTAGATATGTTTCCACTATCAAAGGCCATGAATAGGGGAAACACCAGCAGGACGAAGCTGTGGCGATTCATGCGAGTGATGATTCTTTCCAGTGGCACACCATCAGCGCCCCTCTTGCGCGTCACCGCGACCAGATACAACAGAATGAATACAGCGATGATGAGTGCCAAAAAGAAAATGTCGCCAGCGGATGGGAAACTGATACGAACGAAAAGGGTCTCTCGAAGTGAAGCGGTGGCCCCAAGGGATATTGCAGCGATAACTACTGTGGGCAATACCCTTAACAGTGTATCCAGTAAGTGATGAACTCTTTCCATAATGCGTTGCCCTTAATCAAAAATGTAAATCGTCTTTCCATTGCATAAGGGCCTGAACGGGTTCGGTATTGACATGCCACCAGAATGATACAGGTGTAATGTTCGTGAACATCCCCGCATAGCAATATCGCAACTGACGATATTGCGTGCCTGAAGATGCTTCCCGTGAGACAGCATTCATCCCTTATCCTGATATTATCGGACCTTGAGGCCGGCCAAACGGCTCACATTTATAGTGTGGGTATGCCTTTAAAATAGACATCAAAAATTGGGGTAATGCCATTTGCCCCATGTAGAGTGGAATAATCGAGACAAACCCAATTGCTGACATGCCGTTTTTGAGGCATCGCAACACACGAGACATAATCATATACGAGGAAGATTTCGCATTGCTGTTTAGAAAGGCGAGAGAGCCCCAGAAAACGATTCTGCTGATGGTATATAACACCGGCAAGCGTCTTGAGGAGATACTGGGGCTTCGTTGGGAGAGTGTGCACCAGAGGGAAGGAAGGAAACTTGCTGTGTTGATTTCATCTCCATGGCAGAATCTTGTCAGACATCAGGGTGTAGGTGCGTCCAATTCTAAAAATTCTATCAGCGGTAGTGGCCCCGCAAGAGAACGACACTGAAAGTGATACGGTGGTCGCAGAAAATTCCGAAAAAAATAAACAGCAACCCAAACAAACAACCAGGCTGTATCAATGCGCCAATTTGAAAAAAGCGCTTTCATTGCAAGATCTGCGAAATGGGTGGAGTCCTTTGGGGCGAAATGGGGCGAGTCCTTTGGGGGACCAGCCTTACACGGGAATCGTGGGGGTAGTCAAATACTTTCCGGGGTCAGAACTGGCTGAGAAACTTCCAGGCTTCTTCCGGGCCCCAGCTGCCTTGGGCTTGACCGTTGTCCGGGAACGGCGTGTGATCCCCAACGAACGAACAGAATTCCACAGGATACCCTTCCATGCACCCGCTGATGTCGGTGCAAACGTGACCACCCGTCGCTTGGGCGGGGGGCGACCAGTTGCAGCCATTGACCTTCGCGAAGTCCTGAGCCATCGACACGCCTCCCGAATACTGAAGGACACCATCGTTCTTTCCGTGTGAAGCGTAGTAGGCGACTTGCTTCTTGGGAGGGCAGGGACCCTGCGAGATGAACGAAGAACCGGAGTAAACGGCGACGCCCCGAATGTACCCGTTGT
>JAFGQN010000096.1 GCA_016935665.1 Deltaproteobacteria bacterium | reverse complement strand
CGCATTGGTAGTGCACTGCACACAAACATGATTGTCTGTATCACACGCGGGGCGATCCGTTGGACAATCCGAGTCCTGTAAACATTCCACACAACTGGCGCCGTCCAGGCAACGGGGAAATGCAATCAAATTTCCTTCGCCACAATTGGAACACGCCGGACCGCAATGGGCATCGGTGTTACATACCGTGCATTGATGATTGTCACATAACTCGCCGGATTTCGCGCACCCCAATGCTCCCCCGTCACAATTCAAATCAAATCCCTTGTCATTCACTCCCACGCCGCACTGCCACGCCATACCGCCACAATCAAGTCCGGTATCTGGTACCACAGTGTCGCTGCCACTTCCCGTATCGGTGTCGCTTCCCGTATCCGAAACTGTGTCAGTATCCACCGTCTCGCTACCTGTGACAGTATCGATTCCGGTTGCGCTGTCCAAAGTGTCTGCCGCCGTCGAGGCGGTGTCATCAGTTGCAGACGCGGAATCAGACGACAGCGAAATATCACTGCTATCCTTGCAAATATCGTTTCCACAACTGCAATCCTTTTCGTCATTGCAGCCAATCAAACAAAAGAACAACGCAACTACCCATCCTTTTTTCATGATTCATCCTTTATTTTAGGGTTTATGTTTCCAGTAAAAAAAATTATGAAAAATGTCAATAATTCATACAATTTCGAAAATCGAAGAATTAATTAAAACCGTCCGTTCAACATCAGGGACATTCCCAAATCCCGGGTTGGTTGTATCAACTGAAACGACAGCTGTTCGTATTTCTTTTTACTTCGCCTGTAACCCACTATAGCCAACACAGCACCAGTTGCCATAATCGCACCGCCAAGCGGTAAAAGCACATCCGTAGTTACCGCAAGATTTTGTCCACTATCGGCCAAATTCTGATATTTTTGAGGACATGATGGATAGCGCTTATCACAACGTTCATCCAGTTTGTTATCTTTGTGCTGAGCCCAAATACCAGTCACAATACCTGCTGCGATGACAGCGCCTCCGACACTTGCTGTAATGATGCCTGCTGTTTTCAATGTGGCGTGTCGCCTGGGAATGGACTTGGTATCCTGTGATTTTACCGGTATTTCAGCTGGCGTTAGTTTTTTTTCAGGTTGCTTTTGCACCGCTTCAGGAGTTGACTCAGCTTTGGGCGCAGGCGCCACATATGCCACAAGCACTGTTTCCCCAACGGGAACATCAATATTGGTCTTATATTTACTGGCGCCATCCAGTTTAAAGACGACCTGGTGTTTTCCGGTCAGAATAACAATTGGCTTTGCAAGTGGTGTGATTCCCCTTTGCTCTCCATCCACCCAGATTTCCAGTTCCTTGTTTTCATTCGAGTTCAAATAGCCGATGTGTTTACTGCTTTCCTTTAATGCTTTTTTAGAAAACGCCATGGAACGGGGGTCGCCGTTTTTTCCTGCGCCATTGCGAAATGTTGTAAACGCTTCAAAAGCCAAATCGTAGCGGTTGCGCAGATACTCACATTCGCCAATTTCAAAATAGTACTCATACCTGGGACTCAACGCCACCAATGCTCTAAACTCTTTTGCAGCCTCTGCATACTGTCCCTTTTCACGCAAGCTGACTCCCGCAAAATAGTGTTCTCGTATCTTTTGAACCCGTGCATCGTCATCAGCAGCGCGAAGCGAATATGGCTGCAACACCAGCAGCAAAAACGCACAAACAACAAACTTAAATCTCATATCCATCGGCACCGTACTCCTTTGGCCGTTGTACCTGTTGATCACAAAGACGCATTTCGAAACCATACCTCGAACGTCATGCGATCCAGTCAAAACATTAAAATTTCACTACCGGATATTAGTTGGAAAAAGAAAGGGTTGCAACGCCCCAATTCCTCCGGCCTCCCCTTATCGGCCGTTTTTGGGATTTGTTGCAAAAAAAATAATTTATCCGCAAATAGTTTAATTGATATTGGGTTGTTTTCGAGAATATCGAGTCACTTTGCCGCACAACGAAGGGTTTCACTGGGACAGTGAAATCCATCTGGACACATATTGTCATCAGCAGCAAAGGTGGTCGGATTTTGACATACGTAATTACATGTAAAAAAGCCGTCGCTATTTATGTCACAAAAAGCGTCACCGTCAATTTCTTTGCTGATGCGACATCCATCCGGGAGGCCCGTGTGCCATGGTTCGTATAGACAGTCTTCGCCAATTTTAGCATAGGTAAAACAGGTTGTTACAGGCTTCCACGCAAAATAAGGCCCTAACTGGTCACAGGACAATCCATTGCGCATTTCGTCATCAAACTCCAAATTACAAAGACGGAGGCAAGCCATGTGAGCGCGCGCACCGTTTTCAAAATCAATCAAACACTTGTATCCATCCGGACATCCCGTTTCTTCGCAATTTTTAGCCAGTATCTCCTTTTCATCCGTATCACCACGTTCTGGTGTAGGTGCCCAGCATGTACATGTATGATCCGGTGTACATACCCCAATTGGAGACAACCATGGTTTGTTTATGTCGATAGCGTAAACTGTATCAGTGTCAAAGAAATCCGGTTCAGTATCACTGTCACTTTCCGTATCAGTATTGGTATCGCTATTGGAATCAGTGTCTCCATCAATTCTTGCAACAACAATTTGGGGGCGACAGTGTTCATTCTTCAGACATTCATGACAACTATGCGAAGCAGTGTCACAAACTGGTCGCTCGTTTGGGCAATCTGCATCTTCGAGGCATTCCACGCAACTATCGCCATCAAAACAACGAGGTCTCTCTGTATCACAGGCGGAGCAATCGTCACCGCAGTGTTCATCGTTATTACAGATCATGCAGAAATGATCAGTATCGCACCATTCTCCGTGTGTGCTGCACCCTGGATTTGTGTTGCAATTAATTTCGGCTCCCAAATCATTGTTCCCTATACCACACTCCCATCCCATTTCTAAACAGCTGTTCCCAGTTCCACTCTCAGAATCACTGCCAGTAGTGGAATCTGTGTCAGTACCTGTTTCTGAATCGGTATGCACATTGCTTTCGGAATCCTCGCCAGTGTCTGTATCGGCAATGGTATCAGAACCGACAATGGTATCTGTACTGCTATGACTGGCGGTGCCTGTCTCTGACTCGCTGTCCATGCGGGAATCGCCAGTGCTGTCAAGGGTAATGGGATCAGAAGCCGTCACTTCTGTGCTGGTGTTTGACTCTGTGGATGTTTCTTCGCTTTTATTATTGCTGCTGTTGCAACCGAAAAAACAAAGAAATAAGCAAAGAATAAATGCTTTCTTCATTTCGCCCCCTCTTCATCGATTGAGTGATAAATATAGCACATAAGTTCAGTTGTAAAGTCTTTTTGTCATTTTGTTTTTGAATGCAATAACATTGAGGGAAAGACGACATGGGACATTGTGGTGCGAAGTATTACATATATTCCAGATGATGTAATGAAAAAAATCATGGTTCAGATAACGGTTTAGATATCCGTTTAACAGGCACTTTGAGGAAGGATAATCATGATGTACATCAAGGCTGATTTTCAATACAAATATTTAAATAATCTGGCGGTATCCCACAGAAAAAACCTGATGGACACCAATCATTGTCACCAATGGAAAGATTGTTCAAGCATTTATAGGTGCATTCCCAAATGTTCGTATCATCATCATGAACACAATCGCCATCTTTAAATTTCGTATCAATTCGACAAAAATCAAAATTAGGCGCACCCACTTCATTTACACAATCGCGACCTAGTCGGGAGAGCGCAAAACATGTTGTTGCTGGCGCCCATGCAAAGTACTTATCTTTCAAAATGCAAGCAAGTCCATTCATCATCGTAGTCTCCGCACTGAAATCACATAATCTTAAGCATGCTGAATGCGCGGTTGCGCCATTACTGAAATCCAATAAACATTCAAATCCAGCCGGACAATCACTATCATCCTCACAATCCTCCACCAACACCGCCCGCTCATCCGTATCCTCCACTGTCGGTGACGGCACCCAGCATGTACATGTCTTATCCGGTGTACACACGCCAATGGGCGACAACCAGGGGCGTTCGGTGTCAGCGCGATACTGGGTATCGGTTTCGGTATCGATGATTTCGATGATGGTGCCGGTATCAATAATGCTATCCGTATCAGCGCCAGTGTCGGAATCCGTAGAGGTGTCGGTGGCTGAATCGGAATCGCTGGCTGTGGCGGAACTGGTGTCTGCTGTGGTGGTGGTATCCACACCTGTGCCGGTGTCCACTGCGGTATCCACATGGGCAACGACGACCACTTCGATTTCAGGGCGGCAATGCTCATGCACCACGCATTCGTGACAGGTATGCGATTCGGTGTCGCAATATGAGGCTGCTGCGGTTACGCAATCGGAATCGGTAAGACATGCCACACATTGGGTATTTGTGGTGTCTGTGTCTTCAAAACAAAGTGGCGTTTGCTCATAATCGCCAACGCCGCACGTAACACATTTGGAACCACAGTGTTCTGGTGTATTGCACAGCTGACATTGATGATCAGTGTCACACCATTCACCTGACGACGCGCACCCTGCCTCCTGGTCGCAATCCAATTGAAAATTCAAACTGTTTATTCCCTGACCACATTGCCATCCCTTTGCATCGCAATCCTCACCAGTCGCAGTATCGTCCGTCGAAGTCGGTTCTGTGGAACTGTCCGAGTTGGAATCGCTGTCCGTTGAGTTCACGTCGACAGATGAACTGTCCGAATCAGATCCCCAAAAGACGGTGTCAGTTGTTGTGGCCGAATCCGTGTCAGTGGACGTTGTGGTCGCCGTGTCTGTCCCACTGTCGGTTTTAATGCTCTCATTCCATTTCGCTTTAAGATCATCCAAATTGTCGCCAAATGAACAACCGGAAAGAGTGGACAATATCGCTAAACCCAACATAAGAGAAATGCAAATATAACGATTCATTTAAAAACTCCCCAAAACAGCAACGGCGCCAAAATTCTGTCCAACAGCAAACGATGGTTGGACCACCAGTTTTTCTCGTTTGTGTTTTGAAAAATCAGTGAAAAACGCCAGTACACCAGTTGTCACCAAACCTACTGCTGTTGCGCCTAAAAAAATCTTTGCCATCAATTTCTGCGTTTTTATTGTATCGAAATCGCTATCAAATTCACTTTCAGATTCGATGGAACCATTGGTCACGTTATTTTTCAAATTGGTGTAATTACGGTGGGCTATGCCATCCACAATCAGGGTCGTTGCGCCAAGCGCCACAGTGATACTTCCCGAAATAATAATCGGCAAAAGGCCAAGACGTCTGCGGTTATCGTTAATTACCTCAACAGTAGTCTTTCCTTCTTTGCCTACAGGTTCCGGAGAAATGGTGACAGGCTCAGGCGCCGGCTCCAACGATTCATCATCCACCACCGGTTGCGTCTGAACATTCTGTTTCAGCTGCAGCCCCACTTCCCGCTTCAGCTCAGACATTACCACCGCATACCCTTCCACATAGTATTTATCGACCTTTTCACGTTTCGCAAAAACGATCGATAAGTGCCGGGTCTCCATCTTCCTGTCTTCTGCAACGCGCGCTTTTAACGTGTCGTCCCCCCCCAGCGTTTCTCGCACCGCTTCAAGACAGGCATGGTTGCATTCACCGTTTACGGAATGTGCCGTTACCGCGTCCGTGACCGTTCCACCGGAAAGCGTTTCAAATCCCGCGTCTTTTATTCCGTCCAGAAGCGCTTCGTGAAATTCTGTCGATGCCACATTGTCCACATCTCCGCTATCGGCATCCTCATAAACAGTTGGCAATACCGCAACTGTTTGCGCCCACAAAGGGGAAGCAATCATCCCAAAAATACAAATGCAAATAAAGGTAATCCCAGGTTTGCGTATCATTTTTCACCCTTCTTTTACAATGAATCCAAATAGCGTTTTGCTTCCTTATTATTGGGATTCTCGGCCAGCACTTTTTGCCACTCTGCTTTTGCTTTTTGAAGATTTCCGCTTACCCGATACAAGTGTCCGAGATATATTCGACGCTTTATCTTTTTGGATTGGCTGGAAAAAACCAGTGAACGTTCCACTTTTGTAATTGCAGCCTTATAGTCCCCCAGTTCGAACGCTGCCTTCCCAAGGCCAAACCATGCATCCCCAGCGCGATGACTATGCCGCAGAGCTTCTTCAAAATCCGCGCGCGCTCCTTTAAAATCCCGACGCTGCAATTTTTCCATCCCACTCCGGGTCAAGGTCTGGGAAAGCTGCAGAGACTGTGCCTGACTTTTTTCCCTGTGCCGCAATTCAGCCATCATCCGTATCACATCGGGATCATCTGTATCGAGCGCAACGCCAGCGCCTTCTTCTTCACCTTTGGCCGCACCATTCTGTTGATGCAATTGCGCGCCCGGCACCATGACGCCCGCAGCGTTTTCTTCTTTGGCGGTTCCGTTATTTGCGGTCGCCACTTTTAGCGAGTCCGTTTGCGCCCCGCCGCTTTTACTTTTGCGATGCCATGAAAGCATCAATGCGACAATGGCGATAATCAACACGCCAGCCGCAACAGGCAACCAAAGGGGGATGCGTCGATGAAATTCAAAATCATCTGCCGAGTCACATTCATTAACTTCAAAGCCGGAATCTCTCAATTCCTTTGCTTCCAGTTTCGACGCCACATCTCTAAGCGCATTTCCCATTTCCCGTGCGCTGGCAAACCGTTTTTCCGCGTTTCGGCTCAACGCTTTCACGCAAATGGCTTCCAGCTGGGTGGGAATATCTTTTTTCCCCGACCGTTTGCTGGGATTGACCAGTTTGTCATTGATCGCTTTGTGCAGCGCCTCCCCCACGGTGCGGCCATGGAAAGGCGTTTCCCCAGTGAGGCACTCGTAAATCATCACGCCCACCGCATATATATCAGAACGCGGATCGTCGGAAGAACCCCGGATCTGTTCCGGTGCGATATAGTCTACCGTGCCACAGATATGCCCCGTCCGTGTGAGTGCGTCATTTTGAGAATCCAACCCCACGGTTTTAGCGATTCCAAAATCCAGAATGCGCGCCCCGCGGGATGTCAGGTGCACGTTGTCGGGCTTTAAGTCCCGATGAATGACGCCAGCCTTGTGTGCGGCTTCCAGTCCATCGCACACTTCAGACATGATTTTTGCTATTTCAAAATACGGCAGCTGGCTCTCCCAAATACGATGGGAAAGCGGCTTGCCATCGAGCAAATCCATGACCAGGTAATAATACCCTTTTTCGCAAATTCCGAAATCCTGGGCCCCCACAATATTGGGATGCCCAATGTTGCCAATAATCTGCGCTTCGCGTTTAAATCGCTCCACCGTACTGGCATCGCTCATGACGCGCTCATGGAGCACTTTAACGGCACATCTTTTACCAAGGCCCTGATGTTCGGCTTCGAAAACGGTACCCATTCCCCCTTCACCCAATTCGCGAAGCAAATGATACCGGCCGTCCAGGATATATCCGGGACCAACGCCCGCAGCACCCTGTGTTGTATTTCCCAGTGACATTTCAGCGGGTTTTTGAAGAGTGGTGCGCACCATTGTTTTCACTTCGGCCGCATCTTCCGAGCCCAACTCAAGGGTTAATGCCGCCAGCCCATCCGGAGAATGCCCCGTTGCATGATCACCCATAATTTCCACCAGCACACTGCGCATGGCCGCAGCCGTTTTAAAACGCTCGGCGGGATTATCATGCAATGCGCGAAGCAGAAAGCTATCGAGTTGTTTCGGGGCGCCCTCAGCCAGTCTACTGAGTTGCGGCGCCGTCCATTTATCGGTTCCGATAGCAGGGAGAGTGCCCCCCATCAGTGCGGTCAAAATCATAGCCACGGCCCAAAGGTCCCCCGCTTCCGAAGGATCAACGTCGTCACGCATTTCCGGTGGCATAAACGCGCTGCGCAACTCGATTAACTGTGCATGGGTCACTTCATCCACAATGAACCGAAGCATGGAGCCAAAATTGATAAGCTTTACTTCTCCTGAAAAAGAAACGATGACCGTTCCAGGGCGAACATCGCCATGCCGCATGCCCATGGGATTACCGTGAATATCTTCACGGCGATGAATATAATCAAGCCCTCTTAAAATTTCGGTGGCAATATAAACAGCCAATTCCCAGGGCAGCGAGCGTCGATGCTCCAGGGCGAGGGTGAGAAGCCTGTCGAGAGTGACGCCTTCCACATATTCCCGGGCCACAAAGGGGATATCGCTTTGCACGCTCACTTCCATAATTCGGGCGATATTATCGGAAGACAACCGCGATAACGCACGGGCCTCTTCCTGAAACAGACCGATAAATTCGGCTTCCTGGGCCACCCGGGGATACACGCAGCGAATCACCCGCAGTTGATCAATCCCCTGCTCCACGCCCCACGCCGCGAGAAACTGCTCACTGATAGGATCCCTGGACAATCGCGAAAGCAGATGATATTTCCCCATGCGAACAGGAAATTCCTGATCGGAAAAGGTGAAACTCGTTGCTGTCTGTCTCGCGTGATACATGTCCCAATTTCCCGCCTGTTAAAACCAGGATTCATCTAAAAACGTTAGCTGAACCATGCGTTTCTCAACGCCCACAGAACAGCGAACCATTTCCTGCGCCAACAGTCTGCCATCAATAAATCCCACGGGTGGCAAATTGGGGACATCCGCCTCCCGAAACCCTTCCGGGGAGACTTCCCCAGGAGTGATTATCAATCCTCTTGACGCGCGGTAATGGTGTAGTGTGCCTCGAAGTGCGGTGACGTCAACTTCATTTACCATCCGGCCGGCGGATTCGTTATGAATGACTACAGCCGTGGAAAATCGACTCCCCTGCCGCCGATCGCTGATGCGAAGATGGCACTCACCTTCTTTGCCTTTGGCCACCGGCTCCACTTCCGAATATCCCATGTGCCTAAGCATTAAAATCACCAGCTGCGCCAACTTACCTGTCGACAGATTCTTCAGCCGCCGCTGCATCTGCCGTTCAGTAATCTGGGCCAACCGCTGCGCGCTCAAAAAAATTTCATCCTCCAGTTGTACCACTTCCGATGAAATCTCTCGGGCAACGAGGGCCCATCCACTTTTGTGTTTTACAAATCTGGGACGTCGCCCCTGTTGCCGCCGCTCGCGGTTATCGGCATCCAAAAGGGCCTCCACAATCAATTCCGCATTGGGGCCGGATAATTGCAGGCGCGACGCAATGGCTTTGGCGCCCTGAGGCTGTTTCTGTTGCCCCAGAAACTGTTCAACGAGAACAGCAACATCCCGGTTTCCATTTCGGGGGCGGTCCCCTGGCGACGATGTACTCTTCGGCACGTTTGAAGGCGCGCTTTGCCGACCTTCGTCGTCGGTTCGTTGGCCTCTGCCACTTTCACCGAATGGCGGCGTCCTGTCAGTGCGGGCTTTCTCCCGGAATTTTTCTGTGGAACTGTTTTTCTCAGCGGCAGTGTTTTGTGTATTTGAATGGCGCGTATCTTCTGTGCCATTGCGCACTTCCACCTGTTCTCCTTCAGCGGGGCGACGCTCTGGCTGCCTGCTGTCCCGGCTGCGTTTTTTTGAACGCCTGTTGCGACTGCGACGACTGCGGGATGTGGGTTCCTCGCCTCTTGCATCTGCGCCATCGTCACGACGCGGGATTTCCGACCCATCACGGGGGACGGGCGCACCACCTTCGTTGCCATCAGCTGTCCGGGGTGCGGCCTCGGCAGCCGGCGTCGCTGGTACTGTCTCTTTTTGGGGCGGCTTTTTGGGCAAAGCCAGTTTTCCTGTATCGTCCTGCCATTCCGCCAATGCAAAGACGCCGGGTTTCACGCGCAAAAACGGACCTTTCCCCTTGGCGACGGCCGCGGAAATCCGCTTCGACATTGTCTGCAGAGGGGTTTTCCCCACGTGGGACAAAATATCAGCGCTCACTGCTTTTTCTGCTATTATTTTTGCGTGCAACGGGGTTCCTTCCCGGCGCAGTATCTCCAAAGCTGCTTCTATAAAAGTCATCGATAATCCGTCAAAACCTCCGGTCCGCTGATGCAGCGGACAACTGTCAAGGGAAAAGATTCCATTAATTCAAAAGAAAGAGTATGGAATTCCCTTGTAAAAAGCAATTATTCAACATTATTTATCCCATTATTTTAAACACGGCGCAGAACCATTGGCGCGACCGAAGAAAAAGAGGAAATCGATGAAATATAAACGCATTGGTGTGCTGTACGGCGGAATTTCGCGAGAACGTGAAGTGTCTCTGGCGGGCGGACGTGCCGTCGCAGACGCCCTGGAACGCACCGGTCATCAGGTTGTTCGAATAGACGTAACGCATCAATTGGACAAACAGCTGCGCGACGCAGCCATCGACGCAGCGTTTATCGTACTTCATGGGCGACATGGCGAAGACGGCACGGTCCAGGGAATGCTCGAGATGATGCAGATTCCCTACACGGGCTCCGGCGTGCTTGCGTCGGCGCTGGCCATCGACAAAGTTCAGACGCGTCGCGTACTGCAGAATTCCGGCATTCGTGTGGCAGGCGGATTTGTGGTGGTCGAGGGGGGGGACAATCAGTTGCCCGACGGAGTCTCTCTGCCTGTGGTGGTGAAGCCCGCTGAAGAAGGGTCATCGGTAGGGGTCAGCATCGCCCGCACGGCATCGGAATACCAACTGGCGCTGACGGAGGCGTTTAAATGTTCGCGGCGCATCCTGGTCGAAGAATTTGTTGCGGGCAAAGAAGTCCAGGTGGCGGTTCTGGATGATCAGGTGCTTGGCGCGGTTGAAATTGAGCCCCACAACGAATTTTACGACTATGATGCCAAATACACGCCAGGGGCTTCCACTCACCATATTCCGCCACGAATCACCGACGCGCAAACCGACGCGGTCTGCAAAGAAGGCAAAAAAGTCTTCGACGCCATCGGATGCAGTGGGGCGGCCAGAGTGGATTTCATTCTCACACCCTCCAACGAAATATTTTGCCTGGAAATCAACACCATTCCCGGAATGACGCCCACGTCTCTACTGCCGGAAATCGCTGCGCATGCGGGAACAGATTTTGAGCAACTGGTAGCGTTGATTGCAGATCACGCCAAATTACATATTTGAATCGGTATCAGAATCCGTGTTCGTTTCTGAATCCGTCGCCGTTTCAGAGTCAATGGTGGTTTCAGAATCAGAAATGGTGTCGGAATCGGTTGTAATATCGGTTACCGAGTCTGAATCGGTGACGGTTTCACTGTCAGGAACAACTGACGTATCTGTTGCAGAGCTGGAATCCGACTGACTGTCCGACCCGGAATCTGTCATGGAATCACTCGCGGATTCACTATCGCTGTTTAAAACGGAATCGGAATCCGTTGTGTCCGCCGCCGTATCCTTGTCGTACGTACTGCCCTGCCCGACATACGGGTCCCCCGCCTGTTCATACTCCTCCGTTTCCAGCACCTGACAGGCTGTTGCACAAAGAACAACGGACAATAAAATTAAACACCCAGTTCGAATCATACCAACTCCAAGTCATAATACCCGCGCTGGACGGGCAGGAAAATTTGTGAGCAGCTTAGGCAAAAGCCCTCCCTTTGGCAACCCAAACCGTACCGCATGCCCAATGAAAAAGTCCAAAATCCATCGTCTGAAAAAATACCTTTCGTTTCCTATTAAAGAAAAACGGGAATATCCGAATTAACTAATGACACTTTTTGACTGATATTCCACTCGAACGAGAATGATTGGCCAGGGCGACATCAGTGAACAACCAGGTTGAATACGAAATCCAGACTTTTTGCCCCAATTGCGGCAGCCCCAATGCGGGAGCCGCCAAATTCTGCAACGCCTGTGGCTCGCCCCTGGGCAGGACGGCCACCGGGCAAATAAATATACAGGATGACCCGTTCATTGGTCAGCTAATCGGCCATAGATTTATTGTGCAAAAAAAAATTGGGGAAGGCGGCATGGGGGTTGTTTACCGCGGTATTCAGACCGGCATTGAGCGACCTGTGGCGTTAAAACTGCTGCATCGGGAATATGCCCGTGATGCCAACCTGCTGGAGCGATTCAAGAATGAAGCTGCCACCGCCAGTATGCTGACCCACCCCAACACGGTCACCATCTACGATTTCGGCGCCACCGCAGATGGATCGCTCTATATCGCAATGGAATTCCTCGAAGGCACCGAGCTTTCACAACTGATAAAAGAGCAAGGCGCCCTCGACTGGGAACGCGCCTGCGAAATCGCCATCCAAATCTGTTATTCACTGGAGGAGGCCCACAACAATCGTATCATCCATAGAGACCTCAAGCCGGATAACATTATGCTCAGTAGCCGGGGCGCCATGCACAACATTGTGAAAGTGCTGGATTTTGGAATCGCCAAAATCAAAAACCGGGAAAATCAGACCCAACTCACTGCCGCCGGTGAAATTTTCGGTACTCCGGAATACATGTCGCCTGAACAAATCCGGGGAGAACAATTATCCCCGGCCAGTGATATATATTCACTGGGGGTCATCCTGTATCATATGCTGACAGGCACATTACCGTTTACTGCACCCCAGCCGATGGCCCTTCTGGTGAAACATCTCACAGACGTTCCGCCCCCGTTTCGCGATGCGAATTCAGGCATCACGGTGCCCAGGCAGCTGGAAACACTGGTGATGATGACCCTGGCAAAATCAGAAAAAGAGCGCCCCCAGTCCATGGCGGAAATCGCCACGTTTTTAACAAATCTGGTAAAAACCCATCAGCAGGCGCCCATCCATATTGAATCCACACTGTCCAGGGTGATAGAGGATAAAACAGGTCGAATCAGCACCGAGGCGCGTCCTGCTGTCCCCGTTTCCGCTGAACGACAGGTCGCTGAGGTGGCTTCCGGTCCTCTATCGCAAAAAGCAACGCCTCCTCATTCAGTGGCGAATACGGCCCCGGTGCGAGGGGCAAATCCTTCAGAACGCACGCAGCGGACCGGGCCATCCGGAGCATTGCCGATGTCAATAACCGGACAGCGAAATGCTCAGAAAGTGACAGCCGTTAAAACGGTCAATGAACGCCCCACAGATAAAAACCGCGCCACTAAGGAAGTGGAAACCGTTGTGGAAAAGCCAAACAAAAAAAATGGCATTTCTCCAATGGATATGTACGACACCGATTTTCCAAGCCCGAACCGCTCAAAGGAAGAGATCCAAAGGGAACTGATAAAAAAAATGAAGCGCAAGCGGGATTTTCCGGCGGTATCCAGGCATGTTTCAGAGCTGAACAGCAAAGTCGTTAGCCGGTCGGTCTCCGCGCGGCAGCTTTCCAATGTGATTCTCAAGGATTACTCGCTTACCAATAAACTTCTAAAACTGATTAATTCGCCGTATTACGGTCAGGTGCGTGGCAAGGTGACCACCGTGTCGCGGGCGGTGGTGCTCATGGGATTTGATCAGGTGCAGCAGGCGGCGCTCGGTCTACTCATGTTTGACCATTTTTGCATGCAGGCCGGCCCTCAGGCCGAAGCGCTCTCCAACTCAATGCTGTCGTCACTGTTGAGCGGACTGACCGCGCGCCATATTGCAGGCAAAGTGAGCAATCTGAATATCGAGGAGGCGTTTGTCTGCGCCATGATGCGAAGCCTTGGAAAAAATCTGGTGGCATTTTATTTTCCCACCAAATATCAACAGATTCTCAAAGTAATGCGGCAAAAAAAACTGTCCGAAGAGCGCGCGTCCAACGATGTGCTGGGCGTGACCTTCGAAGAATTGGCTCAGGCGTTGGGACGGGAATGGTCTCTGCCCGAATCCATTCTCAAATCCATGGGAAAACTCCCCGATGGTCCACTGAAAAAACCGCAAACATCTGATGAAAAATTAAGAAACGTGGCCGCATTTGCAAACGAGCTGACCTATATGTCCACCCACGGTTCTCTGGAAACCCGAATCGACGATATGAACGCATTGCTGCGCAAATACGAAGACACCTTTCATATGGACGCCAGGGAGCTGGAGCAACTCTACGAAGATTTGTCTGCCAAGCTGGGAGATTATTCCGAAGCCATGAATCTGGGGTTCAAGGAGAGTCCACTTATCCGGCGCATCATGGCCTGGAGCGGTCAACAGGTCTCCACAGTGCCGGATGCATTGACAATATCTCCCGCGAGCGACGGGACAGTGCGGCCACTCATATCGTATACGCCGGAAAAACTTGCCCGTGAAGAACGGGTGGCCAGGGAACGGATATTACTTCAGGGCGTTGATGAAGTGGCTTCGGCAGTGGCCCGTCACGAAGATATGAACAATATCGTTTCGATTGTGCTGGAAACCATGTACCGGGGGCTCAAGCTGTCGCGTGTCCTTTTTTGCCTGTACGATTCCAAAACCGACACAATCCGCGCCCGAAGCGGCTTTGGCGACGAAATAGACGATCTCATTCGTCAATTTCAATTCAAGCATTCCCGCAGCGGCGATCTCTTTACCACTGCAATGGCGCAGGGCAGAGACATGTTTGTGGATTTAAACACCAAAGGATACATCAGCAAACTGCCCACCTGGTATCGCGAATTATTTCAGCCACTTCCCCAGCAGTTCCTGCTCTACCCCGTTCTCGTCAATTCCTTCTCGGTGGGAATGTTTTATGGCGATGTGGCGGACGGGGCAGAAAAAATTTCCCGAAAAAACCTGTCGTACCTGCTCAAATTGAGAAGTCACGCCGCCAAAAGCCTCAAACGCGCCATGCCCAAAGCCCGCAAACGGTAATTTATGACCGTTCACAATCGTGCGCAATACCGCTCACATTGTGTGAATTTTCTCACACAACCATGCTTTGCCTTGAACAATCGTTCGATTTCGCATAAATCCAGGTTCGCTGCCAAAAACAAATTGCTCGCAGCAGGCAATCGATGTTGGTTCGAAACTATTTTAAGGAGTTATTATATGAGCGCAAAAGAACTCGCCGCCAGTAATTTTAATTCTCATTTAAAAAACAATCCATATCCGGGTCGAGGCATTGTGGTGGGCCGCCTGCAGGGAAGCAGCAACTGGGCCATTGTTTATTTTATCATGGGAAGAAGTGAAAACAGCCGCAATCGCCGATTTCGATTCGAAGGCGATAGGCTCTGGACCGAACCGGTGGATGAAAGCAAAGTCACAGACCCCAGTCTCATTATTTACGACGCCATGCTCACCCACGATGGCATCCAGCTGGTCAGCAACGGCGACCAGACAAAAACAATCTTTGATTTTTTAAAAAATGGCGACTGTTTTGTAAAAGCGTTGCGGACCCGAGAGAGAGAGCCCGACGCTCCCAATTTCACTCCGAGAATATCGGCAATGATTGATTGTACAGGCGACGCACCAGAGTTGAAAATGAGTGTTCTGTCCGCCAATCCGACAAACACCGACCTGACCGATCGGTCCACCTTTTCGCCCGCCACCCCGGAGGAGGGGTTCGGATATTGCCTCACCACCTATATGGGCGACGGCAATCCCCTCCCCTCGTTTAATACATTGCCACTGCTGATGCCGCTGGAAGGCGCCATCGAAGATATTCTAAATACGTACTGGAACGCGCTGGATTCTGACAATCGCGTATCACTGGGTGTAAAAGAAGTGGATGTAACGGGAAAAACGGTGAAAATCGCTGTAAAAAACTGTCATGATGGCGACTGAGTTTATTTATGCCGCTGACTATTCATCTGACAGACAAAACCGCTCTGGTTACCGGCGCCACCGGGCAACTGGGAGAGGCCATGGTGCTTGCGCTGGCCCAATGTGGCGCCAACGTGATTATCCACTGCAAACAAAATCGAGCGAAGGCACAGGCTCTGCAGGACGCCGTGACACACATGGAGCGAAGCGCATTCATTGTCCAGGGCGACATCGGTTTACAGACTGACGTGTTGACTATGAAACAAGAGATCGAAAGCAATTTCACGTTGCCGGACATCGTGGTAACCAACGCTGTCTCACAGATTTTTCCATGGCAATCTGTTCTGGATGAGGAAATCGAAGACTACGAAAACCAGTTTAAAAGCTGTGTGATGCAAAACGTCTTAATGGCGAAAGCATTTGTTCCGCACATGATTACCAATCGATGGGGACGCTTCATTGGCATTAACACCGAAACGTCCGTCCAGGCATTCGAAACACAATCGGCTTACGTCTCTGGCAAAAGAGGTATGGACGGTGTTCTTCGCGTCCTCGCCAGAGAAGTGGGACCGCATTGTGTGACAGTAAATCAAATTGCACCAGGATGGATAAAAACAAAAAGTACAAAACCGGCCATTTTGGAGGCGCAACAGAAATACGCGGAAACCGTGCCTATGCGTCGTCTGGGTGACGCAAAAGACATTGCCAACGCGGTGGCATTTTTGGCGTCGGATTTGGCTGCGTTCATCACGGGGGCTTTTATCCCTGTAAATGGCGGAAATGTTTTCGTGGGAATCTAGTCCGATGCCTTTCGCAATCACTACTGCGAAGACGCTTCAGAAGGAAACCCATCCCGCTGCCACCTTGAAAATCCCCCTGAAAGATTGTGCACATCCCCAAATCCGCGGGAAAATAAAAACATGATTCCATAAGCGGATTGAACGCTTCCATTGCACACACAAATCGTCGCCTTGTGTCTATCGAGTTCGGAAAGCCGGTTGGGCAATTCTTTGAGCAACATGTTCATGCTTCCCTGGATATGTGCTTTCTGGAATGCTTCGGCCGATCGAAAATCAATAATGGTAAGCAATTTTGGAACCTCGGTCAAACGTTCGAACAACCATTGCGGAGACTTCATTGCAAACGAATCGTCAAGGCCTTTTAAAAAAGCAGTGTTTAAATCTTCATAGCCAAAGAACAATGATGCGGGGTGATGTCGAACGGTTCTGTCTTTTACCATTAAAACGGTAAAAGGAAGCATCAGGGTCTCATGAAAAATAACGTCATGACCCAGACACAATCCCATCTCCACCACAAAATCCGGTTTTTTTTGATTAAGCACCAATGCCTGCCCCGCGGGATTACACGACACCACATCGCCCTGCTTTTGTGAATCGATTTCTCTCTCCATCACTGCGCCGCTGGTGCACGAAACAGGAACCGTATTGAAACCGGCATTTTCCAGAATCTGGCAAAACTCCATCGCCAGATTTTTAATACCAAAACAATATGCCACACCAACGGTTTGAAACAGGCGTTCACGACAAAACTCAATTATCTCTTCAATCCGGTTGAGTTGTCCGGCGCGCCCGTTATCCACCAGTGCCGATGCAGCCTTTGCATTGGCCAATATTTCTTTGCTGCCGAGATAGACGTCTTTGGAATCGTCGCGCACGTTGTAGCAATCACGACCGTGGGTGCGACATACCATTTTTTTGCACGACCGACACGGAGACAAAATCGGCTTCGTTTCATTCATCCGGCGCACTCCAGTTTTCGGCATATTTGCTTACCCACGGCAACACCACTTTTTTTCCTTTGTATGCAAGGTAAGCCATTACGCCAACAGCAACCATCATCAGTAACGTGAAAAGCGCTCGTGCCAGCAAAAAAACCGCCCCAAGCAAAGGCGTCAGCGACAACACAGACAATGCAATAAAAACCAGCATCCAAATTGCACCGGCAAAAAGGGATTGAACTGCACAATATCGCACGAATCGGTTTTGATATTCGGCAAATACAAAAACAATGCCAAACAGACAGGCCAGTGCGCTGGCGGTATTCTGCTGTAACCCCGTACTGCAGGGCGTATTATCCACATTCCAAATCGAAAAAAAACGGTTATTCATAGTCGTCCGTTTGCTCGCTCTCCGCGTCAAACGCCGCTCCTGGCAACCAGGAATGTTCTCGGTTTGTTGACAAATCATCATCCACTTCCTCTGCGTGAATAATGGCCTCTACATCACTATCCAGATAAAACAAAGGAACGGGATCAAAGCGGATACCATCAATGTTCCATCGCAGTAATTCGACATCGTTCTTTTTTACCCGCAAAAATGTCAGACGCCTCGCATCTCTCACAATCCGGTTCCATGGATTCGACACCACAGTCCAGGTGCCGCTATTGGCGTATACTTGCCCCTGATCATTCAACACCATATTTGCCACTTGATGTGAGTGACCGAATATCATGATTTTCGCGTCTGTTATCCCGGCCAGCTTCGTCGCAGCAATTTTCATTTGTTGATGCTCAGTTACATTCCACTGTTTCATTTTCGAACGAAAATGACTCCACACCCAAAACGCGCCAATAATCGTAAGAGCGGCAAATATGGCCATAATAAACGCATTGGCCGCCAGCCATGGAATCTCCTGAATCAATGTGAAAAAGAGAATCCACATGTAAAGAACGCCAAACGCAAACACCCCACCCCACATGGCACGTCGAACCAGAGGCTCCATGGCTTTTTTAACAACGGCCGCCTTATTTGCCGGTTCGGGAGACACTTTCAAGTCTTCCCACTGCCGGTAAAAATCTTCAATTCCCGCCTTTTTGGCCAGCTTTTGATCTTCGGTCTGATGTTGAATCTTTTCAAGTTTGGATATGCCACCAACCCCCACGTCTGTACTGGGACTTAATGCAGCGATGAAATACGGATAATGATCTTTATACACCCGCCAGACATCGAATACATTGTAACGCCGGATAAAATCAAGATACTGTTCAGGAGACAGCAATCGGGGCGCATAGGGATCAAACCGTCGGACGCGATTGTAAAAATACTTCACAAACACCGATCCGATGGGATAGTCCAGCGTTTCCTCTTCAATCTCCGTATGGCCAATTTTGTGTTTTCGCCAGAACACTGGATTCAATGGAAAACGATTGCTGTTTGTCGCGTCATACTGATGACCATGCTCGATATGAACACGTCCCGGTTCCCGGTAAAACAGTTGATGGAAACGCACCTGCTTTTTTAGCTGTGGCCAGGTGGCACCGTTTCGAACGCTGGCGAGAATGTGTAGCAATCGCTGTTGAACTTCCGGGAAAAACAGTTCCAAATCGTGGTTCCCCCTAAGAATTTCCACCTGATACCCTTTTGCGATAAACCGGGAAAGCGCTTTGAAAAAAATCGAATGTCCCTTTGCAATAACATTGAGTTTGAAAACGGACTTCGCCGCCGTTGCATGCAGACCAAATCGTTTCTCCGCACCTGTGATTTGAAATCCCATCTCTTTGGCCACCGATTCCGATGGGATTGTTGTAACCGTTAAAAAATCGAAGATATCCCCATTGAGGACCAGGGTCACATCCTCATGTTTTCCGTTGTAAGTTTCGTCTATATATTCCAGAAAACGGGAAAAATCTTCATCGTGAAAAAAATCCTCTGTGGGTGCGTACCGTCTTTTATCGCGGCGTCCTTCTCCAAGATGAAAATCACTGATGATTATCAAATCCTTCATAGCGATGAAATGTACCGCGCTGACAGTATTTGTCCAGAAGAGAGAGCGGGAAGATCAATTGCCTCGGTGAAGCAATGACAAGGCCAGTTGTTTTAAGACAGCAATTACCGCGGCATTCGAGGCGGAAACAGTCTCCAGTGCAGCAACCGCCAAATCGGTATATTTTGCCGCTTCTTCCCGGGCAATGTCGAGCGCCCCGGAACGTTTAACAGCCACAGCGATTTCCTCCGCGCATGCTGCCACATCGTCCCCTCTTTGAAGCCGGCAGAGCGCGTCAACCACCTTTTCATTTTTCTCGGCCGCAATGATAACCGGAAGCGTCATCTTTCCCTGTGAGATGTCCGCCAGCAAATTCTTTCCAAGCACGCCCGCGTCAGATGAATAGTCCAATACGTCATCTATCAGCTGAAACGAAACGCCGATATTGCGACCAAATGTTTCCATCTTTTTTATATCGCTGGATGACGCCTCCCCGGCAGCTGCGCCAGCGAAGGAGGCAAAACCAAACAGGCTGGAGGTTTTGCCATCGACTATTCGAAAATAGTCTTCATTGCTTGTGGCCACACTTTCACGAAGGCGCAATTGAACAATTTCGCCCTCCACCAGAGACTTTAGGGTAGAAACAAACTGATTCATGTAAATCGATGGCATCGATGAAATAATCTCGACACATCTCATCAGCATGTAATCGCCTCCCAATATAGACAATGCGTTGCTCCATACCATCCGGGCTGCGGGTTTTCCCCGGCGCATATCGCCTTCATCAATGACGTCATCATGGAGCAGTGTGGCATTGTGCAGAAGCTCACAGACCACAGCCAGTTCAACTGGTGTTGCTGTATCCGAAAACGCCTTCGCACAAAGCAGACAAAGTGACGGGCGAATACGCTTACCGCCGGCATCCAGTATGTACGAAGAAATTTGAGTGACCGGATCAGGTGCGGTTTCGACACTTTTATCCAGAAAAGTGATGATTTCTTCCAATCCTTCATCCAGCAGAATTGAAACTGTATCAATGGCGTCCGAGGTTATGGTATCAATTCCCTGCTCTTTAGAGATTTTCTTTAAAACTGATAGGGATTCGATCATTTATGGTCAGACCACTTTATTGGAAAAGTAATTTTAGATTATTGCGCCAAGAAGGAATCGAACCTTCAACCTCCGGATTAAGAGTCCGCTGCTCTGCCTAGTTGAGCTATTGGCGCGATTTAATTGCACGCTCGGGGTGACTCGAACACCCGACCTGCGGATTCGAAGTCCGACGCTCTATCCAACTGAGCTACGAGCGCAAAAAAACGAAAACGCGAATCGTTCTCAAAGGGTGAGAAACGGGATTCGAACCCGCAACAACCGGCACCACAAGCCGGGGCTCTACCATTGAACTATTCTCACCATGATTCCATTGACAAGATGTCAGACATCGTGTCAACGGAAGTGGGATTATATTCCCGAGCTTCATCTTGGCAACAACTTTTTACACAACCTGGTTTTTTTTTTTTATTACTGTCAAGAAATTCAGTATTAAAGGCGATCCCTGAGCACAAGAATCGCATACTGTCATATTAATTCCGTCACCTTCAGCATTTCAAAAGTGTTTTAAAATATATTGCCTTTTGTCACCGCCAAAATTTTGCTACACAACGTCCCATCAATGAACTCTAATCGCATTCTGAAAACAATGAATATGCAAAATAACACAAATAGAAATTTCAATAAAAATTTTAATTGTTCCCTGCCCTGCGCAATCGCAGTAGCTGTGCTGCTCCTGCCGCCCACACAGGTACTTCTGGCCGCCGAGTTGGAAGGCCCCCCAGATACAAAAAAAACCGGTTCAACCGTGTCCCTTTCGCTGGATGAATGTGTTGAAAAAGCGATTAAGAACAGCGACCAAATCGCGGCAGAGCGCTACCGGCTTGAAGCGCTGGATGCAGAGCGCAAAGCACTGTTGTGGGAGCCTTTTTCGCATTTTTACATCCAGGGCAAATTTGCAATGGTCACTGACAAATGTGTGGATATTTCGGGGGGAACTGCCAATCCGGACGGAGTGCTCGTCAAAGAATGCTCTTCCGGTGTCAAAATCACGGGTGACGACGATATCAGCAGCGACGACAGTTGGGGCCCCAGTTTTCACATAAAATTTCAGGGCGGTTTGCCGATTCCCACCTCCGGGAAGCTATCGTATGGCAAAACAGCTCTTGAAGAAGGTATCAAAGCTAAAAAGGCCCTTGTGCCGTCCCTTCAGGATGAAATCCGATTTAATGTCCACAGGGCATTTCATGCCATCAGTGGCGCCAGAGAAATGCTGTACACGCTCTCCGAAGGACGCAAACATCTGCAGAAGGCCCGAACCAAAATGGAAGAAAACCTGGAAAACCAGGAAGGGACCGAAACAGAAATTGATCTTGTGAGGCTGAAGATTTTCGAAGCACAGCTGGATGCGATGGAGCAGGAGGCCATTCTTATCGAAAAACAAGGACTTGCCGCATTGAATTTCCTCGTCAAAATACCAGGGACAAAACGGGTCGACATTCCCGATGCCCCCCAACAAATCGTCGGCAATGAATTGAAACCGCTTAAAGACTATCAGCAGCAGGCACTCAATCATCGTCCCGAGTTGAAGGCACTTCAACATGCTGTCAAATCCTGGGAAGCACAGGTGGCATTTCAGCGCACCGAATTCATCCCTGATTTGGCTTTTGTCATTTCGCTGCGCGCAGGGCGAACCCCGGGAGTCGACGTGAAAAAAGACGGAAAAGACGTGACCAGTGTACCGTTCCTTTACGAAAACGGTTACAACTATGGGTCATATGTTCCGGCAATGGCGCTCGTAATGACATATCCGCTTGATTTTGGTAAAGATATTAATAGGTTAAAAAAGATGAAAGCGGAACTGTCCGCGTTGGTACTCGATCAAAAACAAGCCATTGAAGGCATTATGCTGGAAGTGGAAACCGTATACGAGGAACTCTCTATCACACACAATGCGATTGATGCGTTGAATCGATCGAAACGTCTCGCCAGAGGATGGATGCTCGCTGCAGTACAAAACCATGCTACAGGTATAGGCACATCGAAGGATGTGAAAGATGCATTGAAAGAGTATTTTGGTATCATGGCGCAGATTCATCAGAAAATAGCTGCATACAACATCGCTTTTGCTAAACTGGAAAAAGTTACCGGTATGATTGCTCAAAATGATGATATCAATTGAATATTTCCAAAATCGCAGTCGTCAACGGCTGGTAAGCAACAGCAATTGGGAGATTGCGATACGCGAACTTTTTTCAGGGAGTAACTGATTATGACAACATTGAAAATTTTACTTGTTTCTGTTTTTCTTACCATGAGTCTGTCCGCCGCCGCACTGGCCGACAAGGGACCGACCGATTATTTAAAGTCGCTGGACGGACAAATAAAACCCCTCCTGACAAAATCCGACCAAAATAAAGTTAAAATATTGAAAATAGTAAAGAAAATGCTCGATTTCAATCGGCTGTGCAAAGATTCCCTCGGAAAACATTGGGAAACGCGAACGCCTGAGGAGCAAAAGGATTTTACAGAAACACTCACGGCATTAATTGAAAAAAATGTGCTGAAGAGATTGACCAACACCAAAGACAACGAAGTCAAGTACGAGTCAGAAAACGTAAAAGGCGACACGGCAACGGTTATTACACTTGTCAGCGATACGTCTGGTCCCCGGCCCGTCGAGATTGAAATTGCCTATAAAATGGAAAAAAAGGGAAAAAACTGGATTGTTGTAGATATGAAGACGGACGGAATCAGCCTCGTGTCAAACTATCGCTCTCAGTTCAATAAACTCATAGAAAAGGAAGGCTGGGACAGTATGATGAAAAAAATGAAAGATAAACTGGCTGAATAGTCAATCCGTTTGGCGTAGCCTTTCTTGAAACAGCCTCAGAGCGAATCGATATAACTCCATATCAAATTTGTTGTCTTTGCGAATTTGACGCATGAGCGAGTACGACACCTTTTCTCTGTTTCTCGACACGTTTCGAGTGGCAATTTCCTGAATATTGAAATCATACATTCTATTCAGCAGCTCAATCGATTCTGAAAATCGCTCTGTAATTCCTATAAATTCGCATTGAGACAAATTTTTCTTTGCGATGCGCAAATGCTCCCTGTCAAGGGCTTCCGGTTGACTCAAATCCAAATCTTCATCCAGATCATTTTTCATAAAATAACGTACCTGCAGATTAGATATGTGGGATTTGGACTTTAAATACACCTGCTCCAGACTGGCGTTCTTATGCTTCGCTCCCAGATTCCGAAAATGATTCAGATTGGAAATCGTTCTCTGAATCGGATGACGTAAAAAAACCAGCCTGTGCACATTTTCACCCATCAACTTATGCACGATAGAAGGATAGTGCCCCATAAAAACTTTAATATTCGTTTTTTCGTCTCCGGACATATTCCAGAATATACGATGATGCGGGTACCCTTTACTTGCTCTGATCATCTGCTGATTGGGATAAATCTGGTCTTGATGGAATATTTCATACAATTTTAAACGAAACGATGTTCCCGCGGTCTTGGGGATATGTATGAAAAAGAATTTCAAATCCTCCTGTGCAGTGTCGACCATTCCCCTTATTTCGTCAGCGGGTGCGCCGGTCTTCAACTGATAGTACCCAGGACTCCCCGCCAAATGCCTGCCGGTGTCCCTTTCAACAATATCCACCTTATCTCCCGCTTTCAGTAACTCCGGAAAAGAATAGAGATATCCGCAATATCCCGTCGGATGTACTCCGGAATTCCTCAAATCGGCACGATACGCCTCTGCGTTGATTCGTCCGACCATCGAATTGTTGACGCGAATCTCCAGGCCGACCTTAGATTGTGGATTGTCTCCGTAAAACGCCCACCCTTGCGCAAATGCGGATGTTATCAAACCCAATCGGCCCTTTAACTCCGGGAGACCCTTTTTTTCTGAATTTGCCATTCAGGCACCCCTTCCAAAACCCTGTCAATCAGCTTCTGCTGGAGACAATGGCGGGAAAATTTTTAATGACAGACCTGGCATTTGTCCAGAACAATAAGGGTCGGAATTTGAAATTCACTGGGCGAGGCTATTTTTTGGCAACCGCGTTTTCCAGCTCGGCGAAACCTGGCAACGTGGAAAGGTCGGGAACTATCACAATATCAATTCGTCTGTTTTTCGCTTTGCCCTCTGGTGTTGCATTGGTAGCCACTGGACGAAACTGTCCGTAACTTGCAGCGCTGAGCGTGTCGCCTTTCATGCCGGCGCCAATCATTGTATCTACGACGACCATGGCGCGTTGCGCAGCCAATTCCCAATTGTTTTTAAATTTCTTTTTGTTCAGAATCGGCACGTTATCTGTGTGTCCCTCAACCTGAAATTCTTTGTCCCTGATAGTAGCGAGCACTTCTGCCACTTCCTTAATCGCGGTCTTACCTTCGTCAGAAAGCTCCGCAGACCCTGAGGCGAAAAGGATATCGGTCGGTAGAACGAGCACCATACGACCGTTTTTGATTTTCACCTCCAGTTTGCCGGCATCGATCAATTTTTTAAATTTTGCTAAAAGTTGCTTGAATTCTCTTACACGGGCCTCTGCTTTCGCTTTGCGCGCTTTTAGTTCTTCAACCGCCTTTTTCAATTCATTCGCCGAAGCGGCCAGTTTGGCTTTGTCGTTGATGGTATTGGTCAGTTCCCCCTGAAGGTCGGAGTTCTTTTGTTTCTCATCAGCGAGCAATTTTTCGGTCGCCGCCAATGTTGCTTTGAGCTCATCCAACTCCTTTTCCAATTCAGCGACCCTGGCTTTCTCCTTGTCCAGTGCATCAGCCAGTTCGATAGTTTGTTTCTGGGAGTCGGCCAACTCCGCTTTTGTTGCATTCAACTGCGCTGTCGAATCTTCGTAAAGGCTCTTCTTTACACATCCAGTCGCCGCCAGAGATAAAATACATGCCACAATAAAAAACTGTTTCATTTTGCTCCTCCCTTACAAGGATTTAATGCAACTTGTGCAGTTCATGTTGATTTCATTTTTGAGAAGACAGTTTACCTTCCCATCAGATAATCACAAGTGCTTATAAGGCAATTAGTCGATTTTGGTTAACAATTATGGATCATTGGCGTTTGGCGAGTACCTGCCGGCAGGCACGTAAAAATTGATTTTCTTCAATACGAAAATCTCGACTACCTATTGACGATTCGTTCAGTTTCACCATAATTCAGCCCATGATGAAAAACAGAAATAAAATTAGATTTATGGGTGTATCCATTCTCATTTTGTGGACATGTGTTCCAGGCGCCTGCACGAGAGAAGTCTTTGGCACAGCAGCGGATTATCGTTCGGTGGTAACTGTTCGAATCGATGAGGACGTATACGATTTCAGCAATATTCGTACATATCAGCTGGTTGCAACGGTGGATGAGCTGATGAGGCGTTCAAAGGAGAAACCCGAGCCTCTGGACACAATGGACCATACGCGAGACGAATCGATACTTGCCACAGTGGAAGCACAATTGAATGCGCGCGGCCTTGTGAACGTCGAGAGTCTCGCGGACGAAACAACAGGAGAGACGCCTTCACCTGATGTGATTGTTATTGCGGCACTTCTGGCTGAACCCTGGGGTTATGAAGGTCTGGTTCGTTTCGAAAGTTTTAACAACCAGACTGTTTACTATCCTGGCCCCCCGGTGGAGATGGAGTATGACATACACTCAGTGATTCTCACCATGGTCAGTCCGTCGGTGCGCGTTAAAGATCGTCCGCAGTTGTTCTATGCACTGTGGTCAGCGGGCATCCATGGCTCATATTCCGATATGACCGCTCAAACCATCGCTTCCGGGATTAAAAAAGCTTTTGCTCAGTCACCATACATAAAAGCAGCAACGAGTGTGGGAGGTGAAAAATGATAAACGCAAAAAGTTCACCTTATACATTAGTGACCATATTCGCTATGGCGGTCATTTTTGCCATGACACCAACAGCATTTGCGCAAAACAGCACCACAACGCCGGTCAAAAGCGAAAAATCTGCCGCCGCCCCAAAGGGAAAGTCCACGACCAAAGACACATCATCTGATGCTGCCATTTCTGAAAAAAAAGCAGTTAACGAGACGGCTCCAGCAGACTCGAAACCCCAAAACAGCCCAACAGAGGCCGCAAAAACAGAAGAGGCCGCAACGAAGGATGCTCCCGAAACTGCGAAATCTTCCGACGATCAATCGAGTGAAAATCAGTCATCCCCCCCTGAGACATCTTCGCAAGCAAGTGAAGAGGCGAACGCAGCTGCGAAAACGGACGTGCCTGCGGCCGCTGAGGCAACCTCGCCTGAATCAGCAACTGCGGTGGCGCCAGCAAAGTCATCAGACAGCGACGCTACAAAAAAAGAAACCGATAAAAAATCTGAGACAGACAATGCTGCCACAGCGTCGGTACAGGAAAAAACGGTGGCCATAAAAAAAGCAACTGCGGTCCCAGAGGATACGCTTACAGATAAGCAAAAAAAGGCCGAGGCCGGACGCCATATGTTTGTCGTGACATACAACCTGGCACGTCCCCTCGGGAAAACCGCGAAGTACATCGATAAATTCAGTTTTGAGGGATTCAGTTTTGAATATCGGTTCATGTTGAACAAACAGCTGTCAGTGGGGCTGGGGTTCAACTGGAACACATTTGAAACGAAGAAAACCGGTCTCGTTCAACTCGATAAAAACACACGCATTAATGGCACTAGAATTTTAATGGATGATCTGATTCAACTGACCCCAACGGTGCAGTATCACTTTTTTAAACAGTCGGCGAAAGTTGTCCCCTTTGCCGGGTTGAGTGTTGGGCCGTACTACACATCTCAGGTTGTCGATTGGGGATGGTGGTATCAGCGCGAAGCCAAATGGCAATTTGGTTTCACTCCCGAAGTGGGTCTGCGCGTGGCAAGTCTTCCCGTTCCGCTGTATCTGTCTGTTCGCTACACGTACACGTTCAAAACCGATGAAATTGACGCTCAACAGGCGATGGGCATCAATATAGGCGTCGCTTTCCTGAAATAGACGCCAGAACACTGTGAAAAGCGCATATCTTCACCGCATTGTTGTCTCATTTGTCATCGTACTGAGCAGTATCGCATTGCCGGCTGTATCGCTGGGGGCAGATAACGAAGAGAATCTTCCAAAATGGTTGAAACGAAATTATCTGTCCCTGGGATGGAGTTCATCGGTACCACTCTGGAAAACGCTCGAAGAGACGGCGCCATTCTCCCCCATTGGTGCATCACTCTCTTACCAGCTTCGGATAAATCGCAGGTTTTCAATTGGGCCACAAGTCAATTGGCAGTTACTGGAAATGAATCATCGGGATTGTCATCTGCCTGGGGAGCATACAGGCAGTTCATCATCATTGAACTGCTGGAAAGAACGCCGTCTCGTTATGCCGTCACTTGTGGCACACATCTATTTTATTAAACGGGAGACAATGTTGCCGTATCTGGCTTTGGGTGCAGGCGGCATGCGCGTTCGGGATGTCTACGCGGCTATATCGGAAGAATCCGCTTCTGCGCATTGGCAATTCCAGTTTGCTCCCGAAATTGGCATGTTTCTCCTGCATGGCCGAATCCCCGTATGGATTAGCAATCGATTGGTATTTGGAATTCCGTCATCCGATGACGACGGCGAGTTGATGCTTGTATTAACGCTGGGAATTACGGTTCCCAACTGAAAACCACGGAATCTTTAATGCTGCAACCAGACAATGTGATATCAATTATTGGAGCAGCGTAACTTTTTGTTCTGGCGCCTTTTGAATCTTGAAATTTCCTGAGACCAAATCGCCGCGCCGAATCTGCTCTGAGTCACAATTGTCCCCACTTTCGTCGCCACAGGCTGAACATCCGGCACTGCCGTCAACCGGGGTATGGCAATGCCCTTTTAAAGGAGTTTTCTTTTTAAAAATAACACCAATGGACAAGGCTAAAACTGCCACTGCAAAAAAAACTGTTCCCACAATAAATGTCGCTGCCATTATTTATCGTTCTCCTCACCAAAAGCGGCTGTAAAGGCCTTCGATGCCGTCACCGCAAACCCATTCGCTTCTCGCTCAATAAAGTAAGCAGCAATGCCCCGTTTGTCAGCAAGACGGAGGCTTTCTTTTACGCCTAGTACAGTAAACCCCGTGGCAAGCGCATCTGCTGTCATACAATCCCTGGTGAACACCGAAACAGACGCCAGAGAATGTGCCACGGGTCTACCTGTGCGCGGATCGATGGTGTGAGAAAATCTCCGATTATGCAGCATATAATACGAGCGATAATCCCCCGAAGTGGCCAGAGATATATCAGACAATGAAACAACCCGATTGACACTGCGCTGCCGCGCATTGGGTGCAGCGGGCTTTTCAATACCGATTCGCCAGGCATGACCGCGATCATTTTTGCCCCTGCAGCGAATTTCTCCGCCCACCTCCACCATGTAATTGGTTTCATTGGCCGCATCCAGAACTTCTGCAACCATGTCTACAGCCCGCCCCTTTGCGATGGCGGACAAGTCCACATCCAGACCATCAATGCGTTTGTGGATGGATAAATTCTTATAATCCAGCACAATATTTTTATACCCAATTCGAGCGCTGGCTTCTGCAATCTGAGCAGTCGAAGGTTCGGTAGTTAAAGACTTTTTGTCATGGAATCCCCACAACCGAATCAGTGGTCCAACTGTTACATCAAATGCCCCATGGGTTTGCTCGCTGACTTCAATCGCTTTGTTCAAAACATCCAGCACTTCGCGATGAACCTTAATTTGCTCACCTGCCTTTGCCGCATTCAGCCGATAAATATCTCCCCCTTCGTGGTAGGGGGACATCTGGGAATTGACAAACGCCAGCTTCTGCTGAATCTTTTCCCCAAGCAATGCTTTTCGTTTTTCGGAAAAGTCGAAATCCACCACCTTTACTTCCCATGTTGTGGCCATGGTCCGCCCGGAAAACACCAGCGATTTAAGTTCGGCGGATTCGCCTGGCCCCCAAATAAATTTGAACGCCAGGGCCAAAACAAGAACAACGCCAATTGCGATAACTCGTTTTTTTTGATTGCCAGGCAGGAACTGTTTTTTTTCGTGTGAAGATACATGTTCTTTCATGGCCGAATAGTAATCGATTCATCTTGCACCACAAGATCAAAACACAATTACTCTGGTCCCTTTTTCAAAATCCGTATCAAAATCCTCACTCTCAAACGGGTATGATGTAGGTGTCGCCCATTCGTAGAACCAGCGCGCATCATCCCTGGGCAAATTTACGCAACCGTGACTGACCGGATGGCCAAAGTTATTGTGCCATGCCGTATGTAAAGCAAATCCCAGCTCCGGTATGTAATACATCACCCACTGCACATCCTCCACGCGCACATGGCCGCCATGCAGCCGCATTGTCTGAAGTCGCCGCTTCCATTTAACGCGATATGACCCTCTTGCGGTATTTCCTTTCTTTCCAGTGGATGCAAGGGCAACAAACACTCTTTTTTGCCCCAAGTATCCAACGACAGTCTGTTCCTGCAGGTCTACCGCAATCCATTTTTCGTCGTCCGCCGGCGTAAAGGAAGTAACGGGGGTGCGTACTCTGGCAAAATCCGAATCCTTAACAAAACCATCATCGGGCAACTTTACCCAACCGTCTGTGCTCTCAAGAAGCGTATGACCTTCAATAACGTCAAACTTCGCAAATTTGCGCACAACTGTGGCGCTGTCGGAAGGCTCACTGCGACTTTCCACATCGGCATTAATAAAATAGCCGAGAACAAAGGGTTCACCGTCAACAATCTTTTTGCCCAGCCTCCAGATCGGCGCCATTTTCTCCACGTTGTCCCCTCGGATGTACTGACCATCTCTCGTTATCAGATACAGCGTCCCCCCGCGAACAATCGTTTTTTTTACGGCCAGTACCGTTCCACGATGCAAAAACAATCCCGGCCTTCGTTCACCAAACCATTTAATGTTGGGAAAGGATACAGCGCCGCCTTTGGTCACCACATACCGCTCAATATCACCGTCGACATCGGGATTATCGTAAGGCGACGGCGCAGGGTCGAGAGTTGTCGCTTTCAGCGATGCGAGACATACAAATCCGCCACTTTTTAATCGTCCCCACCCCTTTTTACAGCCTTTTGTTTTTCCGGTGTTCTCGACTTCCAGCACGGCGTCGAAGTGAATTCGCGCCACAGGTCGATGACTTTTATCCGGTGCGCCATAAACGGCAACCTGCCGCATCGTGCGCATCGTTACATAATTCTGCGCAAAAACAGAACAGTGCCCTAAACTCATCAGCCCAATCCCCAATATAATTGTCAGCGTTCGCATGCAGTACACTCGCGATAAAATAAATCAGTTTTTGTGTGAAGTTTGACTCAAGAAGAAAACTTTGTCAGGTTCGCCGCACCAGAAATCGGGTTAATCCACCATTTTTTCCAGGGCAGACAAATCGGGAAGCTCATCAAGGTTCGGCAGCAGCACTATCTCTATTCGTCGATTCTCCGCACGCCCCTTGGCTGTCTCATTGCTGGAAACGGGCTGGGTATCCGCATAACCGGCTGCCGATAAATTGTCAGCATTCATGCCATTCTCGATCATATGCTCTACAACGGATACGGCGCGCGCCGCGGAAAGTTCCCAGTTTGAATCAAATTTCGAACTGGAAATGGGCTTGTTGTCCGTGTGTCCAGCCACCTGAAAATTGCGATCCTCAATGGTTGCCAGTACTTGCGCCACTTCGGCCAATGCGTCTTTCCCTTCCTGCGAAAGCTTGGCACTGCCACTGGGAAACAGAATGGCAGAATCCATTTCCACCAGCATTCTGTTATTAACGATTTTGATTTTGATTTTGCCGGATTCGGTCAGCTCTTTAAATTTCAAGAGCATGTCCTTGAACAACTTGATGCGCTTTTGCGCTTTCGCAATCGCAGCCGCGTTGGCATCCCGCTCCTGGGCCAACTTTTCAATTTCAGCCTGCAGCGCTTCAAGCTCTGCTTCCAGCGATTTACGCTCCCCTTTCAGTTTGTCGATGCTGGCCTGAAGTCCCTCATTGGCACTTCGGGTCTCATCAATCACTTTTTGCAGATTGGCCATATCGGCGTCGTACTTTTCCTGGGGAATACCGCAGCCCACTAATACAATGGTCAGCAGTGTCAACAGAGAAAATGTCATGATCTTTGGATGAATCATATCCTTTCCTTTCCTCACCGTCTTCGGCGACAGATCAGGTTTAATTTGCCGCCATTATCAGCAGAACCCCCCTATAAATCAAGCAAGAAGTGTCCCAGGAGCGTCACTGGGACAAAGTCTTCCAGTATTTAATCACTTTTTCATTGCCACAATTGTTAATTCGGTCAGTCAATTCTGCACGCGTCCGATAGGGAAATCGTGCGATACACGGCAGTATTGGCGCAATCACCAGGGCATCGTTACTGGCGTTGAGCAAATCCACTACCACATCTTTCAAATCAGATGACGGCTTAGCCACGCTGTGACTGTGAGCGTTCTCACACAATAGCCCCACTGCAATGCCACGCACCGGCAATGACTCATCCTGAGTCGCCAGTTTGGCCACCTGTTGCAGGTACGTCGGTTTCAGCGGCAGTGTCAGGACACCCAGTGTCGCCAGTCGCAAATCCTCATCTTCGGCAGATAGCAGTTGCGTCATATTGACGCCACCCCCGCCAGACATTTCCTCAATTCGAGCCGCGAACCGCACCGCCTGCACGCGAACATCGGGTTCCAGCGATGTATTGGTTGCCACTTCCAGCAACATAAGGTTGAGCTGCGCCGCCTGCTTTTTAAGCGGAACAAATGGCGAACGTCGCAAATCGAATACCCGCGTCAGCGCCGTAAACATGGCCCGGGCCGCTTCGCTCGCCGATTGCCGCTCAGCGGCAGAAAGGAACGATACCAGATAGGGAATATACACCCACGGATCATCCACATACGCGGCCGCATTGAGCGCAATGCGTCGATACGCACGATTGGAACCATACAACGCCGCTCGGAAATCATCGAGCGCCATTCGCGACGCAATTCGCACGAATGTGGTCTCATCCACCGCGCCCTCCCCTGTGCTGAACAGTTTTCTGCCTTCGCTGGAGAGCGTTTCATTGGCAGCTTCAGCCGTATCGTTGCGCATCAATATACCGAGCAATTGCAGGAAAATAAAAGTGAGACATGTAATGGATATTTTTTTCATCGACACGTTGTTTACCTGCTTCCAATGGATAATTCAACCAAATGGGTCATTTTGCCCGTGTAATCAACCAGGGCATCTCCAATTGAATTCAGAGACTGAATTTGCCACAAGCCGGGCATTTGTCTGATTTAACCATCGAAACAGCGCGTTGTCGAAGCGTAGCGCCATCAAACGACAAAAGTTCATTTTGATTTTCTGCCACGATGCCCAACAGGAACCTCACGGCGAGCAATGCCTGCTGTGCTCCAATTACACCAGCGGCGGCACCGACAATGCCAAGCCCCAAAGGTCCTTCGATGTCTTTGGGCAGCGGCGGAAACACACAACGCAGACACGCATTCCCGGGTCGATACAAGTACAGCTGACCCGACATTCCCGTCACACCGGCATGAATAAAGGGCTGGGCCAGCGCCACGCAGGTATCATTGATAACAAATTTGGCGCCAAAACTATCCACTGCATCCAGAACCAAATCCCGTTGCCCGATTAATTCTCGAGCATTCCCCTGATTGAGTTGCGCTGTGTGGCACTCGACTTCGATAGTCGGGTTCAGCAGCTGTATTGCTTCTTTCGCCGACGCAACCTTCAATTGGCCAATATTGTGGGTGGTATGTAAAAACTGACGATTTAAATTGCTTTCATCCACAACATCGAAATCCACTATGGCGATGTGTCCCACCCCTGCAGCTGCCAGGTACATAAGGAGTGGCGATCCCAGGCCACCAGCCCCAATCACCATCACATTGCTCGATTTCAAACGCGCCTGTCCAGACTCCCCGATTTCCGGCAGCATCACCTGTCTTGCATATCTTTTGTCAATTTGAATCATGTAATCTCCACTTAATTGGTATCCTCCTACCACAATTGACAGTTTATATGAACAGAATCAGGGTGTTTAAGTTGCATATTTGCAATCCATTCTTGTGCAAAAGCGCAAAAAAAATGAAAATCATGGAAATCATACCGTGACACCTATAAAAATTGCATTATATTCACGTTTTACTGAACGTTTGTTTGGCCAGGTCAATCCAGACAAGCTGGGTTTAAGTTTAGCTATTCTATGGATACGGCAAGGGGGATTTTATGAATACCAGTGCCATAGTTTACGATCAAATGATGCACGACATCACTGCAATACCAGCCGAAAAGACGCTGTCACCCACAATGCCAATGGATATATACATTCAGGAAGCATTAAATCTGCACACCTGGGCATCGACGGACAGGGCGCAATTGCTCCAGGCTGGACTTTGTGAAGACCTGTTGGACGATTTGCCTTTCCGTGCGGACGCCGCCAGTGAAGCGCAGTCCATTTGGCGAAATTTTCTGGTGGGTCAAAGTGAAGCACAACATCGCTGGAACGCCGATTCTCCAGAGGCGTTCGATTTGCGTGAAGAACTGATCCATGCCATGCGATTTGCATATCGGGAATCTAATGAAATTCGCACGCAAATTGAAAAAATAGCGGATGAAACCACGGAGATAAACCTTATTGATGATCTTCATGCGCTTGCGACGATTGGCCGAGCGAATCCAAGGCCCTTGCGTCTCATTGGATTTGAACTGGCCAAAGTGGAACATGCCGCAGTGGTCAGCCAGGGGATGCAATCGCTTAAAACCGGAACAAGCTACGGCAGCAACACAGATGACATTGTTCAAACCGTCAGGGACAAAGCGTACACCCACCTGAAAGAAGCAGTGGATGCCGTTCGCGAATGCGGTCAGTACGTTTTCTGGAAAGACAAAATCCGAAGCAAAGGGTACAGAAGCGAATACGTGGCCAGAGCGCGACGGCGCGAAGAAGATATTACTCAACCCTTTGTGATCGCACCCGCATCCGGAGAATAGCGATGTCTCCTGACCCGAAGGAGCGATATGGTCGATGCGCAATGCCTCCCGCCAATGGGTATTCAACTGTATGTTCCGCATGTACCGCACAATCGTTATAGCCCCGCTGTTCGACATCATAAAATCCGGCCAACGCGTCGCAAGATATTTTGAACTGTTTTCAGCACGGGCGATCACATAATCCTGGGAGACAAAAAAAACGCAACGCATCATTCGGACATTCGTTATTAACCAGTGTCCGACACGAAACAAAGACGGGATGGCCCATGGATAAACTGGATGTGGACAAACAGTTCAGGGACGACGAAGGGAAGATAGACGTGCTCAAACTGTATGATGCATATTATGACTGTATTTTTCGATACGTCCTGAATCGAACTGGCGACGTGGAAGTGGCCAGAGATATATCTGCGGATGTTTTTTTTAAAGTCCACCGAAGCCGGTGGAAGTTTATGTTTACCGGTGCTCCAGTGACCGCGTGGCTGTACCGTATCGCGGGGAATGAAGTGATAACGTGGCAACGTAAAAAAAAGTATCGTCCCGTGGCACTGGAGAGGGAACTGCAACGGCTTGACATCCTCCCTCTCTCCCTGCGCGGTGACCTGCGGGAGGAAATTAATGATGTGCAGGCGAAAGTCAATCGCAACACCGCGTTTCACAAGGTAAACAAATACGTTGAAAAACTGCCAAACAAATATCAGGAAGTGATTGTATTGCGCTATCTTGAAGAAAAAAGCATAAAGGAAATCGCCACATTGCTGGGCAAAAAAGAAGGGACGATTAAGTCGCTCATATCGAGAGGCATATCACACCTTCGACGCTCCACACGTACAGAAAAAGATTTCTTTTTACAAAATGGACTCCTCGTTGAAGCGAGCCCCAACGAAGGAGTGAATCTCACATGAGCATTGAACCGACCAAACTGGAATTGCAGGCGGCTCGACTTGGAGAAATTGAACTGACAAAAAACCGTGAGACATTGCGCCTGGCGTTGGAAACGGCAACGGAAACCTGTACACGCCGGCAAAAGCGAAAACGCGTGGTTCGTGCGATTTTTTCGATGGGAGTAACATTGGGATTTGTGTTGGGAATTGCCTGTGTCTGGATGTTGCAAAGCCATCCCAGGCCCGCTGTTGTGCAGGTGGCCACCAATCTGGGACGCGTTTGGTGTACGTACAGTGACGCATCCACCGGTGGTAATTCGGTGGTCTGGCCACCAGAGTCGACAGAGGGTCAAAACAACTTTGTGAAAAGCGCACCGGGATATGGCGACAAAGGGTACGCGATTCGATTTAAAGGCACGGCAGGTGAACGGAGCAAAGAAGGGTTCATTGGCGTTAGCACATTGCTTGGCCCTCCCTGCCCATCGTCCGGATGCACCGGCGTGAACATCCAAAAGTTCAGCAAAATCCGTTTTAAAATGAAAGGCGCCGTTTCAGACGGAGAATTGGTGCTGCTGATTTCCGATGCGACCGTTTCCGATAGTGAGACCAGCACTGCTGCCACCTTGCCCCAGTCTGTGGATGCCTACGAAGCACAGATTACTGATTTTGTGACAGACGATTGGCAGACCGTAACATTGGATTTAAGAAACGATTTTCAATTCGCCAAATCGAACAACACCAACAAGCACCGAAAAGTGGAAGCTGTTCTGGCGGCGGCAAAAAATATCAAATGGCATGTACGCAATGCCAAAGGTGCGGATGTGGACGTATGGATAGATGAATTGGAATTCTTTTAGACAGGAACCCACCTGTCGGTGGACGTGACCGGTCACCCAAAGACATTTTTCAACTGACGAACTGTTGGTTGTTCCAGGGAGAGAGTAAAATGAAAAGTTTAATCGCAGTAGTGTTTGTATTCTCTGCACTGTTTAGTTTACCAGCAGTGGCCGATAAAAAGAAATTGCACATTGACAGTTTTAAAGACGGCAACCACATTTCGCAACAGGGCGGTTGGTGGTATGTGTACGACGATGCACGTCTGGGCGGAAATACAGAAGTCACACCGCTGGGTGTTTTGAATCCCACCAAAGGCAACGACGCACAAGGATACGCCGCGCACGTGGAGGGCACTGTGGGCAATAAACTGGGATGGGACTATTTTGGTTTTGGTGTAACTCTGAAATCCGATTCCGGTTGCCCTGCGATGAAAAAAGTGGATTTGAGCAAATACACCACACTGGAATTTAAAATCAAAGGGGATGCATCCGGCGGACGACTGACTGTGGCGTTGCTCTACAGCGGTGAAACCTGTGACGGCAACGTTCCAAAGACACTGACGCACTGGGCGGATTACGAAGCGTCCGTGACCGCCGATCTGACGGGAAAATGGACCACCGTACGCCTCAATTTAAGAAATGATTTCGCTCAACCCTACTGGGCGAAGCCAGAAGATAAAGTGTGCATTGAAAAGGTGTTGAAATCCCTTAGCGTTTTGCAATGGCATTTTTCAAGCCCGGACGGTGATTCTCTAAACGTCTGGATTGATGATATCTATTTTTATTGATTCTTCATTATTTGTCATGGCTGGCCGCGTCGCCCTCTGGGTCCCATGGGAAACGCATCTTCAAATGCTTCCACCTGCTCCTCATCCAGTATATTGGAGAGGTTCGACTCCATTTCTTCGCGCATTTTACGTTCTTCCTGCCGATACTCATAAAAGCTCAAATTGCGATTGTGCAGTTCGTCCCGCAACTTTTGCCGTTTTTCCATCGATTCGTTCAGCAATACCGATAAACGAACCTTTACATCCCCTTCAAGGTGTTGATCTTCCGCAAAATCGTTCAGACTCTCCGTCATGCCATCCCGCATTCGCTCCTGCCATTCCTGACGTCGCTTTTCACTGGACTCGTTTTGCTCCTGCGCCACCATCTCCTCAACTTCCTGGCGCAGGTGCGCTTTCAGATTTTCAATATCCCCCGCGTCTGCGCCGTCTCCGCTAACAGTATCCGGGCTGAGTTCACGTCCACCTTGTCGTTCGGTGGATTTGAACGACTGGTTTCGCTGCGAAGCCGTGAATCTCTGGGCGCCAGGCATCCCACTATCCCCTTTTGACGCCCATTCCAGTTGTTTGGACAGCTGCACGTTTTGCACTTCCAAATCGGTCACCCGGTGGGTTAATAATTCGACTGTTGTTGACAAATCCCGTTGTTGCACAGCGACAAATATTCCCAGAATCAGCAGCAAGCCATTGAGTACAAGTGAAATTTTTAAAACCATTTGTCCTACTCCATTTAAAAATCACGCACAGCATAAAGACTCCGCGCCACGGGAGTCCAGATAATTGCATCAGAATAAAATACAAAAAAACACATTATTTCGAAAGATGAAGCAATTGTTGATTTACCGGTTTTCATTTTGCACTCACTGAAACAATGCGTACATTTTCATTATTGAGGAGCATACTATGAAAATTCATTACCTTCAGCATGTGGAATTCGAAAATCTCGCATATTTTGAACAGATATTCACAAAAAAGGGGCACGACATCAGTGTCACTCGGCAATATTTGAACGAATCACTGCCGAAGGTGGAGTCGTTTGATTGGCTCGTAATTATGGGGGGGCCAATGGGCATCTTCGATGAGCAACAATACCCCTGGCTTGCCCCTGAAAAACACTTTATCAAGAGTGCCATTGATTCCCAAAAGACCGTATTGGGTATATGTCTTGGCGCACAGCTGCTGGCCCATGTGTTGGGCGCCCGCGTGGTTCCTGGAGAACACAGAGAAATCGGATGGTTCGATGTGATACCGCACCTTCGCATCAGAGAAACCCGTTTGGCGCCAGTATTTAATCAGCCGATTTCCGCGTTTCACTGGCATAGCGACACATTCGAGATACCCGAAGGAGCATACTCCATCGGATCCACCGACGCCTGCAGCAACCAGGGATTTGTGTTCGAAGACAATGTGGTGGCCCTCCAGTTTCACCTGGAGACCACCCCCGCTTCCGCATTGGCGCTGATAGACAATTGCGGCCACGAACTGGACGGCTCCCAATACGTTCAAACCACCGAAGAAATAAAAGCCAACACCGACCGCTTCACCACCTTAAACCGCTCCGCCACCGCATTACTGGAAGCCATGGGCGCGTAATCCCCCCGCAGATCAGAATCGATGTCCTGCGTTTTTAGACAGCAGCAGCCATAGGAAAAAGGGGCCACCCAAAAGGGCGGTGAAGATGCCAACGGGGATTTCCGCCGGGGCGATGAGTGTGCGCGCCAGGGTGTCGCACCAGGCCAGGAATATGGCGCCAAACAGGGCTGTTGCCGGTGTGAGGTAACGATGATTGGCGCCGATTAAAAGCCTGCAGATATGTGGCGACATCATTCCTATAAAGCCAATGGGGCCACAGGTGGCAGTGACCGCTGCAACCATAAATGAAACCGAGAAAAACAGGAGATTTCGAGTGCGCGCCACATTAACGCCCCGTCCAATGGCTTCTTCTTCGCCCGTTGCCAATGCGTTCAAATCGTGGGTCAAATAGAGCACCACCAGCAGGCCGCCCAAAATAATGGGAAAAAGCTCTAAAACGGTCCCAAAGCCGTGAACCTCCAGTCCCCCCATGAGCCAGCGCATGATTCGAAAGGACTGGGTGAAATCACTCAGATACTGCGTAAAAAAGATGGCGCTCGAAAAAAAGAAACTCAACGCCACGCCAGCCAGCAGCATGGTGTTGCCACTGAGCTCCTGACGCAATCGCGTGAGACCGTAAACCACTGCAATGGACGTCAGTGCACCGGCAAATGCCGCCAGAGTAACCCCGGAAATCCCTGCAAATGCAAACACAACCCCAATCTGAATGTACAGCGCCGCTCCCAGCGAAGCGCCACTGGCCACGCCCAAAGTAAATGGTGTGGCCAACGGGTTGCGAAACATGGATTGAAAAGACATGCCGCCCAGCCCCAGGCCCGCACCACACAGCATGGCCACCAGCACTCGGGGAATCCGAATGGAAAAGACGATTTCCCGCTCAATGGCATCAGTGGCCGACGTCAGCAGATCCCATGGCGTGATGGTTGATGCGCCCAGAAACGGCAACACGATTAATGTCGCCATAAACAATACTGTCAGTACAGCGAAGAACCCTGCTCTGGACACAGTTACGCTCATGACAGGCGCCAGGGCAAGGTGAGTTTCTGGCCCGTTTCGGGATGGCGTACAAATGAAAACGGCGCCTCATATACTTTTTGCAAAATCGCGTCCTGAACAAACGATGTGGCTTCCCCATAATACATTATCTCGCCGCCCCTAAGGGCCAGCATGGTATCGCTGCAGACCGCCGCAGCGTTAATATCGTGGGTGACCGAAAGAATGGCGGTTTCTCTGTTTTTATTTGCGTTTTGCAGCAGTTGCAATACGTCGAACGAACATTTGGGGTCGAGGAATGTATTGGGTTCATCCAGGAGCAACAGCTGCGCCTCCTGCGCAAACGCCGCGGCCAGATACACGCGCTGACGTTCCCCGCCACTGAGCGATGACACAGAGCGCCCCGCCAGTTGGGACAGTCCCGCCTCTGCAATACAGGATTCCACTACCTCCATATCTCTTTTTTGGGGGCCACACAGAGGCTTCAGGTGTGCATAACGCGCCAGGGTCACGTGCTCTCTCACCGAAAACGGCGACACAACGCCGGTGGACTGGGGCACATATGCAATCCGCGTCGCCAGCGCCTTTTGCGATAAATGAGAGATGGCCTTTCCCAGGAAACGGACGTCCCCAGCATCCATTTTTAAAATCCGCATGAGGCATTTGAGCAGCGTGGACTTACCCGCGCCGTTGGGTCCCACAATGGATACCCACTCCCCGGTTTTAATGTCGAAAGACACATTATGGAGAATCTGTTTTTCGCCAATGGAAAAAGATAAATCGGTAACCTTTAAAAGAGGTGCATCAGTTGTCATTTTTCGTTCTCCACAAGTGCGTTTGCCTTCCCAAGAATCTTAGCCAGCCGTTCGAGCAATAAAACAAAACGGGGACCAGGTACAACCACATAATCCTCGGTGAGCACATACACCTGCCCGGTCTGGACCGCGCGAAGGTGTCCAAGCACGGACCATTGCTGAATAATCTGCTCTTTGGACAAAACGGATTCATCCAAATCGGGCACCATATCAATAACGATATCGGGGTTCATCTCCAAAATACCTTCGGCAGACACCATTGGAAATGCCACATTGCCCTGGTACACATTTATGCCGCCGGCAATGGCGATCATTTCATCGTAATACCCCTCGCGACCTGTAATATACGCATCCGAAATGGTTCCGCTGCCCATATTTCGGCCGGTGGTAATCATCACTGTTTTAGGCTTCTGGCCAGGCGAACGGGCACTTTTCACCCCATCAATGCGGGACTGCAGTTGACGACGCAATTGGGACGCCGCGTCTGACACCCCACATGCTCCACCGATGGTGGTAATGGCGTTCAATATGTCGAAAATCCGCCTGTTGGAAATATTCAGGTGAGGCGTTTTGGTCGCCATCATCATCTTTGTGGCAGATAAGTGCTCATCGAGCATAATCACCATATCGGGTTTCAACGACATAATCGCTTCGTTGCTGGGATCGTAGTATCCGCCAATTTTCTTCTTTGATTTGGCCGCCTCGGGATAGTCGCAATACCGCGTCACGCCAACCAGACGATCGCCCAATCCCAGCGCAAACACAATTTCGGTAAGGCTCGGCGCCAAAGAGACGATGCGCTCACATTTGGAAGCGGTCTGGCCGGGGAAATTTTTGGATGAATCTTGCTCGTTTTTCGGCAAACGGCTCTCGGCATTCATTTCTTCGGGCGCAAATGTGTTTGCCCCCAGATAAATTCTGGCCCAGTAGCTGATACCAAACAGCGCCACAATGCCAACAACGACCAGTATCCCTTGCCTGCTCATGGTTCTTCCCTTTGGGGCTGTCCAAAAAATATCTGGTGCAACTGAGCAATGCCCAAAACAATATTGGGCCCTGGCTGCAAAAACGTGTCACCTGGCACCTCAAAAATGCGATTGCTGGAAATGGCGGCCACATTTTCAATGCCTTTGCGCGCGCAAATCTCATCAATCCGCACCGGCTTGCCACACCACGAAGCAATCATTATTTCGGGGTTTCGGGACACGAGCGCCTCCATTTGAACCGTACGGTGGGCAAACACGGGGCTTTCACTTTTATCGGCAAACACATCTTCTCCACCGGCGATGTCAATCATTTCACTCACCCAGCGGGGCGCGGCCACCATGGGCTCGTCCCATTCTTCAAAATACACACGCGGTTTATCCTTATCCAGGGCCTTTATCCGATAAGAATCAAAGATGCCATTCATCCTGGCAACAATTCCCTTTGCCGACGTTTCCCTTCCTGTGAATCGCCCCAGCAGGTGAATGCTGCCGAATATATCGGCAATACTGTGATGGGTTAAATGGAGCACGTTCACGCCGGCATCCAGCAGAGGGGCTGTCAAGCCGGCTTGAAACGACGCATAGGCAATCACCAAATCCGGATGCAACGCCTTGATTTTTTCGGGCTTAATGCTGCCATACCCCCCAATGGACGCGGCATGGGCCACCTCAGGACGCGATTCCCCCGCAGGCCGTCCCACCACCATATCCTGGGCGCCCAGTTGACTGAGCATGTCAATGCTGTCGTGAGACAAACAGACAATGCGCGGCGAACTTTCTGTTTTTTTGGGTTGTGTGTTCATATCAATTGCCTTCCGGAATAAACAGCCATCAATACAAGCAACGCAGAAATCACGTTGAAAATACCGGCCGTGTAAACAATGCCAATGGCCCGTCGCAAATGTTGGGGCGCAGCATCCCTGGTGCCGCACCCAATCCACACCCCGTTGGTCACCTTTTGGGCGTATGCCACCGGCCCGCCCACGCATATGCCGATGGCGCCGGCCAAAACGCTTTCGGGATGGCCGGAATTGATGGAAGGGGTTTTGTTTCGATCCAAAAAAAAGCTGCGCAGCGCCAGGGCCACATGGCCGCGCATCAGCAGTGTGCCAAACAACAACGGAACTATCGACAACCGGGCGGGGATAAAATTAAGCACATCATCGAAGCGCGCCGACGCCCAGCCAAATCTTAGATATCGCTCATTTTTATACCCCACCATGGCGTCCAGGGTATTCACCACTCGATATGCCACAGGGCCAATCATCATGCCGGTCGCAGGGGTTCCCCCTGTCACAACCGCCAACAAAGCCCCCGCCACCGCAAAGCAAATGACCGCCATGGACCCATCCACAAAGTTTTCCGCCACGCTTTCCACCGCCGAGCGCACAATGCCATCCAACGGGAGGTTCTCAGTCTTGCGACTCACAATCATCGAGAGCTTCTCCCTGGCCAATACCAGGTCATTCTGTTCAACGGGATGGAGCACAGACCTCACATGGGCAAGTAAATCCTTTTGCGCCACCATCGAATACAAAACAAAAACATCAAACGCCATCCCCATAGGCAGCCACAGATAATACATCCCAAACCGCAAAGGCCACCACACTGCAAACACCGCAGCGAGACACATGGTAACAAACAGTACCCCTGCCAGGCGACCGGTGAATTTCAGTTTAAAAAATCCGAATTCCAGCCACTGAAACGCGGTCCCCATCAATCGCACCGGATGCCATCGATACTGCGGATCGCCCACCAGTTCATCGAGAAGCATGGCGCCCGCAAAGATGGGAATAACACTATCCACAGGCCACCTCGTTTAATGCATCAAACAGCGCATCGTTGTCCCGTGCACTTCGGATGGCAAATCGAAACGTATTTGGGATGATGCCATAAAAATTGCTGCAATCCCGCACAAATATGCCCCGTGCCAATAGGGGGCGCATCAGGTCATCCAAAGTGTTGCTGCCGTGCCACTGACCAGTGGCAAAATTGGCCGCGCCAAATGTAAACGAGATATGACGCACGCCCTCACTTCGCGTCTTTAAACGGGTCACCTCAGCACGAAGCTGCGTCAGCGTCTGCGCTTCGTATTCCTTTGCGTCCTGCAACAACGGTGCTATTTTTTCGGCCAGCGAATTCACCATCCACGGGGGCGACACCCCAATCACCTTTTGCACCATCTCTGGCGACGCCCGAAACGCCCCCAGTCGAATGCCGGGCAATGCATAAAACTTGGTCAGCGAATGAAAGACAATAAGATTTTTGGGCCAATCCCTTAAAAACAGCAGCGATGACGCAGCTTCATTCATCACAAATGAAATAAACGCTTCATCAACGAGAAACCATTTGTCCGGACACCTTTTGGCGGCATCAACAATCGATTGCCTGTTCATCAAACGTCCGGTGGGATTATTGGGATTTCCCAAAATCAACGCGTCGCAAAGGGACACCGCATCACACAGCGCCTCGGTCACACCATCGTTGCCGTCTCCAATGACGTGTTCTGCCACATAGCGGATGGATGTTCCAGCACTCTTCAGCGCGCGATCGTAATGATAAAAAGAAGGACACACAATGGCGGCGGTCCGGGGTTTAAGCGCCAGCGCCACCCGGTACATCAACTCCGCAGATCCGTTGCCACTCAAAATACATTCCTGGGGGACGCCGTATCTGTTGAGGTAGTAATCTGACACCGCGCTGCCGTGCAGTGAGGGGTAGGCATCCAATGACGAAAACAACCCATTCCATTGTGCCCGAATCGATGGCGGCGGTCCCATCCAGTTGGTATTGACGCTAAAATCCATCACCGGTCGCACCGGCATGGCAAAGCGATCAAATGCGGCCGCTGGTATTCCCCCGTGCTGGTACAGCAATGCCATGGGCTACAATCCCCGCTCTGCACGCAACACGTCGAACCGTTCTTTGCCGGGGCTTGCCATGCGCATCCCGGCGTCGGCCAATATCTGTGGAATATCGAGGTGATTTCGAACAATATCCGCCAGACGATCATATGCGTCCTCGCCTTGCATATCCGTTTCAAATGAGGCTTTGTCAACGGTGATGCGGGAATTCACTTTTTGTAAATACATTTGTAAAAAGGCTGCACTGTCAAGCAACCCATGCAGATAGGTGCCGATAACCAGCCCATCTCTGGAGCGCGCGCCTTCCAGCTCACCGTTGTCGGTCATGCGAACCACCGCCTGTGCGCCATCCAGTCTCATGGTTCTGCCCTGGTGAATTTCGTAGCCGGTCACCTGTACATTGGCATCCAGCCAAATGCCACAACGCCTGGAGAGCGCTTTGGTTTGAGCCAGCTCCGTTTGCACATCCAGCAATCCCAACCCTTCTATCTCCCCGGGCGTTCCCTCAATCCCCAGCGGATCACTGATGCGCCTACCGAGCATCTGATATCCCCCGCAAATCCCCAGCACCGGTTTTCCCGCTTTTACATGCGCCAAAATGCGCGCGTCAAACCCCTGACGACGCAACCAGCGCAAATCCCCTGGCACACTTTTGGTTCCCGGCAACATCAATATGTCGCACCCCTCGGCATCCGCGCCCTTTTCCAAATACTTTAAATGAACCGCACCGCAACGCTCCAGCGGCTTGAAATCCGTAAAATTGGAAATATGCGGCAGATGAATCACGCCCACTGTCAGTCGTTCGGTCGAATGATCGTCCAGCTGTTGAATGCCTTTGTCAAGCACCACAGCATCTTCATCGTCGATGCCAATGTTTCGAATATGCGGCATCATTCCCAGCACTTTCACTCGCCCTTTTTTCTCGATAAAATCGATGCCATCCGAAAAGAGCGTGGCATCTCCTCTAAACCGGTTTATCACCACGCCGGTTACCAGCCGACGCTCTGCATCCGAGAGCAAATCCAGGGTACCAAGCACCTGCGCAAATACGCCCCCGCGATCAATATCCGCCACCAGAATCACGGACGCGTCGGACTGTTTGGCCATTTCAAAGTTCACAAAATCCCGCGCGCGCAGATTCACTTCGGCGCAACTCCCCGCCCCTTCCATCACCACCAAATCATATTGCTGTCGCAACCGGGTAAGACACTCAAGGGAAATATCCCTCAGCGCTTTAGTGCGATTGCCATACTCAGCGGCACTGCTTTGCCCAATGGCCCTGCCGCGCACCACCACCTGCGATCCCACATTGGTCATGGGTTTAAGCAGCACGGGATTCATATCCACATGGGGCGCAATGCGCGCCGCTTCCGCCTGCGCCACCTGGGCGCGGCCAATTTCGCCCACATCATCACCGGGCCCGTCCACCACAAAGGAATTGTTGGACATATTTTGCGCTTTAAATGGCGCCACAGAGATACCCATATCGTTGAAAATTCGACAAAGCGCGGTAACCACGATGCTTTTACCCACATCTGAAGCGGTCCCCAGCACGCTGATGCATGGCGCAAGGGTTGTCACAGTACTACCTCCCATAAATGCCAGGGCCAGTCTATCCACTTGCCCTGATGAATAAATCCGCAAAACCACAACAAAATCACCAGCTCCACACATTCGCTGGTCGCCCCCAGCAAATCCCCCGTAATCCCCCCTATCCGGCGGTCATACAACCGGCGCAATCCCATACACGTCAACATGGCCAACAAGACGCTTCCAATGGCCAAAGGACCAAACGCGGCCGCCAATACCAGCGCCAGCAGCCAGGCCCCCAGGCGATGCACAAAAGTGGCATCGGTCACAAACGCCTTGCCGGTCCCTTCCCCGCTCCGGGCATACGACATGGTCACCGCCAATTCCACCTGGGCGGTTCGCGCCACGGCAATGACCACCACCAGCAAAATCAGCTGTCCTGCAGCCACCAGCTTAAAAAGAAGCGTCCACTTGAGCGCCAACACAAAAATGAGGGTGAGCACCCCAAACGTCCCCAGCGTGGAGTCCTTCATGATGGCCAGCTTTTTTTCCCGGCTGGTCATGCTGAACAACGCATCCGCCGCATCGGCAATCCCATCCAGATGCATGGCACCGGTCATGGCGCTCTGAAGCATCAGCACCAGCAGCGCAATAAGCATGGGCCACCCGTCAAAAACAAACGAAAACAACACCCCTGCGCCTGCCCACAACGCGCCCAGCAACGCCCCCACCAAAGGAAACCACAGCAGACTCATGGACAGTGAATCCGCATCCCTGCCCGGAATGGGAACACTGCTCAAAGTACGAACAGCGGTAACAAACCCGGACATCCGCTACGCCGCCCCCTCGCCCGATTCCTCAAGCGCCGTGGAAACGCCCGCCGAGCTGAACGTGGCCATTTCCCGCATCATTTTAACCGATGCATCCACCAGTGACATGGCCAGTGCGGCCCCTGTGCCTTCTCCCAGCCGAAAGCCCAAATCCAGTATGGGACGCACCCCAAGGCCTTCCACAAAGCGGCGATGTCCCTGCTCTGCAGAAAGATGGCTGAACAGCAGATAGTCGCTGGTGGCGGGATTCAATTTGCAGGCCACAAGCGCCGCGGCCGAAGAAATAAAGCCATCCACCACAACCGCAATGCGTTTGGCGGCACAGCCGAGCATCAATCCGGTGAGTGCGGCGATTTCCAGCCCTCCCACTTTTTGCAGCGCCAATAAAGGATCCTGGTCATTGCCATCCAAACTATGAAGTCTCACAGCGGCCGCAATGGCATCGCGCTTGCGCTGCAGGCCCACATCGTCCACACCGGTGCCGCGCCCAACAATCTGTTTGAGGTCACAGGGCAAAAGCACATGCATCAGCGCTGCGGCAGGCGTGGTGTTGCCAATACCCATTTCACCAGTGCCCATCAGCGTGACACCATCGGCGGCCGCATCGAGGGCCAGCGCAATGCCCACTTCCAGAGCCTGCATCACTTCGGCCTCGGTCATGGCCGCCTCGGTCACCATGTTACGCGTCCCCATGCGCACCTTGCGATGCAATACGCCTTCCATGGCCGACAAATCCGCATTCACGCCCACATCCACCACCTGAACATCGCAGTCCACATGCCGGCCAAACACATTTATTGCCGCGCCGCCCTGCATCATATTGGCCACCATTTGCACCGTCACCTCTGCGGGAAAGGCGGACACACCTTCTTCGGTCACTCCGTGATCCCCGGCAAATGTGTACAAACGCTTTTTAGGAACAGCTGGAATGGTTTCCCGGCGAATGCGCGCAAAGCGAAATGCCACCTGCTCCAGTTCGCCCAATGCCCCGGGGGGTTTGGTCAAATCATTAATATGGGCCCAAATCTGCTCGTCCAGTTCACTGGACACTTCAACGATATCTTTTTTGGCTTTTTCAAATAAACTCATTTAAACAAACTCCTATGTTTACGTTCAACAATCCGGCGCATCCCCTTTTATCCACAGGGGATACCCGCTCACCATAAACACCAAATCAGTGGCGCATCTCGCCACCTCCTGATTCAGTCGTCCCGCCACATCGCGAAACCAGCGGGCCATTTGATTTTCCGGCACAATACCCATGCCCAGCTCATTGGAAACAATCACCACGTCACAGGGCGGATTGGCGATGGTGTCTAAAAATGCCGTTACTTCGTCGTACCGCTGGTCAGACATGCCGTGTTGATGCATCAGGTTGCCCAGCCACACGGTTAAACAGTCCACCACGACAATCTCCGTTTCAGATGAAATCGACGTTAACGCCGAGGCCAAATCCAGCGGTGCTTCAATGGTGGCAAAATCATCCCCGCGCTCCTCTCGATGTTTCAAAATGCGCGACGCCATCTCCGGGTCCGTCACCGTTGCCGTGGCAATAAACGCACGATGTTGCTTTCCATTGGTCAGTTCCAGGGCAAACCGGCTCTTGCCGCTGCGCGCGCCGCCGGTAATCAGCATCACTTTTTTCATGGCAGCATCCCTTTCATCACGCCCATCGACGCCACAAAATTGTCCGTGCCAAACACTTCCATGGTCAGCACGCGCTCGGTATCCGACGCGGCGGCGTTTTCTAAAATCTGACCGAGAATCTCTTTGGGCAAATGGGTCAGCGCACAATGGTCAGCGCCCTCCCAAAGTCCGTGAAGATGCATCACCCGCGTTCGCTCCCAATAGCGCTGAAAATGCTGGTGATAATCATATCCATTCATCAGCACATGCCCCACGTCCATACACACCGACAGATTCAGCATTTCCACCACGGGGTAGGCGTATTCAAAGGGATACGAGAGGTTTTCCACGCAAATATCCCCTGGGGCCACAGCGCCCGAGTCCAAAACATGCTTCACCGAATCCACACAGCGCTCCTGCCAGCGGCGTCTTAGAGCCGTCGATGACGCCATTTCGTTTGGACACATCAAATGCAATACGTACCCAAACGGCAAAAGCGGCCTGGTCAGCTCAACAATGCGCAGGCACTGATGAACACCGCGCACCCGCTCGTCCTCATCGGCATCTCCCAAAGACACATCCAGGGGAAAGTGAATGGTAAAACTCATGCCATGCTGCTGCCCAATCTGTGCCATGCGCTCAATCACGTCCTCTCCAGGCAGGTTGGAGAACGCCTCCGATTCAAACAGCACCACTTCCACATCGTCCACCAGTCCGGCCAGGGCTTCAATATTGGGCAGTAAATCCGCCGGCACCACATAAGATGTGGCGCCCAGACGAAACGAAAATCGCCCCGACAAAGGCGGGATACCCAAAGGCAATGATGGTGTATGAGTTGATGTCATGTTACCTGTCAAAACAAATCATTGCTGGGGGCAATCCCACATTCACAGGGGCTGGTGTCAGTTCCGCTGCTGTCTTTGCATCAAAAACGCGCACACCTGAGTTTGTGAAATGACGATCGGACACCCAAATCTCTTTTTGACCAAGCAACGCCATAAAAGACATGGCATAGCCCTCTGACGCGATAAGGATTTGACCTTTGGCCCCGGTCATAGGATTGAATGTGACCAGCTGGGTATTGGCGCCATCGGCGCCGGGGACGCCAATCACGGCAAATCCCAAATCAGGTTTGGTCACGATGGCATCCATCACATCACCGCCCAGGGTTTGCTCGGTCACAATCATGCCGCTGGGGGTGCCATCGGCTTTCAGGGTTTCAACACCACCATCCAACACGCCGTAAGCGCCCGTTTCAGCCAGGATGAAGGCCTGCAACGTGTCGTTGAACCGCAGCACACCGGTGGGATTTTTCCCTGTCAGTTTTGCCTCTTTTTGCACGGCGCCTGATGCGGCATCAATCATCAGCACCGAACTGTAGGCAGTGGTTTGCCATGAGGGATCCAGGCGCTGCAGGGTCACATACACCACGCCATCTTTGTAAATTGCCTGCGCCGCTTCCGGATTGCCGTCGGCATCCGCATAAGGCGACGCGTCAACCCGACCAAGTTTTGCCCCGGTCAATGGGTTCACCACCAGGATATCCGCTGACGCAAATCGGGGCACATATGCGCGTTCTGCGCTGACCACCGCGATGTCCTGTGCATTTGTTCCCGGATCAACGGAATATTGCTGAATTGGCGCAAAATCCGCCTTGGGGCTCAACACGGTCACAGCGTCGGACCCCAGTCTGGAAACCAAAAACACGTTGTCGGTAATGGCATCGTATCGACACACCGTATCAGAATGGACAACCAGCCGGTCACCCACCTGCGAACGGGTCCCTGTCGCCAATACCGAAACCGCCCCCGATTCGTAGTCGCTGGTCATCACAACCGCGTTGGTGGCCACAGGTGTGACCACTGCTGAGTCGCTGGCAGAATCAGAACTGCTGTCGGTGTCCAAAACCGAATCCGAATCGGTTCCTGGAATGCCAATATTATCTGTTCCGGTTACCATCGTGTCGGTGTCGCTCGAGGTCGCCGTATCCCCCGAAGTGAGATTGCTATAATCTGTCACTGAATCTTCGCATCCCCCAAACACCACCACCAGACACATTGCCGGCAGTAAAAAACGCAGTTTGTTGGTAAAAGTTGTCATCTCTTATATCCTTTCAAATGATTTTCCTGTTTCGTTTAAAGACATCTCATACCTTCCAGTGAAGGGTAGCGAAGATGGTTCGTCCCGGTAGCGGAAACGAGCTATAGTCCCTCAGCGACCGCATGCGAACGCCGTTATCTTTATCTTCATCTTCAACCTGAATGGTATTGAGCAGGTTTTTAATTTCGAATGTTAACGTCAGTCGTGCAGGCAGGTACTCCATTTGCAATCCAGAGCCCAACAACGCTCTGCCCAGCACATCGTGATGCAAATTGGCTTCATCGGTAAAATTGTCACCAACAATCTCGCCATCTGCCCACAGAGAGCCCTTCCATTGGGAAAGCTGATGTCTTAGCGAAATCTTTGCGTATGCCTCGTGAGCGGGTCGCCCTGGCAGACGATTTTCCCAATACTCCGGCCGCCTGGACCGATTTATTGATTCCATGTACGTATAATTGCCCTCCAGCATCAGCCACGACCAAAGAGAAACATTCAGTGACAATTCCAACCCCAGCGTCCGGGCAGAAGAAATATTTGCGGCGCGCACCGTATCCTGGGAGTTATGCACGTAAGCAATCAGGTCATCGCTCCAGCTGCCAAACACCCCCATGTAGGCCCGCGCGGTTTTAAAAAATCCGGTGCCCCTCTCAAAATCATACTTCATGCCGGCATCCGCATTGAATCCCTTCTCGGCAATCAAATCAGAATTACCAGTGGTTGAACCGCGATCGCCAAACATTTCAAACAAATCCGGCGTGCGGACATAGCGGCCCACATTGGTTAAAAACGTATGCCGGCTGGACAATTGCCAGCGAACGCCCACTGAAGGCAAGACATAATGATCGTTGCGCAAAATGCTTTGGGAATCCCGCTGCCCCATTGCCGGGGGAAGTTCACTGCTGGTGTGCTCATACAAATAGCGGACCGATGGAACAACATGCACTCCCTTTACCGGTGACCATCGTATTTCCAGGCCTGAACCCAGCTGATATCGCACCCCCGGCTGTGGTCCATCCGACGAGAGAAAATCCTCCGCAACAAATGTTCCGACCTTGCTTTCCAACCGCACATCAAACTGAATTGATTTTTTCCCCAGGTACCGCCAAACCCCAAATCCCGACGCGGTATTGGCGCGCAATCGCTGGTTTTGATGGCCAACGCCCAGCGTACTGTCCGGATCGTAAAACACACTCTGCTGAAACATGTAACTCAGCGACCAAAGGAACGCGTGATTTTCGTTGAAGAATCGTTCCCCCTGGATAGCGGCCAGTTCTCTGAGGGATTTAAGGGTTGCCGTTGCTCCTGGAATGGTTTCCCCGCTGGCAACCCCCTGATCTTTTACGTAAAGGTCATTAAAAAATGTGACTTTTGAGCGCCCAATCTTTGTGGACAGTTTGGTAAGCGCAGACACCCCAACATAGTCATTGTTTTCGCGCCGCATCACCTCGTCGTCATCGTCAGTCAGCCACGTGCCTTTGGTGTTGAGATACTCGAAATCACCCTTTGCGCCTGCCACGCCCAAAATCAGCAGCAGGTTCACTTTTCCATGGGTGGCCCGGTGAAACGCCGTCGCCTTTTTGGCCCCCCACGATCCTGCCCCTGCAACCAGTTCCGTGGAAGTGCCCTCTGCTTTTCTGCTTTGCAGGGAAATGGCGCCGCCAATGCTGCCCAATCCCAGCGAGACGGGTGTCGTCCCGCGATACACATCGATTCTTTCCAGACCATCCAGGCTAAGGTCACCCAGGTCCACAGAGGAAAACCCACCGGAATTCAGCAATATGCCGTCCAGATAAATGGCCACCTGCGGTGCATCAGCGCCCCGGATACTCGCCACACTGTACGTCCCCGGTCCGCCCATGGTGCGCACCTGAACCCCGACACGCTGCCCCAGTACTTCGCTTACAGAATTATACTTTTTATGTTCATTGGAGACATCAACCGATTCAGCAGCGGCAGTGGTTTCATCGACGGGAGAAGCGGTTAACCCATGAATATCACTTTCAAATTCATCAGCACTGCCCTCATCGAAGTCATCGAACGCCGCCCAGTCCACAGATTCATCGTCCAAGGACACGTCTTCGACGGTATCATCTGCCACGGCTATCCGCCCACAGACAACCAGGAGAGCACAGATAACAAAACCGAGATGCTGGAGGAACCGGTCTCCCTCGCAACAGCGCGGTAAGAGGGAGTGAAAGTTCATTTTCAACCCAACCCTTTTGCGCGAAGAGCAGTGTCAAACATTAACCCTTATCGGAAAAAAGGTTAATGATATGAACCATGTATGGATATCCTGGCTTCCGGGTTCGACAATTGTCGTATTCCGTCCCACCTTCCCAATTCCATTGAATCAGTGGCCTATGGAACGAACTCCGGTTCACAGTGGCGCGACCGCGCCGGATTCTCACCGGCTTCCCCAAAACGAAGGTTCAATTTTAGTTTTAAAAGTCAGCAGTATTGCTGCAACGGCAAACCATTTCGCTGATTTATCGGCGAAAGTCAAGGGGAAAGGTTTGGGCGCCCCTTTTGGGAGGCGACGCCAACAAATGCTGGAAATCATCAAAAAAAATCCAGAAAACTTGAAATAATCCAAATATACCAAATCTTTATTATAGGTATTTTGCAATATTCAGCTGAGATTAAAAAAATGACATCATATTCATTGTCCCCAAATCCCCCCACGCCCGTCACAGACCGATGTCGCTCACGGAATTGCGACGCGAACAGGAAAGGAGTCCTTCAAATGAAATGGCTTTCATGCATCTTTGTATCAATAACTGTACCGCTGGCGTTGGCATCATGCGCATCGTCCAGTTCACAGGTCGTGGCTTCCACACCGCCGACAGACACCACGGCCACACAATCCGAATTGCCCAATGTGGCGGATGATGGCGATGTTGGTGACATCACCGCGTTGCCGCTGGACAAACGCATTTATCTTTTTCAGCACCAGGTGCTCCCCGACTGGACATTCCAGACCGATGGCGCTTTTCTAACGGATTTGCTCAACCACAACACTCAGGCGCTCAAGGAAACCGCAACCGAGGTGGTCTCTGCCGAGTTTGCCAGAGGCATATCCGTTGATGTGGTTAATCCTGCAGGCGCCGCATTACTGACGTTTGATTCGCCGCAGAATACGCTGGATTGCTACTACGTGTTTATTCTGGGAGCCGATGGCGAGCATCTGTTTTTTACCTATGAACGCACCGCCGACATCCAGGGCGAAGGATTTATTGGAGAGGTTGGCATGTGGACTCAGGATGGAATCCATGCATCATTTGGCCTGCGCAAATACGCCGATGCAAAAAGCTTTATGGGCGACGTAAAAGGTATCCTTCTGGAAGCATCCCGCCAGCACGGTGACACCAGCCGTCCCCATTCCGCCAACTGAAGACGTCGCCACTTTTCTTTTCCAACGATATTTCAAGGACTATTGATATTTAGCATTTTCACTTGAAATGTCATCACCCGGAATTGTCATCTATTTTGAAAAACGGGGAAAACAGCAATGGCCCGCTTCTGGTACCAATAATGCAATTCCAAATGTTGAAGCAGGGACTTCGACAGGTGATGTCGTCGTTAAATGATGCTGACGCATCCACCGGCAATAATACGTGATTCACCGACACCTGGTTGCAGTTCACTGAAACTCCGCTGCAAACATCCTTGGGGATGTGTTGATTAGGCAGAGTGGGACGTTCCCATTCGGATAAGGAGTCTGCATATGACAACCCCACAACGCCACATAAAAAAAGGCCATAAAACAACTGGTCCCAACGCACTGTTCACCCTCGCCTGTTTTTGTGCACTGATGATTGTTGGCGTCGCCTGTGTGCCCAGTCCAGATTGCGATGACCGATACATCCCCGACGACGCGCTCCCCAACATGACGGTGATGAGTTACAACATTGGCAATTCCGATACCAGTGATGCCAGGTATTCGCTGCGAATAAAAAAAATAGCGTACGAAAGACATATCGCCAAAAAAATCGCCCAGTTCGAGCCGGACGTAATTGCGTTGCAGGAAGTGCTCTCCCCAAAAGCCTGTGCAGCATTTTCCGAGAAAAATCCGGAAAACACCTGCTCTGAAGCTCAGCCCGCCGCTCGCCGGATTCTGGGGCCGGATTACTCAATTGTCTGTGATGAACGGCACCATATTGAATGTGTGGGAGTTCATAAACGGTTTGGGAAAATTCGGGGCGTGGCCCCTGGAGAATTTGTAATGGATGGCGCACGCACCATGCCGTTGCCTATGGCACCGTGCCAATATGGAGACTGCAAAAGCGACGAAGATACATGCGATGACGAATCCACAGTATCTCATGTGGTCGTGGACACGGCACGTGGGCCCATCCGAATCGTTCATACGCATCCCACCGCTATCGGTGTGCGCTGTCTGCAGGCTCAGGTGCAGCAGACATTCAGACTGGCGGCCAATGCCGATATACCGAGCATTCTTCTGGGAGACTGGAACTTCGACCCCGCGCGCACAACGGACGTAGTGGCCAGCTCCATCTGGAATTCGTACATGGGCGGAGTGCACCGGTTTGAGGATCATTCTCCCCTGGATGACATGTGCCGCCCCGCATCCACACAACGCTATGGCGCACGCAGTCTGGACCGCGTGGTTACCAACTTTGCGCGGGGCGAATGCTTTATCGTAAAGTCGAGTGAGCTGGACGCGGATTTTGAATATCCACAGAAAGTGGCGCGGGTGGACCACAACGCCGTGATATGTGATTTGAACGACCCAAGGTAAATCAAATGAAAAACGGCAGAAAACAGTCGACCGCATCTCCCCTGTTGAAAGACATGCGTTTTTTGGCATTGATTGTTGCAATGGTATTGCTCTGTGCCCCCAATGTCCCCGCCTTTGACACGCGGCCGTATCTCGCAGGCGCTCTGCACACGGGACGACATACGGGAAAAGGCGCAGATGCCTACAATATGGCGCCAAGTGGTCGCCTGTCATTCGGCGTGCAGCTGGGACGATTTGTGTCGATGGAAACCACGTTTCAACACGGCGCGATTGCCCTGGAAAAGGTAGACTCGGTTGATGCATCCGGCACATTTACCGTCTTCTTTTTCACCCCTCGGTTCGACATACTGGGCGCATTCGACCGAATCCAATTGTCTGTGGGCCCCACCATAGGCGTTGGACGGATGCACCTGGACGCCGCCACCATGGGGGTGACCACTAAGGCAGTCAATACCGGGCTGTATCCTGGTGGACATGCCGCGTTGTATTACAACTTCAAAAATCGCCATTGGGGGATTGGCGCAGATGTGACGTATACAATCTGGCTTTCTCAAAAATCCTGCGTTACGTCTCGTGGCACCACGATGTGCACGGGTTCAAAAAAGTGGGAAAAGGAAGGCTTTGTCAGTTTTGGAGGAGTGGTTAGAGTGGCGTTCAACTAAGAGGAGACATCCTGTGGGTAAAACTGAATGTTGAAAGTGAATCCTACAGACAGTTCTGCAATACCGGCCCGGCTTCCGCGCCCATTTCAGGAGAATCGCAATCTGTTGATGGCGAGGTTTCGTGGGTGAAACAATCATCCGGATTGGCGTCGCAGTAGCTCTGACATTTTTCCACATCGCACGAACGCCAGTTCAGGGTATGAAACCCGGAATCGCTTTCTTTTCCCCAAAAGAAAGTCTGGCAACCGGCGGCGAGTATGGGACCGCAATGGCCGGTACATCGCATCACTCCATTCTCGTCCGGCGCCCGTTCACTGACAAAGGCATCAATTACATCAGCGCATGTGGCGCCACCGCCCTCCCCCTGAACATGTTCGCCGCATCGTCCAAACGAATCGTGGGCCCCGTGGTCCTTGTCCCATTCGGCCTCCGAATTGGCGCACGCATGACACGCCACACACTCCACCATGGGCGGCAATCCCGTCGGCGGACATTCCGCCCAACCTTCTTCACAGGCCCGTTTGCGCCAGTAATTGATACGCTCTACACAGCTGGTACCGCTGGTTTTCCATACGGCGCGCGTGGTGTGCTGCGGCCCGCACTCCCAAACGCAGGCCTCATCCAGCGCTTTGGGCACACAGGGACACACCGATGCATACCGCTCACCAAAACAATTGGCATTCCCAGGATGGGTGCTGCAACTGAGGGTGTTTTCGGTTGGAAAGAAACACGATTTCGCACCGTTTTCGTCGGTTTCAATGGATACAAGATACATTCCTTCCCCCGGCGCGTCAGGCCACCAGCATCCCCCTTCGCGACAGGTGAACCCCAGGCCGGCGGCAATGCCCGTAAAACTGTCAATATCTTTAAATTCCACATTGTGCCCTGCATCACACGCGTAAAACGAACAGTTTTGATTCAACGCCTGCTCGCACACATCCTTGCAGGCGGGGCCATTAATATTCCCGTCGTCCTTCATCACCCAAACGACCCCTGAAGCTGTATCGTCAAAACACGAAAAGCCATTGGCACACCGAATACCCGTCGGTGTAATTGTCCCGGTCGATGTTTCCGAATCAGCGCGGTCATCCGACGCGGTGTCGGCCAAATGTTTGGTCTGTTCATCTTTGGAACACGCAGCCGTCCCCGCAATCACGAGGCCGAATATCAACAGCGAAAGTCTTTTGAAAATGAAATATTGAAGTGGCATGACGTGTATTTTGCGCCACATCGCCCCAACCTTCCAGGTGCTCAGGATGATTTCCAGCATCACTTTTCCATTCGTGACAGTGCGAAAATCACTGGCCATCCCCTGGTCAACGCAAAATGTCCCGGGAATCTGCATTTTCTCTCAATGCGCGGGAATTACCAGAACGATTTTTACCGCGGAGCGTGGGACGTCTTTTCGATAGCCATAGCTGATACCCTCTCTTAACGAAAAAACAGCCCTGTACGTATTCCCTAACGAAACAGGAGGGGATAGATTGTCTCGAATTTTTTTATCCTGCCAATATGTATCCTCTTCCTCCTGGGTCATATCCAGTACCTGGCTTCTGAACTGATTTCGTAGCCCCACGTTTTGCGGTGGGTGAATACAAAGAATATTGTTTCCTGTGGACCACTTCGTTTTCTCTTTTAAAAAAATCTGCCTCACTTCGGCGACACTGAGCTTTCTAATGGAATTAGAGGGATTAACGAAAACGAGAATGTCATCCAGCGACTCTGCTTCCAAAGGAGTACTTTGCAAAGTGCCTGCGATGAATAGAAGGAAAAGAAAAGCCCTTGATGTTTTTTGTTGTTTTTGCATTGTATTTTCCCTTCTCTCAGTATGTCACTGCCAGCTGGGTATTAATGACCTCAAAATCCCTGGTATTTTCGCCGCTCGTCTCTTTGGCATTGGCATGGTAAAACTCAACCTTCAATGCGGTGTAGGCGTTAATACGCCAGTTGATGCCAACTTCATAGATATGTCCCATTGGTGTGCTGTTGAACACTGCCGGTTCCATATATTCATACATTACGAACGGCCGAATGTTCACGCTTTCAAATGGCAGTCGGTAGGCAAGAAGGGCATACATTGCCTGGTGCACGAAATCGGGGAAGTACTCATCCATTGTTGGATCGAGTGCATGTAACCGCTTGTCATCCTTGTACTCGACGAGCCCCCTTACATATTCGGACTGGAGCATCACATCGGCCACCTCCAGCTTGAATTTTGCAGAAATCGCTTTTTCCTTGTACGCCAGTACGACTTTTTCTTCCACATCCAGGGGGACATATGAAACGAAGTTATTCTCAACATCCGTGTAATCTCCCATGTAAACGTATGTGCCCACATCGAGTTTTATCGGTCCATTATACGAAAAATCGAGATGTGCGCCTATTGCCTTTTTGTCATCCAAATCGTGGAATTCGGCGCTCGGACCCGTTCCGTTTGAAAGGGTCAGACCGTAAGAGATAGATGTTGAGCCACTCGGAAAGGCGCGACCATATGCATAAATGCCCGTCTGAGCTACCGGAATAAATTTTCCGGTAATGAGAAACGGCAGATGGATGGGCACCACCACTGTGGGGCCATGGTCCAGATTCCACGAACTGAACGGGGTGAAGAATTTGCCGACTTTAACACCGAAGTAGTTGCTGGGATGATACTCGACCCATACCTGTTCAATGGAAATACCGCCCCAATTGAAATAGTATCCATCCGGGTGATCACCGGTTTGAACGTTCCATCGTTTAAATTGCGTCCCCAGGGGATCGCCATAATCGATAATTTCATCCATTGGCTGAAACAGAAACCGAACCTCTCCCAGTACGCGAAACGTGTCTGTCAAATGTTTTTCAATGAACATATTCCAGTGACCTACAACAAACGTGTTGTGTTGGTTGACAACTCCCTCCAACATATTCGGTTTTTCAAACAGAATAAACTTGTACCATCGAACATCAACAAATCCGTATATCTTCAGCTTCTTCTCGCTTTCCATGGCAGCATTTATTTGCGCGTCCTGCAGCTGTTCGATAGCATCCTGCTGTTCTTTCAGTTGCTGTTTCAACGACTCGTTCTCTGCTGCCGTCGTGTCTCCTTCGGTTGTGTCCGCATCCGTCGAGACAGCTTCCGCATTTGTGTCTGCTGCAGGCTCCGGAACTTCCGCCTCAGTCGAATCATTCTGTATGTCCTGGCCGAGCGCCGAAGGGCTTGCAAACGCAATGGTCCCCCCCAGTACAAGCAAAAGAATTATGTTGTGCTGCACAGTAGGGGTGCTTTGAGAGCAGTGAAAATTAATCGCATCCAGTTCTTTTTGTCTATTTTTCATTGTTCACCTCACAACTCATCCTGTTGGCAAATAGTAGGCAGGGTCGGGACGATTACTGACAAATCAAAACAGACGTATCCGGGGGGACAATCGTCCGGCTCGATGGTACACCCCTGAATTGTGCAAACGCCTTCCGGAGAGCCTGGAACCTGGTTGCAGAAATCTGCTTCGCCGGTACACGGCATCGTTTCGCTGCAGGCCGCATCCATCCCCTCGGGCAAACCATCCCCCTCGGTGCTTGTTTCTGTATCTGTTCCAGTATCAGAGGTGGCCGTATCGTGCGTCGCTGTATCCGTTGTTTCAACCTGTTGCTTTGGCCCGCAGAAACCGTCGTCCAAAACAACCATTTCATCTCCGCACATTTGGGATTCATCCAGGCATGCCTGAGCTGACAACATAAACAGCAGCGTCAGACTCAAAACGCAAACCCATTGAAATACTGTTCGAAGTACACCTGTACGTGTCTTCAATTCACTTTTCAGCTTTACTTGTTGTGACAAAACGCGCCTCCTAATTTTGCAGCATGGGGAATTTTCCGTGCAGCGTGCACAAATAAACAAACGACAGATTATGTATTTTTTTAATACCCAGGTATTTATTCTATATTATTAAATTTTTTTTAATGATGTTCAACACAGGGTAATTTTTGCTATGCCATCAACTTATCGACGAATTTACTTTAATAAAATCAATATATTGCGTCATATCGACACCATTAACGGCCAATAACTGCGCGATTTAAAGGTGCATCTGCGAGAGCCATTTGAGATTGGCAATTCAAATGGCAGATAGTCTACGCCACATCTGCCTGCTGCTCCAGGGGCGCCACGTGAATTCCGGCGGTCACTTCGCCATCCGCGACAGCAGGTATTCTTTGAGACCATCCATAAACTTGAGACTGCGCCGATTCAGTATTTTTCGGTATGCTCTGCCCGGCGAGCTGTCAAATTCGCTTACTGTGCGATACCGTACTACTGTTTTCCCGGCCGCATTTACATACACTTTGTAGCGACCAGTCATCTTTCTCAGCATGGGCAAAAACGGAACATTGTCCCAGCAGGACAGCATTTCCACGTCTATCTCGTTTTGAGATAAATTGAGTATTCGCTTAAACGAAATGATGGTTTTAAACATGGCATGTCGGTATTCATACCGCACCACATGACTGCCCGGTTTATGCTGCAATTGCTTCAAACTATGCACGCCCTTTGAGTAGGTTTTGAGATGATCGAACTCAAAAATAGTATGGACCACCTCTTCCGGCGCCAGGGACACCTCAAAGGTGTAATTAAACACAATAGACCCGTCATCATCGGCAACGCAAACCCTTGCCGGAAACACACACACCGACGCGGCGAAAATCGTTGGCCACATCCGGTTCAAAAATCCATTCACTGGAGACCTCCGAACACAACTTTTTTAATTCAAAACCACTATGCATCCTGCCAGGAATGTGTCAAATCGACAACTGAAAAATGAAAACCGTGTTCGTGTCAGGAACTCTCGAAAACTCGAATTTCCACCTGAGTCTTGCCGTCGCCTGTCAATTCCAGTATCACGGGATACGGATACAACGTCCCGGTGAACACGTCCTGTGCAAACAGGGCCGTAAATGCGCCTTCCCCACTCACACTATTTACACCATCAGTCCAGTGCCACACGTATGGGACGGGGTTGGAAACACTGACCAAACCATTACTCAGTCCCACCAGATACGAACGGGTCCATTGATTGTAAGGGACAATTTCGTAGCATCCGTTGTTAAGCACGACAGTACCGTTGGCTTCCCCAAAGCCCAATGTCTTTGTTGGGGTGCACACACCGTCGGCTGTGCCCGTATCGATGTCCGTATCGAAGTCCGTCTCGTCCTCCGGGTCCGTCTCGCTCGTATCAGTGATCGTGTCATCGCCAGCATCATCTGCGGTATCCACAGCCCCTGTATCATCTGTTGTATCCACGTCGCCACTATCGGTATCATCACCAGGGGTCTCTGTGCCGGTATCACCGCTGATGTCCGCACCACCTGTATCGTCGTCCGTTTCGTCCCTTTCCGTGTCATCAGAGGCACCCGGCCCGGACGATTCCGAATCACTCGACTTGTTCCCCGTCCCGGTATCCAAATCCGCAATGCGGTCAGTACTCTCCGGTGTGATATCAACGACATCCGTGTCCCCGACAATCCCTGTGTCGGTTTCACCTTCAGACACTTTTGATGTTTCAGAGTCAATTCCGGCATCGTCAGTGGACAGTCCGAACGTGTCATCTGAGCTGTTTGCAATCTGATCCGCTTCAACGCAGGCGATGTTCAGCAACATGGTCATCGCAAACCATATAAATACAAAAAATCTCATTTCAACTCCTGTGACAGGTTTCCAAGAAAACGATAATAATGTGCCTGTGCTGAAACAACGCGTGCCAGGAAATATCGAAGGTCAATGAAATTACAATGGGGTGAATCCATATCCAACTGGTTTGCCTGTCGTATTTCGATGCGCCATCCCGCTTTTATGCAACACTTATGATTTAATCGAAAACGGAGCGCGACCAGTGAAACGGGTATTAAAAGGCATCCTGCTGCTTAAACGCCCTACGTAACATATTGAAATCATTAAAAAGACGACTAAAAATCGGAAACAAATCTTTTTTGCAGCGGCAGTGCGGCTGACACGGTTAATACGCACAGAGCGGTATAGAATGCACTGGGGACGGCGCCTGCTTCTCCCAGATGCGCGAGTGCCAGCACGCTTCCCAAGCCAGCATTTTGCATGCCAACCTCGATTATCAGCGTACGTCGCTGTGTTTTGGGCCATTTAAACAGTGTTCCCACAACAAACGCCAGCCCGTATCCGGTCAGATTCATTGCCAGCATCGCCACGGCCAATGCCCCGCTTAATCCAAGCAGCCGTTCGCGGTTGGCTGCCACAACCACCAGAATAATCAACGTAATGGCAACAGATGCCAGGGTTGACGCAACGCGTTCAAAGCGATGCGACACCGTCTTTAACCGAAATCGAACCGTGATTCCAACACACACGGGCAACACCACCATCCATGTTGCATTCCAAATCATGGGCAATACCTGCACGGAAACCGACGTGCCAGTGAGAAGTGGCAGCCAGAAGGCAATTATCAGTGGGCAGGCAAGCGTCGCGAGCGTCGTCATGGTGACTGACAAAATGACATCGCCTTTGAGCAGAACCGTCATCACGTTTGATGCCATGGCGCCGGGCATGCAACCCACCAGAACAATGCCTGTACGCAACACGGGATCTTTAAAAAAGAGGGAAACGCCAAATGCGGTAAGAGGCATAATAGTGTATTGCGCCAAAAGTCCCAATAATGGACGCGTCGGCTGCCTCAAAAACAGTCGCACATTTTCCGGCGGAACCAGCATCCCCACAAAAAGCATGGTGACTGCAAATGATGGCTGCAATGCGGGCTTTAACACCAGCACGACATTGGGAAAAAAGAGAGCAACAATGCTTCCCACAAGTATGCTAAGAAAAATAACCATGGACCTCTAATAAATTACATTTGCGGCAAAACACAAGCGGGAAATCGTTCTTAATCCTTGAATGCGGCAGTCATCAGCAACAGTCGCCCCAAAAGGATTAGCGCGGGTGGTGACATAACCTCTTTTACACCATCAGTAGCTCATTTGAAGACCAAGTCCATAACTTGATAACCGGGGATTCGCCATTGGCACCACAGCAACCCGTGGTGGTTGTGCGGCGGCCATTGTTCGATGGTCACTGGTTGTTTTGGCGGCTTTGAAGCGATGCACCATCCAGAAAACGTCCAGTAGAATTTCGGTACCCACCCCAATACCAATCCAGGCATTCACATTCTGGTTTCCCAGCGCATACTGCAGGATAGTTCCAGCGATATTCACACCGAAACCACCCCAGAATGCGCCAAGCGAAAACAGTGGCTTTCCAAGGCGACGCGTGTATCTGCGAGCGGCAACTCCGCTTGCGATCACCCCTGTAAGTCGAAGAACACCAAAACCAATGGATACTCCCGTACCTGCCAGAAATACTTCGTCATCGTCGTCGGAAACCCCGTTGAGCTGTATTACCATGCCCGCCGCGGAGCCCAGCATACCAATGGCAGCCAGTGCATTGCCAGCCGTCACATGCCTCGCTTTTTGGTTGAGGTATTCTTCATTCGTTTGCTGTGTAGGCGATGACTGGACGCGTTCCGTCGCAGACTGTCCTTTTGAAGCCTGCTTTTGGGCATCCACCGTCGTCGGCCTGGGCGGCGTTGCAAACTTGAATATGGTTTGGGCTTCCACCCATTGGGCGGTACCCGCTCGATTCACGTGAGTGTAATGGGTGATAATGCCGTTGTCCACCATCTCTTCCATTCGGGATTGCGGAAACGGACCCTGCTGACGATCATTGATGAACGTGTACCACATGATTTCCTGAGGTGACGAAGTACAGGCGCTATCGCTGTCGGAGGTCCGGATGCTATTGCTGTCCAGCGCCATTGAATCCGAATCAAAGCGGACTGAATCTGTATCGGACTCTGGCGATTCACTTGCGGATGCCATGGCAGCGCAAACGGTGGGACTTGTCAGAATGAATACAGCACTAAACAATTGCAACACATACGCACCACACAAATTGAACTTGTAAGTTCGCATTCTCATCTCCTCCTATTCCACAACAACATCAAATCGAAAATTCTCAAAGCGCTACAACCAAACATTTGTAGCATTGAACAATCCCAAACGCATCAAAAAATGGTTCAAAACCCTATTTATCTATTGTATTCAGGAAACAAATTAATTTCGATTTTTACTCATACAGCGAACCGTAGCGGTCCGTGTGCAGGAGAAACAGGCGCATGTCGAACTCGATGGCGTGATAGTCGGGTTCCATATGTTCGCACAGACGATAGAATGCCTTGTTGTGCTCTTTTTCCTTCAGGTGAGCCAGTTCGTGAACGGCAATCATTCTTAAAAACGGCAGGGGCGCTTTTTTAAATACCGACGCGATTCGAATTTCGCTGGACGCACGGAGCTTTACCCCCTGCACTCTGGATTTAAAGCGATGCTGTCCCAGTGCATTCTCCAGTGTGTTTATCCGATCATCGTAGCAAATACGGGCGATGTTGGCAGATTTGCGCATGTATTCTTTCTTTATGCCTGTAACATACTCATAAAGCGCCTTGTCTGTGCGAATTTCATGGGTTCCCGGGTATCGCTGTTTCAGCAAATCGCCAAGCCGATTCTGTTCCAGAAGCATAACGGCTCTGTCCACAACTTCGTGTGGATAATACGCCAAAATCCGATGTGCGTCATGGGAGCCCATAACGACTATTTAAATGAATCTGGCGGTTCTTCAAAGCAGTTTTTCTGCACCATTGCGTTGCAGCGATTTCTTCTCACGAATCCTCAATAACTCATTTGAAGACCAAGCCCATAGCTGGACACCCGGGGATTCACCATTGGAACCATGGCAAACCGCGGTGTGTGCGTCGCGGCTCTTGTTCGATGGGCCATGGTGGTGCCGGCGGCATTGGCACAATGTACAATCCAGAAAATGTCCCTGATTAGTTCGGTACCCACCCCAATTCCAATCTGGGCGTTCACATTTTCGGCGCCCAACGCATATTGCATGACAGATCCGGCGATTCCCACAAAGAACCCACCCCAGAATGCACCAAAGGAAAACAATGGTTTTCCACTGAGACGCGTATATCTGCGAGCGGCAACACCACTTGCGACCACACCAATAAATCGAAGAACCCCAAACCCTATGGATACTCCCATACCCGCCAGAAATCTGTCTTCATTTTCGGCAGAAATTCCGGCTATCTGCAGTGCCATGCCCGCCGCGGATCCCAACATACCAATGGCTGCCACTGCATTAGCGGACTTCACGTGACTCGCTTTAATGTACAGATATTCGTCATTCACGCGAGGTGCGGATGGTGCTGGCTGGGGGCGTCCTGGCACAGACTGTATTTCCGAAACGGGCATACGGGCTTCCACAGCTGCGGGTCTGGGCTCAGTTGCAAACGTGAATACGGTTTGGGCTTCCACCCATTGGGCGGTACCCACTCGATTGACCTGGGTGTAATGGGTGATAATACCGTTGGCCACCATCTCTTCCATTTTGGTTTGCGCAAAAGGTCCCAGCTTGCTGCCGTTCATGTACGCGTACCACATGATCTCCTGAGGTGGTGGAGAACTGACGACGCTATCGCTATCGGACAAATCGATGCTATCGCTGTCTGATAACACCGTATCGGAATCAGTGCTGACTGAATCTGTATCGGATTCTGGCGATTGGTTTGTGGATTCCGTTGCAATGCAAAGCGTGGGAAGCATTAGAATGAACACCGCACTAAAAAGTTGCAACACATAAACACCATACACGTTGAGTTTGTAAGTTCGCATCTGCATCTCCTGAAATACAACACATTCAAACTGAAAATTTTAAATTAGCAACAACGAAATATCTGTAGCATTGAACAATCCCAAATGCAGCAGTTTTCAGCGCCAATTTTTGGGGGGATAATTCATTTTAATATCGAGTTGCTGCCGATGCCGGTGAAAATCAAATTTGATTTTACCAAAAACAAAATCGATGCCTTCCAGCGACAGTGGATCATAATTGGAAACGCCGTACGCTTCCTCCGGTTGCCCGTTGATATTTATATCCCACATATGATTGTTGTTTTCATCCTGCAAGACAGCGACGGCGTATTCTCCATACGGGAGATTTTTAAACGTGTAGGTGAGTTCGGAATTTTCAACACGGACGACTTTGGAGTTGTAGCTTCTTCGAAGTTCATCCAGAAAATATTTTTCCTTAAACACCTTGTTGAGCACAAAGAGGGACAGGGTTCCGGTCAGCTTCCGAATGTTGCTGATTTTCACAACAAGGTCGCCACGGGTGTCGTGGGGATTGGGTTTGCCGGTGTATTCGTATTTGCGAACGGAAAACGTGTTTAGCGAGTACTCGTTATAGTTCATGCTTTTTTCAAATATCATTTCCCAGCCTTCGGCATTGGCCAGCATCTCCTCTGCGTCAACCGATAGTCCGATGCCCCCTTTTATTATCCAAAATGACTTGTATTGCTTGAGCACACTTTCAATATCGGTGGCATCGATGAATTTGGGTCGCATGGCATCGAATGTAAATGCCCAGCGCTTTTCAATGCTGTTTACAAAAAAGAAATGATGGGCAAATGGCAGGTAATGCAGCGCTGGAGAAACACAGTGACAGTCCGAGGTCACCACCAAGTCACCGGGTTTTATATCAATGTTCAATTGTTTTTGCATGTCTCTGAACGCGCCGTTGAACTGCTGAACATATACATTTCGGATAGTGGTCAGGTTGAGTAGTGCAAACACCACCACCGCAGCGATGCGAAACCACTGACGCTTAAAGTGACTGACTCCCAACGCCAAGGCCAGCGATAACAGACCCGTGCACACCATCATGTAGCGCGGATACAAAATCGGTTTGACGACAACGGATACAAGCACGGCAAAAAGCAGCGTGGCACCGTATATGAATACCAGATAGAACAAAACCGTGAAGCGCTGCTTCTCCTGATTTACAAAAGATTTGATCAGAGCAATAAAAATGATGGCTGTCACTGAAAACAAGGTCAGAAGTCCCAGGAAAAACACAATGCCTTCAAACGGCACCAGGTTTTTATAGTAATAGGTTTGCAGCAGCGACATCAAAACAATGACACCTTCAAATGGCATCACCCAGAACGCGTCTTTTACCCGTGCCACCTGACTCATCAATACAATTCCCCAGGGCAGATATAATAACGCACAGATTCCAGACTCCATTAGAATCCTCTTTCGCAGTGCGCCATGCTTTGTAAAAACCCAGACGATGATAAACAGATGGATGAAAAAAACGGCAAGCAGGGCAAAATAGTGTAAATACGCCGACGCCAGACTGAAAATGCCCCATTTCACCCAATCTGCTGTTCGGTTTTCCTTGATTGCCAAAAGGGCGTACAGTGCGCTGGCGGTAACCGTACACATGGCCACACTGTACATTCGCGCTTCATGAGCCATGATGAGCGTAATCGGCGTAAAAACAATTATGACTGCATAGATAACAGCGGTTCGCTGACCAAACAGTCTGGTTACGGGACCGGCCCCCAAAACAATCAGACCCAGCGCCCCGGCCACGGACAACAATCGCAACGCAAACTCGGATTCGCCAAGGACGCTTTGAAATATCTTGAGCAGCAAATAAAATAAAGGCGGATGCACATCCACCGACGCACTTTTAAAGATGTCCCAAACACTGTAGTCTGCAATATTGGCCGAAAAGGCTTCATCGCACCAAAGGCTTTCATGGGAAATGCCGGACAAATAAAAAACAGCCGCCAAAAGGAACAACCCGCTCCAAATGAAAGCAGGATGTGTCGATAATCGCTTAATGTTGTCCAGGTGGCACCAGGGAACAGTGCGCGGCGCACTGCGGGGTATTGAAAAATATGTGGATGGATATGTTTGTTCATCCAGACCAAAACTGGATGGAAGCAATTGGAAGCCCCTTTTTACAACCGCAACCAGAGAGATGGGCGAAACAGCAGTTTGCATGTAGCTTCCAAGAGCCAACCCCCTCCCCCCGGCCACATATGCAACCGCTATTAACAGCACCCCCCGCGAGATAAGCTGAACCGGCGGTTTCGCGTCGATGAGCACCATGAAGCAATCGATGCTGCCAATAATAATGGCGCCGGCAAGCGCACCCCAAACCAGTCCCCGATGGGTTCCAAACGCTATCAACCCAATGAAACACGCAATGATCGCGTCATAGGAAGCCGTCGGTCCGCCCGCCATGCCGCCGGCGCTGTATCCTGCCAGAACAAACCCGGAAATGCCGCAAATGGCGCCGCATATGACGAATGCCTGCACAATTACTTTTCGCACATTGACACCAGACATAGCGGCCACCTGGCGATTATCACCAACAGCAAGACAGTATCTGCCAAACACCGTACTGAAGAGCAAACTTGACACCGCGACTGCCAATCCAATCATCACCAGCACCGATACCTGAAATCCCATATAACTGTTGGCAACAAACAGGACATAGGCCATGACAAGCGCCGAAACGAATCCGCACTTGAGTAGCGTGGACCCCAGCGGCTGCAGTCGAAGATGATAGCGTCGTTTTTGTTTTCGATCGCGCAACGCAAAATAAAAAAATGCTGTTATGAAAATCATTGCCACTGCAAGACCAACTGCGTCATGCACCGATCCCTGGCCAACATACAAAAGCGTTTTTTCGTGAATCGTCGACTCGCCCCCCATCATGGCCAGACCAATAAGATTGCCCAGTATCATGGCGCCACACAGCGTCGTGATAAATGACGGAATACCCAGCCAGGCAACCAGTCCGCCTTGAAACAAACCGGCCAATGCACCGAAACCGACGCAGAATACAAAACTTATCAGTGTGGACAACAGACCGCTGAAAGTTACCGTTTCCCCAGTCCCCGGGATGACGTTTTTAAGAATCGGATACCACTGTGGCAACCGCTGTAAAAACACATTCGACATGGATGCCGCCAAAAAACTCGTGTATCCCGCGATAACCCCCACCGACAGGTCGATGTTTCCAGTCGCCATCACCATCAGGAGACCAATGGACATGGTGCCCACTATAGTAATCTGCCGAAAAAGATTGGATAGATTCCTGGCCGAAAGAAACGTCCCATCCGACAAAAAAGAGAAGACGCCCCATATCACAATAATAATGAGAATGATTTTCAGAACGCCAAGGCCAGTATTGGCTTCAGTTTTAAGCTGCGAAATGATATCAGAAATCTTCCTGCTTTTATTGCCGTGCATCTGCAATACACTCCGGAAATGGGTTAATGGTCACTGGAACAGTAATGGGTTGGGGGGAGTATCAGTCAAAAATGTGAAAATGACAAACTATTAGTCGGGCGCGTTCAACATCTTCAATGCCTGTTCGAAAATGACAATGGCCTCCTCACATCCGGATTTGATTTGTGCAAATAGTTGCATGCTGCGTCGCAGCGAATTCATCGTCTGTATGACGGGATCATCGTTACGATCTTCATGCCGTTTCAACCGAATAGCAGTAGCTGCCTTTTGACTGATTTGATTGAGCATGCGGGTCTCTCGCGTGAGAGCGCCCAATTCCTTTTCCAGGGTGGCCAGTCTGTCCAATTCCTTTTGCGCCTTATTCAAACGGTTGGCCTGAATGAGCGAAATCCCATTGGATGCGCAGGTTCTGCTGCGTCTGGCCAGTTTGTAAACGTTTTGAATCAGCAGCAATTCGTTATGGATGACGCGTTTGAGAGGCGCGACGTCAAATGGCACATGGTCTTTCACAATCGCATTCAACCAGTCAGATATGGGATACGCGGCGGTGGCGTATTTTTTAATTACTTCCGAAAACGCCATCTCTTCAAAACCGTGGATTCTGGCGCCCCCTTCCGTTGCATTTATCAGGGTTCTGTCCGATGCCCAGGTATCTGCCGCGCCCTCCAGCCAGGCGCGATACGAATTGAAAACCAAATCCGAATATACATTCTCATTATCCCCAAAGCCGCGACACCGATACGCCTCACGAGTTCTCAGAATATCGCCACTTTTAAATGTTCGGTTTATCTGTTTTGATATAGTCTGAATGTAATCGGTATCAGCGTCGCGAACAATGTACTCCAGTTCGTTTTTTGCATCGTTGAATCGAATATTGATAGCGGAGCTGTCGGCGCCTTTGACATGGGTTTCGTTGCCAGTGAATGCCAAATCCATCCCCACTGCGATGATGGGATTGCAGCCGATCTGATACAGCGCCGCAAACGCCACCAGCGCCACGCTGGCAGCGGTAATCACAGCATCCACGTTGCCATAGGCGCGCATCATCCAGTCATGAGTGGGCGTGGGATGGTTCAGCACCGACAGTTTCTGTTTTACCGGCAGTTTAAAATTCTCCGGATTTGAATAAGGTGTGAGCGCCAATACAAGTTGGTCCAAAAAACGCAAATCCCGAAACTGATAGGCACAGTCATTGGATTCAATAATCATGGCCACATCCGGCTGAATCCCGGCGCTATCCAGGGTTCGCAGCGCTGTTGAAGCGGCAACAATCACCGATGACCCTTTCATCTGATGCAGCAGCGCCACATTTTTTGCCAGCGACGGCCCCGCCCCCACAAAAATACCCGGCACGCCGCTGCAGTATTTTTTTAACGCAATAAATGGAGGCAAACGCACGGTGTCCAGCAGGTTGGTGATTTCGAATTTCGCCCATCTGCTGCCTCGCTGCAAGGTGTTGTGTCGAATAAGTAAACTGTTGACGGCCTGTTGCACCACAAACTCAAAGCGCTCCACCTGCAGAGGAAACAGTTCCCGGTAATGGGAATGCACGGCCACCACCAAACGCCTGTCTGAGTTTTCCAGTGTGGTGTCCACCAGTTCGGCCAGTCGGCCCATGCTGGTTTCAATGGTTATCCCATCGATAGGCAATGGGCGCAGTGAAAGCGTTGTTTTAAGAATATCGAGGCTGGGTTCAAACACCAGCAACGGCGCGTCAAATCGCTTTTTTAAAAACTCCGCATGAATACCGAAACCCAGTCCAAAATAAATCACCAAATCCTGCTTTGCATCTCCTTTTAACCGCTGTATCTCCGCCGCAGCGACAGCAATTGGCTGCTGCGCATGGTACAGGGATACCCCCTTGTACTGCATTTCAATTTCGTTACCATTTTTAACGCGCACCGATACGGGAGACTGAATTTGCCAGGAGATAAGCTGCTCTTTAAGCTGGGGCGCCATCCCGATTTTCTGCATGTTTTGTGACAGGTAATCCATGGACACCGTATCCCATCGCCTCATGGCCATTGCCGATATTTAACCAATGTATATCCAATCAATGTAGATGAAAACACCTGTGGGGCAAGTCGGCGCCTCCCTTAATATTTTATTGGACTGGCCGTTTTGGGGGGAGAACGAAATGTTGAATTGCGCAAAGGGGAAGACATGTGTCGCTCCCCCCATTTTTTGAGACGGATGGTGACTCACATTGGGGAAACGGAAACACACGAAGTCGTCGAAACGCAAAAAGTCGCAGCAGCTTGCGGTTAAGCCCAACAGCGATGGCGCCCTCCCCAATCATGTTTCGCTGGATACCTGGCGAACCGATCCACGTCTTGCCGAGCCAGGCAACACCATTAAACACATGCAGCGGGGTGTTCTGTCGCTGGACTTTTTTGACACTCTGGTGGGCCGGCTGTGTGCCCATCCCACTGACGTGTTCACCGAGGTGGGTCGCCGTCTGCGTCAGCAGAATCTGCTGGTCCCGTGGGTGACACCGTTGACGTTCAGGGAACTGCGCATCGCTGCAGAAACCAAAGCCCGACAGATTGGCTTTTGGGAGAGGGGCAACACAGAAATAACGCTGGCACACATTTACCACGAATTGCACCCACACATTGTTAAAGAGATGGAAACAGCCATGACCATTGAACTGTCAGTGGAGGTGGACTGGTGTTTTGTGAACCCGGCGGTGGAAAGTCTGCTTTATTTCGCGCGCTCGCTGGGACACCGTGTGTGTGTACTATCGGATATGTACCTGTCAGGAAAGGCGCTGTTTGAAATCGCCACCCAAAACGGTTTGCCCGGAGAGTTGATTTCTCCGATTCTGGTGTCAGGAGAACTGCTTCAGGGAAAATCGTCCGGTGGTCTTTTCCAGATTGCCAGGCAGAAAATGCGATGCACCGCCAAACAGATGGTGCACCTGGGCGACAATCCGCAGGCCGATATCTCCGGAGCGCAAAAGGCCGGGGTTTTGGCGTTCCACTACCCCATGTCCACAGCCAATTCACCCGCTCTGTTTGCAGCGGAATCCAGAACAACCGAACCATCCGAGTCTCCCCTTTGCATCAATGCCCTTCGCGTACATGCCGAATGGTGGCACAATCCAAAGGGCTTACCGCTTCTTTCAGCAGCGTATCAGGTGCTGGGCCCTGTACTGGCCAACTGGTGCGACTGGTGTGTCGCCCAATTATCGCACACGGGAATTCAAACCGTTTTTGTTTTGATGCGGGAAGGTCGTCTGCTTGGAACAATGCTCCAAAAAAGCGCCATCGCACAGAATAGCAATCTTCACATTGAAGAGCTGTTTGTGTCCAGACAATCCACACTGCTGGCGTCTGTGGGTGAAGCCACCAATCGCAGCGTTTCGGAGCGAATTTACGCGCGGACAGTGGGAGAAACGTTCGAGAGCTTTGGACTGAAAGCAAAGGACGTGGGGTTTCCCCCACATGTGGCCAACCAGCCCATTTCCAGTACGGAAATGCTGCATACCGTTGTACGGTTTTTAACGAGTGGAAAAATAAAAGAAGCAGTGACCCAAAAGAGTGCCATCGCCCGAAAGCAGTTTCTCGCATACTTTCTTCCGCTCATCAAAACCGATAAAATCGCTCTAATAGACCTGGGCTGGGGGGGCACCATCCAGCGCAACATTGAACGCATATTTGAACTCGAAAAGATTTCGGTATCGTGCACGGGCTTTTATCTCGCCACCGCAGCGGGATCGGCTATCAATGCGATGCGGGGGAGCCGTTTTTTCAGCTACCTGTGTCATCTCAACTCCCCTGACCCATTTGCCAGGATTCTCATTCGCTCACCGGAAATGATTGAGCAGTCGGTTATTGCCCCCATTGGCAGCACTACCGGGTACGCCGAAGACGCAACGCACAACTGGCGTCCGGTTTTGGGACAGTTGAACATATCCGAAAAAGAGATACAGAACAGGGAACGCATCCAACAGGCCATCCTCACCTATCAGAACACCTGGCTAAAGTTGGCACAGCGCAAACGGTTGTTCCAGATTCCATCAGGTAACGTACCATCCACCTACACCCTTGGCGCTTCCGCACTGCAATCCCATAGCCGTGCGGTGATTGAACGCCTGATTTTATATCCCAGGGCGGCTGAAGCATTAACACTGGGGGGCTTTCACCACGATGAAGGCATTTTCAGCGATAAGAAAACACGCATTGCCAATCCGCTTAATGTGGCCGTTCTGGAAAACGATGGATATGATGCAATGTCACGGACAAAGGGAAATTTCTGGCCGCAGGGAGTGATGGCGCTGGCGGACGAAACGCTTCTTGCCCGGATGGCCACAGGGACTGTATGGGGGGAGTATCTGGCCGAATTGGGCGTTGTAAATCTGGCAAAGGCGACAGCAATGCCCCATCCCACATTGCAGGCACAGGATATTCGGGATGTGACTTTTTCTGCCGGCGTATGGATTCAATACACCATTCACCTCACTTGCCCGACCTGCACATCGCCGTTCAGTGATGAATTGATGGGAACGTTCACAATACAGAAAACAGTTGGTTGCCCGGAGTGCCACAGCCTGTGGCATCTGGGCTTTGAGGCGATATTGCAGTGGCTGCAATCCCATCGTCCGGAGCTGTTTGGAGGTCGGGTGGGCGAAGTCAATCGCATATCAACACAATACCGCAAACGCATCTCGGATTCATTTTCAACCCCGGGTGATGTCCCGCTGTTGGCCACTCTTGTAAATCGATACGCCATGTACACCCTCAGTCAAATGACCACGGATGAACTGATTGAAGGGGACGTATCCAAATGACCCAATGCTTCTTTCTCCCAATGAACACCTGGTTTCCCAATCGTCATCAAACATTTATACGCACACTTTCGCAGCATTTTACGCTGGTGGTGCATCAGCCGGGTCAGTGGGCGTTTCAGGGCGAAAACATTCTCGACACCACCGATGTGGTTGAGCGAATTGGCGATGTGACAACGCTTTTGGAATTTCAAACCGAATGGTTGTCATATCGCGCATTCATGCTGCAGGCTGCGGAGAAGATGCTGGGCCACGCACTCGTCGCCGATTCAAGCGCATCCCATCTGGAAAACACTAAACCCATCGTGGCGGAGGCGTTAAAAACAGCTCTGGTGCTCGATGAAATGGCACGGCAAACATCCATCGACGCCGTGGTGACCTGTACCGATTACACCCCGCAGGCAAGACCGGTTATCTACATGGCACAGCAGTTGGGGATTCCAACAGTCCAGGTGGAACACGGTCTTTTCTCCACCCATCCGTATCCGCCACCCGGCACGGAACATCTCTCATTGGCGCCATTTGCCAGCAACTTCGTCATTCTGGACAATCAGCTGGAAGTGGACATATACCAACGCTACAATCTGCAATCATCGGTCAAACAGCTGCTTCCGTTGGGAACACCACTCGACAACGCCACAGGCGGTGTCACTCTTTCGACCGCGGCAGCGCGCCGGCGTCTGAATATATCCCCAGGTGAATTATGTGTGACGGTGGGACTCAGCTGGAGTGAACCCCATGGCCCGGTGGCACTGGCCGCGCAGCAGGCAGAGGAAGTGATGTTTGTTCGGTTCGTTTTCGAATCCGTTCAATTGATACCGCAGAAACACACTGTTCGAATTTTTCTGAAACTGCACCCCGCCATTTCGAATTTTCGTTCACTAAACGCCGCCCAAAACTTTTATGCACACCTGGCCATGCAATACGGGCTCCTCTCGCAAACCACCATACTCGTGGATGGCCTGCACGATGTCATTGCCGCCGCAGATTTGGTGGTCACGCGGACCTACAGCTCCATTCTCTGGGATTGCATCATGCACGATACTCCCACCGCATTCGTCACCCCGTACGCATGGCGAAACGTTCACACACCTCCAGCTCCCCCATCATCCGCCGTGGCAGACGCGGGCCTGTTGACCTATATTCAGCGCCAATCGGAGTTCATTCAGCTGATAGAAGCGGTTTCTGATTCAGACACCCCAAACGACTATTCACAAAAACGCGAGGCATTCTGCCAAAAGTGGGAAATTCGTTCGGAATCCCCCAAAGTCAAATCCGAGCGAATTGTGAAATGGCTTAAAGAAATGGCGTAAGCCTGGAAGCGCCCAGGGGTCCATGCTATTGACAGAAGATGGGGCAACGTTTACGTTCCCCACAAAAGAGGTGGAACATGCCAGGTACTAAAAAAAAACTGTTTAAATTTTTCAGTCTGATGCTGGGCACAGCGATCGCTCTTTCCGGATGCTTTCCAAGTGGCGCCCAAAAGACCCGCAGACCACAAATCGACGCGTCTCCGTGGACGGAAAAGAAAGTCCAGAACAAATCTTCGGGCAACTGGTACCGCTACATGTATAAGGCGGGGCCAACCGAAGATGCGCCAGTGGCAATTTTGCTGCATGGCGGGATTTTCGACAATCGCATCTGGCTTAATTTTCACCGATTGTCTAAAAAATACACAGTGTACGCGCCTCAGTATCCAGACTCCAGCCCACTTTACAACAGAAAAATCGAGGACTGGGGAAAAGTGGTCACCGATTTTGTGAAGGCAGTAAATGTATCGCCCAGCCTGATTGTGGGTGTCTCCAACGGCGCATATGGCGCCATCGAATACCTGCTGCAAAACGACGTTCAAAGCGCCAAAGGGCTTGTCCTTATTTCCACGGCGATGCTCAGCAGCAGTAAAAAAGAAATTAAAAAACGGACTCGCATGGCCCGTTTTGCCCTGCGTTTGTCCCCTGGCAAGCTGCAGGGGCTGGTGGAGTCGCGGGCCGAAGGAACCGAGTACGCATCGTCTCCAGGCAAGGTCACGCAGAAGGACATATTTTATGTTCGCCCCTACCCGTACTACTACCAGCTGTTTAGCGTCCCCTACACCCAGGGTGACAAAAAACAGAAAACGCACAATATAAAATTGCCGGTTCTCATTCTCCACGGTACGGAAGATGAAATCATGCCCCTTTGGACGGCGGAAGATACACTGTCCGCATTCGACAACGCCACGCTGAAAACCTTTTCGGGCGAAGGCCACGATATGACTTTCAGTATTGGTCCCACACTCTGCGACGTCATTCTGGAGCACTATAATTAATGAAAAGCGGCGCCTTTTTGCCCATGACCACCCTGGAGCTCAACGCCCGCGGCTGGGATGAGCTAGACGTATTGCTACTCAGCGGGGATGACTATTTCGACAGCCCCACCCACGGTGTGGCTGTGATTGGCCGAGTGCTTGAAGATGCGGGGTATCGCGTGGCCATCATTGCCCGTCCCGACTGGACACGCCCCGAATCACTGAAAGCGCTGGGCACGCCCGGATTGTTTGTGGGTATCAGCGCCGGCGCAGTCGATTCCACACTGAACAATTACACGGCAGACCTGGCGCCGCGAAAAGATGACGTTTATGCGTCCGCATCTTCGGCCACCAGACGGCCCAATTTTGCCACGGCAGTGTATTGCGGTGCGGCCAAATCGGCATTCCCCAATACCCCCATCGTCCTTGGCGGAGTGGAGGCGAGCACACGGCGCTTTGCCTATTTTGATTACCTGAAAAAAAAGATACGACGTTCGGTACTGGTGGATACCCGCGCCGATTTGCTTGTATTTGGCTCAGGTGAAAAAACTGTCCTTGAGATAGCAAACCGATTGGCGCAAAACCAGTCCATCGACCACATTGATGGCACCGCGCAACTGGTGCGCGATATTCCAGACCAGGGCATCGAGCTGCCATCGTTCGATGCAATCTCGGCCGACGCATCGCAACTGGTTTTACAAACCCAACTGTTGGAAGCTGGACTGGGACCGCATAAGTCAAACACGTTTTATCAGCGGTATCAGGAGGGTGTCGTGCAAAGTCACCCGCCCCGGTTGATGACCGAAGCCGAGTTGGACAAAATACATGGGTTGCCTTTTTTGCGAACCAGTCATCCGCGTTATTTAAAAAAAGGGATGCCTGAAATTCCCGCGAGTATTCCTGTTCGATGGTCTGTCATTGCGCAACGCGGTTGTCCCGGTGGCTGCAGCTTCTGCGCCCTTGGCTACCATCAGGGAAGGCAGGTCATCAGTCGCAGTGAAAAAGGAATTATTGAAGAATTAAACCGACTGAGTCATGACACGGATTTCAAGGGAACCATTACGGATATTGGAGGGCCCACTGCCAACGCATATGGATTGGCATACAAAGATACGACACGCTGCCAGAAGTGCCGACGGTCATCGTGTCTTTTCCCTGTCATTTGCAGCAATCTGGATGTATCGCAGCAGCGCTTTGTTCATCTGTTGAAAACCGCCAGAACGCTTACGGGAATAAAGCATATATTTATCGCCAGTGGCATTCGTCACGATTTGGCGTTGCGAAATCGTTCATTGATAAAGCTAATCGCTCAGTCCTTCACGGGCGGTCATCTGAAAGTGGCTCCCGAACATACCAGCGAAACAGTGTTAAAACAAATGCGCAAACCGGGGATTCAACTATTGGAGGAATTTGAACGCATTTTCCAGGCGGAAGGACGCGAAAAGGGGCTTGAACAATATCTGGTTCCCTATTTCATTGCCGGATTTCCTGGATGCACCAGAGATGCAGCGGACAGTACCGCACGTTGGCTGACCAGGCGGCACCAGAAACTGCAGCAGGTACAGAATTTTATTCCCCTGCCCGGCACCATGGCATCAGCGATATATGCGGCAGGTATCGACGAAACGGGAAATCCCGTGTATATCCCCGACGCTGCGGAGCGAAAACGCCAAAAAGCACTGTTGCTGGGCACTGAGCGCCCGCGGTTAAATCGGAATAGCGCCAGGCGTGAACAGCGGGATGTCCTGCCAGGCCACTCCAGGCAACATCGAAAAGGCAGAGGCAAAAAAACCAGGAAATGACTATGGAATCAGCTGCTTATGATATGTACATGAAAATCGCCCTCGACCTTGCGCGAGATGCAGCCGAACAGGGAGAAGTGCCTGTTGGGGCCGTTATTGTAGATGAAAACGGGCAAATCATTGGTACAGGCGCCAACCGTCGTGAAAGCGACCAGGATCCCATTGCCCATGCGGAGATTCTCGCCATCGCTCAGGCGGCAAATCGCATTGGATTCTGGAGGTTGGAAAACACAACTCTGTTTGTGACACTCGAGCCCTGTCCCATGTGTGCCGGCGCCATTCTCAACGCACGAATTCCAAGAGTGGTTTTTGGCGCCACAGACCCCAAAGCGGGAGCTGTGCAAAGTCTTTACAATCTTCTGGAAGACGACAGACTAAACCATCGTTGTGACGTAGTTGGGGGTGTCCAGTCACACGAATCCGCGAAATTACTCAGTTCTTTTTTCCAGGAGCTCCGGCGGCAGGGGAAAAAATAGAAAATATGAATAATAATATCTGGAATATTTTGTTCGTTTCTGCGCGTTTTTTTTAAAAGATGCTTGACATAAAACGCATCGGAAACAAAGTAACAGCTCTCTTTTTAAAACAACGAACACAATGGTATTTAAAAACTATTGAGAGGTATTAAAATGACGAAATCAGAACTCATCGACGCAGTAGTAGCGTCCTCAAAAACTCCCGAAAACATCACCAAAAAAGCTGTCGCTGATATCTTTGATGCGATCGTAGACGAAATTAAAAAGTCAGTTAAGGATGATGGTAAATTCACCGTTCCCGCATTTGGCACTTTCACCAAAAAAGAACGTGCTGCCCGCGAAGGTCGCAATCCTCAAACAGGCGAAACCATCAAAATTGCAGCATCCACCACAATGACCTTCAAGGCAGCCAAGGATATCAAAGGATTTTTGAACGATTAGTCGATTCAAAACGAACTTTGGGTTCCAATTCCCCGCTTATTTCACTCCATCACACTGCTTTGTTAATATGAGTCCATGATTGACCTGGATATCGCTGTTGACATTTTTGTAACACATTTAAAGATAGAACGGGGATTGGCCCCTAAAACCATTGAAGCATACTCAAGAGATCTGCGAAGCTTCTCGGAATATGTAGAAGATTACAGTATCGCCCTGACATCTGTATCGGAAAATGACATATCCGGATTCCTCACACATATTTCAAAAAGGAAACTCAGCCCGAGATCTCAGGCAAGAATGCTGTCGGCCATCCGGGGATTCTTCGGATTCCTGACAAACGAAAAGGAAATTTCAAAGAATCCCACCGAAGACATTGAATCGCCCAAACCCGGAATACGCCTGCCGGTAGTGATGACATTCGACGAGGTGGAGCGTCTGCTGGCAGCGCCGGACCTCACCACACCGCGCGGATTTCGGGATGCAACAATGTTGCATACAATGTACGCAGCGGGATTGCGCGTCTCCGAACTGGTCCAAATGAAGCTGAGCGATATGGACCGGGAAGCCGGCTTCCTGGCAATTACCGGCAAGGGAAACAAACGCCGAGTTATCCCCATCGGCGAATGGGCCATAGATATGTTGAATAAATACATGTCCAACATTCGACCTTTGTGGGCCAGATCGGATGAAAAATCCATATTTCTCACCCATCGTCGCGGTCCGATGACCCGTCAGAGTTTCTGGCTCATCATTCGCAAGTATGCGACAAAGGCGGATATACAAAAATCACTCAGTCCCCACAAATTGCGTCATTCTTTTGCCACCCACTTATTGGAGCGCGGCGCCGATTTGCGGTCGGTACAGGCAATGCTGGGTCACCAGGATATCAGTACCACCCAGGTGTACACTCACGTGACTTCTGGGTTGGCTCAACGGGAGTATCGGCGAGTCCATCCCAGAGGGTAATCTGAATAAAAAATTCAGTACTTACGGAAAAAACACCAGTTATATCGCTGATGGATTTATTTTTTTTGTATTTTTATACAAACATTTTAGGTTTGAACTTGCGCATTCAAAAATTGATGTCATACCTTGGACAACATCGAACAATTAATTGTGGATGATTCGCAGATGAGCGCACCCGAGCTATGGTTGCCCTGGATGTCCGCAGAGTGTGTACGAACCCGTTCTAAAAAAGCGATACTGCAGCTACAGGGAATGGATTTGTGAAGAAGAGAGGGACCGATGTCTATAAAAATTCAGCGCAAGGATTGTCAGGATTTTAAACAGGCCACGAATCGGGAGTGGCTGGAAACCAACGGAATTGGCGGATACGCCTCCAGTACTATCGCAGGTTGTAATACCAGGAAATACCACGGCATGCTGGTGGCACGATTGCCCAGGCCAGAGGGAAAATTTGTTCTTTTATCCAATCTGGATGAGGGCCTGGTTTCCGGAGAAGAGGAAACAGGACTTTCCACCACGCAATATTGTGGCGCTGTCGCGCCGGCGGGCTATAAAAATCTCATTGGGTTTGTCCATGACAAAATGCCTGTATTTAAATACCAGACTTCCAAAGTGAACCTGACCAAAAAGGTAGTCATGCTGCAAGATGAAAATACAGTGGTCTGCCAATATGAATGCACCAAAAATTCCAATGATTCGAAACTGGTAATCCGGCCAATGCTGGCGTACAGGGACTTTCATTCGTTAACCGCAGAAAATGTCTCGCTTCAGGTGCGAACATGGCCCGTGAAAAACGGATTTAAAATTCAACCCTACGAAGGAATGCCCCCTTTGTATGTGCAGACCACCGGCACATTCGAATTTTTTCCCGCGCCAAACTGGTACCGAAATGTGGAGTACCTGCAGGAATTGAGACGCGGCTTCCCTGCACAGGAAGATCTGTTCTCCCCTGGAATGTTCGAAATTCATTTCCCCAAAGGTGAAAAAGTCATTGTGATGGCGTCTACCGAAGAGCACGACGACCTTGAACGGGTATTCGACCACGAGATTAGTCGGCGTAGTCTTTTTTACAAGCGTTTACGGGGCACAACACTTCAGAAACCGCTCAAATGGTCTGCGCATCAATTTGTATCCACTCGCGTCAGTGGGCATAAAGCGATTACCGCTGGATTCCCATGGTTTCTGGAATGGGGGCGCGATGCCATGATAGCGTTGCCCGGCCTGCTGCTGCATGACAATAAAAAGAACCCTGATTATGTGGATGTGCTCACCGAATTTGCTTCGAACGTAAAAGACGGCGTAATTCCTAATTTTTTAGGTACCGATCCCGTTCATAATGCGTATAATTCAGTGGACGCCAGCCTGTGGTTTGCATGGGCCGTACAGCAGTATCTATACAAAACCAGAGATATCACGGCGCTGAGAGGCCCGATATTTGATACGCTTGAAAAAATATTTACGCATTTCCAAAAAGGTACCATGCACAACATCCAGATGCGGGAAGACGGACTGATTCGCGCCGGCTCCTACGATACACAGATCACCTGGATGGATGCCAACAGCAACGGACAGCCCGTCACGCCAAGAAATGGCTGCCCGGTTGAAGTCAATGCGCTCTGGTACAACATGGTTTGTTTTCTGGGAGAGCTGGTGGACATGGGCGAAGTCCAGGGCTGTCGATATGCCAAGGATTTGGCCCCCCGAATCAAAGAAGCATTTCTAAGAGAGTTCTGGGTTGACAACGGTGGTTATCTGGCCGATCTCGTCACCAATACCGAACCAGACACCCGGATTCGTCCCAACCAGATTTTTGCGGTGTCATTACCGCATACCATGCTCGATGAAACGCAGGCTAAAAGTGTGCTCGACGTAGTTACCCGTCACCTCTACACCCCACTGGGACTGCGAACGCTGTCTCCTGAGGATCCGGGGTATAAAGGGAAATACAGTGGTGGCCCCAATGAACGGGATGCCGCATATCACAACGGTACAGTTTGGCCGTGGCTGATTGGTCACTATGGAGAAGGATTGCTAAAACTGGATGCCAAAGCCGCGTTACCTGTAATTGAAGAAATAATCGAAGCGGTTCGTGCCCATCTCACGAGGGATGGGATAGGCTCTATTTCAGAAATATTTGATGGAGAATCACCCCATACTGGGCATGGCTGTCCCAGTCAGGCCTGGAGCGTTGCAGAAATGCTGAGGCTGATTACTCTGTATGAAGAAAACCGGAAAAAATAAATTTTTTTCACGTATCAGGGAGCATTGTCAATGAAAGTATTAATGTATGGCTGGGAATTTCCACCTCATATCAGCGGCGGTCTCGGGGTGGCGTGCTATGGTTTAACAAAAGCACTTTCGTCGCATAATCACCACATTTCCTTTGTGCTCCCACGGCTCAAACAGGTGGAGAGCAATGGAAGCCACGTAAATCTAATTGATGTGGGCCAGTTTCCCGTGTACACATCCAATCTGAGCCCACGTGAATTTGTGGTCCGACAGATTGAGAAAATCTCCAAAAGTATCGATGTGCACACCATCGCCTCGCCGCTGTCTCCCTATTTGACAGAAGAGCAATACCAGGAGGAGCTGAGGCGTTTGGCATCGCAGGACGCTGCACAGATACCAGCAGCCTTCCGTTCGACCAGTCACGACATTTCTCTTTCAGGTGAGTATGGCCCTAACCTGATGAGCGAAGTGGTTCGGTATGCATCCGTGGCCGGCAGCATTGCGATGCGGGTTGAACACGATGTGATACATGTTCATGACTGGCTCACGATGCTGGCGGGTGTGGAGGCCAAACGAATCAGCGGCAAGCCGCTGGTTATTCACGCACATGCCCTTGAGTTTGATCGCAGCGGCGAGCATGTGAACCAGGCGGTATATGACATCGAGCGGTATGGCTTTCATCAGGCCGATGCCATCATCGCGGTGAGCCATATGACGCGCAACATGATCATCAATCGTTACGGCGTTTCACCAGATAAGGTTCATGTGGTGCATAATGCTGTGGCCAAAGACAGTTATGCAGGCAAAAACGGACATCAAAAAGGAACCAAAGAAAAAGTGGTTCTGTTCCTCGGGCGTATTACCTTTCAGAAAGGTCCCGATTATTTTGTGGAAGCCGCTGCGAAAGTAATTGCGCGAAATGAAAATGTTCGTTTCGTGATGGCGGGCAGTGGCGATATGGCGCCCAAGATGATTGAGCGAATCGCCGAGCTTCGTCTGGGCCGAAAATTTCACTTCACCGGATTCCTCAAAGGCGCAGAAGTTGAAGAGATGTACAAAGACAGTGATTTGTACGTGATGCCCAGCGTTTCCGAACCATTTGGCATCTCACCGCTTGAAGCGATGCGCTATGACGTTCCTGTTATTATCTCCAAAACATCAGGAGTATCTGAAATTCTTGACAGTGCACTGAAAGTGGATTTCTGGGATACCGACGAACTGGCAGACAAAATACTGGCGGTTCTGGAACACGAACCATTACGCCAGGAACTGGTAGACAGAGGCTCGATGGAATTAAAGAAAATACAGTGGGAAAACGCTGCTGATCATATTGGCCATATTTACGAGAGAATCGCGTGAGTGCGATAGGAGAATGAGGAATTCGCATGGTAAATCTATGTTTTTATTTTCAGGTTCATCAACCCAACCGATTAAAAAAATATTCTTATTTTCAGATTGGTCGTGACCATTTTTATGAGGATGACGACAAAAACGGCGCCATAATGAACAAGGTGGCCCAAAAGTGCTATCTGCCAACCAATCGACTAATGCTGCGATTGATTGATCGATTTCAGGGGGCTTTTCGGATTTCCTACTCCATATCGGGAGTGTGCATCGACCAGATGCGCAAATTCAACAGGGAAACGCTGGATACCTTCAAGGCGCTGGCCGATACAGGATGCGTCGAATTCATTGATGAAACCTACAACCATTCTCTTTCTTTCCTGTTTTCCCAGGACGAGTTCCGACGACAGGTTGAATTACACAGCGAACTCATTCAACAGGAGTTTGGTCAAAAGCCAACAACTTTTAGAAACACAGAGTTGATTTACAACAATGATGTGGCGCTGGCAGTTGAAAAAATGGGCTATAAAACTATTTTAGCCGAAGGTGCAGATCATGTGCTGGACTGGCGCAGCCCTAATTTCCTGTATCAGCCGCAAACCTGCAACAAATTGAAGTTGCTGCTTAAAAATTACAAGCTTTCAGATGACATTGCGTTTCGCTTTTCGAACAAAGCATGGGACAGTTATCCACTAACGGCAGAGAAATTTGCCCATTGGGTTCATGCCATCAACGGGTCGGGCGAAACCATCAACCTGTTTATGGATTACGAAACGTTTGGAGAGCATCAATGGGAAGACTCTGGCATTTTCAATTTCATGGAGCATCTGCCAGAGTGGATTCTAAAAAATCCGGATTTCAGATTCGCAACGCCCGCTGAGGTATCTGCATCTCTGTCACCGGTTGCCAAACTGAACGTGCCGAATTACATTTCATGGGCAGACGTTGAACGCGATTTGTCCGCATGGCGCGGAAACCATTTGCAGGATGATGCCCTGGATGCCGTATACGCACTGGAAGAGCGTGTGATTGCCACCGGAAATGAAGACCTCATTCGCACCTGGCGGTCGCTCCAGACTTCTGACCATTTCTACTATATGTGCACCAAGTGGTTCGCAGATGGCGATGTCCATAAATATTTTAACCCATACAACAGCCCTTATGATGCATACATCAATTATCAAAACGTGCTCGCAGACTTTGAAACAACACTGAACCGCTAAACCGGAACTGGCGTATGCAAGTTTCTTGTGCAATCGTTCCGGGGAAACAACGGCGGTCTCTTATTTCGGGAAGCTTTCCTGGGTTTCAACCGTTCAGGAGTGCTTTTTTGAATAAATGATTCCAGTAGCCTCAATGGCAACGGGGAGCAAGACAATCAGCCGACGGATTGGCTGAGCCTTCCCTCTGTGGAGAACGATTCGTTAAGGAGATTGAAGGAAATGAAATATCTGTTTGAAGTAAGCTGGGAAGTTTGCAATCTGGTGGGGGGGATTCACACTGTAATTCGCTCAAAAGCATCGCAGGCAGTCAATGACTACGGAGACAATTACTTTCTGTTGGGTCCACTTCTCGACAGAACCATCGATTTTGAAGAAATTGATGACGACGATCTGTATCAGCGAATCCGTCCGGCATTGGAGGAAAGAAATTTACAGTGCAAATTGGGACGTTGGAAAACAGATGGAAATCCACGCGTGATTCTAGTGGACTATAAAGACAAGTATGATTCCGGCAAGCTGCTGTATCAGTATTGGCAACGTTTCGGCATCAACTCAATGGGCAGCAGTTGGGATTACATTGAGCCAGTGGTTTTTGCCACGGCGTGTGGCGAAGTTATAGAAACTATCCACGGCGCCATACTTGGCCCGGAGGATACGGCAGCGGCCCATTTTCACGAATGGATGAGCGGCGCCGGTCTGCTTCATCTCAAGAAAACCACACCTGAAATTGGAACTGTTTTTACAACACATGCAACCGTTCTCGGGCGTTCCATGAGCGGTGCGGGAATTGATATTTATTCCGAAGACGTGCAGGTCGACCCCGCCAAAGATGCCGTTACGTATGGCGTCCCAGCCAAAGCGTCTCTAGAATCGGCATGTGCCAGAGAAGCCGATATTTTTACAACAGTCAGCAAAGTCACAGCGGAAGAGTCCGCTAAAATGCTTGGGGTGCGCCCGCATTATCTCGTTTATAACGGTATCAATTCAGAGGAGCTTGGAACACTTAGAAGCATCACATCCAAAACCGGCAACACTCGGAAAAAAGTAGTATCTATGGCGTCCTCATTTCTGGGACAACCACTACCCGAAAATGCGAAACTGTGGGCCACCGCAGGCCGGTATGAATATCGCAACAAAGGCTACGATGTTCTTTTGGAAAGTTTGGCGATATTAAACAGAGAAATCAAAGACAACCCCGACGCACCAACTGTAGTGGTATGGTTTCTGATTGCGACAGGCAATGAAGGAATCAAAGAGTCGGTCAAATCAAGACTGGACGGAACCTTTGAGGGGCCCGTTGTGGAACCTGGGATTCTCACCCACTCCCTGTTCAATGAGCAGTTCGACAATATCGTGCATGCGTGCCATAGATTGGGTCTCAACAACGGCGTATCCAGCAAAGTAAAAATTATTTTCACGCCGGCATATATTCACGAGGATGACGGTTTCTTCAACTTGAATTACTATGAACTGCTCTCCACTTTTGACCTGGGGATTTTCCCGTCCGCTTACGAACCGTGGGGATATACACCCATGGAGAGTATCGCCGTTGGTGTTCCCACTATCACCAGTGACCAAGGTGGCTTTGGTCGATGGATCAGAGAGGTAAATGCGGATGCGGATACCGGTAAAGCGGTAATGGTTGTTGAACGGGCCAATAAATCCTACGAAAATATTTGCGAATCACTTTTCCAGACGTTGAACGAGTATGCGTTTCTCAACAGTTCTGATTTGGAAGACATGCGCATTATGGCCCGGAAAATTGCCGATATGGCAAGTTGGGCCTCATTTTACAAAAATTATCAAAAGAGTTATACGGCCGCCAGCAGTATTGCCGAAAAGCGCCTCAATTCGCTCGATACGAGCTCGTTCTCGGATCAGTTGTTTATATCATTTAAAGGCGCTGAAGGACCGGGGCCTCACTACCGCAGATTGACAGTCGCGCCACTGCTGCCGGAAGCGTTTTCAAAACTGGGCAAACTGGCAAACAATCTTTGGTGGGCCTGGCATCCGGAAGCGTGTGAGTTGTTTGAACACCTGGATCCCTATCTCTGGACTGAAGTGGAATCCAATCCAGTGCTTTTCCTGGAAAAACTGCACCCGAGTGTGCTCGAAGACAAAGAGCACGATCCACTTTACGTTAAAAAATACAATCGCGTTATCGATGAATTTGAAAGCTATATGGCGGGCCCTGGGCGGTTATATGAAACGGGCGGCTCGCTAAGCAAAGAACATCCAATAGCCTATTTCTCAATGGAGTTTTGCATTCATGAATGTCTGCCCATTTATTCCGGCGGTCTGGGAGTGCTTTCCGGAGATCATATGAAATCGGCCTCGGATTTAAATCTGCCAATGGTTGGTATCGGTTTTTTCTATAAACAGGGATACTTTCAACAACAAATAGAAATCACAGGAAATCAGGTCGAACACTACCCCATCATGGATCCAACGGGACTTCCCATTGAGGCATTGCGCGACAAATACAACCAGGAGGTTCGCATCTCCGTTCCATTACCGGGACGCGAGGTCATTGCTAAAATATGGAAAGTGTATGTGGGAAGAATAACACTGTATCTGTTGGATACAGATGTTGACGAAAACCATCCTGACGACCGGCGCATTTCGTCCAAGCTCTATGGCGGCGGTAAAAAAATGCGAATCGAGCAGGAAATTGTATTGGGAATGGGCGGCGTGAAGCTGATTGAAGATAAACTCGGACTGAAACCACAGGTCTATCATTTAAACGAAGGCCATTGTGGATTCCTTCTGTTCGAGCGAATCGAGCGATTTATGAAGGAAGGACTCAGCTTCCAGGAAGCGCGTGAAATGGTGAAGGCCTCTTCCGTCTTTACAACACATACGCCCGTGCCTGCAGGTAATGAGACCTTTGACATTGAGTTGATGCAAAAGTACTTTGCAGAAGTACCTGCGCGCCTCTCCATCACGTTTGACCAGCTTATGGAAATGGGATTTTCGAAACCCGGCGAAGAAAATCGCGCCTTCTCCATGACTGTGCTGGCGTTGAAGCTTTCCAGCCGCGCCAACGGTGTCTCCAAACTCCACGGAAAGGTTTGCCGCGAAATGTGGCAGGATGTGTGGAAAGAACTGGACCGGGATGAAGTGCCAATTACATCTATTACAAATGGAATTCATATAACTTCATGGATAGGTGAAGACCTCAAGCGGCTATTGGATCAGTATCTTGAAATAATATGGGACGAAAATCAGGACGATCCCATCGTCTGGTTGGGAATAGACAAGGTGCCTGACGAAATTCTCTGGTATGAACATCGTTCACAGAAAAAGCGCATGATTGAGCAGTTGAAAGAAAAGCTGTATACGGATTACAGCCGCCGAGGGGAAACCCCCACGTTTATCAAGGATTCCATCGAAGGTATAAATCCGGACGCCCTCACCATCGGTTTTGCCAGACGATTTGCCACCTATAAACGTGGCACGCTAATGTTTAAACATCGCGAGGCGTTGGTGAACCTGCTCAACAATCCGGAAAAACCAGTACAGATACTGTTTGCCGGTAAAGCTCATCCTGCAGATACCCAGGGTAAAGAACTCATTAAAAAGATTATTGAAGAATCCCGCACTCCGGAATTTAAAGGAAAAATTTTCTATCTGGAAAACTACAATATGAAACTGGGGCGGCTGCTGACTCAGGGTGTGGATGTATGGCTGAATACACCTGTTCGTCCCCACGAGGCCAGCGGAACGAGCGGAATGAAAGTTGTGCCCAATGGTGGATTGAACTGTTCCATTCTGGATGGCTGGTGGGATGAAGGCTATGACGATGAAGTGGGATATGCCATCAATTGCACGGCAACCCCTATTGGCCGAAACCATCAGGACGAGATGGACAACAACGCATTGTTCAATATTCTGTTAAATGACATTGCGCCAACGTACTACGAAAGAGACAAGCAAAATGTTCCCGTCGCATGGGTTCGCAAAATGAAATCCGCCTATAAAAAATTGGCTCCCGTTTTTTCCACAATGCGAATGGTAAACGAGTACCACGAGCGTCTGTACATTCCAACAGCAAAACGGGCGATGCAATTGCGTGCCGAGAAGTACCGGGACATCGCTCTGTTGACCGACTGGAAACGAAGTATCAAAGCACGTTTTTCCACGGTACAGATTGATCACGTCAAAATAAAAGGACTGGATGGTGACATGTTGCCACCCAATACACCATTGGAAATAGAAATGACGGTGATTCCTGGAAAAATGAAGGAGGAGGAACTGAAGGCAGAACTCATCATTGGGCAGGACGCAGGAGATCAATTTGCAGATGAGCCAAGGACTATTTCTCTGAAACCCGTAACCACATCTGATCCGACCGTATTTAAATATGCGCTGTCGCATCAGCTGGATTTCAGTGGCACCTTCAGATACGCGCTGCGTGTGGTTCCAACGCATCCGTTGCTTACCTGTACACAGGAAACGGGACTGGTGCAATGGACATAGCAATCCCTGCGTCGTTTCCGTTTCCTTGATTCCCACGAACTGAACTTTCAATAAACAGTAATGCTTTCTGGAAAAAGAGACATCATCTCATGACCTCGCACCGAAATTCATTTATAAAGAATTATCAAGGAGGAGAGGGTTAGCATGAGTACAATGCCTGTGGTTCTATTGGTTGAAGACGACGTCACTGTGCGCAAATCAGCAGCGATGTATTTGGAGGACAACAATTTTGTCGTCCATGAAGCCGAGAATGGCGCCGCCGCGATGGAGAACTTATCCGCAATCCGTCCTGATGTCATTGTTACAGATATTCGCATGCCCCAAATGGATGGATTCGAAGTAATTGAAAAGGTGGGCATCAGTCACCCGGAACTTCCCATAATTGTTATGAGTGGAACGGGCGATCTTTCCGACGTCATTAAAGCGTTGCGGTTTGGTGTTTGGGACTTCATTCTAAAACCCATTGCGGATATGACCATTCTTGTCCATTCCATTAATAAATGCATAGAGAAAGCGGTACTGATCGAAGAAAACAAGCAGTATCGGCGCAATCTGGAAATAGCCAATAAGGAACTGGAATCCTTTAATTACTCAATATCCCATGACCTTCGCAGTCCGTTGCACGCAATAGATGCATTCAGTGAGATGCTTCAGGAGGACTGTAAAGACATCCTCCCCATTGAAAGTCTGGATCATTTAAGACGTATCCGCGCCGCAACAGAACGCATGAACCATATGATTGCGGATTTACTCACTTTATCGCGGCTGTCCAGGCAGGAACTTGCAAAGAGTGAAATTGACTTGTCCCAGTTGTCCCAAATAATACTGGACTCTCTCAACGCCGAATATCCCAACCAGAACACCAGATTCAGTATCGAAAAAAATATGACTGTTTATGCTGACCCGGGCCTGGCGGCCAATGTGTTGGAAAACCTCATTGGAAATGCCTGGAAGTATTCCAGTAAAAAGCGTGATCCGTTTATTGAAATCGGCACTTGCAATACGTCTCACGGGCAAACCATTTTTATTCGGGACAACGGTGCCGGGTTCAATATGAAGTACTATGACAGACTCTTCGGTGTCTTTCAGCGTTTGCATCTGGAAAAGGAATTCAAAGGCACGGGCGTGGGATTGGCGACGGTAAAAAAGATAATTCAACGGCACGGTGGTGAAATATGGGCCAATTCGGAACCGAACCAGGGGGCGACGTTTTATTTCACCTTTCCTAAAAGCGACTGACGCCCAAATCCGGAAACAATCCTGCTGAAACAATCATTGGGTGTGCTTGCTTTCGTTTTCGAATTCTGTCATTGCAACCGCCGAACTCAACGAAACGTCACGCATGAGTTCGCGGCGCCTGACATATCGTCGAATGCCGATTGTCAAAATGCCAATGGCAACCAGCAATATGAAAACAACAAATGGCACCAAATAGTGTTTCCAATCCGAAACACTACGGCCAGATACGACGGTCATGGCGTTGTTTTCAGGAACGTCCGACATGAGGGCGGATTGGGTATCCAAACGATACACAAAAACATGGACATCTTTTTGCTCAAGCTGGCTCGACGCACCCGAAACCAACGATTGAATCTCATTCTTATTGATCTGCGCTGGATTTGCGGACCAAAGGATAACCGACGCTCTTGAACGACGCTGTGCCGGTTTCCAAATCCCCATTTCTGCCAGGGATAAATGAACCTTCGCATCGATTATGTTGGGTATTTTTTTTAGCGTATCTGCCAGGTCGACAGATATGCGTCTTTCCGCGTCGGCGATTTCAGATTGATAGGATGGAAAAAAACTGCCTCGTTCCAGCTTCTGTTGCAAGTCATCGCCAGCTGCATCAACAACCATCGAAAGATGAATAGCGACAAAAATAAATAAAGAAAGGAGCCAACTGAGCGTTGGCTTAAGTGTAACAGGCTCCCTTTTTAGCGACTCAGCAGACATTTGATGAAATATTGGACAATTCAGGTTTGTGATTAAGCGCAATTGCGTCAATACAACTCAAAATACCACGTTGTAGCAGTTCGAGCCTGATTAGATGCAGGAAATTTGATTGATCGCGTCTTCCGTTGAATACAGTTTTGCATTTTAGGACTTCCCTGCTTCACAGAAACCCCCATAATTCTACCGTCCCCGGCCACCGCAATATTCATATCGACGCGTTTGACGTTTTCCCCTGCAATACACGGAATGAATTTACGAACGTTTCGGCTCATAATTGCGTTAATATCATCGGCAGTGAGTCTTCGGCCGCCACTGGCATTTAAATCCCCAAGAGAAACCCCCATGTTCATTGCTTCTTCATAGCTCATGCCGTCAACAAACTCCTTGCCACCACCACCACTGCCAGAACCACCACCACCACTGTGCCGTCGCCCTTTGCTGCTGCGACGTTTTCCCGCTGTACCCTTATTCAGAGATGACCCCATTTTTATTTGAATCTCACCGCTGTCAAAGGCATTTACCATTTCATCCGGGCCAAGCTGTTTTTCCTGCCTGAGCGTACGCGTAAGAAAATATCCGCCAACTACCAAACCAATTACACCAAGGACTGACGCGGCCACCAATAACTTAAAAATGTTACCTCTGGTCTCGGCCTTCTCCGTTTTTTCAAGGGCTGCCTGTTCATCCTGTTTCTGTTTCTTAATTCTATAGCGCTCAAGATACGAATCGAAATCGCCCCATGCGCGCACAGGTTTACGCTCTCCGGTATCCATATTGGTGAGACCGTGGTTTCCAAGCACTTCACCAATTAAAATCATTTGAATCAATTCGCGGTCATTGAATGGCCCATGGTCAAATTTGTCCTTCTGTACCATCCATCTTGCAGAATCGTTTTGAGTGGAATTGGCAAGGATTGCTCCCATGTCGATCGTCGATGCTCTATCATCGCCAATCGATTTGCCAGGCGGCGGTGGCAAATCCGGAGCGCCCATCATTCCCTTACTGGCAGTTGCGACACGCTCGTCTTCCGCAGCATCGAAATCAATGTCTATGTCGATACCCAAATCATCATCCACCCGCCCCGGAGGAACCAGAGAGGTCTTTTCGGTGGTTGCGAGCTGTTTAATCGCCTGCTTCACTTCCGAAGCGTTTCGAAATCGCTGTTTGGGATCCGCAGCCATGCAGCGGGCGACAATATTGTCCACCTCCGCAGAAAAACCCAATTTGCTGGGGGCAGTTAAAGGCCGTTGCGGGGCACGCCCGGTGATGAGGCTGTAAAAAAGTGCACCAAGAGAGAAAACATCTGACCTTGAGGAAACGGCTTTCGGCGACTTCAGGGCCTCTGGAGACCAATAGGCGGCTTCAATTTTTTTTCGCCCCGGATAGTCAAGTTTGTTAATACGGATGGTGGAAAGCGCCCAGTCGTGCACTTTTACGCGACCGGCAGTATTTACAAGAATACTGCGAGGGTTCAGGGCGCCATGATAGCATTGATTTTCATGTGCATAGGTCAGTGCATTACAAACGTGTCCGATAATGCTGTATGCGCCTTTAAAAGAAAATCGTTTGTCTGAATCCGTTCTTTTCTTTAGTAGCGTTTGAAGATTCTGTCCATCTATCCACTCGGCTGCTATAAATATGTAATCGTCTTTCACCCCCATTCCGAACGTCACACGCACATTGCGATGCATTAATGCAGAGGCCTGCTGCATGCGCGCTTTCAGATGCTCCAAATCCGCCGGAGAAAAGAGTGTTTTGGGAATAACGCGGACGGCAACCAACTTTTGTGTTTTTGAGTCCTGTGCCTTGTACACCTGCCCCATATCGCCCTGATTTTCAAGAGCTTCAATGACAAATCTATCGCTGAGAATGGTACCTTTTGAAATAATCTGTTGCATTTTCAACTCACTTTATATGCCTGAAAAGTGTATTTTTTTTTCTCAATTATTAGCGGAGTACACACCAAATGGCAACCTAATGGCATTTCCGTATTGGATAACAGGTCCAAATAATTCAATAAACTTCCATTCCCAAGTGTTTTTTCTAACCTACCTGAAACTGGAACAGTTATTGCTTTAGATAATAATGAGAGATGATGAGACCTCGGCAAATATTTTTTCTCACTTCTCTTAAAAATTTTTTTTGAGCCAAGGTGTCTATCCCAGCAAGGGAAGCGAAACCATAGGAACACAGGAGCTACAATCATGAAAACTCGCAAATTTGAAAAGATGATTGGTATCAGTTTTATCTTTTTTGCATTCTTACTCACAAGCGTAAACGCCGCCGCAGTAAACTTCACCGATGCAGAAAAGGAATCCTTAAAATCTGGTAAAACGATTAAAAAACGACTGGAAAGTTCCGGAAAAAAAGGCTTTTTTGGAGGTTCCGGCTACACCCTGATTGATGCCCCAATTGATGTGGTTTGGCAGGTAATTCAGGATTACGATGCATATGATAATATGTTTGCAGCGACGGACACCGTTCAACAGATAGCTAAAAAAGGAAATACATCGCTGGTCCACTACAAAATGGGCTACAAGATGATCAATCTGGAATACTACGTGGAAGTCAAATCGGACAAAGCCAGTTACACCATGACGTTTGCGATGGTTGACAACAAACCACACGATATTGATATGGCGCGTGGCTACTGGAAACTGTTCCCACAACCCGGAAACAGAACACTGGTTGCATACGTGGTTTCTGCCAGAGTTCCCATGGGCATAGTAAATCTTTTAAACGAAGATTTAAATAAAATGGTGGAACGCAACCTGATTGGCGCCCCCAATGATGTTAAAAAATGGTTGGCCAAACCGGCCGGTAAAAAATACTTCACCAGAACGGCAAGAAAGTAGCTCTTCTTTGCCGTTCTGATTTCGCATCTCCCTTGCCAGGCGGGCTCAATGGTGGGCCCGCCATTTTTTATATCAACTTAATATCCTGCAAAAAAGGATAGTTATCTCGTATAACCGCAACTTGTTCGGTATCAATTGTTTCGTACAACAGTCCTTCCTGTGAATATTTGCAACACAACACGTTCCCCAGAGGAGAAATAACGGAGGTGCCACCGTCAAAAAAGAGCTCTCCCCCCACCCCTACCCTGTTTACACCCACAATATATGCCTGGTTTTCGATTGCTCTTGAACGGAGTAAAGTGTCCCAATGGTGCTGGCGTGCATTGGGCCATGATGCAATGACACAGAATACATCCACCTGTCTGGCGACCTGTCTAAACAGCTCGGGAAAGCGTAAATCGTAACAAATTGCCAGTGAGATTCGAACGCCCTCCAGTTCGAATACACTGGCCCCCTTCCCGGGCATATAGTGTTTGTCCTCATTCATTAGTGAAAATAAATGGGTTTTTAAGTATTGATGAATCACATCGCCTTTCCGATTCACAACAACAGCCGCGTTCCTCAATTTATGGTCAACGGCAACTACTGGAAATCCCGCGATGATATTGATACGGTTGTCGCGAGCACACGCGCGAACCGCTTCGAAAGTCGCCGTTTCGCTCGTTCTGGCAATCTCCTCGCTCATGGTGAATCCCGTGGAAAACATCTCGGGCGTTATCAGCACATCCACCCCTGAATTTGCAGCGTCCAAAGAGGCGGATGTCAGTTTCCGGCAGTTATTTATCGGCTCATCAAAATCGATGTCCATTTGCAGCGCCGCCAATTTCAGTTTTGCCATAATCTATTGCGTCCTTTTTTTGCGGAATATGAGCGGCAACACCCCCATAGTGGCAAACAATGCAAAAGCAATCCCCGAGACGAGCAAAATACCAAGACTTTTCACTCCCCAGTGATTCCCTGCCAGTAGACTGCCAAAACCGATGAGTGTTGTTACCCCCGACAGAATTATCGCCCGGCCAGTTGTTCGCAGTGCTATCCCCATATCCCCCGACTGCTTCAATCGATGCGCCAGATGGACCCCGTAGTCCACACTGGTCCCAATAAATATGGGCACGCCCATCAGATTGGCATAATTGAATTGCAGGTTGGCGAAGAACATAAGTAAAGCGGTCCATGATGCTGCCAACAGCACAGGGGCCAGGGCAATCAGGATCCCAGTCAAATTTCGTAAATCAAGTAATACAAGGAGAAGGACGGCGGCGGCAGACAAAAGAACTGCCTGGAAAAAACCCTTTTGAATCATTTTTGTGAATGCCAGGTGGCTAACCGGATGCCCCGTCACATTGGAATCCACCGACAGCAATTCATCCACGTGTTTATAAAAGAATGACTTCTGTCCAATATCGCCGTTGGGATAAATAATTACCGCAAAATGTTTGTTGTCGGAGCTTACATATCTGGCGCGAATCGTTTGGGGCAAATCATGGATGGAAAATCCGTTTGAATGAACGCCATTTGTCAGAATTTCGATCACTTGCGCCATGGTTCTGCTGAATTGAAGATGAAACGCTTTTATTCTTTGTTCAGAGCTGACGCGAATCGCCTTTGCAGCACTTTTGGCGGCGCTTGCGAGCCTCTCCAGGCTGGCGGCTTCCGGCCTTCCAGTTCGCTTCGCATCAAAAGCGAGGTCCTTTAAAACAAAATGCAGTGCATCCATCGCGTCTCTAAGCGATTCGCGACTGTCAATTGACGGTGCACCTGCCAGTCTTCGCCATAAGGATGCCAAATGGGATAGCTCATTTTGCACCTCGGGGCGAACGCTCGAAAGCAGCGACAGCTTGGGGGGCTGATCCAAAGGAATAAACATTGCTGCCGACTCCACCATGGACACGGTGGAGAGTTTTTTGAATTTGCCTGCAATCTTATCTGCTTCTGCCAATGAGGATGCCGTCGTAATTGAAAAAGTGGAGGAAAAGGGTGTCCGACGATTCAATGTTTCTATGCCGCGAACCGCTTCTGACGCCGTGGGCAGCATGCTTTCAACAGCGTAATTAAACCGAATTCGAGGTGAAACGGCAATGCCAACCGTAAAAAGCACAAACGCTCCCGCGAGCCAAAGCCATCGCGCTTTTATATTTACAGCGGGGAAAAATCGATTGTAAATAACCACTCGTATCCCCGGATGCCATCGTAACAGTGCAGCTGGCAGCAGGGTCAGGTTGGCAATGAGTATCATGATGACACCCACACCGGAAATGACGCCCATCTCGGCAAAGCCTTGAAAATCTGAAAATACGATGGCTAAAAACGCGAACGCAGTTGTCAGAGCCCCCACAATTACGCCTGGACCTGCGCCAATAAGCGCATGTTCCAACGCAATTTCCTTCGATTCTCCGTTGAGGAGCGATTCGTGAAAACGAGATACAATGTGAATGGTGAATGCCACCCCCAAACCAAACAACACTGCGGCAAAATAGGATGTGATCATTGTTAGATGAGCGTACACAAGACCAGTGAATCCCGCTGCCCAAATCAATCCGGCGCCAAGGGGGAGCACCAGAAACAGCGTAACGCGAAAGCTTTTAAATGCCAGCAGGAATACCAGCAACACGCCCACCCCCGCAATCACCCCGGCCACCACGCAGTCTCGTGTCACGAGTCTTAATTCATCGGTGGCCAAAGACGGCATACCGGTGACCAGAATGTTCACACCTTTATCTCGCGCAATTTTCCTCGCATTTTCGCGAATCAAATCGGTGAGAGGCGCCACAACCTCCATCGCCTGAGAATTACTTGCGGGTTGAATAAACACAATTGCCAGGTACGGTGCACGATTGTCGCTGGCGGTGAAGAAGCCATCCGCATCATTCATCTCTGGCAAAGACAGCCTCTTTGTAAATTCGCGACGTAGTTTTGAAACAGGTAAAAGCGTCGGCGCAGGGTCTTTGGCACGAAACCAATCGGCGATGCCCAGCAACACAGATTCCATAGCTGCCAATCCCTTTTGACTGGCGTCAGCGCTTTGTTCAGGCAGGGCTGTCATGTTTTCAAGTTGCGAAACGCCCACGTCAATCAGCTGAGCTGGGCTTTTGGCGTCTTTGATGACACTCAAATCAATGGCAGACGAATTGAGCAGAGCAACAACTTTTTCGACTGTTTCGACGGGCGCAAACAGCAGTGCATTTTTCTCGAAAACAGACAGATCCGCTTTGTAAAAAACATCGCGAATATGTGCGGAGTGCTTCCTCAACCGTTTGGCAAGCACCCGTGCAACGCGATTGGCGTCAACCTGAGTCTTCGCTTCCACCACGGCGACAGACACCATGGATGTTCCAAAGAGTCGGCTGACTTCTTCGCGGCGCAAGAATGCCGGACTGTCTTTTCCCGCCAGTAAATTGCGATCGGTTGAAACATGCAACCGTGGGATGAACAGGGCCAGTCCGATGGTGACGAAAAGCGACATCCAAAGAATGCCCTGGGAATACCGCAAAGGCAAACGGACCAGATGTCTCATTAATGTTGTGATCATATAAAACAGTCAGCGACAGAGATTATGACTCAAGTTCCGGCAAAAGCGTTTGTGCAAATGCAGAGGCGGAATCCAAAACAGGCTGCGCCTCTTCCCGGGTAAAACCAAGCAGTGAAATCAGCTTATCCAGTTGTGTCACTTCGTCGGCGCTTTGCTCGCCGTCAATCCAGGTAAGCAAAACGCCATATTGCAACGCCAGTTCCATGTCGCTTCTGGACAATGAAGAAATATCAACTTCGTCCAGTTGGCGCGCCTGTTTGGCCCATGACATTATTTCTTCAGCTTCTTCTTTGGATGCTAAAAACGCCTCGGTCAATGCGGACACCAGCTCCCTCTCCTTTTCATCAACACGCCCATCCGCCCAGGCCAGCGCCACCAGTAATTGTAAAATGCTTTTTTTTTCTTTTGTTATCATATAGCCCTCCCTGTGGCCCAGGTTATCAGGGAGCATCAAATGTTGTCAATGTCGCACTGCCAGGAAATGACCCTTGCAAAATCATGTGTCGGCAGGCGCAATATACGGTGCCATTTTTTTTGAAGAGTGATATGGGTAATTTGCTGGAAAATGGAGAAAACAATGGACTGATGCCATGGATATTACATCATGTCCCGGACGCGCCCGTCTGTGGGTGAAAACAGCTGGAAAATGGAGGTCCAGAGTGAAAGAGAAACGTGTAATTGCCGTCATGTTTGGTCTACTGATGACGACCTGTGCCGTTTGTGCTTTGGCACAGGAGAACGATGCATCCCCAAAACGCACCAATGAATTGCGAGAACTGTATCTTGCGGG
>JAFGQN010000095.1 GCA_016935665.1 Deltaproteobacteria bacterium | reverse complement strand
GCGGAATTATGCCAACTAATGAATTATGCGGAGTTGATTACGTTCCATGGTCTTCTTGATAACTGGAGGGCCTCGAGAGCTAAATTTGGCGGATTGTGTGATCAGCATAATCACAGCCTCTGCAAGAACTGTAAGAGTCGATCACTGGGTTTGTATCGGATAGTTTTCTGAGCAGGTTGTTGTACTCGTTGGAGAGCTTTTTCTTTCATTGTCAAATCTGCTTCCATATACATATGCGTGGTAACCGGACTTTCATGGCCCAACCACAAAGCAATTACGGTTATATCGACCCCGGATTGAAGAAGATGCATCGCTGTAGTATGCCGAAACACATGAGGTGAGATGGATCGTTCTTTCAGTGTGGGATCGCTTTGCGCGGCGATCTCTACGGCTTTTTGTAATCGATTTTCGACCCCGGATCGGGTCATGAATTGTCCCCGCGCATTGGGGAATAATGGCGAATCTGCTTTTGCGTCAAGATGCTTAATCCATAATTGGATTTGCTTGCCGGTGCTCTTCCACAGTGGGATAACGCGATGTTTACGCCCTTTGCCGACTATTTTCACACTCATAGATCTTGTCGTATCAATATCTGACGGCTTCAATGCGATGATCTCAGAGACCCTGACGCCGGTGTTATAGAGGGTGGCCAATAAAACTCTGTCCCTTTGACCACTCCATGTGGAAGCATCCGGCGCCACCAGAATGGCCTGCATTTGTTCTCGTGTCAGATATTCCGGCGCCGGTCTTTGAAAACGTTTCATGGGAATCGCCAACACTTTTTGAATCATCGGCAGCAAGGTGGGAACCTGGTGAGTGGCATACTTTAAAAATGACCGCAAGGCGGCAAGCCGGGCATTTCGACTGCGGATCGTATTATGACGGCTTTGTTCAAGGTACTTCAAAAATCCCAGTATGGTTTTGCTATTGAGATCTTCCAAAACCACAGCATCTGGCGGAAGGTGGTGTTTTTCTTGAAGATACCAAAACAGTAGTTTAAATGCATCGCGATACGCAGCAATGGTTTGGTCGCTGGAATTGCGTTGTTCCATAAGCCTCTGTAAAAAGAACCTCTGCAAAAGTACAGCAAAATGCTCATTTGTAGATGAGGTTTTCATAATGTTTATCCCTCCTTCTCTTTTAAGGCATAGTTTTCAAATTTGTCGCCGACAACGGCAAAGAGTTCCGGTATACCTGTAAGGTACCAATACGTATCGGTTACTTTGGCATGCCCCAGATAGGTGGAGAGGCTGTAGATTGCGTGATTTACATCTCTGCCGTGCTCATACCACAAGAGGAGTCGCCGACAGGCGAACGTGTGTCGCATATCCTGGATTCTTGGGCGGCGAATATTCTCAGCATTCCATCCCAACCTTTCGCGGAGTGATTGGAATGTCTCATTTACTGTAGAATAGGGCAGTGGCAGCCCCGTTTCCGACACAAAAAAATGTTTCGACTTTGAAACCTGATGGTATTGATCACGAAATTGAGCGTATTTCTGAAGGGCTTTTGTTGCAGAAGGATGAAGAGACACAAATCGAGATTTATGGAATTTAGTTTCTCTGATCAATATCCTCCCATCTGTGAGGTCAACGTCATCACGTGACAGCTTCAGAGCTTCTGAAATCCGCAGCCCTGTGCAGGCAATCAGACCCAAAAGAGCAGCGTAGGTACGTGGCCTCAGACCCTCAACGGGAAGCAAATCAGCGCACGCCTTTAGTAACGCCGAAATTTGCGGTTGGGAATAAATATAAGGCTCTGTGCGACGGTGAGCGGAACCCAGTATTCGGGGGGGAGGAATCTCGGTTTTAGGGGAAAATATAGACTGGTATTTTGTAAAACATCGGACGACTTCCACGCGGCGAGCCTGATATAACGGAGAAGCTTTTTCCGGAAGTCTCGCCCATCGCAAAATCAATTCTGTGGTGACCGGCCCCTGGTGTCCGGATTTGTCGGCATATCTGGCAAAATTCAACAATTGCCCTTCTTCAATCCGCAATTGAAAGCCTAGATGTCGACGATAGGACACATATTCTTTTACTTGGGCCACCATGGTTTTTTGCCTTCTCATAATTCCACCTCCGGCCATGGCAGGGCAACTTCCGCCAGACATGTGTGATCCAGCTTGGTGTATATGGTTGTGGAATCTATGGACTTGTGCCCTAGTATATCCGCAATTTCCTTAAGCGTAGCACCTCTTTGGTGCATCATGCTGGCCAAACTGTGTCTGAATACATGTGTACCGGTAAATTAGTCTGCAAGGCCCGCTCTTTCATGGGCATAACGCATGGTGGCTCGTACGATATAAATCGTGATGGGCTTGCCTTTTGGCACGCTATGTCGGATGAAAAGGTTTCGAGAATTCGTCATTGGTCGGCCGTTTTTTACATAGCACGCCAATGCCCTCCCCAGACGATCCGAAAAGGGTAAAATACGAGTACGCAAAGTTTTTGATACACGGATTTTTATTGTGGCGTTTTTCCAATCAATATCATCAAGCAAAAGAGTTGTTACCTCGCACGCCCGCATACCCAATTCCAAAAAACACAAAGCCATGGCGTAGTCTCTTTGGCCAGAGGCTGTTGTCCTGTCAAAAGAACTCAGAAACCGGGAAAGCTGTTCTTGCGTCATGGTTTTGGGTAATGTCGCTAATTTCCAGTCCGGAACATTTGGTACGGCTTCAATCAGGTTGTGACTGCATTTTCCGCCAAATTGGAGATACCGAAAATAGCTTCTTAACGAACTTGTGAGTACCTTGGTTGACCCGGGTTTGTATTGCTTTGCCTTGTTGGCGACATATTCCATAACGTGACAAGGAGTGATATCGCGATATTTTATGCATCGGCGGCCAAAAGTATCCATCAGGAATTCGCTGGCAATGCGGGTTCGGTAATGAATCGTCGCAGGGGAAAGCCCACACACATTGGTCATGTAGGCCCTAAATCCCCGGATCTCCTTATCCACAGGCGTGGCAGGTGGGTTTTGGGGCCGTCGACATCTGGCGGGCAATGTATAAAGCAAGCCATTCAACGCCGCACGAACATCTTTGCGATCACACGAACACGGTAAAGTGCAATGGCAGCGAGGAAGATGTCGATCCAGAAATGTATGGATCGTGTCGCGGTTTACCGATTCTACTGGCATGTCATTCCTTGCTAACCAGTTTCCAAAGTGTTCGATTTTTTGCACGTACGATTGGATGGTCACCGCCCCATACCCGCAATCATGCAGATGACGAACAAGTTTTCTTATTGGCGGGTAAAGCACATTCTTTCGTATACGAGCCTGGACGCGAGGTCGCTTAAAATAGTGTTCAAGCATCAGACACTCTCCTTTCTGGTCTATATGACCCTAAGAAAAATGTCAATTATTATGCTGACTTGAGTATTTGGCAAAACCCCTAGAAATGACACAGTGAATGAAATCTACCAATGAGATGCAATCAACTCCGCATAATTCATTAGTTGGCATAATTCCGGTTATGCAAAGCTTTGCATAAGCGGAAGAACTGGCTGTTTTTTGGCAGCGACGCCGGCGGCCGCACGGCGGCCATCCTGTTTACCGTC
>JAFGQN010000094.1 GCA_016935665.1 Deltaproteobacteria bacterium | reverse complement strand
TTTTGTAGCGTCACCTTCCACCACCGCGCGATAAATTTTGGTTACCTTTCGCTCTCGAAACGCCTTTGCCAGCCGGGACGCGGCTTTGGACGTTTTGGCCAGTATTAAGGCGCCACTGACCGGCCTGTCCAATCGGTGCACCAGCCCCAGATAAACGTTGCCCGGTTTGTGATCTCTGTTTTTAATGAACATTTTTGTCTGTGTGAGCACATCGGGAGCACCGGAACCATCCCCTTGTGACAAAAGGCCTGGGGGCTTGAAAATGACAATCACATGGTTGTCTTCAAACAGTATGTGGGGTGTTTGTTGCACAGGGACGTTTAATTTCGCGCCACTTTCCAATCGCTGCCACCCACGCCATCCCGCAATTCCACTCCCATCGCCGCAAGGGCGTCTCTGATTTCGTCGGAGCGGGCCCAGTCTTTTTCTTTACGTGCCTCTGCTCTGTCCAGCATCAACTGTTCCACTTTGGCCGCGTCAATCCCTCTGGCCTTCGCGGAAAAGTCGCGCATGGCCGCCAGCGCCTCTTCCGGTTTGGCTTTGCACAGATTGAGCGCTCCCAGAACCACCCGCAAATCCGTTGCCGCCTTTTGAAGCGTTCGTCGCCACGATTCTTTTCCGCCGTCCAGTTTTTTTATTTGTTTGGCCTTCATATCGCAGAGTTCATTAACGTATTTCATCGATTCCCCAATGACCGCCATGGCACGAGCGGTATTAAAGTCATCGTCCATCATTTTTTCAAAGGTATCAATGATGGCCTGGCCCCGTTCATCAGCCAGCACCGTTGCGTCATCCGAAATGGGATCTGCTCCCACCGCTTCGTCTGCGCGCTTCAGGGTTTCGTAAAAATATTCCACCCGGTCAAATGCAATATCAATGGTGCCGCGAACGGTTTCATCCCCTTCGGTTTCCTTTCGGGTGCGGCTGAAATCAATTGGGCTGGCGTAGTGCGTGCCCAACACCACCATGCGCCACACTTCCGGGGGAGCCATTTTCAGCGCCTCCTGGATGGAAATGAAATTGCCCAGACTTTTGGACATCTTCACGCCGTCCACGGTTACAAATCCATTGTGTATCCAGGTATTGCAAAATGCATGACCCAATCCGGCTTCGGATTGGGCAATTTCATTTTCGTGATGGGGGAATATCAAATCCTTACCGCCGCCGTGAATATCAAACGGGGTTCCCAGCTCCTTGTGGCTCATGGCGGAACACTCGATGTGCCAGCCAGGACGGCCATCGCCCCAGGGAGAGGGCCAGGCGGGATCGCCTGTTGCGGCACTTTTCCACAGGGCAAAATCGGGGGCATTTCGTTTTTTGTCACCTGGCGCCACACGTGCCCCATCCATCATCTGTTTAAAATCCCGACCGGACAATTTGCCGTACTGGCCTGTTTTCTCGTGATAGGCGGCCACATCAAAATAGACATCCCCACAGGATTCGTATCCGTATCCGTTGTCAATTATCTGTTCAATCAGAGCGATGACCTCGGGGATATTTTGCGATACTCTGGGCTCACTTGTGGCCGGAAATAAGTCGAATGGTCCAAAATCGTCATTGGAAAATATATCGATAAAGTAGTCGGAGACCACTTCCGCCAGATGTCGGTCGTCGGCCTTTGCCCGGTTGCGAATCACATCATCTTCCGCCAGACGGGTCTGCCATTGGGCATCGTCATAGTCTGCGTATGCCGCTGCCTGCCGCCATTCTCCTTCGGGCCCCGCTTCTATCTCTTTTGCGCGGGCAATGATTTTGTCATCAATATCGGTGAAATTACGGCAGTACGCAACGTTGTATCCCTTATATGCAAAATACCGGACGATAGCATCGAACGACAGATAACAACGCAGATGACCCACATGGCATCGACCGTAGACCGTGACACCACATACATAAATTCGAACGGTGTTGTCTTCCAGAGGCGTAAATGGGCTTTTCTGGCGGGTGAGAACGTTGTTAATTTGAATCGTCATAAACAGTTTATCCTTTTTAATCCGGGGTTGCCATGCTTGTGGCGACGCCCCCTGGTACATTTTAAAACTGGAGTATTCCAGGTCCAGTTGCGGGGAACCAGGCATTTTTCATACCGGCGAACAACGCCTGTTTGGCCCTTTCTACCGCAGATACCATGGGTTCGCCAAGCGCAATCTGCCCTGCAATTAACGATGCCAGTGCACATCCGGTCCCGCGCACCTCACCCGTATTGAGACGCGTGGACACCAGTCGAATAATCTCTCCATCTGCCAGCGCCAACACGTCCACCGCGTCTCCACCCTCAAGATGGCCCCCTTTTATGAGTACATTCGCTGCGCCCAACGCGAGAATCTGTTTGGCGGCCGCTTCCATCTCTGCGACATTGCGGATGGATTGGCCACAGAGCGCAGCGGCTTCCTGCAGATTTGGCGTGATGAGCGTCGCTGTGTGAATCAGTATCTTTTTTAATGCTTCCTCACCGTATTTATTCAGCAGGTTGCCGCCAGTGGTACTTTTAAAAACCGGGTCGACAATCAGTGGTATATCGGTGTGTTGACTGGCGAAACGGCAAACCGCCTCAATGGCTCCGGCACTTCCCAATGCGCCGGTTTTGATTGTGGAGATGGGGCGATGGGCATGAATAAGCGACAGGGTATTTTCGATGTCCGCCGGCGGCAAAGGGGTGGATTGAACAAACCGGATGCCGTTTTGTATGGTCAGGGTGGCGCAAATGCCCGCAAAATGACATCCCGTCGAAAGGATGGCGCGCTGGTCCGCAAAAAGCCCCGCGCCTCCGGACGGATCGAGACCGCCCACCGCTGTTACCAGCGGAGGATACATGTCTGATGATTGTGTATTGATTCGATTCATAGGAACTCCCACATGAAACTTCGCTTTTATCAAATATTGAGGTAAAAGGAAAACGCGTATGAATTAATGGTCCAGGGCAATCGCAGGAACGACCAGCATCTCTAAAAAAAGTAGGGACCGGGGTTTATCCCCGGCCGGTGTTGAGTTCGGCGGCAGATAAGCTACCGCCCTACAATAATTTTTTGGAATCTGTTTTCCTGCGATTACCCTGATTAATGGTCTGGAGGTTTATCAATGGGGAAGACCCGCTTGTGCATGGAATTAAGAGGTACAATGGCATGGTTGGCAATGCTGACAGGGATGCTGCTGGCGTCTTTCAGCTGGGCCGATACCGGTGAGGGTGCTTCAGAAAGTGAGTTGCCTGCCAAGGATGTAGCCAATCCACAAAAGGCCGCCCGGAAAAGTTACTCTCTTGGAAAACAGGCGTATCAGAAGAAGGATTATTCCGCTGCCGAACAGTATTTTCGCCGTGCCTACGAGTTGAAGCCGCATCCCTCCGCGTTAAAAATGGTCGCTGAGTGTAGACTTGGGGCCAAAGATATTGCTGCCGCTGTACAAATTCTGGAGTCGCTGCCGGCCGACGAAAACGGCGCCAAAAAAGATCAGATTCGAAAACGGATTGAATCCTTGCGAAAGCTGGTGGGCAAAGTGCGTATTGAAACTATCCCCCCCGGTGCAATGGTTGTCGTCAACGGGAAACCCATGGAGACACCCGCTCCGTTGGAAACGGTCGTGAATCCGGGAGACGTGAAAGTGGAAGCGCGGCTTGAAGACAGAGAATCGATTGAAGAGATAACCATCGTTGCCGGCGCGGAAGAAACCCTGACTATTGAATTGCCCCCAAAGCCCGAGGAACCAGTGGCGGAAGTGCCCCCTTTGGCCAGTGTGCCTGAACCAGTGGCAAATCCCACAGTGGACGCGCCTTCGCTGAAAAAAAAGCCTGAATCTGCACCACATGCTGTTGCCCCAAGCCAACTTGGCGCCAAATCGGAAGAACTGCCACGGGCCTTCTGGGCAGCGACGGCGGTAGCTGGGATTGGACTGGTTTCCGGAACTGTATTTGGGACAATGGCATTGCGGGATGAAAAGGATTTTGAGGCATCTGCAGATCAAGCCATTCTGGATAGCGGTAAACGTGCAGCGGTTATCGCCGACATTTCTTTTGGCCTGGCATTGGGCGCGGCGGTGGCGGGGACTGTGGTGTTGATTTCCGAGAAACGAAAAAGGAACAAAAAAAAGCGTGCAGGCAGATCCCGGGTTTCTGATGTGAGTGTGCTTCCGGCGGTGGGGAGCACCGGTGCAGGTGTGGCTACCGGCCTTTCGTTTTAACAGGGAGTAATATAATGGAACGCATTGCTATAGAGAGCGTTAAAGAGAGCGTTAAAGAGAGCGTTGGAGTCCGCAGTTGGAAAGCATCCTGCGGCAGTTGTGGGCGATGGCCAAATGCAATTATCAACCGGGCCATTTTAATGCTTTGCCTGGGATTGGCTATGGCCTGCAGCGTGATTACCGATTTTGATGACTCCAGGGTGAAACTGAACCTCGAAAAAGAGTTGTATTCCGAGGATATCGATATTCGCACCCGTATTCATGGGGATGCCACGGGGGAACTGGGACGGATATTATTTCATTTCAAAGATATGTTTGAGTCGCGGGATGGTGCAGCACTTGTGGAATTGTTCTCCAATCAAATGAAACTCGAAATAGCCGAGGCGGCGCCCAATGCCGTTGGCGTGCGCATAAATGTCCGCGCCGTTAAGGACACCCCCGTCAACCCGGGAGAGTTTCAGGTCGCTGTGGGAAATGAAGGCGCGCTTCTTGTGGTCACGTTCTTCAACGGAACCGGTGATGACGCCATTGTCACAGCAGGCGACGACGTGAAGCTGATTCTGGCGCTGGACGAAAATCCCCTGCTCAAGAACGACATCCTTTCCTACGTGGTTCCTGTGGATTAGAGGCGCCATATATCTTCACCGATGCTTTTGTGCTGCTATTATCTTTGCTGCTTTTACTGAGACATCCAAAGCGGTTCAATGAGACAGTATTTGGAGCATGAGACAGCCAATACATGAGACAAACGTCGTTGCGGGTTTTGTAACTTGTTGAAAATTATAGAGAATGCGACCGTTGCGGCATGTGGCATGGTTTACGCAGTACCTCGGGGCCAAAAGAAACGTTACTTTCCTGCATGGGAAACAGAAGGATGAAGGAGTTAAGACAATGAGTACATTGGTAACAAAAGAGGCCCCTGATTTTAAAGCTCAGGCTGTTTTCGGCAATAACGAAATCAAAGAACTGGAACTGGCATCTTACAAAGGCAAGTATGTGGTTCTGTTTTTCTATCCCCTGGATTTCACATTTGTGTGCCCCTCGGAAATTATTGCATTCGACAAAAAACTCGATGCGTTCAAGAAGAAAGGTGTTGAGGTGATTGGTGTGTCGGTGGATTCTCAGTACACTCACTACGCATGGAAAAACACCAAAGTGGAAGACGGTGGCATTGGCAACATTCAGTTCCCGCTGGTCGCCGATTTAGACAAGAAAATAGCGGCCGACTACGGTGTTCTGCTGGATGCCGGTGTGGCTCTGCGCGGACTGTTTCTGATTGACAAAGAAGGGGTGGTTCGGCATTCCGTTATTAATGATTTGCCGCTGGGACGCAACGTGGATGAAGCCCTCCGAATGGTGGACGCGCTCCAGTTCACCGAAGAACACGGCGAAGTGTGTCCGGCAAACTGGCAGGCCGGCGATGACGCTATGACGCCGACCGCTGAGGGTGTGGCCGAATACCTCGCCAGACACGCAAAGTAACATCCCTCCAAAACATCAAATACCAGATTGCCATCGCCCTTTTTTGGCTGTAGATACTCTCGTATGACAGACCAAACAGTTCTTGCTAAAACCATCCAGACAGAATCTGCCTTACCATTATCTCTTGATGATGCGGTGGTATCCCTTTCCCTTGATTTTTGTGATGTCGACGGCTTCGGGAATTTGAAGTGGGTCGACATCGAAGACAGCGCCGGTAGTACCGTTCACGTTGAGGGCCCCATTGACTTACTGGCGCTTAAAGGTCGTGTACGGCATGCCGGCACAACCGTGGTGAGCGATTATCGGGTACTGCTGGCAAAGCACACGGACAACGGGATACAGGTGGTCGGCGGGCGATTAATCAAGGGGGTGGCCACATTGCTGGAATTGTCGTTTACTCCTCTCAAGGGCGTCGATACTGTGCGGTCCGTTGCCGCCCAGACATATTTGGGTAAAAAGGTGGCGGAAAAGCAGTCAAAAGAGCAATCCTGGGCCAAAGCCATGGAGCTTTCCGCCGCCCTGGAAAAAAAAGGGAAAAGTGCACATCTTTGGCAGGAGGAATCCTCTCGAATTCCCGAGGTTGGCGATATTGTCAAACATCGCCAGTTTGGGGATTGCACGGTGATACGGATGGATGACGAACACGTGGCCATTCAAAAGCCCGATGGACGTGTGGTGCAGCTGGGATTACGGATTCTCAATTTTGTACCGGTTGACGAGGAAGGCGGGCGGACCCTGTGGGAAGCCAATGTAAAACGGTAGGCGGTTACTCCCAATAATGCGCAGGCGGCGGTGGTGGAGCAAATCCGGGGTCGTTGTTTTCCGGGAACGGATGGGGCGCGGGATATACTGGAGGGCGCGGTCCGGGAATGATTCCCCGTTCCACCAGAGACTGGCGGTCGTCGTAGTATATAGCGAGTCTGGCGCCTGGGTTTCTGGTGCGACGCTTGAATTCAGTTGACGTGGCTGGCGAATATTCCCGGTGACCATATCCGGTGCCAATGCGTTGTCGTTGTGTGCGACGGCCGGCGGATTCCTGTGACTGTGTGGACGGTGCGGCAGCATCCGCATCGCGGGATTGGGAGGCTTCTTTTTCTTCTGTGGGACGCGCATTGCCGTATCCGGTGCCCAGACCTCGTTTCCGAGGGGCAGGGGTGACGCGAATGGGACGCCGATATTCCCGGCGCGTTTTTTCCTCAAAAACAGCCACGCCAATCACGCCCACATTCTGTTTGGTACCCATGCGGGCGGAGTACGAGTTATCAATATCCGTGAAATAGAATCCCGCCACATCCCGCCAGGACGTTCGAAAGCCTTTAATGAGAACGGAGCTGTAGGGCTCGATAACGTAGCCGCGATTTTTTTTGTAGTTGCCTGGTTGTCCGGTGATGGCGTCTCTGCCGTCGACGGTAACCACCGCCTCCACCCGTTGGCCACTGTGGTTAAATACCCGAATGTTGTATCGTTCCCCACGACGCCCCTCCACGTATGTGTATCCGTTCCAGTACCAGGTGGGGAGCGAATAACCGTCGGACTCCAATTGAAAACTGTACATGCCATTGGACGATGTATCGTTGTCGGCAAAAACAGGCGCGGCGGCCCAGATAGTGCACAACGCAATCAGGATTGCGAAAGGGTTGCTGAATTTCATGGCGGTCTCCTTTGTTTTTTTCCAGAAAAACTGGAAATGGCAGCCGGCTTGGCACTTGCTTCGGACGTTCTGGCCTGGAAGTGGGATCTATAAAAAAGTGCAGTTTGCATTTTTAAATGCGCTTCGCTATGAGAGGGTTGGTTTGAAATTGGGATGAATGGATATGCGAAAAGAAAAAAAGACAAAAGGACAGCGAGGCTCCCAGGGGCAGAATCGAAAAATGAGTGAGGATTTTTTTGAAAAAAATAAAAACAAAACGGGTGTGATCACCCTTCAAAGTGGACTGCAGTATTCCATCATAACCGAGTCCACAGAAGGGGGCGCCCCGCAGATGGCAGATGAAGTGGTGGTGGATCAGCGAATTCGCCTGGTGGATGGAACGGTAGTGCGCGACACCTTTTTAGAGCGCGAAAAAGATCGCTTCTTTGTTCATGAAACCATGGAAGGATTGCAGGAAGGACTTCTGCTGATGCGGGAAGGCGCACGCTTTCGCTTTTTCATTCCCTGGGATTTGGCGTGGGGCAAAAGTGGAAACGGCAAAAAAATCGGGCCATACAGCATGCTCATCGCCGATGTGTGGCTGGACCAGGTCATTCCCCATTAATGGTCCACGCGCCGAAGCGGGGGCACTGGAATTGGAATTGGAATTCCATAACATTCATGTGGAAACTCGCCGCATCCTGGATAACACTTTTTAATTGTAACTGATTTTAAATCACTGTTTTCGATGCAATTTTATTTGGAAACAATCCTTTTTACGGCTATGAACTCTAACATAAATTAAGAAATGAGCAGTTCAACTGCATGGAAGGCAATAGCGAAATTGCGTTTTTTTTTTAATTACGTTTACTTTAGGCCTTACCGAGCCTAATGGCGCTGTAGTGGTACTGAAAAATGTGGGTTTTCAACTGGAAGACCTGTGGATTATTTAAGGGAGGAAACAATATGACTTTATGGATGCGATTGATTTGTATGGGACTGCTGCTGCTGCTGGCGGCCTGTGGAGATTCAGGGGAATCAGGTGGAAGCTCTGACTCCGATAGCGACGGGGATTCCGATACGGACGGGGACACGGATTCGGACTCCGATAGCGA
>JAFGQN010000093.1 GCA_016935665.1 Deltaproteobacteria bacterium | reverse complement strand
GGGGATTCGGACACCGACGGGGACACGGATTCGGACTCCGATAGCGATGGGGATTCGGACACCGACGGGGACACGGACTCCGACACGGACGGCGATACCGATTCCGATACGGATAGCGATACCGACTCTGATTGCGATGGGCAAACCTTCCAGATGCCAGCGGAGAGACAGCCGCTGTTTAACGGAAACGGCGGAGCTGCAGGCAGACATTGGACCGCAGATCCTTCGGCGCACGCGTTTGATTGCGGATTGTGGGTCTTCCCATCCCATGATCAGGATAACAGCAACGGCGTTTTTGATATGATTGATTACTATGCCTACGAACTTAAAACGGATGGCTCGTGGAAAGAGCATGGTCCCATCGTTGCATTAAGCAAAGTCTCGTGGGCAAAAGAATTCGCATGGGCGCCGGATGCGGCTTATAAAAATGGCAAATACTATTTCTACTTCCCGGCAAAGAATAATTCGGGCATATTCCAGATAGGCGTTGCCGTAGCTGATTCTCCAGGAGGACCATACGACATACAATCCCAACCCATCGACGGCAGCTTCAGCATCGATCCCACGGTATTTATCGACGACGACGGTTCCGCCTACATGGCATTTGGCGGAAAATGGGGCGGTCAATTGGAATGTTATGCCACTGACTCTTACAATCAGGGCGACTGTAATCCCAATGATGGGAGCGATGGCGGAAGTATGGACGGCACCCCCAGGATTGCGAAGTTGACAGACGATATGCTTCAGTTTGACGGCGGTGTAAAAAGAATCCAGATTTCAGGTGGAACGGCATTTTTCGAAGGCCCCTGGCTGCACAAGTACAATGATACCTATTATCTGTCCTATTCCACCGGACCGGATCACAGGATTCTGTATGCCACAAGCAATAATGTCCTTGGCCCTTATCAATACAAGGGGGTTGTACTGCCCAACATGAATAAAGGGTGGACAACCCATCATTCCATTATTGAGTTCCAGGGCAAATGGTACCTTTTCTACCATGACGACTCCTGCACAGGAGATGACAAAATGCGCTGTGTAAAATACACCGAGCTGACGTACGGCGGAGATGGCTCGATTAATACAGTCAATAACTATTAGGCAGTTCCTTTACTTCCCAGCGTTTTGACGGGTGGATTGGGAGGGATTATAAAAGGGGTTCGCGAAAAGTGTCCATGTCATCGGCGACTACGATGGGCATCCTTCAGTATATTTTTTGTGTGGATGTGTTTTGCGCCATTGCGGTAGATAAAATGGTTGCGCACCAGAAAAGTCGCGTGTCATAAATTTCAGGAGACGCCCTTCAATACTTTATTGAATGGCACGGCCTCGGATGTTGAATTTGTCTCCCATGTATACAGTATTGGCCTCACCCCCATCATCTATGCGCGTGCTTCCAAACCCGACACTGCGGCCGCCAAACCTGTTCGAGATTGACACTGCGGCTTCTCCTGTATTTTGGTGAAAAGACTTTTTCTGTAAATAATTTTGATTCAAAATAAATTCAAAATAAATTCAAAAATAGTATCAGAATGCTCATACACATACTTCAAAAGTATGAATCTGCATCCGCCGCATAACGCTGAAAGCCAGTATGCTTAGGCTTTGCAATTGAATTAGCTCAGGCAATTTCAGGGATGCCAAAGGCAACGTGAGACGGGACTGTTTATGTGTGGCGTTTTAAATGAAGGGAATCAGCGCAAGCGTTTGGCGCTGAGGAAGCGTAACGCTATCGGGCGTATTTAGCGATAAACATATCTCCGTTGTACAAGCCAATGAGAGTGGTTTCGTGCGCGTCGCCTTCGCCAAATGTCACTTCATATGATTCAATGCGTCCGGCAGTGAGAATATAGTCTGCCCCGGTGGTTGCAACCGCATAGCCCAGCTCATGAGAAACATTCCCTTCATTCAGCGCCCAGTTTAATGTTCCATTTGCCTGATATGTGGCCAGGAACATATCATAGCTTCCTGCCGATGTCAGTACGGTTTCATTGATCTCGCCCGCTCCAAATACCGCGGGCTGATTGCAGTAGAAGAAACCGGTCAGTGCAAAGGAATCGTCTCCGAACGTTGCAACGTCAATCGCATAATCGTTGATAGCGGCTCCGCCAGCCTGTTTGGCCCACAGCAACGCGCCTGAATCGTTGAATTTGGCAACAAATGCCTGAGCGGAGGCATCACCAACCAGGGTCGTCTCGTTTGGTTCTCCAGCTCCCAGAGTAACCGTGTTGTAGAAATACCCGGCAAGCAGTGTTCCGTGATCAGACGTGGATGCCGCTGAGTATACGCGTACAGCGCCAATGGTTTTTGCCCAGACAATATTGCCGGCAGCGTCGTAACTGATCAGATAGCTGTTTTCGTATTCACCCGCATTCAGTGTGATATCGTGAATGGTCAGTTCTCCATGGAAGTTTTCACTGACGGTCATTGAGCCATCTGCAAATGTCGCAATGTTCGGATACGAGGAGCCTGCCGTTGGGTTTAGCACACGCGCCCACTTTGGCACTCCGTTCCCGGCATAGCGAGCGACATATCCATCCGAACCGCTGGCCGCGGACAATGGGAATTGATAGACGCCGCCAGGGGCGTTGAAATGAATATCGTCATAATAGAAACCACCGACAGCGAAGTCTCCGTTTGCAAACGTCTTGATCTCTTCAACATATTCGGCGCCGGCGCCGGTTATCTGAGAGGCCCATACCAGCTGCCCGGACATGTCGAATTTGGCAATCACGCCATCTTTACTCCACCATTGGGATTGCAATGTTGTTTCGTTAGGTTCGCCCTTGCCCAGAATGATGGGACCGTAAAAATTACCCGCAACAATAATTGAACCATCCGCCAGACCGGCAACGCTTCTCCACGCCACATGTTTTGCATCGCGGGCCCACATCAAATCTCCTTCAGGCGTATAGCGGGAGATAAAACCTGCACCTTCCCAGTTGTCGTTGAAACGGACTTCATTGACTTCTCCTTCGCCAAAGGTAATCGGACCGTTGAACATGCCAACAGCCACAGCAGAACCATCACTAAAGCCAGCGGTGTCCCAGGTATAGTCGTTGTTACTGCCGGCAGAATCTCTGGCCCAAAGCAGCTGTCCAACTTCGGTGCTCATCTCGGGAGTTAAAATATCAACAAACAGCACAACATCGTTGTAGTCGAATGCTTTGGTGGGTTCATTGGCGACCCGGTTCAACGGCAAGTCCTCAAAGCTGAACTTCAAGCGGGCGACAATCGGACCAGCCGGCGCTGTAACCAGTTCCACTTTGCAAAAAGAACTGTTGGATGCACGGAGCATTGGCAGGTCTCCCAAACCCCAGCCTGAGAAATCGGACTGGATGGTGAGTTGCAAATCCGACCATGCTTCCCAGTTGGCATCCAGGTTGACAGTTTGAGGCAAGTCAAGACTCTCCAATCGCTGTATGTCCCACAGCGATTCTTCCACGCCGTTGTAGTGCAGCGTAACGCCCGATGGGGCATCCGCTTCGGTTTCGTCCGCGAGCGTCACTGCAATGGGATGTCCGCCGGGATAAGAGACCAGCGACACAATACTGCCGTACGAAGCGCCATTGTGGTCTACCATCACGATTTTATAATATTTGATAAATGAAACTGTATCTCCAACCGGAGTGGTAAAGCTGAACACATCGTAAACAATGTCATCTTCTTCGCGGTTGCGCGTCTCAATTGTCACATTGATGAACTCCCACTCATCGTTATTGTTTTTCTCGTAGACTTCCCATGACGCCGGACGAAGGGAGTCGTGAGGAACCATCCAGGAAACCAAATGACTCGGGCGCTCTCCGACTGCCCTACGTACTGCAATCGCTCCCTGGGGTTGCTGTGAACCATTGACAGTCTGGGCCACGACAGGCATTGCCTCTACGATTTGTTTTTGACTCAATCCATGGGTCCATGCCTTTGAGTCCGTCGCTTCATTCTCAAAAGTCGTGCAACCGGTCAGCAACAGCAACAGGACAACTCCGGGAACAGGAATGAGGTTCAATACGCGGTTTAACAACATGATGTTTTCTCCTTAAAAAGTGATGGTAAGGTAGGTGGTGCATTCTGAATCTTTCATTTTAGTATGAACAGATGATTTCAATAGCGCTTGAACTATTATGATAATGTGAAATAGTCAATTAAATTCAGACACAATATATTTTCACATGCTTAAGAAGCCGATGGGAAATTTCCCAATAAATGCCCCTTGTCCGAATTCAACAAATCAAACTGGCCATTTGCCAGCCTATGGTAATGGCATATTTCGGTAAATGCCGTTTTCGTAAATTGGTAAAATCAATAAAATCATTCGTTTACACGGTTTTGTGTTGCTGGTACATATCTCGCAACGGTCTGGCAGTATGAAACGCATATCTCCAATGCACGATTTTGCTGTTGTTCTTTCGCCTCGCCCCTGCATTGTGTCGTTAGTCCAATATAATATCTCCCGTGAAGTCTTTGGGGAAGACGACTTTTTGTATTTTATTGTCGATGAGCACAATTAAGGCGGCGTCCAGGATATGATTGCCGTGAATTGTTTCGGTTTGAAGGATTTCGATGGCTCGTGGCACATCTGTATCCGGATGATGGGACACCATGTGGATGACCATGCTGTTATCGTCGAGGTAGTCGTACCCATCGTCTTCGAGTGAACCGCCAGTACGTTCTGCTAGAATGTTGGGAATGTCGTAGCGCAAATCCGCGTCGGGATTGGAGAGTTTCTCCGGTGATAGCTTTATGATGAGTCGCGCCATGGGCTCTTTCCTTTTTGCGAAATGCTTTCGCTTAAAAAGTATTCATGAATCAAAGCCAATGGGTGTACCAGTACCCAGTGGGTCAAACAGTGGTATCACATTGTACGGGTGCTGTCTGTACGATTGTATCGTCGGATATGATAAATGTAGTCCCTTGTCTCACCTCTGGGAGGAGATTACATTATATAGCAGGAACGTTGGGAGGGTCTCATGCTGGACACCCTGACACTGTCTGCGAATCAGGCGCTGTTGCAATCGGTGATGTCGCAGCGGACAAACCGGTGTGCACTGGCATATTCAGAAGGTGCAGCGCCTTCTCGAATCCTTTCGTCCGGCAACGTGGCCATATCGACGTTTTGTAAGCAGATTAATATTATGTACACGGCACTGGGAGAATTACCGGATACCCAAATGCGGCAATCTGCCAGAGAGGGGATGCGCGCACTGGTACAAACGCTGGCCAGTGAGAACAATTCCACCAAAATCGTAAGCTTCAACCATCGCCTCAGTGAACTGAAGAGCATTGCACCGCAGACATTCCGTCAGTTGTTCGTTACCGCCTACAGAGTAGACACTGAAGAACTCAATCCCCGGCAGTGGCTGGATGCGTTTTTAGAACTGGACAATCGGCAGCTGGAGCAGGGATTTCTCGATGCTTCCAACAGTATTATTTTCAAAGGGGACGCCGCAGATGTGAAAGATTTGTTTGCTCAGTTTCTCGACACCACGGCGCAGTTGGAGGGCTATGATGCGGGTGAGGACGCGCGCATCGATACCATGTCACGCTTCTTCCAGGAATTGCAGAATCAGCAAACACGAGCGGGACAGCGACAAACAATGACGGCGTTTATTTCTCCGGAAGACGCGTCGGTTTCCTCAATCAAGGTGATTTCCGCGTCGGAACCGTCTCCGTCGTTTTTTGCAGGCGGTTTCGCCCTTGCCTCCGGTGAAAATTGATTTTTATACAAATGAACCCCAATGAAAACGGCTGACCCGGTTGTGATTCCGGCTGCAGCGCACTCCGCTTTGCCCGGGATACCCGGGCATGGGAAATATCGGACGGTTTTTCGTTGCCCCCACAATGATGTGCCGTTGGTGGAAAGAGATATTGAGTATAAATATCGCCGAGTCATTACAAAAGGACATTGGCCCGCCAGCGGTTTCGCGCCAATTTTTAAATGGGAATGAGTGCCCCCAGGGGAATTGCTACTATTTTGTGTGAGCGAACAAATCCTTGACATTGGCCCACTCGCTTTGGGGATCATTGCTGATTTTTTTTATTAGTGTTTCAAATGTGCGCCACATCGCATCTGTTGTCATCTCGTAGGAATGCCCCCAGAAATAAAACACACCGTTTTTTTTAGCAGCATGGTAGCGCTTTTCGAAATCCGTCGTCCAAAAGCGACACGAAGGGTGGAATGCCATGGGGTCTTTGGGGGGAAACACCTGGTTGGCGGCCTGCGTGGTGCGGGCGTACACGTGCCCCGTATCGCGCACCATCGCCATTACGTCGTTGTTATATGTGCCAAACGGATAGGCGAATCCCAATACGCGTTTTTTAAAAAACTGTTCGAGACGATCTTTGCCTTCCGCGATTTCGCGGCGCGCGTCGACAATGGGAATCTGTTCCAGATACGGGTGGTGGAGACTGTGATTGGCGATGTCAAAACCATCATACACTGCGTTCATTTCGTCCCATCCCAGACGATACACATCCATCCCCTGGTACACCCAGCCAAATTGACGTGTATTGCGGTGCAGACCGGCATTCAGATTAAATGTGGCTTTGGCCCCGTGTTTTCGTAGAATATCGGTCAATCGGGCATCTGTCGCCACCCCATCATCCCAACACTGCACAACTTTGAGCGGTGTGTTCATTGCAGGCTCGGGCTCCTCATTTATCCTCTTTTTTTGCACGTTGCGCTTTTTGCTTCCGCCTTCGGCTCCGGCGAATACTGGCCGCCTGCCATCGGCGAATGAGGCCGCCGATGTCGTCGATGAAGATGACGTAAATAGCGGGGATGAGAAATAGCGTAAGGAGGGTGCCTACGCCAAGACCCCATAAAATGGTGTTGGCCAGAGGGCTCCAGGTCAACGAGGCGCCTCCAATGCCCAGCGCCATGGGGGTTAGTCCCGCGATGGTGGTGAGGGTGGTGAGCAAAATGGGGCGAATGCGCAGTCGTCCTGCTTCGATGACGGCTTTTTTTATGGGCATTCCGTGTCGCCGTTCATTGTTGACAAACGATACAAGGACAATGGCGTCGTTTACGGCCACACCCGCCAGCGCCACAATGCCGTACATGGTAATGAGTGAGAATGGGTTGCCCGAAATCAGCAGTCCCAGTACCGCACCCACAAACGCAAACGGGATGGTAAAGAATATCACCAGCGGTTGCACATACGAGCGAAACTGGGTTCCCAGGATGGCGTATATGAGCAGCATGCCAAACGCAAACAGTGAAATGATGTTGGCCCACATGTCCTTGAATTCCTGCATCTCACCAGAGAAATCCAGGGTGACGCCGGGGTGGGCCCGCTGAATTTTTTCAAACTCAGCCAAAAGCCGATTGTTGATGGTTCGCGTGTCAATTTTGGTTTCGTCAAATCCGGAAAACACGGTGATGGCCCGCTGTCCCTTGTACCGCCGGATCAGACCGCTGCTGCGTTTCATCTGCCAGGAGGCCACATCGCCAAGGGCAACGGTGTACCCCATGGGGGAGAGGAGGGGGAGCCTCTGCAAATCCTCTGGTTGTTTCACCGCAGACATATCCGCGCGTACAATGATGTCGATTTCCTCATCGCCGTCGTACATGGTCTCGGCCACTGTTCCGTCAATGGCACTGCGGATGGCCATGCCCACCTGTGCCACGGATAGTCCGTGACGAACCGCCTGGTCTTCATCCACGTGAATGCGGATTTCCTCTTTGCCCACCTGCCGGTCATCGCCCACATCGCGCACCCCGTTTAAACTGCCAAGGACGTGCTTCAACTGATCCGCCACTAACGCCAGTTCCTCAAAGTAACGTCCTTTCACCTTTACTTCGACCGGTTTTCCCATGGGAGGACCCGTATTCAACTTGGCCAGTTCCAGTTGTATGGGGCCGGGGATTTTTGTCACCTGTTGCCTCAACGATTCCATGATCGCATCAGTGCTTCGCGCACGTTCGTACGATGGCACCAAATCCAGCCAGACCTGGGCCACACTGGAGCGGAAATCCCAGTCATCATCTTTAATAATCAGGCCAGCGGTGGCGTGAACTTCCCGGACTTCGTTTCTAGGCAGGGCGAGGGCTATCTTTTCAAATTCCTTAAGCACCCGGGATGTTTCGGAAAGACTGGCGCCCTCGGGCATGGTGATACGCACCTGAAATGTGGCCACCTCTTCGCCCTGAAAGACGTTGACCCCCAACAGACCAATCATGGCCACCGCCCCTGGCACCATCACAAACATCAGTATAAAGAATGCCAGATAGCGAAAGCGAACCACTCTGGTCAGTCCTCTGGTATACGCATTCTGAAGGTGCTGCAGCCAGCGCGGGGTGGGCCTTGGGCGGCTTAAATGGCGTCCCGGCCAATCGGCAAAGTGGGAAGGGAGAATGAAGAAGGCCTCCAGCAGTGACGCCAGCAGCGCCAGACTGACCACAATGGGGACAATCCGCAAAAACTTGCCCATGATGCCCGGCATGAGCATGAGTGGTAAAAACGCCGCAATGGTTGTGGCCGTGGCCGAAAAGACCGGCGACATCACTTCTTCGGTGCCATCGATGGCGGCCTGTTTCCAGCTTTTTTTCATCTGCCGGTGACGATAGCAGTTTTCCACAATGATGATGGCGTCGTCCACAATGATGCCCAGTACCAGTACCAGAGCGAAGAGCGAACTGGAGTTAAAGGATTCATCGATTTGAAACATAAAAATGAACGAGGCAAAGAAGCTTAAGGGAATCCCAATCGCGGCCAATAGCGCATTTCGCATGCCCAATACGACTAACAGTACAAAGAGCACCACCAGAAATCCCACCGCGGCGTTGTTGGTCAGTTTGGACAGAATATCATTGATTTGTTCCGAGGAGTCCTGGGTAAATGCCACATGCACCCGGTCGCCCGAGCGCGCCGCAAATGCCCTGCTGATGCGTTTGACCTCATCGGTTACAGCGATGGAACTGCCGGTGCTTTGCTTGGTAATGGTTAAGCTGATCACCGGTTTTCCGGCCAGGCGGCTTCGGGTTTGCTCATCTTCAAGTCCAGGCGTGATGGTGGCCACATCGTTCACCAGCAGCGATTGCCCCACGCCGCTGGTGCGTAAAATGACTTTGCCAATATCGGCTGCCTTGTCGAATTCGCCAATGGTTCGCACAAAGAGCTCGCTGCGTCCCACATCCAGTTTGCCGGCGGGGACGTTTTGTCCATGCAGGGCGATGGCCGTTCGAATTTGATCGAGCGACAGATGCTGACCTTCCAATTGTGCAGGGTTGGCCTCCACCCAGATTTCGCGTTCTCTGTATCCGGTGAGCTGCACTTTGCTGATATGGGGAATATCGAGCAGTTGCTGCCGTAAATCCTTTGCCAAATCTCCCAGTTTTTGCTCACCTGTGGTCCCATACAGATGCACGGAGATGACCGGCACCATGTCGGTGGTGGAAAAGGAATCCACGATGGTATCCTCGGCATCTTCGGGCAGACCGGTTACCTTATCCACTTCGGCGCGCAAATCCTGAAAGCGTCGCTGAAACTCCTCATCGGGCATGCTCTTGAACTTCACACTGAGGAACGCCGCGTTTTCGTTGGACTGGGACGCAATAAAGTCAATGCCTTCCACATCCTTGATTTCATCCTCAATGGGAATGGTGATGAGCTTTTCAATTTCCTCCGGTGGCACTCCGGGATACACCTTTGAAATGAAAGCCCACTGCATGTCCATGGCGGGCATCAGCTCCCTGGGCAGTCCCATCAGCGAGATGACGCCAAGTACGATGACCGTCAGCATCGCCAGATTGGCCAACACTGGATTGTGCACCGACAATCGAGCCAGCGAAAATCGCCCTTTCATTGGGCCTCCTGGGGGGTCTTGGCGATGATTGACACTTTGGAGCCGTCCACCAGTGCATCCTGACCGGATACCACCACCGTTTCCCCGGCCTTGATACCGTCCTGGATGAGCAGTTCATCTCCCACTCGTTCACCCGTTTGCACGGACCGCTGCCGGGCCGTGTTGTTTTTCACCACAAACACATACGGTTCGCCTTCTTTGTCCAGCACGATGTCCGCATTGATAGCCAGCACGCTGTCCCAACTGCCCAGTTCGCTGCTGGCGCGCATCACCATTCCAGGGCGGAGCGACCCGTTGGTGTTGTCGATGGATACCTCCACCGGGTACAGACCTGTATTGGCATCTGCGGCCACCCCGAGGTGGGCCACAGTTCCTTCATAAGTCGTGTTGTTCTGCGAAAATGCAGTGGGAGTGAGCAACACCTTTTGCCCTTCGGTCATACGCGACAATTGCGTAGATGAAACGGCGATTGTCAGTTCCAGCATATCGGTATCAACGATACGCGCCACGGATGTCCCCGGCCCCAGAGATTGTCCGGTTTCCACGAGCATTTGGGCCACACGTCCATTGAAGGGACATGTGATTTTCGTTTCCTTCAGGTTTCGCAGTGCCAGTCGATGACCGGCGCGTGCCTGTTCCACCGCCGACCTTGCGCTTTCCACCGCCGTGGTTGCCACATCGGCGTCGTGCGCCGATACCACATCGCTTTTGCGCAGTTGTGCGGTGCGGTCCAGGGTCTTTTGGGCCTGATTCAGGGTCACTTCCGCCTGAGACAGGGTCGCTTTGGCAGACATCACGGCAATCTGATACGTTTCTTTTTCGAGGGACACCAGTACGTCCCCCTTTTTGCAGGTATCCCCAAGCGACAGGTGTATCTTTTTAATTCGGCCCGACACCTCCGCATTGAGTGTGACGTCTTTCCCCGCTTCGATTGTTGCGATTCGATTTAATTGTTGCACCACTTTTTTAGGCGCAATTTTTGTAACCCGCACCGGAAACGATTCCGTGACCACCTCCCGCACCAGTGTAGTATCGGTTTCCTGATTTCGATTCATGTAAGTGATGGTGCCAATCACCGCGAGTATGATGAACACTGCTGAAAGAATTTTGGTTCCTGTACTCATTTTTGCTCCAGCCTGGTTTTGTAAAAATACAAAAAACAGATTACAGCATGTATATGAATTGACAAGTGAACTTCACATGGTGTTCATAGCCCTTTTTTTAGGGCAAAAGCCATATGACCAGGCGTGGGGCCACGTCTCTGCATCGGATGAATTACTCTTGAAACTATTTCTTCGCGAGCAATGGTTTTACCCGACTGATGAGGGCGCCGCCAAATACGGTTGAAACCGCACTGCTTGAAGCACTCAGTCCAATCATTGCGGCAAGTGCGCTGGCATTGAGACCAATCAGGAGTGCGCCCGTTTCACCAGCGAGCACCGCGTCTATGGTTTGGTCCCATTTGGATGACTCCATCTTTTCTGCGGCGTCCTCGGTGATTTCCTTGAGGTGGTAGTAAAGGCGGCCAAGGGCTACGAACACGTTCTGCGCTTCTCCCTGCTCTGGACCAGGAAGCGCCTCCTGACGCATTTCTTTTAAGTCATCCAGAAGTGTCGTAGCGTACTCTTCCGGAATGCCGGCTCTTTTGAGAAGAATCTTTTCATCCTCGAGGAATACATCCAATGCGTCGTCGTGGCCAATCACTGTGCGAATTACGTCTGGATCCCTGTCGCGGAGAGAATACGCGTTCTCAACCGTGAACCGAAAACCAGGATCGTAAACCAGACCCTCGACAACATTCAGGGATTCTCGAAGTACATCAAGTTTTGCCTCGATTGGCCAGTCTCCGTCTTCGTAGACAGTCTGTTTAAAAAGTATCCCATTGACGATTCGCGCGAGTTCAGGTGTGAACATGTCTTCTCCTCTCACTCATGACTATTCTCCCGTGTCCGGGCGAGTGTGGCACTTCAGTATGTAAATGTAATATTCCTTTACAATGATTCAACTGTGACACAAATGCGAACAATGGCAACGAATATCGAGAGCATTCTTTGCGACTTCAAGCCCGTTTGTTGCGGAAATGGATTCCAGCCTCGCGATTTTTTACCGTGCGTTGGAGTTCGCGCTATGAATCCACTGAATCTCGGGTATTGGAGAATAGTCTGGGATGGATTTCGGCAATTTCCCGGTCGAAGACGTGGCGCAGCAGGGGTTGGACCTGCACCATTTCGGTCATTTCCAGCCGGATAGCCTGGCGTTCGGTCCAGTCGTCGGCTGTATGAAACGCGGTAACGAGGGTTTCGAAGCGGGATCTGGTTTCTTTGGATATGGAGTCGCCCAGGCTTCCCAGTGGAAAGGATTCAGCCAGACGTTTGAATTCGAGGTGGCGTCCGCCATATATTTTCAGGGCGACTGCTGCCGGCAAAAAGACCACTGACAACAAAGCGGCAAATAGCTGGCCGCCCAGGATTCCCATGATGGCAAACCCAAACCCGAAAAAAAGACATGCCAGGTATACGACATATATTAATCGCTTCAGCATCTCATCCGGGGTATTGAATTCACGCTTCATTTAAACCTCATATGGGATAATTATAAGCAGCTTTCCGCTTTGGGGCCAAACCCATAAACCGGTGACAGGAAAAAAAGCATTTCCTGGAATACTGGAAGATGCAGCCAAATCTTAAACGGAGTGATACCCCCGTTGCAGGGAACCAACATCAAAACGGGAGGACAAATTTGGATTTTCGCCACCGGTCACAGTTCCGGGGGCGTGACGACCAGTTGTGCGGGCACAGCGACGGCCACAACTGGCCCCAATTCATCACCGAAGCCATGTGGAACTTCTTTAGCAGCCTGTATTGCGCTCATTTGGACAAATTTGAATTTATCTGTTTTCGCTGGAAGGATGAATGTTGTTTTACGCGACTTTGTGCAGTCGTTTGCCGGGATGACGGATGGCAGCCTGGGCGGCGGCCAGGCGGGCGACGGGGACACGGTAGGGGGAACAGGATACATAGTCGAGGCCCACCCGGTGAAAGAACTCAATGGAGGACGGTTCGCCGCCGTGTTCGCCGCACACGCCCAGTTCCAGTGAGCGTTTTTGCGCGCGTCCTTTCTCACAGGCCATTTCAACAAGTTGACCCACCCCGCTTTGGTCCAGGGCCTCAAAGGGGTTGCGGTCGTAAATCCCCAACTGCTGATATTCGGTGAGGAAACTGGCCGCATCATCCCTGGATACCCCAAGAGTCATTTGGGTCAGGTCGTTGGTGCCAAATGAAAAGAAATCCGCGTGCTCGGCCACCTCGTGGGCGGTTACGGCGGCGCGGGGAATCTCAATCATGGTGCCCACCAGGTACTTGAGCCTTTTGCCTTTCTCCTTGAATACAGCTTCGGCGATGTCGTGAATCAGTTTCACCTGCAGGGCCAATTCTTCTTTTTTGCCCACCAGCGGAATCATGATTTGGGGAAACACCGCTATGCCGCTTTTAGCCACTTTCACCGCGGCCTCAAAAATGGCGCGGGCCTGCATGGCGGTCACTTCGGGATAGGTGATGCCCAGACGACAACCGCGGTGACCCAGCATGGGATTGAATTCGTGCAATGATTGGATGCGTGCTTCCACCTTTTTGGGCGGCAGCTGCAGTTGCTTTGCGAGGGCATGGATGTCCTTTTTGGATGTGGGCAAAAACTCATGCAGCGGCGGGTCCAGTGTTCGGATGGTCACCGGGCGACCGTTCATGGCTTTGAACAGTCCCTGGAAATCCTTGCGCTGCAGGGGCAACAGCTTTCTAAGCGCAACTTCGCGGGCCTCTGTATTTTCGGCCAGAATCATCTCCCGCATGGCATCGATTTTTCCCTCGCCAAAAAACATGTGTTCCGTGCGACACAGTCCGATTCCCTCTGCGCCAAAGGCTATGGCCACCTGTGCCTGCTCCGGCTGATCTGCATTGGTGCGCACCCCCAGACGACGGTACTGGTCCGCAAATGTCATCATCATCTCGTATGCGTGATACACCGGGGACAAATGTTTGGTTTTTCGATGATGCAAAAGGACGCGAATCACCTCGGATGGGGTCGTGCTCACTTCTCCGCCCATGACCATGCCAGTGGAACCATCCAGGGAGATGTAATCGCCTTCCTTAAATGTGGCGTTGCCAATCTGCAGCTGTTGTTTACGATAATCCATATGTGCTGCGGCACAACCCGCCACACATACTTTTCCCATTTGCCGCGCCACCAGCGCTGCGTGACTGGTCATTCCGCCAGTGGTGGTCAGAATGCCCTCCGCTGCGGCCATTCCTGCAATATCTTCCGGTGAAGTTTCTGTGCGTGCCAGAATCACCGGCCCCTGACTCGCCATTTCCACTGCGGTTGCTGCGCTGAACGCCAGTCGCCCCGTTGCTGCACCTGGACCGGCAGGGAGCCCCCGACCCAGTTTAGGCGCCAATTTTTCCGCATGGGGTTCGAACACGGGACGAAGCAGCTGATCTATCTGCGTCGGTGAAACCCGTAGCAGCGCCTCCTCGGGGGTGATTAGCTTTTCTTTAACCATGTCCGCGGCCATTCGAACAGCGGCGGGACCCGTGCGCTTGCCATTTCGGGTTTGCAACAGCCAGAGCCTGCCGTCTTCGATGGTGAATTCCAAATCCTGCATATCGCGATAGTGTTTCTCCAGCTTTTGCTGGATGGTGTGCAGTTTTCTGTAACAATCGGGCATTATCCGGTTCAACGCGTGGGACCTTTTACTGCGGCCCTCCAGAGGATGCGGTGTGCGAATACCGGCCACCACATCCTCGCCCTGGGCGTTTTGCAGCCATTCGCCATAAAATCGTTTTTCACCAGAAGCGGGGTTGCGGGTAAACGCCACACCGGTGCCGCTGGCTGGACCGGTATTTCCAAATACCATGGCCTGAACGTTTACCGCAGTGCCGAGGCCATCGGGAATGCCATTGAGTTCCCTGTAGGTAATGGCCCGGGGATTTTGCCAGGAGCGAAAAACCGCCGCGATGGCGCCCCACAGCTGGTCCATGGGATCTTCGGGAAATTCGAATCCGGCTTTTGTCAGCAGTCGCTTTGATTTTTGCACAATTGTTTTAAGTTCTTTTGCAGGTACCTCAAAATCATAGCAAACATCCAATCGCTTTTTCACATCCACTATCAGTTTTTCAAACGGCTCCCTGCTCATGCCCAGAGCTATTTCACAGTACATCATGATGAAACGGCGGTACGCGTCATAGACAAAACGGTCGTTGCCGGTACGTTTTATCAGTGTTTGGGCCACGTCATCGTTGATTCCCAGATTCAGTATGGTGTCCATCATGCCCGGCATGGAAATGGCCGCTCCGGAGCGCACGGAAACCAGCAACGGATTCTTTTTGTCGCCAAAGCGTTTTTGGGAGACTCGGGCCATTCGTAACAGCGCGGCATCCACTTGTGCTGTCAGTCCGTCCGGCAGTCGGTTTCCCAAATTCAGGTAGGTGTTGCAGATTTTAGTGGAGATGGTGAACCCCGGTGGCACTGGAATCCCAATATTGACCATCTCTGCCAGATTGGCGCCTTTGCCACCCAGCAGATTGCGCATGGCCGCATTTCCGTCCGCCTTTTTTCCGCCAAAAAAATAAACCTGCTTGTTTTTTGCCGTCATGGTTTTTGTCTCCTTTCGCGGCGCGATTCCCTTGTGCGCACGCATTCGGTTTCTGCTGCGATTACCAAACCCGCGCAGGTCAGGCTTTTTTGATGGTTGTATTTATGGATATTGTAAGTGTTGCCGCCAAACCGGTCCTGTGCAAGTTGCCGCAAAGGGTGTCCAATTCGGTTGACTTTATACAGGCAAACGATATGGTTGTAGCTTTACAATGGGGAACCGCCCCTGGTTGAATGGCCAATAGTTTCATGGTGACGAACGACCGATTTTGGAAGACTGATTCGTTTTAAACATTTTGCTTGAGCAGTTGAACAGTTGAACAGGAGAAATTCACTTGCGACGTTACAAAAAAAAAGGATGGGGTAATTTCAATGTCGGACCGATGTACAGATTAGCCGTTTCGCTGGCAGCGTTGCTGGTGACTGTGTTAATACTTCAGAGCAACATTTCCCAGGCTCAGATTGCGCCCACTGACAAACTGGGTTCTCTGTCGTTTTCCAAATTGATTGTCCGCGTTGAAAACGATTATGAAATCGCCATCGCTCCCGACGAGTACCGTGTGTTTATCATCGAAGAGTTGCGCAAGGCGGGATTTAACGTGAAAGGGGCGGAAAGCCTGTTGTTCGATCAGGACAAGTCGAACGAGGCGCGGTTTATTCTGGGCGCAACGTTGACAGAACTGGATTGTGGGGTGGCTGGCCAGTTCGCCAGGCAAAAAGTATGCGACATGGGGGTGGAATGGCAATTGTTCGACCGCCGACGCGATGAGGTGATATACAAGGTATTGACCCGATCATTCATGTATATCAATCGGGCAACAGAAGCTGAAAAAGCCATTAAACATTTGGTGCTGGCCACACTTAAGTCACTGATAAATCGGCCCAAATTTGCAGAGGTTCAAAAAGAGGGAACCGGTGATGGCCCCCAAACGGATTTGACAAACGCGACATTTAAAAACTGTCATGCCGCCGCAATGACATTGCCTGGCGATATTGCTGACGCCCAGGCCGCAAGTGTAGTGGTGAAGGTGGGCGATGGTACGGGCAGTGGATTTTTCATTTCGGACGATGGGTTGATAATCACGGCAAGTCACGTCATCGGCCACAGACAGCAGGTGGATATTGCATTTAACAACGGAACGCTGGCAACGGCCACCGTCGTAAGGCGCAACAAGGATTTCGATGTTGCCCTGCTCAAGGCAGATGTGCCTGCCAATCGGTGCCTGCCGCTTTCCGTTGATGTGGTGAAAACCGGAACAACACTGTATGCCATTGGTTCGCCAGGGGGTGAGGAGTTTGCCTTTTCGGTGTCCAGTGGCATTGTGAGCGGCGTGCGCCAGATAGAGGGCAAATGGTTTGTACAAACCGACGCCAGTTTGAATCCTGGCAACAGTGGGGGTCCGCTGCTGGATGACGCCGGTCATGTTGTGGCCATGGTCAGTTGGAAAGTGGCGTTGCAGGGCTTTGAGGGAATGAGCTTTGGCGTCCCCATTGAAACAGTCCTTGAAAAACTATCCATTTCGCCAGGAAATGCAACGGATGTGGAAGCGCCCAGCTCTGTGGAGGCTGCGGCGGACGTTACGTACCCCATTGTGGATGTCCCCGATTTGTCGCGCAATGAAATGCACAAACGGGAAATTGAGCAACGCAATGCGAAATTGGCCCAACGTCAGGAAGAGCAGCGCAAATTGGATGCCGAGTACGCCAAAAAAATGGAAAAATGGGAAGTGGATGTGAAGCCCACAAAAGACAAACGACGCCCCTTCATTATCCTTGGAACCTCGCTGGGCGTGCTGGGGGCTGGCGGTCTGGTGGCGGGCGGCGTGATGAGCGTGATGATTGCAGATGCGGATAAAAATGTGGATGCGTACCACGCCGAATGGTTGTCTTCAACTGACCCCGAGGATATCGATTACTGGGGCGACTGGTATGATAAGGAATCCAAACGACGGGATGTGTTGAATGTGGCCAGAATTACGTCTCTGGCCATTGGGGGCGCCGCCATAGTCGGGTCCGTTGTTATGGCCGTGGTTTCTCCCAAACTGCCCGCGAAGCCCAAACGAAGTGAACAGCTGGCACCGATTTCTTTCTCCCCCTTGATAGGACCGGCTGCTCTGGGGATGACTGGAACGTTTTGACACGCCTGGCCAACGCGTCTGGACCCGCCTGAAAAGTCACATCGCTCCAATTGGGCAAATTCATTACATACTGATGACAAAACCGCCATACGGATGTGACATCGAATCCACATATTTGCAGTAGAGTACGGGCTGAAGGGAAGCTTTGGAAAGTGAGGTGCAGTTATGAAAATTTTACTGGTACAACCACGAACGCCGGCAACGTTCTGGAGTTTTCATCACGCCGTTCGGTTTGTTGGAAAAAAAGCGTCGCAACCACCGCTGGGATTGTTGACTGTGGCGGCGATGCTTCCCAAAGACTGGCATCTCAAACTCGTTGATATGAACGTTTCAAGATTGCGTGACAAAGACTTGCGCTTTGCCGATTATGTTTTTTTAACGGGAATGAACATTCACTTCGAATGCATGAAGGATGTGATTCACAGGTGTCACCTGACAGGCACCAAAGTGGTACTTGGCGGACCCTTGTGCACTCTTGACCCCGGTTTGTTCGAAGGGGTCGATCACTACATACTGAACGAAGCTGAACAAACGTTGCCTCAATTTGTGGCGGATGTGCAAAACGGCACCCCATGCAAGGTATATACATCCAATGAATTTCCCTCTCTGGCCAAAACACCCGTCCCCATGTGGTCGCTTATTAATCTAAAAAAGTACGCATCAATGGTGATGCAATACTCCAGAGGGTGTCCATACAATTGTGAGTTCTGCGGAATCTCCAGACTGAACGGTCATGTGCCGCGCACCAAACAGAGCGAAAATGTGGTTGCCGAGCTGGATGCCCTGTACAGTGCCGGGTGGCGTGGCGGAGTTTTTATTGTTGACGATAACTTTATTGGAAACAGGAAAAAGCTCAAACAGCACACATTGCCTGCTATTCAATCCTGGATGAAAGCGCGTCACTATCCGTTTAAATTTATGACAGAAGTATCCATTAACCTGGCCGACGATGCACAGCTGCAGCAGCAAATGGTCCAGGCGGGATTTGATTCGGTGTTTATTGGCATCGAAACGCCCAGCGATGACGGGTTGAGTGAATGTGGAAAAAAACAGAATCAACATCGCGACCTCGTACAGTCGGTGAAAACGCTTCAGCACAGCGGACTGGTGGTGTCGGCGGGGTTTATTGTGGGATTCGACAGTGATCCGCTGGACATTTTCGACCGACAAATTCGCTTTATTCAGGAAAGCGGTATCGCCACTGCAATGGTGGGGCTGCTCAACGCACCAACTGGAACGCAACTGTATTCGCGCATGAAAAAAGAACACCGACTGTTGGGGATAATGAGTGGGGACAACATGGATGCATCCATGAACTTCATCCCAAAAATGAGTTTCCATCAACTCAAAGATGGGTACAACCGGATTTTGCGCACCATTTATTCGCCACGGGCATATTTTTTGCGCGTGAAAACATTGTTGCGCGATTACAGATTGCCGGCACATTTCCCCATAAAGCTGCGGATGCATGACATTCGAGCGTTTGTTCTGGCCCTGTGGATACTCGGTATTGTGGAAAGGGGCAGGGCATATTTCTGGAAGCTGGTGATATATTGCATGTTTACGTGTCCAAAAAAACTGCCGTTGGCCGTCACTCTGGCCATCTACGGGTTTCATTTTCGATGTGTGACGAATTCGTTGTCCTGAACTCCCATTACTTCCTGTAGTCGGAAAACCCAATTGCATGTGGCCTTTGAGTCCACTACAATCGAAGTCTCACAAGTAACCCCACAGGAGACGCAAATGAAGAAAGCTTTGGTAAAAAAAGTTTGTGTTGCAGTGTTCAGCTGTCTGATATGGATGACGGGGTGTGGCACTGCGGTCACATCAGGCAAAGGCGATGATACGATAGCCGATGGTGATGTGGATACGGATGGAGACGGCGATTCAGACGGGGATGCAGATACGGATGGCGACAGCGATGCGGATGGGGATAGCGACAGCGATGCGGATGGGGACAGCGACAGCGATGAGGATGGCGATACAGACAGCGCGTTGTTGTATTCTGTGCCTATTCCCACCACATGCACACAGGCGGCGGCGTCCACTACGGCAGTGGGATGTTTGTTTTATGCAGTTGATCTGTTGCGGGATCCATCCAATCTGGGAATGCAGTTTGGTGTGGCGCTCTCCAACGTACACCAAAGTGAGATGGCCCAGGTAAAAGTATATTCGGGCAATGCGGCCTCCAATGACTGGGACCTGGTCGTTGAGGAGAATGTGGCGCCGATGGGTTTGCTGCAAGTGGAATTGGACGATGCCACGCCCACCTACACCGGGGTTACTCTCAAAGCGGCGTTTCGCATTGAATCCAACGTGCCTATTGTCGCCTATCAGTTCAGCCCCATCGAAAGTCGCCTGGCCATGTCCGATGCATCGTTGCTGATTCCGGTCACGTCTCTCAGTCTCACTTACGATGTGGTGGGTTCGCCACACAGTGGCAACCTGGGCTCTTCCGCATTTGTGGTGGCGGCTACCGCCGATGGCACCGAAGTGACTGTGGACCCAACGGTCACCCCCCTCGAAGGCATCGTGCAGCGCCCCGGACAGGATGATGAACCGGATGTGGTGTATCCATCCGAAAAACTGCCCTTTAAGGTGCTGCTCGACGAAGGTGATGTGCTGCGCGTGGCCACCGAAGCCAGCATTGTTGGCGAGGAGGGCAGTTTTACGGGCACTCGAGTGACTTCCAATGCGAACCATCCGGTGGTGCTTTTTATTGACCATCCCAATGCGACCATCCCCGAAAACTCCGGGGCTGCAGATCATCTGGAGGAGCAGCTGCCTGGGATGCGCTTTTGGGGCAAAACATTTGTGGCATCGCGCCTGCCCGTACGCGGCATAGGGGACGACAAATCCACAGATAGTGTAATGTGGCAGATATACGCCGGCAGCGACGACACGCAGATTTCATTGTCGGCAGTATCGGATGTGGCAGGACTGCCCGGCAATACGTTGACGCTGGGTCGCGGTGAGGTGGCGGAATTCATGGTAACCGGCACGCAGAAGAATCCCGGAGATTTTTATATCGATGCCGATAAACCCATTGCCGTTATGGAATATATGACCGGATTCAGCACGGAAAATACAAATGGGTTTGGCGATCCATCCATGGTGTACGTGAGTCCCACCGAACAGTATCTCGCCCGTTACGTGATACTGGTTCCCGTATCGTGGCGTACCGATGAACTGGTGGTGACGCGTCCGACCGGTATAGAGGTGCTGCTGGATGACGAGCCGCTGGATGACGCACTCTTTGTCGATGTGATCGATACTGGTTTTCAGGTGGCCCGTGTTCCAGTGGCGGATGGCGTGCACACCATTGGCAGTGCCGATAATACCACGGGAATCAATGTGCTGGTGGTGGGTTACGACGAGTCAGATTCATATGCCTATCCAGGGGGCATGGGCGTTGAGGCCATTAATATTCTTTTGGAATAGTTGCCCGAGGCGGGTACGACGCCGTTTGTCGAAACCATTTGTTTTTAATCCCTGCCGGTCCCTGTCGTTTGCCATATTCATGTGGCATTTTGGGTCTGCCCGCACAGCGCGATGCGACGTGGAGATTGCAGTTTGAGCGACCTACTTTCGCGCTTGATGTGAATATAAAGTCTTCGGTATCGCTTCTTCCCTGTTGGCAGTGAATGTTTTGCCCTGGCATCTGGCTTGCAATCGCCTCGCATCAAACTATTCAGCCACATTCAATTTGGTTCCCGGTCTGTCACAGACAGCGGGCATCCATGGTGACCTGTTGCGCTATCGGTATAACAGTCACATTTCACGAGGGAGAAAAAATGAAAAAGAAATCAAATCTAAGATGCATTCTATTGTCTGCGTTGTTTTGCGCTGGTGGATTGGTGGCAGCTCATCCTGTCGTTGCTCAGACGGTGCCGGATGAACCGGAGACATATTGCGATATTGACTACAATATTGTCGATGACTGGGGTTTCGGCGCCACAGTTAATGTAACAGTCTATAATGATAATTACATTGACGTCATTGATGGATGGACGGTCTCGTGGGAATTTGAGGGAGATCAGAGCATTTCCAACATGTGGAGTGCCACATTCAGTCAGGAGGGATCGGTTGTGGAGGCGACCAATGGCGATTGGAATGGCCTCCTCCAGCCCAATGGGGGGGCAGCGACATTTGGGTTCAATATGTCGTATAGTGGCGACAATGCAGCGCCGGAGAATTTTATGGTAAACGGGATTCCATGTTTCGGCTACACACCGCTGGTGCCAAACACGCCTGTGGTGCAAAGTCCACAAACTGGTTCGTTTGGCGCATATTTTAATTTCGACTGGACGGACGCTCAAGGCGCGGTTGCCTACCGGTTTCAACTGTCTTCAAGCAGTTCATTTAGCACACTCGTGATTGATGAAACGCTGACTGAAAGCAACTATGCGTTGAAAAGCACCGTTGCTGGAGTTTATTATTGGCGTGTCTTTGCTATTGGTCAAAGTGGCGACAGCGGCTATTCGGATATACAGGTGCTTATGCTGACAGATTACTTTGCCGATGCGGATGGCGACAGTCTGTTGAATGGCTGGGAGCTTCATGGGTACGACGCGGATGATGACGGTGAGATAGATATTGACCTGCCTGCTCTGGGTGCCAGTTATGTTCACAAGGATTTGTTTGTGGAGATGGATTACATGGTGCGCACCAGTGCGGCCAATGGTCTTGGTCCAAATCAGAACGTCCTGGATGGTATTGTGGATGTGTTTGCCAATGCCCCTGTATCAAATCCCGATGGGATTGATGGCATTACTATTCATCTTGAATTGGATGAGCAGGTGCCACATGATGCAGATTTGAATCCTGTTGGTTCAGAGTTTGGTGCGTTGATGAACACGCACTTCGATCCGGTACGAACGGGTATCTATTTTTACATGATTTGGGCGGATGCTTACGATGGGGGGAGCTCCTCCGGTAACGCATTTAACATTCCCAATTCGTATTTTGTGGTAACGCTTGGCAAGTGGAACAACAATAATGGCGGAACGGATGCAGAGAAAACAGGTTTGTTTATTCATGAGTTTGGGCACGATTTGGGTTTGGGACACGGCGGTGGCGACCATGAAAATGATAAACCGAATTATCTGAGTGTCATGAACTACATGTATACAACAGAGGGCGTCTTCAGAGATGGAACGTCCGGGCACTTTGATTACCAGAGGTTTGATATTCCCTCCCTTGACGAACGCAATCTGGATGAAGGGTTTGGATTGGGCGGCGGCGCGGAATTGGCCGGGTATCGCACCTATTTCAACTGCCCGAACGGCAGTCGCGTTTTTACACCGGTAGATGGGGCGATTGACTGGAATTGTGACGGCGATACCTTTGATGCGTACGTGTCGTCCAATATTGGCGGAAACGGTGGACTGAGCGTTCTGAACTCTTACAATGACTGGGCAAATCTTGTATACGGCGGTGGTTTGGTTCGTGGTGGAACGAACACTTCGAAATCGCTGAGCATTGAAACTGCGCAGGAAGTCGATACGCTGCAGATAATAGAGATGGAAGAGATGACCTATGAGGAGCATCTGGCGAGACAGCGCTGAAACTGTCGCATTTCCATCGGGAATCCACAAATAAGCTACCAGTACACTGGGTGCACATTACTATAAAATGCACACGCCTGGAATTTTCATTTGAATGAGCAGTTGGCATATCAGAATACTCCAAACAATTTGGTAACGGTACTCCTTGCCAATGTCCGTGTTATCATTGCATAGATTTTTTTTTGGAGTGCGTTATATCTATATAATGAAGTTGGAAACAAAAAACACCGGGATTCGGGATGGGCGCCCGCAACAAAAGGGACAATTGTTGGAACAGCGCATCGAGCAGGCCCATGCCATGCTGGCTTCGTGCCATCTGTGTCCAAGGTGTTGCGGTGTCAATCGATTAAAAAACGAGATCGGTGTGTGTGGTGTGGGACGACACGCGCAGGTGGCATCTTTTGGGCCGCACATGGGAGAGGAATCCTGCCTGGTGGGACGGCACGGCTCCGGCGCTGTATTTTTTGCCGGATGCAATTTGCGGTGCGCCTTTTGTCAAAACTGGGATATTGCCCATCGAACGCATGTCTCTCAGGAAGTGTCTGCGGATGCGCTTGCAAAAATATTTTTGTCCATTCACCATCTTGGGTGTCATAACCTGAATCTGGTTACCCCCACCCATGTGTTGCCGCAGATTCTGGAAGCGTTGCCGGTTGTGCTGGAGGGTGGCTTTGATTTGCCAATTGTCTGGAACTGCGGCGGGTATGAGTCGGTAGCCGCCCTGGAACTGCTCGATGGCATTGTGGATATCTACATGCCGGATATTAAATTCTTCGATAAAGAGCTGGCCCGTCGCTATTTAAACGCGCCGGATTACCCGGATATATGCATGGAGGCGTTCAAGGAAATGCACCGACAGGTGGGCGATTTGATCGTCGAAAACAGTATGGCCAAATCCGGCATGTTGGTGCGTCATTTGGCAATGCCCAATGCGGGTGACGATGCGGCAAAGATCATGTCCTTTTTAAAATCCCTCTCTGTCAACACAGCTGTAAACGTAATGAACCAATACCACCCCTGCCATGAGGCGGTTGGCGATGCACAAATCGGAACCGTTTCACACGGGAATGACCTGCAACGGGCACGGGAGGCTGCCGTCCGTAATGGATTGCGGCGGGTGGACCAGTGGGAGTGAAAACGGATTTAGCGAAAAGCGAATGAATATGCATCGTAGCCACTTTGCCTGTTTAATAGTTCCTGGCACAATGTTCGTTGGAAGCATTCTGTTTTGCAATTGTGGCGCGATAACAATCGATTGTGAAAATGCGGGCGTGAAAAAGTGCGATTTTATCATTCTCGGATATGAACTCAATAAGATGCGCCAAAGTAATAGAAGCAATAAGACATGCATCCAGACGTATTTTGAATTCCATATGCGGCTGAATCTGCATCAGTTTATTTTGTCGCTGCTTTCCAGCACACACTCCAAAGAGCTGCTCGCTTTTCTTGCAGTGGCAGGTGGCGAGGCTAAGTCCACACCTGCGGATATTTTACATGGGCAACTGAATGAGGATTTGAATGGCGAGCGCATGGCTGAATTGACTCACCGGAGCATTTCATCCTTGAATCGCTTTTTAAATGGTATTCGGCCATTGGATATTCGAAAAAAATGATGTTCTGACAATCCTGTCCGGTATTTTGAACGACGCATACCAGCTATCCACAGCATTTTGGGTGTATCCCAACTATTGGCAAAATGCTCTATGGATTTCCACGGGCCAACATTAGGAGGGCGTTGACAATGGGTAAGTGGATGTTGATGTCTTTGCTTTCGAATTCTTTTGGCCAGACCATTTGTTTTATGGAAAACTGGTAGGCATCTTTTATGTGACTGGTATGTGACTGGTATGTGACTGGCATGTGACTGGTATGCAGCTGGCATGTGACAGCCCGGGGCTTTGTGCGCCCGATGACGTGACCGATGCGAAAAAAAGCGTTAATTGAAAAGCATCACTTTAACGGTTCTGTCGTTTCTGCCGAGCTCAGATACGCGCTAACTGCAGCTGCCGCTTCAATTCCTGAGGCAAGGGAGACGGATTGTCCGCCGACGCGCGTCCATGCACCCGCCATGAACAACCCGTCGATAGGCGTTGTTGTCCCCTGAACATTTATTTCTCTGGGCGCCTCCATCTGCCACCCCATCCAGGAGCCTCTGGGATTCCGGGTGAACTGCTCAATTGTCCGGGGGCTCGCCGCCTCCATAAATTCAATATGCTCGGATAGCCCTGGGAGGTATTCTTCAGCACGGGCTATCAGCACCTCGGCCATCACGTTTTTGTACATGGAATAGGTGTCGTATGAAATGTCAAATTCCCAGGAATCATTACAGTCGAAATCCATGTTGTCACCGGTAATGACAATAGCGTTTTTACCTGGGGGCGCGGCGCCCGGATCGTGAACAGAATAGTTGCCGATAATGAAATCAACTTTGTCTGGATCACATCGGTTGGGATCGACACCTGGCTCCATGGCAGTGGCGCCCGAGTTAACAAAAATCTCGTGGGAGCCCTCTGGGAAGTATTGTGTGTAGTCAGCATCGACGCCCAGAAACACCATCGATATTCGGGACGAAGCTGGTTGTTTGGCTTTCACGGTATCCAGAAAGTCTTTGGACAGCGACGTTTCATCCAGAAGCTCGAGGAACGTTGCGGGCCCACTGGCGTTGGAAATAACCGCGGAAGCGTTATAGCATCCGTTGTCCTGGGTGCGAATACCGGTTGTCCGACCGTTTTCCACGGTAATCGTGGTTGCTGTGGTGTGGCGTTTAATTGTTCCGCCATTTTCGAGAATCACATTCTCAAGCGCATCCACAATCGACTGCGATCCCCCGTCAAAGTAATGAAAGCCCCTTAGGTGGTAGGAATCCCACATGGCGGTCATTGCATCTGCCGGAACCGCCGCAGGGGAGAGAGCGAGGAAGCAGGAAAGCACTGTAAATATCGCCATGAGCTGATTGTCTTCTATGCCGTAAGACGCAACAACATCGGTCAGAGTCATTCCCGGAAATCCAGGTCCCATCACTGTAAACCCTTCGAAGAGCGCGTCAATATTGTCAGCTTCTTCCGGGAATGTTGCCTTGAGGGTGTCTCGATACGCCATTTTGTTAGACGGCACATCAACGGTGAGGCCAGGGGTGATGACCCGGTACATAGTTTCACCGGACACCGGAGTGACCACGTCACTAATACCAAGCGCGTCGAGATACGCGAGGCCAAAACCGTCAAAAGCGTGAAGCGATTCCTCAAAACGATAATCGCCCCGCTTAAACGCCCCCATGCAGCCGCCGGTTTTGTAATGCTGTTCAACGAGAAGCACCTTGAAGCCGCTGCGAGATGCCATTGCTGCCGCTGCCAGTCCGCCGCCCCCTGCGCCGATGACGACGACATCATAGTTTTCCTCATATGCACAGGTCTCTCCTGTCTGAACAGCCGGCTCATGACAGGCTCTGCAGCCATCCAGTTCTACTTCCATATCAGGGTGCGCATCCATGTGACACCGTTTACACCCCAGATCCCTGTGACCCAATGGCCGCATTGGTGCATTGTTCCCGCCGTGGCAAGTGACACAATCTCCAATGGCATGATCGTTGGCATGTGCCGTAGTGTGACATGAGAGGCAGTTGCTTTTTCCCCAACCGCTGTGCGAATCCGATAGCGCAACGCGGCTGACTCCCGGTGTTGCACCGGAAATCACATCCACGTCACCGGTGTCTGAATCCTGCATCGTATCGACATCGGAATCCGTTTCAACCGTCGTACTGTCTGTATCCGCAGGATCCCAGGGAAAGTCGTCACATTTCGCCGCGCCGAGGGAGACGCAGCAAATACAAAACACGATTTTTTTTGCAAAATGGTTCACATCTTCTCCTTTTTTTTGCTAGAAAAGCATCACAACCCAAAAAGATAAACAACGCCCAATGGTATAACGCACGCTTACATAATAAAAGACAATTTCGCAAAAGATGCATAATACGGATTTTGCGCCCAGGCTGTCAGCTAGCTTCCCAGTAGCTTGAGACAAACTGTTTATAGCGTTTGATTGCATCGATTCGCAGCCATTTGTCCATGGCGAAAAATTTTGGATTTAGTCCCCGCCGTTCTTCGTGTGATTGCGGCTTATCTTTGTGTGATTGCTTTAGTACGGCGTCCATACCCAGGAAGGTCTGCTCACTACATCTCATGTTCTCTGCGGTTTGCTTTTCCTGCTGGGCTATTTTATCATCAATCAGTCTCTCAAAGGCTTCGGCATTCATGTTTTCATGTGACGCTGGCTTGTGAAGCTGTAATCGGGCAGTTTC